>JAWKVY010000008.1:0-464273 GCA_041397745.1 Hyphomicrobiaceae bacterium | reverse complement strand
AGATCTCGGAGCCGCCGGCACCGTTCCACGTCACCCCGAGGGGCTGGGCAGGCCCGAACCTCATGGCAATGCTGCTGTTCGAGAAGTTCGGCCAGCACCAGCCGTTGAACCGTCAGGTCGAGCGCTATGGCCGCGAGGGCGTGCCGCTGGCGCTTTCGACGGTTGCCGATCAAGTCGGTGCGGGATGTGCCGTGCTGGCGCCACTGCTGAGGCGTGTCGAGGCCCACGTCTTCGCGGCCGAGCGGCTGCACGGCGACGACACCACGGTGCCAGTGCTGGCCAAGGGTAAGACCCACACGGGACGCTGCTGGGTCTACGTGCGCGATGACCGACCGTTCAAAGGCGGCGCTCCACCTGCAGCGATGTTCTACTACTCGCGCGATCGCGGAGGCACACACGTCGAAGCGCATCTGGCGCGATGGCAGGGCATCCTGCAGGCCGATGCCTACTCCGGCTACAACAGGCTCTATGCCGCAGATCGCACACCTGACCTGCCCAATTTCTTCGGACCACGTTTAGCTTGAGAGATCAGCCCTCGTTGCTTTTGCTGTTTGCCTCTTGCGAGGCGGTTGCGCGACGGGGCGGAGCGCGGAGGCCCCACATACCGCAGCGGTCCGGCCCGTCGCCGGCACGGGCGCTGCGTCTTGCTCCTTCAGCCTTGCCGCGAACGCGGCCGGCGTCATGTAGCCTATGCTCGAGTGCGGCCGCACCTCGTTGAAGTGGCGCCGCCACGTCTCGATCACGACCTTCGCCTCGGCCCGCGAGCGGGATGTCTCGTCGGCGCAGGCGGCACGCGATCTCGACGTACACGAGAACCTGCCGAGTAAGTGATGGCTCATCCGCTAATCGACGACTCGCTGGAAGCGTTTCCGGGCCACGGCAGCGGTGCCAACCGACGCCCGACATCTTCCCCCTTACCATTGGTCTATCCGATTGATATCGTCGACCATCGTAGTTCGATGCCTTCCACTCAGGCGCTGCTCTGAGTGGCGAAACCTCGTATAGGACGCCACTTTCGATGAAGCGTATTCGCCTCGCAAGGAGCCTCGGTTCTGTCGTCGTCGGACTGCTCGTCGCGGCCGCCACCACGGCCGAGGCTGCGGAGATTGTTCGAACTGGGGAGCAGCGCTGCACGATCCGGCTGCGGGGGCCGATCGCCGCCGGAGACGCTGAGCGGCTGGCGGTTGCCCGATCGAATGAGGAGCCGGAAACACTCTGTCTCGATAGCAGCGGCGGCAGCTTCGGTGAAGCCCACGCTATTGTACAGAAATTGGTTGGTCAGATCTCCCACGTAAGAACCCACGTCGAGGCTGGCGCCATCTGCGCGGGGCCTTGCGCGTTGGTATTCATGACCGGGCGGGAGGCACTCGACGGACACGGGCTCAACACGCCGGCGCGCACTTTGGCAGTCGGAGGAAAGTTACGGTTCGAGACGTTGCCTTTCGAGACCGCGACCGCTGATCCGGCGTGGGCCTCGCAATCGTACGCGGAGGCCATTCGCGCGATCGCGCAGATTATGGACGCAAACCTTGTTCCTTACGGGTTCCCGGAGCATCGACCGTTCCCAAGGGCTCTCCTCGCGGACATCCTCCTACTGGCGCCGGGCAAATCCCTGCCCCTCGAGACCGTCGCGCAGGCCGACGCGTGGGGCATCACGTTGACGGGTCTGAAGCGTAGGCCCGTCGTCCTCACCACGCACGTATTGTGGCAAGCCTGCGAATACATCGGCAGGCGCTTCGATGCCCATTTCCAAAAGCCAACGAACCCACGACGCGTTCCAATACCCGCGAGCGACACACTCCGCGTGACCTTTGCCGACACAGTCCGCGGCAGCAACCGAAGCTGCCTCGTGGATCTGTCTTATTCCCACGACGAAGGCGTCGTCTACGAAATCGAGATCCGTTCGAAGCTGCCAGTCGAAAGAGCTAATGATCCTCGTCCAGAAGTCGTCTCGCAGAGGCAGCTCGATCAGGAGGCGCAGAACAGCAACCGCTCACGTTTCGCGGGAGAGTGGATGCGTCTTGTCCTTCCACCCTCCGACCTGATTTCAGACTTGCCACATTGAGGTACGGCTCTCCATGTCGCCAATGATACACGCCAAGCGAAGCGCAATGGTGGTGTCGATGCCGCTGATTGCTTCGATGGTGTTCGCCTCTTGCTTCATGCAGCCCGCGCCAGCAAATGCCGCGGCCTTCACATTAGGGACTGCGCCGTGCGACATGCGCTTCGATGGCCAGCTTTTCGCGGGCGACGAAACAAAGTTCTCCGAGCGCCTGCGGAGCCTCGAGGGACAGGAACGAGAGCGGGCCGTCGTATGCCTCAATAGTCCTGGCGGCAACTACCCGGCGGCGCTGGCCATCGCGAAGGCGATGCTGTCCGCGCGTATCAGCGTCGGCACCCGCGTCGAGCGCGGTGCACTGTGCCTTTCAGCTTGCGCCATCATCTTTCTTGCTGGGCACCACGGCAAGACCAACTCGCGCCCCTTTCGACAGCTTGATGCGGCCGCCGAGCTCGGCTTCCACGCCCCCTACATCGCGAAGGTCAACGACATCCACATAAGCAGCGATCCTGGCATTACAATGAGGACGTTTCATCAGGGGGTGCAGGCCATCGGTGCCCTCCTGGCAGTCGCAGACGATGCCATGTTTCCGGAAACCCTTATTGCGGCAGCGCTGAAGAGCGGTCCCCGCGATTTCCTGATGGTCGATACCATCGACAGACTTGGCCAGTGGCGCATAGACCTCATCGGCTACCGGCTCCCTCGCGTAACTCGTCGCGACGTCTTCGAAGCTTGCCGCAATATGATGGAGTGGGCGCGCCCAGGCTTCACGCGCACCAACAAGGAGCCCCCCACACGGGTCCGCTTCACAGGCGGCTGCCACCGTGCGGTCCACGCGGGGTTTGGGGACGAAGCAAGCAAGACGTGCGTCGCCGACGTCGCGGGAAGGCCCCCCGGGGACGTCTGTTGCTCGATGTTCAATGGACGGAGGACGAAAGCGGACGACGAACTCCGTTCGGGCTGACGCACTCTTGGCGGCAGACGCGGCCAACACGTCCCCAATTGAGGTGGGGGTGCCTCTTTGGACCATGTATCGGGGCTCGACCCGCCTGCAGACAATCGCCTCGCCGACGAGGCGCTAGTCGCCGGCCATCGCCCACCTACGTCTCATTCGTCTCATTCATCGTGAGACCTGCTTGTAGTCGACGTAGCCATATCCCCAATCGCCGCCCCTCGTCGCCGGCCGCGCGGCCATCGTTCGCTGGATATGGTCAACGAGATGGGTAAGGTACGCGACGCCGGAGGCGCCATCGAACTTCACACCGCGGTCGGAGACGGCACCCGACAAGCTTTTGGCGCCCCGCATCAGCAGCTCATAGGGATAGATCGGCGGCACAATGATCGCGAGCACGCGGCCCGCCCCGGGTATTGGTTCTGCCTCAAAAGCATCGAAGCCGTGCTTGTCGTATTCGGGGAGGAATAGGGGTTTGCTGGCCTCGACGTTGGCTCCGCTCGCCGAGAACCCGTTAGGGAGGACCTGCCGGATTTGGCCATCCGGTTTCAAGTCGATCAATACGAGGCGCCCGCTGACGGTGCTTTCGACGCGCAAGCCAAACTTCGTGCTTTCGCCACTCTTCGTAAAATCGAGCGTCTCGGTGCCGACGCCCACCGTAGACTTCCCACCCAGCTTCTCAATCCTGATATTAATCCGCTGACTGACGTCGACCAGTGCCTCGTCGAGCGCCTTCAGAAGTTCTTTCTGCCTGGCGCTAAACGGGATCGCTTTCGAACCTGCCAGCACAATTGGAAGGGCAGTGTGCTGGCGGATCCATTCAATGTAGGACGAGACACGCGTGTAGACACCTGGCTTCAGGCTGTTGCCGCAGTTTCTTGCTCCCCAACTGACAATCCCAACGAGCTGAGGACATCGGCTTTCGAAATCGATCTTCATGAGGGGGCCACCGCTGTCCCCGTTGCAGGAATCGTCAAATCCGGAAAATGGTAGACCTGCGCAAATATGTCGCTCGTCGACGAAACCCCAGATCTTGTGACAGTGCTCAAGTGGCGCACTTGAGACGCTCGCTTGCTTGAGCGTCGCCGAGTATGCCCAGAATGTTCGCCCATCACTTGCGCGAGAAAATTGCTTTACATCTGAGAGCCCGACTGTCGCCCCGAAGCCTGCCGTCGTTAAAAATTCACCTGGATCGCGTGTCTCGGCGATGGTGGCAAATAGTTTCTGGGGCCGCATCTTTGAACGTAGCTTGATGAGTGCAATGTCGGCCCGGATCCCAAACTTTTCACCGTCCTCCTCCTCTTTGTAGGCGTCGTGTCGAACGATTGCCTCGGGAAGGCCGATCGACGCCGGCGTCGCGCGATGCAGAT
Source organism: Hyphomicrobiaceae bacterium (assembly GCA_041397745.1). Taxonomy (GTDB): domain Bacteria; phylum Pseudomonadota; class Alphaproteobacteria; order Rhizobiales; family Hyphomicrobiaceae; genus JAWKVY01. Next base: position 459,892 of record JAWKVY010000008.1, on the reverse strand, counting down.
TGTCGACCCCAAACACGAGTTCGAGCCGCCGGCCGTCGGGTTGGAAATCCCCGCTCGCGTCTTTACTGTAGCCGACAACGCAATGCGCGGCCGTCACGACCCAGTCCCGGACCCGATGGCCGTCCCCACAAGTAAGCATCCGTGCCCTGCACATGCCGCAGTGCCGCGAAGCCGGGCCACCGTCCAATCGTAGCCGACTGGTTCACAATGAATGGGCTGCCAGATGCGGCCGCCTGCACACTGCTGGGCCGAAGCGGCGCCGATCGACAAAGGACCGCAGCGCCAAATCATAAAAAGGAAGGGCATCGGCGTGCTCCACCGGTTGAGACGGAATGCATGAGCCCGACGTCGACAATGGGGCGATCATGGCAAGACCGCGTCGAGCATCCTCAAATTCTGGCGGACGACGTCAGCCCATCTTCAGCTCCCGCACCCACCGGCAGGGTTCGGTACTTTGCCATGATGCCTGACCCTCCTTCCGCTCTGCAGCCTCTCGCGCGCGGCTCACATTTCACTGGTCCAATATTCTCGAGGGCACCGGAGCGGGAGGCGGCGGAGGGTTCGTCTGAGCGCGCGACGATAATGCGCTCAACCACAAACACATCATAGCCGCGACAACGACGCTTCCACCTTGCAGCGTCCTCATGTTCAACTCCCTCATCCTTGACACGAACGTACTGCAAGCTGCTGCCTCAGTGCCCCAATTCGAGCGGGTAGGCGGCACTGAGGCAACCAACCGCCTCCGGGATCGTCCTCGCTCTGGAAGAAGAGCACTGGGCGCGTTGAGGCAACCACTCCCTCTGTCCGGTTGAGCTCACCTTTTCGCTCGGTCTCCTTTGCCACCGCAGCCGAAACGTCTCTCGAAATTGCATCCAAAGCAAGAGCCTCAGCGAGGCGCACGGCCTCGATCGACCATTCTTTGCTGCCGTTCGCACCACTTCGGAGAAACCAAAGTCGCAAGCGCTGCCGGCTTCTGCCGCCGGCGGCCACCATCCAGGAGAGTCTCAAGCGTTGTCTTCGGCGACATCGCGGCAAACGTCGGCAACACCAACTCCGCTTTCGGCCGCGTATCGTATCCAATATCGAGAGTGACGACATTCTCGGACCTCGGGAGGTTCGCGATCGCGTGCAGCGAGCTGATCCCCCCGCCGTCATCGAATTCAAACCTCAACTCGCATGACGCCGAGCGTATGTAGCTCGAATTCGCGCGGTCACCGAAGGAAATGTGAGCAATAAGGCTCCTCTTGTCAGCGGCATAAAGCGCCTCATAATCACCGATCGGGATCCTATATATTTCGTCCCAATCCCAGAATTCGTTAGCCTTCGCGAGGGCGTTCCGGCAAGCCATCGCCACGTCATCACGCGACGCCGCCGGAGCCGGCGATGGGTACCCAGTGATTTCGATGTCCCACTTCATGGCGTCGCCTGTTGTCGTCACTTCGAGCCAATCGCCACCCGTCTTCACGAGGGCCTGCGCCAGCAAAGATGGATTCAGGATGGGCACGCCAGTCGTGAGGCGATGATTGGCGAACGCCAAAAGCTGGCCACCGAGTTCCGCAACGGCCTGACCATAAAACGCAACGACCCTCTCTACGGGCGCCGACGCGCCAAGTCGGCGGCGCGCTTTGTCTACATCAATGAAGGGTGCATGCAGCGCGAGCCGCGCGGTTGGATGCATGGTGCGGCTCAATTCTGTGCCGGCCGTGCTCGCGTTGATCCCCGCGAGGAAAATCCAGGAGCAAGCCGACTGACAGATGGCACCGTCTTGGAGGTGCGTGCTCCACGCCATGCTGGAGACGTGCCTCGCAATCTTGATGCCTTCTACGAAGTCTCCGCCCGAGACGCTTAGACAAACAGTCGGACCAGCCTTCACCGCGCCACTCAGAGGGACGGCCTTCTTGATGCGATCCAGATCTCCCGCGCGGATTGTGCCAACGAGAGAAATGTTGCAGGTGCTTGCGTCGGGATCGTAGCGAATTCGAAGTCCCGACGCTTCGGTGGACTGCGCTATGGCGACGGCTCCAAGGCAGGCGGAGCAAAGCTGAAGAATTAAAAACACAAGGTACCGACGGCACATTGCGAGCCTCTTTGGCGGCGCGAACTGCGATTGCAGAACATGCGGAAAGAGATCAGCATCAAAACGACCGGATAACGCTAACTCAGTCGATAGGACGCGCGCAACTGGATTCGGCATTAAATCAGTGCCAACCCGTGCGCGTGCTGAGCCCCTTCACCATCCCGATTTCACCATCGCAGTCGGCGCCCCTGACCGTCGGTCCGAATGCACGGCAGTCCAGATCCGATTGGCCGTCACGCGGCGTGCCAGAGTGGCTTCCGACGACCGCCGACGGGGCAGCTGTTGACCGCACCATTGCCAGCTCAGGGGAGGTGACACTCTGTCGCTTCTGAGCCCGATAATTGAAATGTCGAGACGCGCCTTGACACTGACCGACGCCGGTCCGATATCGTTTGACACGCATCAAGAGCGGGTTCGTCCCGCGCCAACCGATCGTCTCCCGACACGGTGGCTCCCGACCAAGGGGATGCGCCTCCGGCCAATAGGCCCGAGGAAACGAGAGGAGCGACCCCATGCTGATGTTGGTTGACACGTTGGGCCGCGTGATCAGCGGCGCCACAACGCCTCCGAGGTTACCTTCCCCGGCGCTTTCGCCCCAGCGCAGCTCGAATCGGCTGCGCAACCTCCGGCGGTACGTCGCTCTCCACGGCAAACCGATCCAGCGATCAGAACCGCAGACGCACGCCCTCACCGAGTACTTCGTCGCGGGCGATAAATATCACCCCCTCATCCGTCAACGCGACCTGCAATTTGGTCAGCGTCGCGACCTGACCGCGGACCTCCTCGGCCGTCTCAAGCCTGCGCACGGTCGCCACGCCAACGCCGGCCCGTTCCGCTAGCTCCGCCTGCGAAATCCCCAGCAGCGCGCGCGCCGCCTTCAACTGACGGGCGCTGATCACGCGCGATCACTCAAGCCAGATGTTGTCATTTTATATCACATGTGATAGTTTTCATATCATCAACTTCGCGAGGAGGTAATCATGCGTCCCACCCTAGCCCCAGAGACCATCACCGCCGCCATCACACAGCATATCCGTGCTCGGGAAGACCTCATCTCGGCGTACCCCGATCTCGACGACGACACCCTCCAGGACACCCTCGAAGGGCTCACTGATGCGACCGACATCATAGGGGCCGTCATCCGGTCGTCGCTCGAGGATGCGGCCCTCCTCGAGGCGTTATCCACGCGCCTGTCCGACATGAAGGCGCGCCGCGATCGCCTCGAAGACCGCATGCGCACGAAGCGCGAAATCGCGCGGAAGGCCATGACGGCGGCCGGCATCCACAAGCTGACCCACCCCGACTTCACCGCCTCCCTCAGGACCGGTGCAGCGTCGCTCGAAGTGGAGAACCCGGCACTCGTGCCGGCAGCCTACCTCAAGCCGCAACCGCCGACGCTCGACCGGCAAGGCCTCCTGGCCGCCCTCAAGGCCGGCATCACGATCGATGGCGTCGCACTCAAGGCCCCCACACCGCAGCTCAACGTGAGGACCAAGTAAATGGCGTTCACACCCCATCAGACGAAGGCGCTCAAGTCGAAACTGCAGCGCCGCCACGTCAAGACGCGCGCCGCCGACGGCACGTCGATCTCCTATATCGGCGGCTACCACGCTATCTCGGAGGCCAACCGCATCTTCGGGTTCGACTCCTGGGATCGTCAGACCGTCTCCCCGAAGTGCCACTGGACCGAGTTCCACCGGGGGCAGACCATCTGCTTCTACTCCACGAAGGTCCGCATCACCGTGAGGGCCGGCGATACCGTCACGATCCGAGAGGGCGTCGGGACCGGCTTCGGTCGCGCAGACCGGAAGGAAGCCGCTCACGAGATGGCGCTCAAAACCGCAGAGACGGACGCCACCAAACGCGCGCTCGCCACCTTCGGCAACCCGTTCGGTCTCGCCCTCTACGACCCCGAGCAGTCGCAGGTGACCAAGACACGCGGCACGAAGTCGGAGACGGACGCCCAAGCCCGAATTGTACACGACCACTTCGTGTTGCATCTCGATCGCGGGCAGTCGCACAGCTTCCACGAGTTGCGCGACTACATGAAGACGTTCCTCGCGGCGCTCGATGACTGCCCGACCCTCGGCGCCACCTACGCGCTCTGGGAACGTAACCTCGGCGTCTTCGACAGTCTGGCCGCCGATCCCTCGACCCATGGCGCAGCCACGCACCTCGTCGACGCCTTGAAGAGAAAGGCTCGATCGTTCGCGACCACGGCAGCCGCTGCGGCTGCGTCGTCGTCGACGCCTGCTGCAACGACTGTGACGCCTCCAACGCCTGAGGCGGCTGCGACTACTGCGACTACTGCGCCCGCGGCGGCTCCTGCGCGCTGCGGCGGCTTCGATGACACTGCCGCAACTGCCCCACCCTCTGCGCCTTCGCGTACTACGCCTTCGAGAGCAGCCGCGTGCTGCGCCCGCCAACGACGGCCGCAGGAGCCGGCACGCGGACAAAGACGAGCGCACCGGCACAGCATCCGCTCGACGTCCTGCGGCCGGCGGCCGCCAGCCTGCGGCCGTCGTCAGCCGCCCGAAAGAGAACCGCATGCGCGACAAGGCTCACCTGGCATTCGTTGGCAGCCAGCCGTGCCTTATCTGCGGTCGCCGACCCGCCCACGCCCACCATCTGAAGTTCGCGCAGCCCGCAGCGATGGCCATGAAGGTCTCCGACGAGTTCACGGTGCCGCTCTGCGCGATCCACCACGACGAGGTCCACCGGTCAGGAGACGAGCGCGCGTGGTGGGCCCGCAACGGCGTCATCGAGCCACTCAAGGTCGCCGACCGCCTCTGGACGCAGACGCGGCAACGAATGCCGGCAGTGGCGGTGGACGCCGCCTCGGTTGCCGATGCTCCCGAAGCCGATCCGGGAGCCAGGCCCCCCGCCGACGAGACACCCACCCCAACCGATCAGGCGGATCGGCCGGCCGCCGGCTGACGCCGCCTGCATCACTGCAAGACTTTATCGATGCCCATCGTCGCCGCAGCGGTCGCAAGACCGTCGATCGGGGAAGAGGCGCGCAGAGCCGTCGCTCTCGCAGCTGCCGCCTCCCCGATCCCAGGCGACACCCAAGACGTGAGCAGAAGCCCATGGCCGAAACCTTCGAACGGGACCACTTCGCGAAAATCTGCGAGATGATGCGCAGCGACAATGTCCACGAGCGGGCCGTCGCCGCCGAGCGGGCCACCACCTACCTCGGCCGCTTCGGGATGACTTGGAGCAGCTTCATTGCGATCGGATCGACACCGGGCAGCACGGCAAGCAGGACCTCGGCGCGCCCGTTCTACTCGTCGCCACCGCCCCCCCCCACGAAAGCCCGACAGGCCGCTCACGACTGAACGGGACGGCCGCCGCGCCATCGACATCATCGACGCACTGATGGCTCGGATCGACGACTTCGCGAGTTGGGAGCAGTCCTTCATTCGCCTTCTGCATCGCTATCACGCTCACGGTCTGACCGAAACCCAATGGAAATTGCTCGACGAACTGCGCACTCAGAAGAAGCCGAGAAAGACCAAGACGACGCGGAAGCCGGCCGCCCGCCCCCGGAAGGCCACCCGATGACGCGGCACAACCACGACGAAGAGCGCCTGAAGAAACTCCGACGATCTGAACCGCCCCGAGTTTGCCGGAGGCTCCAACTCTTGAGAGACTGGAGCCATGACGAACGAATCAAAGACCTCGAAGTTTTCCGCAGAGGTGCGCGAGCGCGCCGTGCGGATGGTGGCCGAGCACCGTGCGGACCACGCGTCTGAATGGGCGGCGATGGTCTCGATCGCGGCCAAGATCGGCTGCAAGGCCGAGACGCTGCGGCTGTGGGTGCGCCAAGCCGAGCGCGACCAGGGTACGCGGCCTGGCACGACCACCGACGATCGCGAGCGCCTGCGTCAACTTGAGCGCGAGAACCGCGAGCTACGCCAAGCCAACGAGATCCTGCGCAAGGCGAGCGCGTATTTCGCCCAGGCGGAGCTCGACCGCCGGTGGAAGCCATGATTGCATTCATCGACGAGTATCGGTCAGCGTACGGGGTCGAGCCGATCTGCAAGGTTCTGCCGATCGCCCCGTCGACCTACCACGCCCACGCCGCCCGGCGCGCAAAGCCGGATACGGCGCCGCCGCGCATCAAGCGCGATCGCGCTCAGCGCCGAGATCAGAAGGGTTTTCGATGAGAACTTCCAAGTCTACGGCGTGCGCAAGGTGTGGCGGCAGCTGCAGCGCGAGGGCACGATGTCGCCCGCTGCACGGTCGCACGATTGATGAAGAAAGAGGCTCTCCAAGGGGTGATCCGCGGCAAGCGCCTGCGCACGACCGCGAGCGACAAAGCCGCTCCCGTCCGCTCGATCACGTCAATCGCAAGTTCCGGGCGCCGCGTCCGAACGTGCTGTGGGTGTCGGACTTCACCTACGTCGCGACTTGGACTGGCTTCGTCTACGTCGCGTTCGTCATCGACGCCTACGCCCGTCGCATCGTCGGCTGGCGCGTGTCACGGTCGGCGCACGCGGGCTTCGTGCTCGATGCGCTGGAGCAGGCCATTCATGACCGCAAGCCGGTCGGCGGCAGCGGCCTCGTCCATCACTCGGATCGCGGCGTGCAGTACGTCTCGATCAAGTACACCGAGCGCCTTGCTGAAGCTGGCCTCGTGCCGTCGGTCGGCAGCGTCGGCGACAGCTACGACAACGCCCTCGCCGAAACGATCAACGGGCTCTACAAGGCCGAGCTGATCTGGCGGCGGGGGCCGTGGCGCTCGTTCGAGGCCGTCGAGTACGCCACGCTCGAATGGGTCGACTGGTTCAACAATCGGCGCCTGCTGGAGCCGATCGGCTACGTGCCGCCGGCCGAGGCGGAGGCCAACTACTACGCCAGCCTGGAGGAGCCCGCGAGACTAGCCGCCTGACTCAAACAAAACAGCCTCCGGTGTTCCCGGCGCGGTTCACAGTCCCAATGATCACGCTGCCCGGGATTTGACCGAACTCGATTTGCGCAATCTGGGAGACGGACTGCTCCCCATCGGAAATCTCAAATTTAACGACGACGGTACCGATGAAATCCATCGACGGGGGCCGGTATCGAACTTCGCCATCAGCGCTAACCTCCACGGTGCCGGCATTGGCGGTGGCCGACGCAATCGATAGCGCGTCGCCATCGATGTCATGCGCGAAGAGCAAGAGCTCCGCCGCACCGAGGATGGCGGTTTGCCCGACCAGAGCGCGATATATGATTGTGTCGCCGCTCACGACCGGCGCCGTGTTGCGACGCACGCTGTCATCGCCGAGGGGCGGCGCGTCATCCTCGGGGTCCGCCGCATCGGAGCCGCTGTCAACCAGCGCCAACCCGGCGGATGGCGAGAAATGAAAGGTATCTGGAAGGTGCAAAGTCGGTGAAACAGTGGGCAGGTTGTCGTTCGAGACGACGAGGGCCGGACCAGCCGTCGCCTTGCCGCCATCAAAGCGAACCAACGTGACGCCACCGAACGGGTCGACGACAAACGTCGAGGACCCGATCTTGGGCATCATCCATGCCATCATTTCGGCCACCGTTGGCGGCGCCTGCTCGCCCGGCTCAACGAAATGATCTGCCGGCCGCGCGGCGGCAGCATCGGCCGTCGATGTCTGACCGCGTTCGCTCATGGTCGGCGGCACTGATGCTTGGGCCGCCCCGCCAGGCTGCGTTCCAAAGAGAATGTTCTTCAACAGGAGCAGTGCCTCGAACACGACAAAGCCAGCTGCAATTTTGGCAAATGGCCGCCCACTGCTTGCTTCAAACTCGTATTTCTCGCGACCTGTCGCGCCTGATTTGGGCAGCGTGTCTGAAGACCGAGGTTGATCAATTGAACCGAACATGACACCGCCACCACAGAGGGACTACTGACTAAGCCGAAGCCGGGAAGATCTGCGCCACCTGCGGGGCCGGCGCCCGCTGCATCTGCGTATTCAGCGACCGCAGAACTTCCTCTTTCGGTCCGCAGGCGACCAGTCGGCCGCCCTGAACCACGCCGACCAGATCACACGCAGCAAGCGCACTCGGTCGGTGCGCGATGACCACTGCGATGCCGCCGCCTGCCCGGATCCCTTGAATAGCCGCCGTCAGCGCAGCATCGCCTTCGGAATCGAGGTTGGAATTCGGCTCGTCGAGTACGACCAGGAACGGCTTGCCATAGAGCGCACGAGCGAGCCTGATGCTGGCGCTGCCCAGACGAGAGATTTGATCCATTGGCGACGAGTTGGGTGTGGTAGCCGTCCGGCAGTCGCATGATGAGGTCATGGACACCTGCCAACTTGGCAGCCTCGGTTATCGCTTGGCTGTCGAGTTTCGCGCAACCGCGAAATGTTCTCGGCGACCGACCCCTCGAACAGTCCGACGTCCTGCGGCATGTATCCGACGTGCTGGCCCAACGCGGTAAACATCCGGTGAGCACCGCAGGGCCGGTGACATTCAGGCGGCCTTGCTGACCACCGCGTTCGCCGGGCGCCAGTTCCACGGCAGCAGCTCGTCGAGCTGTGAGACGGGATGCCCGGCGATGCGGGCCAGCACGTCGGCGAGCCAGGCTTGCGGATCGATATCGTTCAGCTTGGCCGTGACGATCAGGCTGTACATGGCGGCGGCGCGGATGCCACCGCGATCGGAGCCGGCGAACAGCCACGACTTGCGCCCGAGTGCGATACCGCGCAGGCCGCGCTCGGCGGCGTTGTTCGACAGGCAGACGCGGCCGTCGTCCAGGAAGCGGGTGAAGGCAGGCCACCGCTTCAGCATGTAATCCATCGCCTTGGCGAGATCGCTGCCGCGCGCGAGCTTCGGCCGCTCGACGCGCAGGACCGCTTCGAGATCGGCGATGATGGGCGCGCTCAGCTCTTGGCGGACTGCGCGGCGCTCCTCTGCGCTCTTGCCCGCAATGCCGCGCTCGGTCTCGAACAGTCGATCCATGCGCAGCACGATCTCCAACGCCAGCGGTGAGATCAATGCTGGTGCTTTGCCCTCGGCCTTTCGGCGGGCGCCGGCCTCGATGTCCGCGAGCGCGAAGAAGGGACGGCGCGCATGCGCCCAGCAGCCCGCTTCCAGGATCGGGCCCGGCGTTCGGCCGGCCTCGTACAGCCGATTGTATCCGCCGTAGGCGTCGGCCTGCAGGATGCCTTGCCATCGCAAGAGGTGCTCTTCGACGTGTGCGCCGCCGCGGTTCCGCGAGTAATAGAACATTGCTGCCGGCGGAGCGCCGCCGCCGAACGGCCGATCGTCGCGCACGTAGACCCAGCAGCGGCCGGTGTGCGTCTTGCCCTTCGCAAGTACGGGCACCGTCGTATCGTCACCGTGCAGCCGCTCGGCCGCGAAGACATGGGCCTCGAGCCGCTCCAGCAGCGGCTTCAGCACTGCGCACGCCGCACCGACCTGATCAGCGAGCGTCGACAGCGCGAGCGGCACGCCTTCGCGGGCGTAGCGCTCGGCCTGACGGTTCAGCGGCTGATGCTGGCCGAACTTCTCGAACAGCAGCATGGCGAGCAGGTTCGGGCCCGCCCAGCCGCGCGGCGTGACGTGGAACGGTGCCGGCGGCTCGCTGATCGTCTCGCAGTCCCGGCACGTCATCTTCTCGCGTACGTGCTGGATCACCTTCCACTGGCGCGGGATCACCTCCAGCGTCTCGGTGACGGTCTCGCCGAGTTTGCGCAGGCGCGAGCCGCCGCAGCAGTCGCAGGTCGTCGGCGCCGGAACGACGACACGCTCGCGCGGAAGATGCGCGGGGAACGGTTGGCGCGAGGGACGCTTGCGCGTGAAGGCGGCGACCGTCGTCGTCCTGGCAGCAGCCTGTTCGGCGGCGAGCTCGTCCTCGGTGGCGTTGGCTTCCAGCTCTTCGAGCCCAACTCCATCTGCTCGATGAGCCGCGCGGTGCGCTCCGAGCGGGGACCGTAGATCTGCCGCCTGAGCTTGGCGATCTCCAGCTTCTGACGCGCGATCGTCGCCGCATCGTCGGCGTTCCGCGCGAGCGCCGTGGCGGCAACCACCCTCAGCGCATCGATGTCGTCCGGCAGATCGGGAGGCGGCGAATCCATGCTCCGAGAGAATCACGGTACGCCGCCGACCGCGCCTGCAAAACGCGGCTATCCCGCACGTTGCGGACGGAATGTGTGAAGCGGGTTACGCCAGTCGATACCGTCGAGCATGTAGGCCAGTTGGGCTGCCGTGATGGCGACGGAGCCACCCTCGGCTGAAGGCCACACGAAGCGACCGCGCTCCAGGCGCTTGGCGTAGAGCGAGAGGCCGAGACCGTCGTGCCAGAGGATCTTGACCATGTCGCCGCGCTTACCCCGGAAACACGGAAGAGATCGCCGGCAAACGGATCGCGCCCGAGTGCTTCCTGCACCTGGAGGCTGAGCCCGTTCATGCCGCGCCGCATGTCGGTGCGCCCGACCGCGAGCCAGACGCGCACGCCCGAAGGTACCGGGATCATCGGCGCCTCAGCAGATCGAGAACGCGCCTGAGCGTCCGAGCATCAAAGCCCGACCCGACGCGGATGCGACAATCGCCAGAGACTTCGATCTCGATCGTGTCGGTGGTGCCCGCCTCGGATGGTGCAGCAGCCTCGACCATCGGCGTCGGCGTGATCGTCACCGGCACCAGAACGGGCGTCGAGGGCGGCGCAGCGGGCCGCTCGACAAGATCCTGATACCGGCGGCGCCACATGAACACCTGGTTGGCGTTGACGTCGTACTGGCGCGCCACGACCGACACTGAGGCACCGGGCGCAAGCGTCGCCGCCACAATCTCGCGCTTCAGCGCCTCCGGCCATCGCTTGTTCCGCCGGCGCTTCCCGTCACTTGTGTCCACATCCGCCATCGTGGGCACGTCCTCGCACCGCGTTGATCCTCACCAGCCCGGCAGACTCGACGCGGCAGCTCAATCAGACAAGGCGGCGCTCACCGGAGGGAGACGTTGGTCGGTGTGCTATTTGTCTTGAATCTGGAGTAGGTTCGGGCTGCGACAGCCGCCGCGACGACCATAGTATCAACCGACACCGGGAACTGCACCCTTTGCGACAGCAAGAACTGCACCCTCCTTCAAGTTGCTGATTGACGTTCGGTGCTCGTGGCGGGCGTTCTTGCCGTGATGAGGCCGCTCTTGCGTTTGGCGCGTAGCCGGTAACTGTCGCCGCGGATGGTCAGTACGTGGCTGTGGTGCAGCAGGCGGCCGAGAATCGCGGTGGCGACCACGGGATCGCCGAACACCGTGCCCCATTCGGCAACGCTGCGGTTCGATGTTATCAGCACCGCGCCGGTCTCGTAGCGCCGGCTGACCAGCCGGAAGAACAGGTGCGCCGCGTCCGGTTCGAGCGGCAGGCAGCCCAGCTCGTCGACGATCAGCAGCTTGGGCTTCAGCGCCATCAGTTTCTCGTCGAGCCGCTACTCGGCGTGTGCCTTGGCAAGCCCGGCGACCAACGCCCACCTTCTCGCCGAGCCAGGTTCTCAGGCGCGCCCGGACTTCATCGAGCGGCTCAGTACAGATCATGTCTAGACATCGCAACGTGCAAACTCAGAATGAGGCCAACCCTCGAGCGACGGGACTTTGCTGCGCTCGGATGCGGTCTTGCCTTGAACGATCTTACGTTGAACAGCTTCACGGCCTTGGTCGCGACGACGACCGGCGCGTGTCGCCGGTGCGGCCAGCACATTCCGCACGGGTTGGACAGTAAGCGCTGCGCCACCCCCACGTTGCGGGCCCGGCGCCCGTTCGGCGATGGTCGGGCATGGGGCAGGATCGATACGTTCATATTGACGACCATAGTGACGTCACTTCGTTTGCGCGACCGCGCCGAGCGGAGGTGCTGACCGGACCCGAGCGTCGGCGGAAGTGGGCCGATGATGCCAAGATCGCGATCGTCGCCGAGGCGCTGGAGCCCGGCGTCGTCGTCTCCGATGTCGCGCGCCGGCATGATGTGACGCCGTCACAGCTGTTTGGCTGGATGCGTAAGTTCCGCGACGAGGCGTTGGCGCGGAGGACGCCGTCCGAGGTGCCGATGTTCGCGCAGGCCGTGGTGGATGTCGCTCCGATCGCGTTGCCGCCGCCTGCGCCATCTCCGGCGCCCGCCGAAGCGGTTGCCGAGATCGAGATCAGCGTCGGTGGCGCGAGGGTGCGCATCCGGGGCGCGGTCGACGGCAGGACGCTCGCCGCCGTGCTGAAAGCCCTGCGGGTGATGGCGTGATCGTCCCTCCGACCGGCATCCGCGTGCTCGTGGCGACGAAGCCCGTCGACTTCCGCAAGGGCATGGACGGTCTCGCGGCGTTCATCGAGAGCGAACTCAAGGCTGATCCGTTCTCGGGCGTGATCTACGTCTTCCGCGCCAAGCGGGCCGACCGAGTGAAGCTCTTGTTCTGGGACCAGACCGGCCTTTGCCTGATGACCAAGCGACTCGAGGACGGCCGCTTCCGCTGGCCTGCCGTTCAGGACGGCGTGATGCGGCTGTCGCCGGCGCAGCTCTCCGCGTTGCTGGAAGGTCTCGACTGGAGCCGCGTGCACGCACGCCGTGTCGTGCGGCCCACAGCGACGCAATGATCCACACCGCCGTCGCAATGCGGCTGGCAAGCCTACCGGCAAATCGGCGATTCTGCCGGCATGGCGCTCAAGTTCGAAGACCTTCCCGATGATGCCGCGACGCTGAAGGCGATGATCGTGGCAGCTCGGGCGGAGAATGACCGGCTCGATGCCGAGCGCCGGCGTCTGGCGTGCCCATTCCGGGGATCTCGATCGGCGGTTCCAGCGCATCTCGATCATGCGTTCCAGGCCAACGCGATCAGTTGAGTGCGGGGTGCGTGACGGCTCCGTTGAGGTGTTCGAGTTGCTCTCAGTGTTCGCGTCCGACGTCAATACGCTGGCGCGCGACAATCAGGGTGAGACCCGGGCGACAATCAGGATGAGACGGTTCGCAGGGGTGGGCTGACGGAGGGAGGGCGTAGCCCGACCGGAGGCAGTCCACCCCTGCGTCGCGCCTTTTTCCCCAGCTTGTCCACAGGAGTGGGGGCGCGGTTTGGCGGTCGGAGTGGCCGGGCATGAGGGAGAGCATTCTTCGCAACGGAAGGATCTCTCATTGCCTGGCCGCCATGTCACCGACTGCCAGACGAGGTTGTTCATGAAGTCCCGTCAGACCAGCACGCCGACCGTCGCCGCCGCGATGGCCGGGTTCTCCCGCGCGACCGGCTATCGGACGCTGGCCGATCCGCGGTTGCCGTCGCAGAAGAAGAAGCCGCGCGGGCGCCGGCGCCCCGATCCGCTTCTCCATCTGTGGGAGACGGAAGTCGTGCCGCTGCTCGAGGCCGCGCCCGGCGTCCGCGCCGTCGCCGTGTTCGAGGAGATGCGCCGTCGTCACCCGGACCTCTCCGAGGGCGTGCGCCGGACGTTGGAGCGGCGCATTCGCCAGTGGCGGGCGCTTTCATGGCCCGGAGCAGGACGTGATGTTCTCCCAAGAGCATCCGCCCAGGCGCATGGGCTCTCCGACTTCACCGACATGGCCGCCCTGGAGGTGACGATCGCTCGGCAGCCCGCTCGACCACCGCCTCTATCACTTCCGGCTCGCGTTCTCCGGCTTCGAGCACGCCCACGTCGTGCTCGGCGGCGAGAGCTATGTCGCGCTCGCGGAGGGCCTGCAGAATGCGCTGTGGGCGTTGGGCGGTGCCCGAGCTGCATCGCAGCGACAGCCTGTCCGCCTTCCGCAACCTCGACCGCGAGGCGCAGGAGGATCTGACGAAGCGCTACGAAGCGTTGGTCGCGCATTACGGCATGCAGCCGACCCGCAACAACCCGGGGCTCGCGCACGAGAACGGCTCGATCGAGAGCCCGCATGGCCACCTGAAGCGGGTGATCGAGGACGAGCTGCTGCTGCGCGGCTCCCGCGACTTCGCAGACCTCGACGCCTACCGCCGCTTCATCGACGAGGTGGTCGGCCGGCGCAATGCGAGGAACCGCAAGCGCATCGAGATCGAGAAGGCGGAGCTGGGAGAGCTGCCGGAGCGACGCACCGCCGACTACGAGGAGGCGCGCGTCATCGTCACCTCGCGTGGCGGCTTCGTGCTCAAGCTCGTGTTCTACACGGTGCCCTCGCGCCTCATCGGCCATTGGCTCACCGTGCGCGTCTACGACGACCGCCTCGTCTGCTTCCTCGGCGGAAGCGAGGTGGTGACGCTCCGGCGCGGCCGATCACCCGATCACCACAAGCATGCGCACGTGGTCGACTACCGGCACGTGATCCATGCGCTGCGCCGGAAGCCGATGGCGCTGTTGAACCTCGTCTATCGCGATCAGCTGTTCCCGCGCGAAGCCTACGGCAAAGCCTTCGAGGCGCTGCTTGCCCAGGTCGGCGACCGCCAGGCATGCCGCACCATGGTCGCCCTCCTGGCGCTCGCCCACGAGCGAGCCTGCGAGGCCGAGCTGGCCGAAGCGCTTCGTGCCGACCTCGATGCCGGGCGGCTGCCCGATCTCGACCGATTGCGGGAGCGCTTTGAGCCACGGATGACGGCTGTTCCCGAGATCACCATCGAGATGCCGGCGCTCGAGAGCTATGACGAACTGGCGAGTGTCGCTGCTGTTGCCGACGCCGGGGACATGCCGATGGCGGACAACGCCGGCACGGCATCCGGCATGGAGGTCATGGCGAAGGCGTGCGCGGGAGGTGCGGCATGACCAGATCCTCTCCCACGATCGACGCCGCGCGCCTGGAGATCATCCTCACCGAGCTGCGCCTGCCGGCGATGAAGGCGATGTGGCCCGACATTGCTGCCCAGTCGGACAAGGAGGGCTGGCCGGCCTCGCGCTTCCTCAGTTGCCTCGCCGAGCACGAGTTGGCCGATCGCTCGCGGCGGCGCATCGCGCGCCATCTCGCCGGCTCCGATCTGCCCGAGGGCAAGACAATCGCCAATTTCGAGTTCGAGCTGGTGCCGATGATCTCCAAGGCGCAGGTCAAGGCGCTGATCGCGGGCGACAGCTGGCTCAGGGCCGGCGCCAATCTGCTGCTGTTCGGCGGACAGGGCGCCGGCAAGAGCCATCTCGCGGCAGCCATCGGGCGCGGCCTCGTCGAGCAGGGATGGCGCGTGCTCTACACACGCACCACCGACCTCGTGCAGCGCCTGCAGCTGGCGCGCCGCGATCTCGTTCTCGAAAGTGCGATCGACAAGCTCGACAAGTATCACCTGCTGATCCTCGACGACATCGCCTACGTGTCGAAGGACCAGGCCGAGACCAGCGTGCTGTTCGAGCTGATCGGCACGCGCTACGAGCGCCGCTCACTCTTGATCACCGCCAACCAGGCGTTCGGCGAGTGGGGCCGCGTGTTCCCCGACAAGGCCATGACACTGGCGGCCATCGACAGGCTCGTGCACCACGCGACGATCCTCGAGATGAACGTCGAGAGCTACCGCGCCCGCAAGGCGCGCGAGCGAAAACGAGGTGGCGCCAAGCCGCCGCCGAGCGACAATCAAAGCGGCGTCTGATCGACGCGCGAAACATCGCGACACTCAGCGGCGAGCACGAGCGACAATCAGAAACTGCTTGCCCGCAGAACGAATCGAGATGATCTTCTACCCGCTATCGGCCGCCGCCCGTCCATTCCGACCGCCGCTGCCGTCTCACCCAGATTGACGCGCTATAATACGCCGCACGTGGTTTTCGTGCTCGCTTTCTTTGCGGCGTGAGGCCGTCCCCGAAGTCAATGGGAGGGACCCGCGCGTGACGCGACGCGCCCTCACGGCTGGCAAAGCGGCGCGCGCGGGAGGGCCCTGTTGACCCTCGGGGGCGGGCAGGCCCGATGTGATGCCGGTCACTTCTTTCCTCCCTTCGCCGGCTTCGCTGCGCTCGTGCCATGCGTGCCCGTGCTGCGGTGGCAGCCTGCACGTCATCGGCGAGGACGTATCGGAGCGCCTCGACCGAGTTCCGGCTCGGCTGCGCGTGATCGTCACCCGGCGCCCGAAATATGCGTGCGCCGCGCCTGGACGGCGTCGTGCAGGCGCCGGCGCCGAACCGGCTGATCGAGGGCGGCATCCCGACTGAGGCGCTCGTCGCCGACGTGCTCGTCTCCAAATACGCCGACCACTTGCCGCTGTACCGGCAGGCGCAGATCCTGGCACGCGAGGGTATCGAGATCGATCGCTCCGCGCTCGCGCACTGGGTCGGCTTCGCCGCCTTCGAGCTGGCGCCCTGCACGAGCGCCTGGTCGCGAACCTGAAGGCCTCGACCAAGCTGTTCGCCGACGAGACGCGTTGCCCGGTGCTCGATCCCGGTCGCGGCAAGACGAAGACCGGTTACCTCCTGGCGATCGCTCGCGACGACCGATCGTGGGCGGCGGCGCCCCTCCGGGCGGTGGCCTACCCTCTACGCACCGGTCGTGGCGCGAGCACGCCGAGCGGCACTTGCGGCTTCACCGGCGTGCTTCAGGTCGACGGCTATGCCGGCTACGACAGCTCACCGATCCGGGGCGGGCAGGTGGTCCACTGACGCTGGCACTGTGCTGGTCCGCACTTCCGCCGCGGCTTCTACGACATCGCCAAGGGCGGCAACGCGCCGATCGCCAGCGAGGCGCTCGCGCGCATCGGCGCGCTCTATGAGATCGAGGCCGAGATTCGCGGCCGCTGTGAGCAAGAGCGCCGCGCGGCAAGGCAGTCCAGGACGCGACCGCTCGTAGACGCTCAAGCCAAGCGCTCGAGCGCAACTGAGACGTCTGCCAGGACGGTCACCGCTCGCCGAGGCGATCCGCTATGGCGTGCATCGCTGGGACGGGCTCGGCCAATTCCTCGACGACGGCCGCATCGAGATCGACACCAACGTCGTCGAGCGCTCGATCCGTCCGATCGCCTTGAGCCGCAAGAACGTGCTGTTCGCCGGCAGCGACGAAGGCGGCGCCAACTGGGCGATCATCGCCTCGCTCATCGAGACCGCCAAGCTCAACAGCGTCAACCCGCACGCCTGGCTGACCGACACGCTGACGAAACTCGTCAACCGCTGGCCTGCCTCCGCATCGACGACCTGATGCCCTGGGCCCACGCCAGGGCCGAAACCGCCTGACCCGTCAACGTGGGGGCGGTGCGGCGCTTACGTTGGACAGACCAGCGAGGGGTCGAAGGCACGGACGTGGACCGGACCGGCGGAGTAGCTCCGGCAAGGCAAGCGACGCTCGACATTATTGACGTCTCCCAAGAATTGCCGCCCGCCTACCTGGAAACCTCAGCCACCCACACTCGACAAGCAGGGCCTCCTCGCCGCCCTGAAGGCCGGCTGCGTCATCGATGGCGTCGCCCTCAAGGACCCCGCACCGCAGATCTCAGTGAGGACCAGATAAATGACGTTCAATCCAACACAGAACAGGCCCTCAGGTCGAAGCTCCAGCGCCACGTCAAGACACGAGAAGCCGACGGCGCCTCAATTTCCTACATCGGCGGCTACCACGCCATCGCGGAGGCCAACCGCATCTTCGGCTTCGACGCGTGGGACCGCCAGACTATCTCGCCGAAGTGCCAGTGGACGGACTTCCAAGAGAGGCAAGCGATCTGCTTCTATTCGACCAAGGTCCGCATCACCGTGAGGGCCGGCGACACCGTCACCGTCCGCGAGGGGATCGGCACCGGCTTCGGCCGCGCCACCCGAAAGGAAGCCGCCCACGAGATCGCACTGAAGGCCGCCGAGACGGACGCCACGAAGCGCGCCCTCGCAACCTTTGGCAATCCGTTCGGCCTGGCACTCTACGATCCCGAGCAAGCGCACGTCACCAAAGGACGCCCCGTCGCCAACCTCGCCAACACCTCCACGCCAGCGCGCGACACGTCCCACCGCCGCCACTTCGTGTTGCATCTCGACCAGCACACGTCGCGGGACTTCCACGACGTCCAGGACTACCGGAAGGCCTTCGTGGCGGCGATCGAGGAGTGCCAGACCCTCCAGTCGACGTACCTGCTCTGGGAAGCCAACCTCCACGAACTCGGACAGGTCGCGGCGGATCCCGCGATTGCCGACCTCGCGACCAGCCTCGTGAACGCTCTCAAAGCGAGAGCGCGATCGGTTGGCTTGAACCCGGCCGCGGATCAGTTGGACTTGGCCGCCTCGCCTCGGCAAACCAACAGCCGACATGTTGCGCCAACGCCGGCCACCGCCGCGACTACGACATCTACGACCACGAAATCCACGACCACTCATTCCACGACCACTCGGCCGGCCACCGCTCGAGTTCACGAGAGGACAATCCAGCCAAAAGAAAACCGCGTTCGCGACAAGGCCCACTTGGCCTTCGTCGGCACTCAGCCCTGTCTCATCTGCGGCCGCCGACCGGCTCACGCCCACCACCTCAAGTTCGCCCAGCAATCGGCGATGAGCATGAAGGTCTCCGACGAATTCACGGTGCCTCTCTGCACCATCCACCACGATCAACTCCACCGTTCGGGTGACGAACGTGCATGGTGGGCGCGCAACGGCTTCATCGAGCCCTTGAAGATCGCGGACCGCCTGTGGGCGCAGTCCCGGCGGCTTGAGCCCTCCGGTTCCGATGACGAAATCAATCTCATGGCCCCCGACGCCAGCCAAATGGCAAGCACGTGCAACGTGGCTACGGCCCAGCAAACCTCGTCACTTGCGTCGAAAGCCACCCCGGACGCCGCCGCGAGCCATCGCCGCGACGCGCCCGCTCGGCACGACGACCTGAACGACGGCCCGACAGACCGCTGAACTCTGCACCATTTTTCCCCCCGCACGATGAAATTAATTATCATCGGGCGGGCCCCCATTGAACCCGCGCGCCAACTAACGGGACAAACCGATCGAGGCAACGTGCCCATGACCGAACCCTTTGACCCTGAACGCTTCGCGAAAATCTGCGAGATGCTGCGGAGCGAAAATCCGAACGAGCGCGCCATCGCCGGCGAACGGGCAACGGCCTTGCTCAAGCGTTCCGGACTGACTCGGACGACCTTCATTGACGCCGCGCACACGGCAACGATCCCGGATGTCAGCCACCCGCCCCGCGCCCGCCCGCCCACTTCGGCTCCGCCGTCCTATCCATCTCGACCCGATCGACTGAGGACGACGGAACGCCGTGGTAGGCCAGCATCCGAGATGATAGCCGAGCTATTGGCGCGCATCGACGATTTTCCAGATTAAGAACAAATATTCCTCAGATCACTGCGCAACACTCACCAATACGGCTTGACTGAAAGTCAGTGGAGCATCATCGACACCTTGCTCAAAATGCGGACGCGCCGCCGGAAGAGACGCTGACAACCCGAACGCAGCCACCACCACGAGTGACGCGCCTATCGCAGAAAGAACTAGCAACTACTGGTGTCCCCAGCAGTCCGGACCCACCAACCCACGCTCGAACCCGGCACACATCGCGCGGGTCGTCCAGGTATCGGTCAGGCATCCGTCAACTTTTATGCTCGGGTTCCGGAGCAGCGAGCAAAAGTGCCTGATCGATCGCCTGCCTCAGCTCCCGCGCCGCACGCATTGAGCATCGCAGGTGCCCCACGGCCACCACATCGACTTCAACATTTGGCCCCTTCGCAAGCCGCCGCGCGGCCGCCAGCGTGATGCAGATAATACCCTGATACGTACCGGCATTGGGGGCAGCATCAAAATAAAGAAAAGGCGCCCCGTGGGGGTCCTTGATCTCCACCAAAGGTCTCTTCGCAGACGGCGACTTCGCCATATTTCAACTCCACCTCTTGCGCGACCACCGTAGCTATCGGCGACGACGTCCTCGCTAGGACCAAGGCTACCGATCCTCGTTGCTCAAAAAACGTGCCAGCCACAGTCGCCAGACACCAACCCGTCAGCCCGTCGGCCCAATTCCGTCCCATCATTCATTCGGAGAAATCCCCCGCCGGGTGCTAATTCGAACGCAATACGTCGATCAGCCGCACACTTCGCGGCAATCTGCGATGCCTCACGTTCAGTGACCTCACCGCGCGAACTTCACTCCTGTCATACCGACAACGTCCTGTCGCTCGCTACGTCTCACGAGCTACCTCTCAGTCGTCCCAGGATCCGATGCAAAAAGCGGCCTGCGGGACTGGCTGCTTGCTGCTCGCGCTGCTCCCGCCGGCCGACGCTGCGACGTACACGTGCCGCAGTGTCTGCCGCAAGTGTGGCATCGTAGGCACTGCGGCGCTCCTCCGATTTGAGCGTCTGCCACGCCTCGGTGATGCGCGAGGCAAACACGCTCCGGTCGATCGTCTTGTCGACCGCGTTGTGGCCGGATGCGTCGGGGTGGACCCACTTCATCAGAAGCGCCATGTGTTTGCGAAGATCGCGGGCATCAGCGTCGTTGGTCAGTCCCAGCACCCGATAGTGCGACGCCGAACGCGACAGCAACACCTGCTCGACGAAGAAGCCGGCCGCCGACCGCAAGGCATCATCGCTGCGGCCCGTCACCGTGCGGGCATGCTCGAGGGCCTCGTCTTCGCCGGCCGCGACCTCGAGCAGGAAGGTCATGCCGCGCGGCAGCGCTGCACGCTTCGCCAAGCGCGAATTCGCCGGGTCCTGCATGATCGACAGCGCTGCGATCAAGGCTGCCGCGTCACGCATCGAAGTGATCCCGTTCCCTCGGCCACCGCGCGCTCCCCGGCACGAACTCGGCCGCTGCGTCCACGTAAGCCTTAGTAGCCGGGTCGCAAGTTGCCGGTCAACGGCCGCGCTCCGGCAGCTTCGGGTCGCCGCCGAGGCCGAAATGGCGCGGCACGGGCGGCAAGGTGGAGAACGACTGCGGCGTGCTGCGGGCGGGCGCCGAGACGATGCGCGTGACGGCGCGCCGATTCTGCGCCGCGCAGGCAGGCGACGAGCAGTCGGCGACACGTTCGGACGTGCCGTGCGCCTGCGTCGTGATCCGCTCGCGCGCAACGCCCTCATCCATGAGCAGGCGCGCCACGGCCTCCGCCCGCGCCTGCGACAGCGCCATCACGGCCTTGACCGGACCCGACTCGTCGGCGTGCCCATCGATGACGACGACGATGCCCGGTCGGTCGTTGAGGTAGCGCGCCTGACGGGCGAGCGCGGCGCGCGACCGTGTGCCGATCTGAGCGCTGCCGGCCGCAAAGAAGATGCGGTCGCCGGCCGCCTCGCGCAGGTCGGTCTGGGCGAGATCGAGGTCGTTCGAGGAGGCATCCGGAGGGGTCTTGGTATCGGGAGATTGCACCGGCAGTCGCCGCATCGTCGTCGTCCAGTCACCAGCCGGGCCGCCGAGTCTGTTCATGACGCCCCTGTCACGCTCGGCGGGCGTTGGCGACTGTGCCGCCGCGCACACCGGCTGGACGCAGGCCGCGCCAGCAGCCGCCAGCAACAGCCCGGCTGTACGGCCCAACGACAGTCGTGGCCGACACACGCGACCAACCCCCATACGCGCTTCTCCCCGTCAGGCTGCCTGCGCCCGCCACACCAGTGGCGACCCGGATCAAGGCATCGATTTGCATGTTGCGACCCAACTGGGGCAAAACTGTGCAGGAGGCAAGATGCATGGAGAATGAACGCCATCGGTAGCGGAGGACCGGGGTGCGCTCCCCGCCGCCCGCGGCGGGGAGCGGCTCCATACCGCCCCGCGCCCAGTGGCTGGTTCCGGCGTCGCGCCAGCAGCTCAGGAATTGCCGCCGCGGTTGTTCAACACGGTCTGCGCGCGACGGTTCTGCGACCAGCAGGAGATGTCATTGCAGACCGCGACGGGGCGCTCCTTGCCGAATGAGATCGTGCGGATGCGCTGCCCGTTGATACCGTTCTGCGCCAGGAAGTTGCGCACGGTGGTTGCGCGACGGGCGCCGAGCGCGATGTTGTATTCGCGCGTGCCGCGCTCGTCGGCGTGGCCCTCGATGGTGATGGTGTACTGGGGATACTGGGCGAGCCAACGCGACTGGGCCCGGAGCGTCTGCTGCCCTTCCGGCGTGAGATCCGAGCTGTCGGACGAGAAATACACGATGTCGCCGACGTTCTGAGCGAAATCGCGTCGCGAGCCGGGCGTCGCCGGCGGCCCACCGCGCCCGCCACGGCCATTGGCGCCGAGCCGTCCGTCATCGGCATCGACCGTCTTCTGGGCACATCCAGAGATGCCGAGCGCGGCGACGATCCCCGCGACGGCCAGCGCGCGCCGGAAGAGCGCCGGGCGCCATGTGTCCGAGAGCACCATTTCGAATCCCTTCAGTTCATCCCCGGTGCGTGGCCGTTCCCGCACGCGCACGGCCAGCTGAAAGCGGCCATCCCTTCCGACGTCGACGCGCCCTCACGCTCGTCCCTTGCAGGACAAATGTGGCCGCATGTCGTTGCCGTGAGCGGTTCGCTCGACCACCACGAGCCGCCACCGATGCCCTCGCGCACCGACGCCGCCCAGGCGCATGGCGCTGCAGGTACGGCACGCCCTGACGATCTGACTAGGGTCAGAGAAGGGTCGTGGCAACGCGCCCGCCGGGCCTATCAACCGGAATTCCGCTACCCGAACGCATGAAGGCTGTCCAACCGACCGGCTGGACAGCCTTCAGACAATCAGGTCGGCCGAAGCCGACGAGACTGCGGTCGTTACTGAGCAACGCGCTCGGCAACCGGGCCGCCGAGCTTCAGAGGCTCGTGACGAACCTCCTTGCGGCACGCGCCGAGAGCAACAGCAGCGATCACAGTCGCGATGATGATAGCGCCCTTCATAGTCTTCTCTCCTATGCTGTCTTTGGCATCGCCGGGCTTCGGAGCATCCCCCCGAGCCGGAACTTTCGCACCTAGCTCACCGGAGAATGCTCTCCTCGCCCCCCGGCCCCTGCAAAGGTCGCCAGCTCGAGCAAGGAACTCACCCCCGTATGGTCGGCCCCCAACCTACGTCGGCAGTCGCCATGTTCCGGGTACCGGGGACGCCCGCTTCGTTCAAGGAAAGACGGTAGCAAACTGTGGTTTTCCGCCCCGCTAGATGCGGAAATGCCACGAGAATGAACACCTGAATCGCCCGCCCTGTGGGCAAAACCGCCGCGTCAACGGCGGAACGTATCCCGCTTCGTCGCGCCTGTGTGCAATTGGACACAGCGCGTGCCGAGCGCAACACGACGTCACAGCTGCACGCCGTTCAACCGAGCAGGGGCGACCAGGCGGGATCCGATGCGAACGACGGTGTCGGCACGCGGCGCTCGTTGTAACCGGTCAGATCGACCGAGTAGATCGCGGGGCCGCCGTTGGCGCCTGGCTGGTCGCGGAAGAACATCAGCACGCGACCGTTCGGCGCCCACGTCGGCCCTTCGTTGTGGAAGCCTTCGGTCAGTATGCGCTCCCCCGAGCCATCGGGCTTCAAAACGCCGATCAGAAAGCGGCCGCCGAATTGTTTGGTGAATGCGATATAGTCTCCTCGCGGTGACCACACCGGCGTCGAGTAACGGCCTTCACCGAGGCTGATGCGACGCTGCCCGGAGCCGTCGTAGCCCATCACGTAGAGCTGCTGGGTGCCTTCCCGGTCGCTTTCGAACACGATGGCCCGGCCGTCCGGCGCATAGCAGGGTGCGGTGTCGATCGCGGGGCTCTGCGTCAGCTGGCGCGAGCGGCGCGACCGCAGGTCCATTTCGATGAGGCTCGACGCGCCACCCTGCTGGAAGCTCATCACGATGCGTTGCCCGTCCGGCGAAAACCGCGGCGCGAAGGTCATGCCCGGGAAGTCGCCGACCACCTGGCGCTGCATGGTCGCGAGGTTCATGAGCACCACGCGCGGCTCGCCCGTCGCATAGCTCATGTAGACGACCTCCTGGCTGGTCGGGCTGAAGCGCGGCGTCAGCACCAGCTCGCGTCCGTCGGTCAGGCGGCGACCGTTGTGGCCGTCCTGGTCCATGATGGCGAGGCGCTTGGTGCGGCGGTCCTTCGGGCCGGTCTCGTCGATGAACACGATACGGGTGTCGAAGTAGCCCTTCTCCAGCGTCAGTTTCTGGTACACCTGATCGGCGATGATGTGGCCGATCCGGCGCATGTTGGCGGCGCTGGTGGTGAACTGCTGGCCGGCGAGCGGCTTGCCGAGCACGGTGTCCCACAGCCGGAAGGCGGCCTGAATGCGGCCGTCGCCTGTCGCCTGTGCGCGCCCGACGGTCAACGCTTCTGCGCCGATCGAGCGCCAGTCGGCAAAACGCGGCGTGGCGTCGATCGAGCGTATCTGTTCTATGAAGGCGCGCGGGTCGAGCGGCTTGAAAAGCCCCGAGCGCTCGAGGTCGGCGGCGATGATGTTGGCGATCTCGGTGCCGAGTTTCGGGTCGTTCGACAGGAACGGCGCGATGGCGACCGGACGGGGTTGCAGATTCGCCTCGTCGATCGTGACGCGGGTCTGCGCCGACGCAACACCGCCGGCCGCCGTCACGAGGCCTCCGGCGCCGAGCCGGAGGAGATCACGGCGGCTCAACGCGAACGTGTCACGGCTTGCAGTCATCTCGATCCTCATCTTTCGGACTGGCCGGCGATCGTCGTCCGTGCTGCAACAGCCGTCAGAACATCTTCTTCGGGTCGAACGTCACGACCATGAAGTCCCATCCGCCCTTGTAGAATTCCTTGGGCAGCATGGCATAGGGCGCACACCCCATCAGCGCGCTGATCGCACGGTTCGAGGCATCCGCATAGAGCGGCCCCGAACCGTGGCTCACCACCCTCGGCTGCCCGTCGATCGATCCATCGGGCCGCAGGCGCACCTCGACGTCGACCACCAGCTGGTTCGCCCCTTCGAGACCGGTCTGCACGCGCCAGCACGTCTTGACCGCATCGCGCATCATCATGCCGATCATCGAACGCTGACTCGCCGTCAGGCGCGTGTCCTTGCCCTCCGGCGCTCCGGCTTGCGGACCTTTCGGCAGGGGCTTGGTGCTCGGCGCCTCGGAACCGGCAGCCGGCTGCGGCTTGTCGGGTATCTTGTTCAAGAGCGCTGCGAGCCGGCCAGGATCGAACTGCTTGCGCTTCCGCTCTTCCTCCGCCTTCTTCGCCTCGGCGATTTTCCTGCGCCGCTCGGCCTCCTTGCGGCGCTGCTCGGCGAGCTTCTTGCGACGCTCGTCCTCCTTGCGCTTCTTCTCGGCGAGTTCCTTCTTCTTGCGCTCGGCCTCCTCGGCCTTCTGCTGCTCGGCCCGCTTTTTCGCATCCTCGGCGCTGCGTTCCGCTTCGGCTTTCTTCTCGTCCTCGATGCGTTTCAGCTCTTCGGGCGACGGCCCAGGCGGCGGTGGCGGCGGCTCCTTCTGAAGGGCGGCGAGCTTGCTCGCGATCGGATCCGCAGCCGGTGGCGGGGGCGGCTCCGCGGTCTTCTGCGGCGGCGGCGGCGGTGGTGGCTCGGCGGCGGCCGGGGGCTTGGCGGCGCGCGGCGTCGGCTTCGGCGCCTCCGTCTTGGTCGGCTCGGCATCGGGCTTCTTTGCCGGCGCCACCTCGAGATTCTTGGAGTCGCGGTCACCCTTCCTGAGCCTGACCAACTCGTCCTCGCTGATGATCGCGACGGCGACCGGCTCGGGTTCCGGCAGCTTCATCGGCTGCGTCTTGGCGAACGACACGAACGCCCAGCCGAGCAGCAGCGCGTGCAGCAGAACCGATAATGTCAGGCCGAGCTGCACCGGTGCGTCAGCCTCCCTGTCCGAGCTCCGTCACCAGCGAGAGCTTGCGAAACCCCGCCTCCTTGATTCGCGCCATCACCTTCGCGACGTGCTGGTATTCGACCGTCCGGTCACCACGCACGAAAATCGGCTCGTCCGTGCCGCCCCTTTCCTTGGCGATCGCCTGCAGCTTGGCGCCGATGTCGGCGATTGCGATCGGGTCCTTGTCCTGCTGGCCGAGATAGACCGTGCCGTCACGCGTCACCGAGATGACGACCGGCTCCTTCTTCGGGCTCTCGAGCTGCGTTCCCTTGGCCTGCGGCAGCTCGAGCGGTACGCCGCCGGTCATCAGCGGCGCCGCCACCATGAAGATGATCAAAAGCACAAGCATGACGTCGACGAACGGCGTCACGTTGATCTCGCTCATCGGCGCGTGTCGACGCGAACGGCGTCGGCCGCTGCCGTGCGAACCGCTGCCCGTCTTCATGCTCATGCCCATGGCGTGGCCCTCACGTGCGCACGTCGATCTGGCGCGACACGATCGCCGAGAACTCGTCGGCGAAGGCTTCGAGGCGCTGACTGAGGCGCGCCGCGTCGGCCGAGAATTTGTTGTAGAAGATAACCGCCGGGATGGCGGCAACGAGGCCGATTGCCGTCGCGAACAGCGCTTCGGCGATACCGGGTGCGACGACGGCGAGGCTCGTGTTCTTCGACACCGCGATCGCCTGGAAACTGGTCATGATGCCCCACACCGTGCCGAACAGGCCGATGAAGGGTGCCGTCGAGCCGACGGTTGCGAGGAACAGCAGACGGCGCTCGAGTTGCTCCATCTCGCGCGAGATGGTGACGTCCATCACTTTTTCGACACGCAGCTGAATGCCGCCGAGTGCCCGGATCGAGCCTTCGACCGACCGCTTCCATTCGCGCATCGCGGCAACGAACAGAGCCGCCATGGCGATGGTGCGCCCGCGCGCCAACTGGCCGTAGAGATCGTCGAGCGACTGTCCGGACCAGAACATCTGCTCGAAGCGATCCGCCTCGATCCGTGCCCGGCGGAAGGCGAACAGCTTCTCGACGATGATCGCCCACGACCACACCGAGGCGAGCAGCAGCCCGACCATCACCGCCTGTACGACGGGATGCGCCTGGAGGAACAGGTGAAGGAACGACATCCCGCCGTTGCTGACGGTCAGCGTGCCCTTCAGGACCTCATTCATGGCGCCCTCTCAATCCGCGGTTCGGCGCCGGGATCGTGCGGGCCCTGGCGACCGCTCCACGTGTCCTGGCGAATCATATGCTCATTCATGATCTTAGCGCTTCGGTCGCAGAGAACTGTGACGGCAGTTGGCCACCATCCGGACAAAAGCCGTGTCTCGCATTTTTTCGCGCAGTTTATAGACCGGGCCACGGCCGGCGCCCCCGCATCGCACTCCGCCGCGCTTGTTGCCGCGCAATATGACGACAGTGCGGCCCATGAGCCACGGTGGCGGGCTGCGATGCCGCAGCCGCACTTCAACTCCGGGCGTCGCGTCAGCGGGCGGCTGGTCCACCGACTGGCACGCGCTCTCGCAGCGCAATCCAATCGCCCTCGACCTGGTCGTAGGTGAGAAGCTCGCCTTCCTCCATTACGTAGAGCCAGCCGTGCAGGTCGAGCCGCCTTTCGGCCACCCGACGCGCCACCAGCGGGTAAGTCATCAGGTTGTCGAGCTGAAAATGGATATGCGCCTTGACCGTCTCGACGTGTCGCTCGTCGGCCGGCACCCCGGCGGCCCGGATCAGGCGATGGGCGGGCCGCGTGTAACTGACCCACCGGCCGAGTTCACCCCGCTCGATGAGCGGCGCATCACCGGCCAGCGCCTTGATGCCGCCGCAGCCGGTATGCCCACACACCACGATGTCATCGATCTCGAGGTGCTCGACAGCGTAGGTGATCGCCGCGCCGACCGAGACGTCGCCAGCGCCGGCCGGCGGTACCGTGTTGGCAATGTTGCGCACCTCGAAAAGCTCGCCGGGATCCGCCGAGAGGATCTCGGACGGCACCACGCGACTGTCCGAGCAGCCGATCCACAGGAGACGCGGACGCTGCGCCGAGATGGCGATGCGTCGATACAGGTCACGCTCGCGTTCGAATTTCTCGCGAAATCGTGCGTGGCCTTGCGCCGCGTCGAGTATATCGGGATCGACGGCATCGGCGCCGTCGTCGCGCGTCTTGTCGGTCATCGTGCCATCCGGAGATATGTCGTGCCGGACATTGGCGCGGGCGATATAGCCGTGTCCAGCGCTCAGATGCCGCCGAGTGCCTGGCGCATGCGGAGCCCGAGCCGCTGCGGCTTGCCCGACACGCTGACCAGCACCACCGTCACATGCGCTTCGAACAGGCGAACTTCGCCCCTCGTGATCGCCTGAGTGAGAACGAGGCTCGCCGCCCCGATCTCCGCGACGCGGGTCTCGACCTCGAGCACCTCGTCGATGCGCGCCGGCTTCAGGTATTCGAGCGCCATGCGGCGGACGACGAAGGCGGCAGGCTCTTGGCCATCCGCACCCGCGATCAGCGCCTGATGATCGTTACCGAGGAGCCGCAGGAAATCGGACCGTCCACGTTCGCACCACCTGAGATAGCTCGCGTGGTAGACGAGGCCCGAGAAGTCGGTATCTTCGAAATAGACCCTTACCGGCAGCACATGGCAACGCGCACCGTCGGCTGCAGTGACGAGGCGACCGGCCAGATCAGGCCAGCCGCGCGACGTGTCCCCCGGCCCGCTCATGCCCCCGCTCCCACGGAACTCGAGACATCACCCAACTCGACGACGACGACTTCCGGCGGACGGCCGAAACGAATGGGCGCCACCGAGCAGCCGAGCCCACCGGACACGACGAGATGGCGATCGTTCTCGACGATGTTGCCGTAGACGTAGCGTTGCCCGAACCGCGACGGCACCTTCGGTGCATAGCCGAAGAACTGCACCTGGCCGCCGTGAGTATGTCCGGAGAGTTGCAGAGCGAAGCGATCCGGAACCTCGGCGAACACGTCCGGCTCGTGCGCCAGCAGGATGGCCGGGCCGTCCGAGCCGATCCTGCCGAGCAGAGCCTGCATGTCGTCGACACCCTCATACCAGAGGTGAGGGAAGCGGCGACGATGCTCCGGCGAGCGGTCCCAGAAGGCCCACTGATCGCCGAGGCCGGCAAGCCAGAACGGCTCGCCGTCCTTGACGAGGCGGACGGCATCGTTCTCGTAGACGGGGATGCCGGCGCGCTCCAGCGCTACGCGGTTGACGACAGGTCCGCCGCCGCGCGCCATCGCATCCCAGTCGTCCCACCAGTCGTGGTTGCCGAGCACGGCGTGCACTCCGAGCGGCGCCTTCAGCCCGGCGAGCAGCCGCGCCCACTCCGCGCGGGGCACCGGCCGCTGCACGAAGCGGTTGCGGGATTCGAAGTCGCCGAGCAGAACGACGAGGTCCGGCTTCAGGTCGTTCGTGCGATCGACAATGGCGGCGATCTGGTCGAGCCGCATCCAGGGCTCGCACGCATGCAGGTCGGCGATCATGGCGATGCGCAGGCGCAATGTGCGCGGCCAGAGGGGCGGTGTGATCGCATAGTGCGTGGTCAGCAGCCTGTAAGGCTCGACAGCGAACGCGTAGCCGCAGAGGCTTAGGCCCGCCACCGCCCCCGAGGCGATGCCCTTCAGAAATCCACGCCGCGTCAGCACGCTGTCATCCCGTTCCGCTTCATCGAGCCCGCCGACGTCCTGTAACGCCCGCGGCGCCGACGCTCCCTACACGCGAGAAGGGTGCCAGACTAAGGCGCGCGCCCCCGACCGGCAGCCCAGCGTCACCCTTGGGTTAACCCTTCCCTGACGCGGCGCCGGACGGCCCATCCTCGTCGTCGTCGTCGAGAAGCAGACCGAGCTGTGCGATCGACTGGCGTTGCGGCCCCGACAAGCCGAGGTGCTTGTAGGCCCTCAGCGTCGCGATGCGCCCGCGCGGCGTGCGACCGATCATGCCCTGCTGCAGCAGATAGGGCTCGACGATTTCCTCCAGAGCGTCGCGCGGTTCAGACAGCGCGGCAGAGATCGTCTCAATGCCGACCGGCCCGCCGTCGTAGTTACGGATGATGCAATTGAGATAGCGGTGGTCGAGAGCGTCGAGACCCTCGTTGTCCACCTCGAGCATCCTCAGCGCTTGGTCGGCGATCTCCGCGGTGATGGCATCAGCACCCGCCACAGCCGCGAAATCTCGCACCCGGCGCAGTAGGCGGCCGGCTATGCGCGGCGTCCCGCGCGCGCGCCGTGCGACCTCGCGGGCGCCATCGGGCCGCATCGGCGCGCCGAGCACGCGGGCGCCTCGCTCGACAACGCGTTGCAGCTCGTCCGTCGTATAGAAGTTGAGCCGGACCGGGATGCCGAAGCGGTCGCGCAATGGATTGGTCAGCAGTCCTGCGCGCGTCGTGGCACCGACGAGGGTGAACTGAGGCAGATCGATTCGGACCGAACGCGCCGCCGGCCCTTCGCCGATGATGAGGTCGAGGTGGTAGTCCTCCATCGCCGGGTAGAGGATCTCCTCGACTGCCGGCGACAGGCGGTGGATCTCGTCGATGAAGAGCACGTCGCGCTCCTCGAGGTTGGTGAGCAGCGCCGCGAGGTCGCCAGCTTTCGAGATCACCGGACCGGAGGTGGCGCGGAAACCGACGCCGAGCTCTTTCGCCATGATCTGGGCCAGTGTGGTCTTGCCGAGGCCGGGCGGGCCGGCGAACAGCACATGATCGAGCGCGTCGCCGCGTGCCCGGGCTGCCTGAATGAACACCCGCAGGTTGGCACGCGCCTGCTCCTGCCCAATGAAGTCGTCGAGCGTCTGAGGGCGGATCGACGCCTCGGCGGCATCCGTCTCTCGCTTCGCCGATGAAATCAGGCGGTTGTCGGTCATGCCGTCGCGGCTCGCTCAATGGGTCGGGCGTCGGGATGCATCGCCATCACAGGCGATCACTACTGACCGTATTCGTGGGCTTTGGCAATGCATCGTGTTCCCGTTTCGTATTCGCCGCCGATCCTTCGCGTCGCATTGCCATGCGTGCGCCGCCGTTCGTCAGGTGGCAGCTCGGAACACCAAACACCGGTCGCCCGTTCAGTCCCGATGAACAGACCGGACCCGTCACCCGCGCGCGACGCGATCCGCGATCGCCACGGCGAGGCCCGCTCTCCATTCGTCGCGCGGGTAGTGCTCGTGGCGATGGTGGGGGCGCTCGCCTATGCCGTCTGGACATTGAGCGACATCCTGCTGCTCGGGTTCGGTGCGATCCTCATCGCACTCGGGCTCGACCTGATGGCTGGCGGCATCAGCCGCTGGACCGGGCTTTCGCGGCGCACCGCCGTGCTGGTCGGGCTTCTCGTCGTCATCGTCGTCGTGGCGGCGGTATTCACCGTTTTCGGAGGTCAGATCTACTCGCAACTGCGAACGCTGTCGGAGCAGCTGCCGACGGCGGTCGGGCGCATCATCACTGCCGAAGAGCTCAAAGGCTTGGTCGACCAGATGCGGGGCACGCCGATCGGCGGGCTCGTCTCGGGCGTGCTCGCGTGGGGCGCGGCCTTCCTTGGCGGCGTGGCAGCGGTCGTTCTCGTCGTCGCGACAGGTGTTCACCTCGCCATGGAGCCGGCCCGATATCGTGACGGCTTCCTCGCCCTGGTGCCCACGAAATCGCAACCGGTGGCGCGCGATGTTCTGGATCGCTGCGCAAGCGATCTCAGGAGCTGGTTCGGTGGACAACTCGTCGCCATGGTCATCGTCGGCGCGATGACCATGGCCGGGCTCTGGCTGATCGGCGTGCCTGCCTACCTCGGACTTGGCCTGATCGCGGGCCTGACCGAGTTCGTTCCATACATTGGTCCTATCGCTGGCGCAGCGCCCGCCGTTCTGCTGGCGGCCTCGGACGGCGTCGCGAAGGCCGGCTGGGTGGTGCTGCTGTTCGTCGTCATCCAACAACTCGAAAACAATGTGATCCTGCCGCTGATCATGGGTAAGGCGGCCGACGTGCCGCCGGCGATCGGCATCCTCGGGACAGTCGCGCTCGGCGTTCTGCTCGGACCTCTGGGACTGCTGTTCGGCTTTCCGCTGATCATCGTCATCCTAGCAGTGGTCCGCCGCCTCTACGTCGAAGGCGTTCTCGAGAAGGCAACGCAGGGCGGCGATAACTCGGAACGATGACGCCGCCTGATTACCTGATGATCCCCGCCACGGCGAGGATCTGGCGCAAACCAACCGCAACGATCCCGGCCAGGACCATCAACACGAACCGCAGTTCAGGATGGGCGAGGGGAAAGATCACGCTCGCGGCGGCCACCGCCACGACCCCGGCCGCCGCCGCCGCAACCCACCCGAACGTGCCGCGTCGTAGCACCATCGGCACAAGCGCGATCGCCGCCAGCGTCGCCGGTATCGCGGACCAGACGAACGATGTGACGGTCGATGCGCCGACGGGCGGCAGGCTCGGCGGCAGCAGTGCCGCAAGCTTGAATACCGGCGCCAGGATCAGCGCGCCCGCAACGGCTAGGGCACCGAGGAACGGGCCGGCGAGCGTGAACATGAGAAATGTCCAGAGCGCGCGCTGGCTATTGGAGATATCCTGCACGTCGGCCTCCTCGGTGACGGTCGCTTTCCATCCGGTTCCGACTCTCACAGCCGATTCGGAAGCCCGGTACGGTGGGGTTGCCGGGCGACGGGCCCCCGTCACTTATCGGTGGTGGTGAAATGGGCTCCAGTCAACCGGGAGAACGGAGTGCTATGGCCCAGATTCTGGTGATCGGCGGCTCGAAGGGGATCGGTCTTGCAACGGTGAAGGCCGCACTCGCCCGCGGGCATCGCGTGCGCGCATTCGCCCGCTCAGCCGGCGCAATTCCGATTGATCACCCGGCGCTCGAGGAGATGGCCGGCGATGCCTTGAAGCCCATCGACATCGCTCGCGCCGTCGCCGGCGTCGATGCCGTGGTGATGGCCCTCGGCATCGCGAACCCTTTCTCGCTGCAGCCGGCGACGCTGTTCTCCAAGGCGACACGCCTGCTGATCCCGGCGATGCGCGCGGCCGGCGTCTCCCGCCTGATCTGCATCACCGGCCTCGGCGCCGGCGACAGCCGTGGCAAGGGCTCGCTCGTTTATACCAAGCTGTTCTTTCCGCTGGTCCTCGCGCGCATCTACGAGGACAAGGACGTCCAGGAGCAGTTCGTGCGCGAGAGCGGACTCGAGTGGACGATCCTCCGGCCCGGCCTGCTCACCAACGGGCCGGCGACCGGGCGAGCCCGTGTCGTCACCGACCCCGCGCAATGGCGCGACGCGAGCATCTCGCGTGCCGACGTCGCCGAGGTCATCGTGAGCGAGATCGAGAATCCTCGATACGTGCATCAGGCGCCGGTCGTCATCGTGTGAACAGCCCGAGCGCGCCTTCGACAGCGAGCAGGGCTGCAGCGCCGGCCCCGATGCCGACGAGCAACGTACGGCTGAGCAGCAGGAAGGCAGCAATGCCCACTGCGAGCGCGATCAGCCGCGAGCCGAGGGTGATACCGGCGAGCGCACCCGAGGGAAACAGCACCAGTCTCAGGCAGAGGCCGGCAACCAGTGCCGTCGAGACCGCCCGTACCCAGCGAAACAGCGCACCATCGGCATCGATGCCGCGGCCGAGCGCGAGGCCGAGCCAGCGCCAGCTCTCGTGCGCGACGACGGCAACGACGAGGATGGCCAGGTAGCCGCCGAGGCCGTCGTCGATCGCATTCATGGCCGTCGCTCCCCGATCAGGAATGCGATGGTGCCGCCGACGAGCCCGGTGAGCATCAGGTCGATGCCCGGCGCCAGCAGATAGAACGGAGGACCGAGCAGGGCGCCGAGCAGGATGGCGATGCGATCGGCCGGGCGCCCCGAGGTCATCAGCATCGAGCACAGGAAGTAAAGCGGGGTCATGAACAAGAGCGCGGCCGACAGGAGCGGCGGCAGCGCCGCGGCCACGATAAAGCCTGTCAGCGTACCCGAGACCGTCGCCATCATCATTCCAGTACCGATGCCGAGGAAATGGGAGAGCCGCCGCTCAGCCGGCAACGCCGGCAGCCGACGCAATCCCTCGACCCAGGCGGTAACCGCCACGAAATGCACGGCCGCGATCTCGGCGAGGCGTGTATTGCCCGGAGCGCGCCAGAGCGGCACGATATTGACCGCCATCGGCAGGAGGCGAACAGCGGTCAGCGTCACAGCGAAGCCGGCCGCATAGAGCGTCGCGCCGCGCGCGATCTGGTCGACCAGGATGACCTGTGCCGGCAGGGCGTAGATGGCGGCCGAGGTGAGCACCGCCTGGCCCAGCGTGAAACCGAGCTCCCGGGCGAGTGCGGCAAAGCCGAAGGCGGTGAGGAACAGCACCCACCCCGGAACCGTGAGCGCAACGGCGAGGCCGCGCAGGAAGGCAGTCGCCTGGCCGCCTTCATGAACCCAGCGGGGTGTCCCGCCCGCCCCGTCGTCTGCTTGCTTCACCTTGCCCTCGCCAGTCACCGAGCGGGCAACCTTAGAGCGCGACGCGTGGCCGGACCAGCAGCCCGGCCACGCGCATTCGTCATATGAGCCTCCAGCCTGTCACGGGCGGCAGACGTAGTAGTAGTTCATCACGTCGTGTTCGAGCTCGTTGACGGAAATCGAGCCGAAACGCCTGCAAGGGCATCGAACAGTCCGGTGCAGTGACCGATCGAGGTCATGACGACCATCGCGGCGATGACGAGCGACGAGATCGCAGGCAAGGCGGAGCTGAGCGAGCGTTATGTGCGCGAGTGGCTCGGCGCGATGGTGTGCTCCGGCATCGTCGAGGTCGATCCCGAAGCGGGCACCTACCGGCTGCCCGACGAGCACGCCGGGCTTCTCACGCGAGCAAGCGCCAACAACCTCGGGATCGCGGCCCAGCTGATCACGCTCGTCTCCGGAGTGGAGGACGACGTCGTGCAGTGCTTCCGCAGCGGTGGCGGTGTGCCTTATGCCCGCAACAGGCGCACGACGAAAAGTGCCGCCGGATCGCTCCGGCGGCACCTTCTGCAATAGGGAGACGGGCTGTGCTCAGTCCGACTTCTTCTTCGGCACGCTCGGCACGGCGCTGCCGCGCGACTTCTTCTCGCGCGGTGCGGCGAGGGCCTTGCGCGGCGCGACGTCGATGAGGGCGGTCTCCGGCTCGTCCTCGCCGTCGTCGTCGTCCGCCTCCGGATCCTGAGCCTTGGCGGTACGCTTGCCCTCGGACGGGAACAGCTCGAAGGCGAGCCTTGTGTCGTCGCCCTCGCCTTCAACGATAACCTTGACAGCGCCACCGTGCTCGAGGCGACCGAACAGCAACTCGTCGGCGAGTGGCTTCTTGATGTGCTCCTGGATCACACGACCGAGCGGGCGAGCGCCGAACTTCTCGTCGTAGCCCTTCTCGCCGAGCCATTTCGTCGCCGCTTCGCTGAGTTCGATCGTGACGCCGCGATCGGCGAGCTGAGCTTCGAGCTGGAAGATGAACTTCTCGACGACCTTGGCGATCACGTCGGGGCCGAGGCCGGCGAAGCCCACCACCGCGTCGAGCCGGTTGCGGAACTCCGGCGTGAACATGCGGTTGACCGCCTCAGTGTCCTCGCCCTCCCGCTTCGAGCGGTTGAAGCCCATCACGGCTTTCGCCATGTCGGAGGCACCCGCATTCGACGTCATGATCAGCACGACGTTACGGAAATCGACCTTCTTGCCGTTGTGATCGGTCAGCTTGCCGTGATCCATCACCTGCAGGAGGATGTTGAACAGGTCCGGGTGCGCCTTCTCGATCTCGTCGAGCAGCAACACGCAGTGCGGATGCTGGTCGATGCCGTCGGTCAAGAGCCCGCCCTGGTCGAAGCCGACGTAGCCGGGAGGCGCACCGATCAGCCGCGAGACGGTGTGTTTCTCCATGTACTCCGACATGTCGAAGCGCATCAGCTCGACACCCATCAGGCTCGCGAGCTGCTTGGCGACCTCGGTCTTGCCGACGCCGGTCGGGCCGGTGAACAGATAGCAGCCGATCGGCTTTTCCGGCTCGCGCAGGCCGGCGCGGGCGAGCTTGATCGCGGCGGTCAGCTGCTCGATCGCCTTGTCCTGGCCGAACACCAGCCGTTTCAGGTCGCGCTCGAGATTGACGAGAACCTCCGCATCGGACTTCGACACGGTCTTTGGCGGGATACGCGCCATCGTGGCGACGGTCGCCTCCACCTCCTTCACGGTGATCTTCTTCTTGCGCTTCTCCTCCGGCAGCAGCATCTGGCTGGCGCCCGTCTCGTCGATCACGTCGATCGCCTTGTCGGGCAGCTTGCGGTCGTTGATGTAGCGCGCGGAAAGCTCCACCGCCGTGCGCACGGCGGCGTTGGTGTACTTGATCTTGTGGAACTCCTCGAAATAGGGCTTCAGGCCCTTGAGGATGGCGATCGCATCCTCGACCGACGGCTCGTTGACGTCGATCTTCTGGAAACGGCGGACGAGCGCACGATCCTTCTCGAAGTGCTGGCGATACTCCTTGTAGGTGGTCGAGCCAATGCAACGGAGCGTGCCGGACTGCAGCGCCGGCTTCAGCAGGTTGGACGCATCCATCGCGCCACCGGACGTGGCGCCGGCGCCGATCACCGTGTGGATCTCGTCGATGAACAGGATCGCGCCCTCATAGGCTTCGACCTCCTTCATCACCGCCTTCAGCCGCTCTTCGAAATCACCACGGTAGCGGGTGCCGGCGAGCAGCGCGCCCATGTCGAGCGAGAAGATCGTGCAGTCGGCAAGCACCTCCGGCACCTCGCCGTTGATGATCTTGCGCGCAAGGCCTTCGGCGATCGCCGTCTTGCCGACACCGGGGTCGCCGACGAACAGCGGATTGTTCTTCTGGCGGCGGCAGAGCACCTGGATGGTGCGCATCACCTCTGCCTCGCGGCCGATCAACGGATCGATCTTGCCCTTGGCCGCCTTCTCGTTGAGGTTGACGCAATAAGTGTCGAGCGCTCCCGATCCCTTCTTGTCGGAACCGCCCTGTCCCTCCTCCGTCTGCTCATCGTCGATGCCGCGCACGCTGCGCGGCTCGCTCATGCCCGGACGCTTGGCGATGCCGTGGCTGATGTACTGAACGGCGTCGAACCGCGTCATGTCCTGCTCCTGCAGGAAATAGGCAGCGTGGCTCTCACGCTCGGCGAAGATCGCAACGAGCACGTTGGCCCCCGTCACCTCGTCGCGACCCGACGACTGCACATGAACGACGGCGCGATGGATGACGCGCTGCACACCGGTCGTCGGCGTTGCCTCGGAGGCGCCACGCACCTGCAGCGAGCCGAGCTCATTGTCGATGTACTCGGTAAGACGGCCGCGCAGGACATCGACGTCAACGGCGCACGCCTTCAGGACGCCCTGTGCGTCGCGGTCGTCGATCAGCGCGAGCAGCAGATGCTCGAGGGTCGCGAACTCGTGCCGACGCTCGTTGGCGAGTTCGAGTGCGCGGTGAAGGCTGGCTTCCAGGCTTTGCGAGAATGACGGCACTGGGCTTCCACTTTCTGCTGGCGCTGGCCGGAGACCGATCTGCGAGACTTGATGGGTCGCCTGCCTTGCGCGATGTCACCCCGGGGGGGCACGCCGACCTCATGTAGGTGCGCTTCACTCCTTTTCCATGGTGCATTGCAGAGGATGTCCGTGCTGGCGCGCGAAATCGATCACCTGGGTCACTTTCGTCTCGGCGACCTCGTAAGTGTAGACGCCACAAATGCCCGAGCCCTTGTGATGGACCATGAGCATGATGCGGGTCGCATCCTCGCGACTCTTGGCAAAGTATTTCTCGAGCACATGCACGACGAACTCCATGGGCGTGTAGTCGTCATTGAGCAGCACCACGCGGTAGAGGCTCGGCTTCTTCGTCTTGGGGCGCGTCTTGGTGACGAGCCCGGTACGACCTTCGCCGTCCTCCGTGCCGCGGCCAGGCCCGCGCCCGCCGCCCTGTCCATCCTTGTCCGACATGAGCACATGCGCGATGCCCGGACAGCTTTCGGCATCGATCATCGTCAACGTTCCTGTCGTCATGCCTCGAACCCGGTCGTTCGGCGGACGGCCCCGGTACGTCCGCCGATGAGAAAATGCGTCGAAGGCGGCCTCACGCCACAGCACGCTGCAAGCCACCCGCGATGTAACGTTAGTCGACATCAACCCGGTTTCGCAATGCGCTCCGGCGGTGACGCAGTGCTTGCCTGAAGCGCGCGGCGCACCTTCTCCGGAATGGGGTGCCCACGATCGAAACCGTCGCCACGGTAACCCTCGGAAGTGGACTCAATGATGACCTCCGCGCAACGCACAGTTGCACGGAGGACGCTCACTCGATCGTCACAACGGCTGTGCACGTGCGAGGTTGCATGGCTGGCCCCGATTAACCGGATGGCAGTCCGGCGCTGCTAGAGTGACCGATGGCAGAGGGCTGCGAGCCGCTCGTCTGTCGCGCCGCAAAAGCGCCCAATAACGATGGTTCGTCGAACGTAACAGGATACAGGGACGTCGCATTCCAGAACCAGCACCCCATGCGGGTACTGCTACGGCTCGGGCCATGGCAGCCGACCGACATGGCCGGGCTGACGGGATGTCCGTAATGCTGGTGGGGACCGGTGGTACAGTGGTCGAGTTCTCGTGAGGGCGTGGCGCGCCGACGGCGCCCGGTCGCGCCCTGGCGGCGACTGGTGAAATTATCCACCATGCTGCTGCTCTCGCTTCTCGCCGGCTTGCTGGCCGGGACGGAGGGCGCGCGCGCGGGCCGCAGCGCCGCACTGGTCGTCGATGCGAACAGCGGTCGCGTGCTGTTCGCCGAGGATGCGGACGCGCTCCGCTTTCCGGCATCTCTCACCAAGGTGATGACGCTCTATCTCGTTTTCGACGAGATCCGTAAGGGGCGTCTTTCCTATGCCTCGAAGATCCGAATTTCAGCGCACGCTGCGAGCCAGCCTCCTTCGAACCTCGATCTCGAAGAGGGTGATACGCTCACGGTCGCCGACGCCGTCAAGGCGCTTGTCACCAAGTCGGCCAATGATGTCGCGGCTGCCCTCGCCGAGCATCTCGCCGGCAGCGTGGAAAAGTTCGCCGGACGCATGACCAGCAAGGCGCGCGAAATCGGCATGACCCGCACCGTGTTCCGCAACGCCTCCGGACTGCCCGACCGCGAACAGGTGACGACGGCGCGCGACATGGTCACTCTCGGGCTCAGGCTGCAAGACGACTTTCCCGAGGACTACAAGCTGTTCCAGACCGAGCGCTTCACCTATGCCGGCCGCAGCCATGCCAACCACAATACCCTGCTCAGAACCTACGAAGGCATCGACGGTATCAAGACAGGTTACACGCGGGCGTCTGGCTTCAACCTGCTTTCCTCGGCGCGCCGCGGCGGTCGCCATATCGTCGCCGTCGTATTCGGAGGCGCGACCGCAGGCCTGCGCAATCAGCGCATGCGCTATCTGATCGCTTCCGCGATGCGCCGCGCCAGCACGCGCCGTACCCGTGCCTTGCCGCCCCGCCTGATCGCCCGCCCACGGCCGGCAGGTCGACCGGCTCGCGTGGCGGCAGCCCCGCCGCGCCCGCCCGCGCCGCCCGCGCGACCCGCCACGCAGCCCCCGAAGCCGGTCGTTTCGCATCCGACAGCGCCAGCCCCCGCGCAGCGCGCTACCGCTGCCTCGCTTCCGCCGCAACATTCGGCGGCGCCGGCCGCGGCCGCCACCTCGACCAACCCACCTGCTCCCGCTATCGCTGTCGCCCGCGTCCGCAGCCACTCCGTGGTAACGGGACCGGGCGCATCGGCTCGCGCCGAGCCTGCCGGTGGCGTGCCGGCCGGGCGCCTCGCATTCGCCGCACCGAGCATGGCAGCGGGCGTGCGCATGCCGTCGACGCTCGGCGCGCAAGCCGCGGCCCTCGCCGGAGGGCAAGAACCGGCTGCCGGCGCGGGCATCCGCCCCGCCACTCCGATGCCGCTGCCATCGGCACTCGGCGGCCCGCCCGCCGGCACGGTGGCGATCCAGGTCGGCGCCTACGCGACCCGACCGGAAGCCGAGCGGGCACTGAACGCGGTCCGCGGCATGGCGGGTGGCCTGCTCGACCATGCGAGCGCGTTCGCCGTCCCCGTCGGAGGCGGCAAACCTCTCGTCCGCGCCCGGTTCGGCGGCTTCGACGCTGCCAGCGCGGCCTCGACGTGTCTCGAACTGCGCCGCAAGTCGATCGACTGCTTCGTGGCGCGCTGATCCGTCAGGCGTCGAGCCACTCCACCAGAAGGCTGTTCACTGCCTCGGGCCGCTCCAGGGTTGCGATGTGACCGCAATCCGGGATCACCTCGAGGCGACTGTCGGCGATGCCCGCCGAGATCTCCTGGGCGATCTTGACCGGCGTCATCTGGTCCTGCGCCCCGACCATCACCAGCGTCGGACAGCGGACCTCGCCGAGGAACGGGCGATAGTCGTCGCGGGCGATCAGCGCCTCGCTCTGGCGTTCGAAGGCGGTCTGCCCGATGGCGTCCGCCATCGCCAAGATGCGGTCGATCAATTCACGATCGCCGAGGCGGCTCGGATGCACCAGCGACTTCATCAGGGCCGACTGCACGGCACGCGTGCCCACCGTACGTCCCATGCCGATCAGGAGTCGGCGCAGCTTCACGGTGTCGGGACGGTCGGCGCGGGCACTGGCGTCGATCAGGGCGAGGCGCGTCACCCGCTCGGGCGCCTGACGGACGATCTCGAGCGCCACGTATCCGCCCATCGAAAGGCCGCCGAGTGCGAACCGTTCCGGCGCCGCGACGAGGATGCGCCGCGCCATGCCTGCGATGGTCGCATCCTTGGACGGCTCAGGCACCCGGACGTCGGCCCTGCCTGCAAGGGCCGCCCGCTGCGGGGCGAACAGGTCCGGACTGCACATCAGCCCGGGAACGAGGATGACGCTCTGCCTCGACATCGGCACACTTCCTCCCTGAAGCGCCGGCGTGGCGCAGATGATCCACCGCGTCCGGTTGCGCACAATCCAGCCGGCCGACATGCGGCAAATCGCGCGCATTTACTTGAATTGCCAGCCCGAATGTGCAACTGACCTGTTGGAGAAGAGCGCAGGGGACCGCATAACTTAGTCCCTTTTCAATCTCTGCGCCGGCGCGGTCTACACCAATCCGGCTTCCGCGATTCTTCGCGTTATCACCCTGTCATACCCCTGCGCTCTCCACGAAACGCCTGCCGCATGCGGCATGCTTTCGGCTGTCGCAGATGGAGAACGCTCAACTTGACCTCGACGACATTCGCTGAGCTGAACCTCAGCGCCAAGGTGGTGGCCGCCGTCAGCGCCGCCGGCTATTCCTCGCCGACGCCCATCCAGGCCGAGGCCATACCCGTCGCCGTCACCGGACGCGACATCCTCGGCATCGCGCAAACCGGCACCGGCAAGACCGCCTCGTTCGTGTTGCCGATGATCACCCGTCTCGAGTCCGGTCGCGCCCGGGCCCGCATGCCGCGTTCGCTGATCCTCGCGCCGACCCGCGAACTCGCCGCACAGGTTGCGCAGAGCTTCGAGAAGTACGGCATCAATCACAAGCTGAATGTCGCGCTTTTGATCGGCGGCGTCTCCATGGACGACCAGATCGCCAAGCTCGACCGTGGCGCCGACGTCCTGATCGCCACGCCGGGTCGCATGCTCGATCACTTCCAGCGCGGCCGACTGATGCTGATGGGCGTCGAGATCCTCGTTATCGACGAGGCGGACCGCATGCTCGACATGGGCTTCATCCCCGACATCGAGAGAATCTGCAGGTTGTTGCCGCCGAAGCGCCAGACCCTGTTCTTCTCGGCCACCATGCCGCCCGAGATCACGCGTCTCGTCGACCAGTTCCTGACCGACCCCGTCCGCATCGAGGTGGCAAAGCCCGCCACCACCGCCAAGACCATCACCCAGCGCTTCCATTTTTGCCCCAACGGCGAGGACTGGGCCAAGCGTGACGACCTGCGCAGGATCATCCGCGGGCAGCAGGTCAAGAATGCGATCATTTTCTGCAATCGCAAACGTGACGTCGCGATCCTGCTCAAGTCGCTGCTGAAGCACGGCTTCAATGCCGGCGCGCTGCACGGCGACATGGACCAGTCGGCCCGTATGGCGACGCTGGATGCCTTCCGTGCCGGCAAGATCACGCTGCTGGCGGCCAGCGATGTCGCCGCTCGCGGCCTCGACATTCCAGATGTCAGCCATGTCTTCAACTTCGACGTTCCGTGGGCCGGCGACGACTACGTGCACCGCATCGGCCGCACCGGCCGCGCCGGCAAGGAAGGCATCGCCGAAACGCTGGTTGCCCCGGACGACCTCAAGCTCGTCGCCGAGATCGAGAAGATCACCGGCGAGAAGGCCGCCTGGATCGGCGAGCCACCGACGGAAGAGGATTTCGCCGAGGCCGGCCGCCGAAAGCGGCGCGGGCGTGGCGCTGCTGCGGGCCGCGACGAACGCGGATCGCGCGGAGAGCGCGGCGGCCGCCGGGAGCGCGGCCGCGGCGGGCGGGGGACCGACCGGCAGCGTGACGGCGACACCGTGGCGCCGACCGAGGCGCGGCCCACGCGAAGAGTCGAGGCGGCCGGCGCTTCTTCCGGCGTCGAGGCGCCCCGACAGAAGCCGGAGCGACCTCGCGAGCAGCGGCGCAGCGAGACCGAGGCGCCGCCGCGCCAGGCACATGCCGACAGGCCGCGCCGTGAGCATCGCGATGGCGAACCGCGACGCAATGGCGAGCGGCAGCGTCGTGAGGCCGGTCCGCGGCCGGCTGCGGGCGAGCGCCGCGCTGGCGAGGCGCCGCGCGCTCCCGTCCGGCCGAAGGCGGGTGGCGAGCGCCGGGACGGTGCGCCGCAAGGCTTCGCGGACAACGTACCGGCATTTCTGCAACGGCCCGTGCGCCGGCCGGCCAAAGTCGAAAGCTGACCGATCGGAACGGCCGCAAGCTACTCTGCCGGGCGGGCGGCAGAGGCGCGACGCGCGTCCTTCTTCGCGGCCCGGCGTTTGTCCGGACCCTTGGCGGCCTGCCTTCGTGCCGCCGACTGCGCGACCGCCAGTGCCGGCCGCGCCCATTCGAGCATCTCGTCGGCATCGTCGATGAGCCGCTCCGGCGCCCGCCAGTAGCTCATCACCGCAACCTGACCGCCCTTCTTCTCGTAGCAGAACGGGCCGAGCCCCTCCGTTTCGAAGCGGGCACGCGTCGCGTCGTCCGCCTTCAGGTAGAGCGCGTCGTCGACGACCAGCGCGAACATCACGCCGTCGGCCCAGATACCGGCACCGCCGAACATGCGCTTCATCTTCACTGCTCCGAGCCCGGCGAGCGCCTCACCGACAGCCTCGAGATAGCCACTGGTTGCCGTCACGCCCCCACCTCTCCTCAGAACGAGCTGCCGGGAGTCTGCAGGAAGGCCGCCTCCTCCCGGCTCGTGGCGCGGCCGAGAACCTCGTTGCGGTGCGGGAAGCGCCCGAACCGGGCGATGATATCGCGATGGCCGATGGCGAAGCGCGTGTACTCGGCGTCACCGAGTGCCGAAATGAGCGCGACAGCCCGTTCCTGGTCGGCCAGGTCCTCGCTGTGCTCGAACGGCAGGCAGAGGAACAGCCGCTCGTCGATCGAAAGGCCATTGTCGTGTCCTGCCGCGATGGCACGCCTCGCGAGGTCGAGAGCGAGCGCATCAGTGGCGAACGCGCGCGGCGTGCCACGAAACATATTGCGCGGCATCTGGTCGGTCAGAATAACGGCAGCCAGCGCGGCGCGCGGATTCGTGAACGCGATGTCCGGTACATCCGCCGCCACCGCCTCATGCAGCCCGAGAAAGCGGCCGCGGATACGGCTGTCCATCTCGTCGGACTTGGCGAACCAGTCGCTGCGGCCGAGTTCGCCGAACCAGAACGCGTCGACCGCGTCGACCCAGTCCTCGCGCAGCGGAACTCCCGTCGTCATGGCGCTAGCCGCCGTCCGTCGCGAGGCGCGCCTTGTCGACCGGTGTCAATTCGACCGATTCGCCGCAGCCGCAGGCGCTCGTCTGATTGGGGTTGTCGAAAACGAAGCCGGAGGACAACCGGTCCTGTCGATAGTCCATCACCGTGCCGAGCAGGTAGAGCACCGCCATCGGGTCGATCAGCACCTTCGCGCCCTTGTCCTCGACCACCTCGTCGAACCGACCCACCTCGCTCGCCCATTCCAACGTGTATTCCATGCCGGCGCAGCCGCCCTTCTTCACGCCGACGCGCAGCCCGACCGCGTCGGGCTTGGTCGCCATGATCGCCTGGATGCGGCGCGCCGCCGCTTCGGTGAGCGTCATCACTTTCGGGCGCGGGCGCGGTGTCGTCGCGGTAGCCATGCCATGGGTCCTCGGTTCAGCGCCGGGAGCGCTATGAGAATATAGGGCTTCGCTCGGATTTTCGACAGGCTGCACCGATGCCCCGGCGGTCGCCGCCCGCGATTTGACGGCTGCCTGCGACATTCTCCTCCGCTGCCACCATTCAGAGCGGTTACCGGGCACTCGATCGAACACGAACGCGATCAAAACATGTTGAGCACCAGGCGCGCCTCGTCCGACATGCGGCTCTGGTCCCACGGCGGATCGAAGGTCAGCGTCACTTTCGTCCCGGCGACACCGGGAACCGCGTTGATCGCGTTCTCCACCCAGATCGGCATTTCGCCGGCAACCGGGCAGCCCGGCGCCGTCAGCGTCATCTCGACGGCAACGTTGCGATCGTCGTCGATGTCGATGCGGTAGATCAGCCCGAGCTCGTAAATATCGGCCGGGATTTCAGGATCGTACACGGTTTTCACCGCAGCGACGATATCGGCGGTCAACTGTTCGATCTCCTCCGCGCCGAGCGGCGTCGCGCGCGTCACCTCGACGGCAGCGGGCACGTCGCGCACCGCGTCGGCGGGAGCGAGCCGGCTCGCCACCGCCGCGACGCCGGCCGATGACCGCGCCGCAATCGGCAGGTCGACAGTGTCCGAGACGAGCGCATCGCGGCGAACGGTGGTGTCGTCCATGTCGGTCACTCCAGGTTCGAAACCGCGCCTCATGCGAACAGGTCGTGCGCCTTCCTCAAGGCCTCGACCAGCACGTCGACCTCGGCCCTTGTGTTGTAGAGCGCAAACGACGCACGGCACATCGCCGGCACGCCGAAATGCT
This sequence comes from Hyphomicrobiaceae bacterium, assembly GCA_041397745.1. Taxonomy (GTDB): domain Bacteria; phylum Pseudomonadota; class Alphaproteobacteria; order Rhizobiales; family Hyphomicrobiaceae; genus JAWKVY01. Next base: position 415,140 of record JAWKVY010000008.1, on the reverse strand, counting down.
CCATCAGCGGTTGCGCGCAGTGATGACCCGCGCGGATGGCGACGCCCGAGCGGTCGACGACCGTCGAGACGTCGTGCGGGTGCAGGCCGTCGACGTTGAACGATACGATGGCACCCTTGCTCGCCGCCGTGCCGTAGATGCGCACGAAATTGAGTTCGGCGATGCGCGCATGCGCGTAGTCGGAGAGGCCGGCCTCGTGCCTGGCAATCTCCTCGCGTCCGATCTGCATCATGTAGTCGAGCGCGGCACCCAGGCCGATCGCCTCGACGATCGGCGGCGTGCCTGCTTCATAGCGGTTCGGCGTGACGCCGTAGGTGATCCGATCTTTCGAAACGCTCTCGATCATCGACCCGCCACCGAGGAACGGCGGCAGCCGGTCGAGCCACTCTTTGCGGCCCCAAAGCACGCCGATGCCCGAAGGGCCGTACACCTTGTGACCTGTGAAAGCATAGAAGTCGGCGCCGATGTCCTGCACATCGACGGGCATGTGAACAGCCGCCTGGGCACCATCTATGAACGTAACGATGCCGCGCTCACGCGCCAGCGCCGCAACCTCCTTCACCGGCGCCACCGTGCCAAGCACGTTCGACATGTGGGCAAGCGCTATCAGCTTCGTGCGCGGCGTCATCTGGCGCTCGATCGCCTCCAGCGTCACCGCTCCGTCGGGCGCGACCGGAACCCACTTCAGCACCGCCCCCTTGCGCTCACGCAGGAAGTGCCAAGGCACGATGTTGGAGTGATGCTCCATCACGGTGAGGATGATCTCGTCTCCCTCGGAGACGTGGTCCATGCCCCAGGCGTAGGCGACGAGGTTGATCGCTTCGGTCACGTTCTTGGTGAACACGATCTCCTCGGCCGAGGGCGCGTTCAAGAACCGGCGCACCGTCTCTCGCGCATCCTCGTAGCGTTGCGTTGCCGTGTTCGACAGGTAGTGAATACCGCGATGGACGTTGGCGTACTCATAGCGCAGCGCGTGGTCCATCGCCTCGATGACGGGCTTCGGCTTCTGTGCCGAGGCAGCGTTGTCGAGATAGACCAACGGCTTGCCGTGCACCTCGCGATAGAGGATCGGAAAATCGCCGCGCAGGCGTTCGACCTCGAACGGTCGAACGAGCGGCGCACCGCCAGACGGACCTGGTAGTATCGTCACGATGCTCCGGCCGGCATAACGACCGCCTTCCATGTTTCCGGCCTCGTGGGCCGCGCGTCACTCACGCCTCGAGCCAGCGCCGGGCGACCGCGGCGAAGGCCTCGCGCAGCGTCTCGTCCTCGACCTTCTCCAGCGCCTCGCCGATGAAGCTGTCGATCAGCAGAGCGCGCGCCTCTTCGAGCGGGATACCTCGAGAGCGGCAATAGAACACCAGATCGGGTTCGATCTCCGCGACCGTCGAGCCGTGGCCGCAGACGACGTCGTCGGCATAGATCTCCAGCTCGGGCTTGGAATCGAACTCGACCGCCTCCGACAGCATCAGCGCCTGCGCCATCTGCTTTCCGTCGGACTTCTGCGCATCGGGCCGAACGATCACCTTGCCCTGGAAGATGCCGCGCGCCTCGCCGTCGAGCACGTACTTGAACAGTTCGCGGCTCTCGCAGGCAGGCGCCACGTGGTCGATGGTCAGAGTGGTGTCGATGTGCGCACTGCCACGACCGAGCGCCATGCCCGAGACGTCGGCTGCGGTATTCTCGCCGAGATAGGAGAGCATGGTCTCGTTGCGCGCCAGCCCGACACCAGCCGTCAACTCGAATGCGCGATACGTCGCGTCGGCGCCAAGCTTGACCAGCGACGAGCCGAGGTGCAGCGCGCGCTCGCCTTCGGCGATGACCTTGAGATGGGCGACACGCGCCCCATCGCCGACATTGATCTGCGTGACCGTGTTGGCCTGCAGCGCGACGCCGGCCGCGCCGGCGTGGCTTTCGACGATGGTGACCTTCGCGCCGGGCCCGATATCGATGACGTTGCGCGTCGTCACGGCCAGCGGTCCCGACGCGTCGGCGAGGAACACGACGTGAACAGGCTCGGTGATCTCGACACCAGGCGAGACCGCGAGGCGCACGCCGTCCGTCGCATAGGCCGTGTTGAGCGCGATGACCGGCTGGCGGGCTGCATCCACCTCGACGGCGAACGCGCTCTCGAGCGCCTCGTCCGTGCGTCCAGAGAGGGCTTCGGCCAGCGGCGCGAGCACAACGCCGGCCGGTAGCCTCGCTGCCCCATCGATCCCGGCGAAGCGGCCATTGCGGATCATGACGCGGATCGCCGCCATGGTGGCAAGCTCAGGCCCGATAGCCGCCGCGAGAGCTTCCGGCGATGGCGGCTCGGCAACTTTGCCGGCCGATGCCACCGCCGGTGGAAAGGCTTCCTTCAGCGCTGCGCGCAGGTCGGTATATTTCCACTCCTCGACGCGACGGTGCGGTAACCCCAGCGCCTCGACCGCGCCCAGCGCCTTCTCCCGCGCCGCCCTTACCCAGACCGCGCCCGGCAGGACGCCGGCAACCTGCTCGAATCCTTGGAGCAGCGCCTGCTCCGCCCTGGTCTTTGTCACTGCCACGTTCATCTCGCATATCGTCCCGGCCGGTTTCGCCCGCCTGCGGGCATCCGGCTCATCGTTCACTCGGTCCAGCGGTTGCGACGGCCGCGTCAGGCCGCCTTGTCGGCGTACTCGGCGTAGCCCGACTTCTCGAGCTCGAGAGCGAGTTCCTTGCCGCCGGTCCGCTGTATGCGCCCGCGCGCCAGCACATGCACCTTGTCAGGCACGATGTGATTGAGCAGTCGCTGGTAATGGGTGATCACCAGCATCGCACGGTCGGGCGAGCGCAGCTTGTTGACGCCGTCGGCGACAATCCTGAGCGCGTCGATGTCCAGGCCGGAGTCGGTTTCGTCCATCACGCACAACGTGGGCTCCAGCAGCGCCATCTGCAGGATCTCTGAGCGCTTCTTCTCGCCGCCCGAAAAACCGACGTTGACCGGTCGCTTCAGCATCTCGACGTCGATGTTGAGTTCGCCGCCCTTTTCTTTGACGAGCTTCAAGAAAGCAGGCGTCGTCAGTTCAGGTTGACCGCGCTTCTTGCGCAGCGCATTGACCGCGGTGCGCAGGAAGGTCAGCCCGGCGACGCCCGGAATCTCCATCGGATACTGGAACGCGAGGAAGACGCCTTTCGCCGCCCGCTCGTCCGGCTCCATCTCCAGAATGCTTTCGCCGTTCCAGAGGATGTCACCGTCCGTCACCTCGTAGTCGTCGCGGCCTGCGAGGACGTAGGCGAGCGTCGATTTGCCCGATCCGTTCGGACCCATGATCGCATGCACCTCGCCCTTCGGCACGACGAGATCCAGGCCCCTGATGATGGCCTTGTCCTCTTCGGCGAGCTTGACGTGCAGGTTCCTGATTTCCAGCATCTCGTGACTTACCCTTGTCCCTTCGCGTGCCAGAGGCGATCGAACGCCTCGCTGGCCGATCTTTCCGCCATTAGATGGCGGGCATGCAGCTGCTCGGCCTTGGTCAGCAGCACGTTGACCTCTGAGCCGTTACGACCGGCAGCGAGTTTCAGTTCCTCCGCGATCCGCTCCGCCTCGAGCGCCAGCTCACGGATGTGATCGGCCCGCGTTTCCGCTTCGATCCATGCCTGCTCGAGTTGACCGATTTCGCCGTCCATCTTCTACCTCCTCCGCTTACATCCGCCGGATTCTTCGACCGGCCTTCCCGCTGGAAATCGTGTGACTAACGCCGCCGCCCGCCCGACCGACCATGCCACGTCGCCGTGGCGCCGGCCGAGCGTTGGACACGGTTAACCAGGGCCGCTCCGCCACAATATCGCGACATTTCGCCCGATGCGCGCGAAAAATGTGGCGCTGTGGGAAATTCGCCCCCCTACATTGGCAGTGATCGAACCATCGCAGCACAAAGCCCGAGGCCTCCGATGCGAACTATCAGCTCCCGTGCCGTGGCACTCGTAATCGTAGCCGTTGCCGTGGCCGACCTTGCCGTTACAGCGGCTGGTGCCCAGACCTCCGACGGCGCGGACCGTGCGGCGAAGAAGTCGTCCGCGCCAGCCGCCGGCGCCACGAAGTCCGCCCGCAGGTCCAAGCCCGCCAAGAAAACCGACGCGGCGACCAAGCCCGCTGGCGGAACGGGCAGCGCCTCGCTCGTCGCCTACACCATCTGCCCACCGATCGCGTATCTCACCGGCGTCAACGCCCTGACCGCTGGTCCTTCCGCGGACATCAAGGTCGACGGCACCGTGATCGGCACGGTACCCGGCTGCAGCTACCGCACCCTCAAGGCGCCGGTGGGCCATCGCTTTTTGAGCGCGAGCCTGTCCGGTCTCGGCTTCCTGCCCGTGCTCAATCTGTTCGGCCCGAATTTCAACGCTGTCGCCGGCAAGACGCACTACCTGCGCGTCCGCTACAACGGAAACTACTTCGAGACTACCCAGGTCACGCGTGCCGAGGCGATGGCCGACATCCAGCAGATCAAGTCGCTCAACAAATAGCCGATGCGACGCTGGCAACGCCGACGCGAACCGAGCAACCGGGGGGGCTGCCATCGTCACCCGACACTCCCTTCGAGGCTGATGCCGATCAGCTTCTGCGTCTCGGCCATGAATTCCATCGGGAGTTGCTGGAGCACGTCACGTACGAAGCCGTTGACCACGAGCGCTACCGCCTCCTCCTCCGAAAGCCCGCGCTGGCGGCAGTAGAACAGCATGTCCTCCGAAATCTTCGAGGTCGTCGCCTCGTGCTCGAAGTGGCTCGTCCGGTTCTTTGCCTCGATGTAGGGCACGGTGTGCGCGCCGCACTTGTCACCGATCAGCAGCGAATCGCAGTTCGTGAAATTGCGGGCGTTGGTCGCTTTGCGGTGCGCTGAGACCAGCCCTCGGTAGGTATTGTCCGAAAAGCCTGCGGCAATGCCCTTGGAAATGATGCGGCTCGAGGTATGCTTGCCGAGATGGATCATCTTGGTGCCGCTGTCGACCTGCTGGTAGCCGTTCGACACCGCGATCGAATAGAACTCGCCACGCGAATGATCCCCGCGCAGGATGCAGCTCGGGTACTTCCAGGTGATGGCCGAGCCGGTCTCCACCTGCGTCCACGAAATCTTCGAGTGATGCCCACGGCAATCGCCGCGCTTGGTCACGAAGTTGTAGACGCCGCCCTTGCCGTGCTTGTCGCCGGGATACCAGTTCTGCACCGTCGAATACTTGATCTCGGCATCGTCGAGCGCGACCAGCTCGACCACCGCGGCGTGCAGTTGATGTTCGTCGCGGCTCGGCGCCGTGCAGCCCTCGAGGTAGGATACGTAGGCACCGCGGTCGGCGATGATCAGCGTCCGCTCGAACTGACCCGTGTTGCGCTCATTGATGCGGAAATAGGTCGACAGCTCCATCGGGCAGCGCACGCCCTCCGGCACGTAGACGAATGAGCCGTCGGAAAATACCGCCGAGTTGAGCGCTGCGTAATAGTTGTCGGACTGTGGCACCACCGTGCCGAGATACTTGCGCACCAGCTCGGGATGCTCGCGCAACGCCTCCGAGATCGAGCAGAAGATGACGCCAGCCTTCTTCAACTCGTCCTTGAAGGTCGTCACCACCGAAACCGAATCGAATACCGCATCGACGGCCACCCGCGCGCCCTCGACGCCAGCCAGTACCGCCTGCTCCCTGAGCGGAATGCCAAGCTTCTCGTAAGTTTTCAGGATCTCCGGGTCGACCTCGTCGAGGCTCTTCGGCGCCTGGTTCTTCTTTGGCGCCGCGTAGTAGTGGAGATCCTGGAAATCGATGCGCGGATAGCGCAGCTTCGCCCACGTCGGCTCGGCCATCGCCGTCCAGCGACGGTAGGCCTCCAGACGCCACTCGAGCATCCAGCCGGGCTCGCCCTTCTTCTCGGAGATGAACCGGACGATGTCTTCGTTGAGCCCCTTCGGGGCTTTCACCATCTCGATCGCCGTCTCGAACCCGTACTTGTACTGGTCGACGTCGATCTTCCTGACCTGCTCGATGGTCTCCTGGACCGCTGCCATTCCACTCTCCTGCTCGCACCGGGGTAAAGGCCCGGCAAGCCATTGATTTAGGTTCTCTTTCGGCGCATTTCCGCGACTTCGGAACCTGACCGGCCGGCGATCGGCCGTACAAGTGTCGCCCACGCAGTTGAGAACGCTTCTAAATCAGTCTCGGATGAGTGCCAACCGAAACTGACGCGAATTGCACCATCGGCGACCTCCCGCGGAACACCCATCGCCGCGAGCACGCGGCTCGATCCGACCTTGCCGGACGAGCAGGCCGCGCCGCTCGACACCGCGATGCCGGCAAGGTCGAGCCTGATGACCGTCATCTCGGCTGGCCGGCCCGGTATTGCAAGGCAGGTGGTGTTGGCGAGCCGAGGTGCATGTCGTGCGACGATGACGGTTTCCGGCACCGCTCTCCGCGCGATCGTCTCGCAGCGATCACGCAGGCCCGCGAGCCGCGCCATGTCGGCGAGCCCGACTTGCGCGGCGCCCGCCGCAGCTCCGAAGCCGGCGATGCCGGCGACGTTCTCCGTACCGCCACGTCGGCGCCGCTCCTGTCCTCCACCCGCCACCAGCGGCCTCGGCGTGAGCCCGGGCTTGAGAACGAGTGCACCGACGCCCTTCGGGCCGCCGATCTTGTGCGCCGAAAGCGCCAATGCGTCGACACCCAGCGCGTCGAGATCGAGTGGCAGCCGACCTGCCGCCTGCACGGCATCGCACAGCACCGAGGCACCGTGCGCTCTGGCGCGCCGGGCCAGTTCCGCGACCGGCTGGATGACGCCGGTCTCATTGTTCGCGAGCTGCAGGCAGACCAGCACCCGCCGCTCCGGCGGATTGGCCACCTCGAGCGCCGCGTCGAGGGCGTCGGCGGTGACGAGGCCATCCGGATCGACAGCCAACCCGATCACCTGGGCGCCGCTCGCGGCTGCCGCCTCGTGCACGGCGGCATGCTCGATGCCGGCGACGACGACCGCATCGTAGCCCGACCGGATGAACGCTGTAATCGCCTCGCTGCCACCGCTGGTGAACACGACATCGGCCGGTGTGACACCGGCCAGCAGGGCCACGCGCTCGCGTGCGGTCTCGACAGCGGCACGCGCAGCCCGCCCCTCCTCATGCACGGACGACGGATTGCCGACGAGATCGAGCGCGGCCACCATCGCTGCACGGGCTTCGGGACGCAGCGGTGCGCTGGCGTTGCAGTCGAGGTAGGCACGCACGGTCATGAGCGCGCCTTGGCTTGCGCGATTGCCGCGCCGGCCCCTCCAGCGGTGTCGACCGCCGACCTGGCGCGCCTGCCGCGCAGCTTGCCATCGACGATGTCGCCGAGCGTCACCGCAGACAGGAAGCCGCGAATCTCGTCTCCGAGCGCCTGCCACAGGTCGTGCGTCAGGCAGCGCTCCGGTCCGAGACAGCCGGTGCCTTCCTCGCCCATACACCGTGTCATGCGCGTTTTTTCCTCGACGGCCTGCATGACCTCGGCAACGGTTATCTCGTCACTCGGCCGGGCGAGCCTATAGCCGCCTGTGCGACCACGCACGCTCTCGACGAGACCGGCGCGGCGAAGCTGCAGGAAGATCTGCTCGAGGTAGGCGAGGGAGAGCTGCTGTCGCTCGGCGATGCTCGACAGCGACAAGGACGTCGTCACACCGTTCTTGGCGATGTCGGCCATCGCCATTACCGCATAACGACCGCGTGTATTGAGTTCCACGACACACCCTTTCGAACCACGCGCGCGCCACCACGCCGAACTACGGGCCACCAGGCCGGCGTCGAACGACGTTGCACTTGCCCAACCGGCCTCCAATTATGCTATGGAGCGGGCGCGCCGGCACGCAACCCGGCCGCATCAGGACGACGGCACGCCCCGGCAACGCCGCGACAGCCGCCCCGACACTCGACCGGGTCTGCCACGTCGATCTTATGGGAAATCCGACCCCACAAGTCAAGATTAATCGTGCCGCAGAGCCGCTGGGCCGCACCGTTCGCTTGTGCGGCCTTCACCATCAGAAGGGACCGCAAACACTCCATGCCCGAGTTGATCATCAACGGCCCCGCCGGCCGCCTCGAAGCCCGCTACCATCACGAGACGTCGTCCGATGGCCCGATCGCGCTGATCCTGCACCCGCATCCGCAGTTCGGCGGCACGATGAACAATCAGGTCGTCTACCACTTGTACTATGCTTTCGTGGAGCGCGGATTCTCGGTGCTGCGATTCAATTTCCGCGGGGTCGGACGCAGCCAGGGCTATTTCGACAACGGCCCGGGCGAACTCGCCGACGCGGCGAGTGCGCTCGACTGGCTGCAGATCGCCAACGCCGAGGCGAAAGCCTGCTGGATCGTCGGCGTCTCGTTCGGAACCTGGATCGCCATGCAGCTCTTGATGCGCCGGCCGGAGATCGACAGCTTCGTCTGTGTCGCGCCGCCTTACAATATACAGGGCTACGACTGGTCGTTCCTCGCACCCTGCCCGGCTTCGGGGCTACTCATCAATGGCGAGCGCGACCGCGTGGTGCCGCCCGCCGCCGTAGCCGAGATGGCGGCTAAGACCAAGCTGCAGAGGGGGATCAAGCTCACGCACGAGATCGTGCCGAGCGCCAATCACTTCTTCGAGCAGGACGGCACGATGGAGGATCTCAAGGCACGCGTCGGCGCCTACGTCGACGAGCGCATGATCGACATCCTGGCATCGAAGAAGGACGACTGATCAGCCAGTCGCACCCGCCTCCGGAGGCACGGATGGCGTCGGCACCCCGACGCCATCCGCCTTGGGCTGCGCACCGGCGCCGTCCAAGTCCGGCACCAATGCGGATTTCTCCTTCGGCCGGCGCGCCGCCCCCTCGAACTGGGCGCCATGTTCCAGCGCCAGCCCGTGGTGGTGGATGTCGCCCTCGACCTTTGCGGTGGCGGCGAGCTTCACCTCGAGAGCACGGATGGTGCCGAGCACGGTACCGTGGATCGTCACCTTCTCCGCGTTGACGAGGCCGGTGACGCTGCCCTCGTCGCCGATGATCACCTCGGCGCCGAGCACGTCGCCCTGCACCACCCCCTCGATCTGCACGGTGCCGCGCGACACGATCCTGAGGTCGGCGCCGAGAATGGCGAGGTCCGAGCCGATCACAGAGACGCGTTTGGCGCCGGGAGGCGCACCGAACTGCGACGGCGCCCCGACGCCGGAAGGTGCGCGCGGCGGCAGCGGCGTTACCGAGGCGGGCTCGGGCGCACCGCCCCCACGCATATTTGGCTTCGGCGCCGCGCCTGCGGCGTGAGCGGTTGCGAGCGTCGGCGTCGACGAGCGCGCGGATTGATCGCGGTCGGAACTACGCAGAAACATGGTTTCCCCCGGAAATGAAAAAGCGACGACCAAGGCAGCCGAGCAGGTCGAGTTGGTCGAATTTTGTTGTTCAGGAAGCGTGATAAGCGCACCGGACAAGAACCGATGTGAGCACAACCGGCTCAGTGAACGCTTTCACCTCCGGCTCTGGTTACGACACCTCCCGACGTCGGCTCTGACACCCCGGTCGTGCCAGGGAAGGTCAGGGCCATACCCTTGAGCGACCTGACCGCGAGATAGGCCCACGCCTCGGCCTCCATGGCATCGCCGTCGAGCCCCGCTCCCTCTGCAGGCACCACCGCGTTGTGTACCAGGCCCGCGAGCCGCGTCATGATCGCCTTGTTGCGCCGTCCGCCTCCGGTGACGATCCACAATTCCGGCTCTTCGGGCAGCACCTCGCGCGCCCTGGCGATGGCGCCCGCCGTGAACGCCGCCAGCGTCGCCGCGCCGTCCTCGACCGAAAGGCCGTCGACGAGATCAGGGATGAAGGCATTGCGATCGAGCGACTTCGGCGGCAGCGCGGCGAAATAGGAGTGGTTGAGGTAGAACCGCACGACGTCCTCGTGCGCTTGTCCCGCAAGCCCCGCCTTGCCATCCTCGTCCCGAGGACGACCGGTCTGACGGCGCATCCAGTCGTCGATCAGCGCATTGCCGGGCCCCGTGTCGAAGGCGATGAGTTGGCCGTCTCGGCCGATCCAGGTGATATTGGCGACACCGCCGATGTTGACCACGGCCACCGGGCGCTCGGTCAGCCGCGCCACCAGCGCCCGATGATAGACCGGCACAAGCGGCGCGCCCTGCCCGCCTGCCGCGACGTCCGCCGCACGCATGTCATAGACGACGGCGATGCCGGTGAGGCGGGCCAGCAGCGGGCCGTCGCCGAGTTGCACGGTCAGCCGCTGCTCGGGGCGATGCAGCACGGTCTGGCCGTGGAAGCCGATGACGTCGATCGTGTCGCGGGCGATCGCGTGCGTGGCGAGAAACTCAGCGACCACGTCGGCGTGCGCGATCGTCATGTCGTTCTCGACCTCGGCGAGCGTGCCGGGCCGCTCATGACGGTGCGTCATGGCGCGCGCCTCGGCGAGTGCGCCGGCGAGCCGGCGGCGCAGCTCAGCGCCGTAGGGCACGGTCCTGGACGGCCCGCGTTCGACCCTGCCCTCGCCGTCGGTGGTGACGAGGGCGATGTCGATGCCGTCGAGCGAGGTTCCGGACATCAGGCCCAAGGCGCGCATCGTCTTGCCCATCGTGTTCCACCCGTGCAATTTGCGCCGCACATCATCCGAGCCACGGCCCGCCAACAGTAGCACCCCATGACCAGCAGCGACTTCACGCCCAAATCCGACTTCCTCCGCATCATGACCGAGCGTGGCTACATGCACCAGTGCTCGGATCTCGCCGGCCTCGACGCGCTGGCGGCGAAGGGCGAAGTGGTCGCGTACGTCGGCTACGACTGCACGGCACGCTCGCTGCACATCGGCTCGCTGATCTCGATCATGATGCTCTCATGGCTGCAGGAGACCGGGAACAAGCCGATCGTACTGATGGGCGGCGGCACCACCCGCGTCGGCGATCCCTCCGGCAAGGACGAGACGCGGGCATTGCGTCCGATCGAGGAGATCGAGGCCAACAAGGCCGGCATGCAGAAGGTGTTCGCCAAGCTGATCGGCTTCGGCGCGGGCAAGACCGATGCCGTGATGGCCGACAACGCCGAGTGGCTGACCAAGCTCAATTACATCGATTTCCTGCGCGACGTCGGTCGCCACTTCTCGGTCAACCGCATGCTGTCGATGGATTCCGTCAAGCTTCGCCTCGATCGCGAGCAGGAGCTGTCGTTCATCGAGTTCAACTACATGTTGCTGCAGAGCTACGACTTCGTCGAGCTGGCGCGGCGCTACGGCTGCAACACGCAGATGGGCGGCTCCGACCAGTGGGGCAACATCGTCATGGGTGTCGACCTCGGCCGCAGGATGGGCACGCACCAGCTGTTCGCGCTGACCTGCCCACTGCTGACCACCGCGTCCGGCGCCAAGATGGGCAAGACCGCGCAAGGCGCCGTCTGGCTCAACGAGGACATGCTGTCTGCCTACGACTACTGGCAGTACTGGCGCAACACCGAGGACGCCGACGTCGGCCGCTTCCTGAAGCTCTTCACCAAGCTGCCGCTCGACGAGGTAGCGCGCCTCGCGGCGCTCGGCGGCGCCGAGATCAACGAGGCGAAGAAGGTGCTCGCCACCGAAGCGACCGCACTGATCCACGGCCGCGCCAACGCCGAGGCCGCAGCAGAGACCGCGCGCAAGACCTTCGAGCAAGGCACGCTGTCGGCCGATCTGCCGACCGTCGAGATCAAGCGCGCCGACCTCGAGGCGGGCTTGGGCGTGCTCGCGGCGTTCGTGACGGCCGGTCTCGTCAAGTCGACCAGCGAGGCGCGCCGCCAGATCGCCAGTGGCGGCGTGCGCGTCAACGACACGCAGGTGAGCGACGACAAGGCGACCATCGGCATGGGCGACATCACGCCCGACGGCGTGATCAAGCTTTCGCTCGGCAAAAAGCGCCATGTGCTCTTGAAGCCGGTCTGACGGCGCCCCCACATGATCTGAAGGCACGCCACTGGGGGACAGTCACCGAGGAGCCCCGGATGGCCCTGCGCATCGTTCAATTCGCCGCCGTCATCGCGGTCGCGCTCTACCTCGTGCCGACCGGCGCGCACGTGTTCGAGCTGCCGGCCAAGCTGTCGCTCGCTCCGGCCGACTACATGACGGTGCAGCGCATCTATGCCGGCTGGGCGTTGTTCGGCGGCGTCATCTTCACAGCGCTCGCCCTGGTGCTCGCTCAGGCGATCATGCTGCGACGGTCGCGCACCGCCTTTTCGCTGACGGTACTTGCGCTGCTGGCGCTGGTCACCACGCAAGTCATCTTCTGGCAGGCGACCTATCCGGTCAACGTGGCGACCCGCAATTGGACCGCGATGCCCGAAGCATTCGAAGCAGCGCGCCGGCAATGGGAGTTCTCGCACGCGGCGAGCGCCGCGCTGACCTTCCTCGCCCTCGCCGCTCTGCTCGGCGCCGTGTTCGCCACCCGCAGCCGCCCTCGCGACTGATCGGCACTGTTGGACAGGCGACATCAGGCGGCAGAGCGCCATGGCAGGGCGCGTGCTACGCGTTTCGCGATCATGCAGCCTGCAATCCAGGGGGACCGAATGGCGCTCAGTTTCACGCCGCATGCCGAGCGCGCCGGCGTTCTCGCCGAACTGCACGTCCGCCCGTTTCTCGCCTATCCTGCTCCGCACCGATTCCACCACTTCGCCTTCGTCATCGAGCCCGCGATGGCTGACGCCGAGCGCGAGGCGTTCGCTCGGCTGGCCGGTGCGCTCGGTGTCGCACCACCGCCGCCCGGCGCTCGTTTCCACCTGGTCACCGTCGGTGCGTGGCAACTTCGCTGGGAGCTGCACACCGAGTTCGTCTCGTATCTCTGGTCGACGACGGACGGCGCCGAGACGCCTTTCTCACGATCGGCCGCCGACATCCCCGCCGCATTCCACGGCCATGTACCGGCCGGCACTCTGCTCGTCGCCGTCGACCTCGCCCTGACGACCGCGGCGCTCGCCGACACGAACCTGGAGGCGTTGTTCGAGCGCTCGACGCTCTCCGTCATCACCGCCGCCGAGGGAGCCGCGCTCGTTGCCACGGATTTCCGCGCGCGCGACGACGGCCTCGTCCGCTTTGTCGTCGCGGCGAGCACCGCGATGACGCCGACCCGCGCCGGCCGGCTCGTCCAGCGCCTGCTCGAGCTCGAGACCTACCGATGCCTCGCGCTGCTCGGCCTCTCCGCCGCCCGCCAGGCCGATCCTCTGGTGCGGCGCATCGAAGCCGAGCTGCTGCGACTGAGCAGTTCCATGGCCTCTTCGCGCGGCGCCGAGGCGAACGCCCGCCTGCTCGGCGAGCTGACCGATCTCTCCGCCCGGCTCGAGGCCTCGATCGCCGCAGGCGCCTTCCGGCTCGCGGCGACACGTGCCTATGCCGAGCTGGTCCGCGCCCGCGTCGAGGTCATCCGCGAGACCGAGCACGCGGGCTACATGTCGTTCTCGCGCCTGCTGCGCCGCCGCTTCAATCCCGCGATCGCCACCTGCGCCGCCATCGAGTCCCGTCAGCGGGCGCTTTCCGAGCGGCTGGGCCACGCCGTCGACCTGTTGCGCACGCGCATCCAGTCCGACCTCGAGGCGCAGAACGGCGCGCTGCTCGCCGCCATGAACCGGCGCTCGCGCCTGCAGCTTCGTTTGCAGCAGACCGTCGAAGGACTGTCGATCGCCGCGATCAGCTATTACATCGTCGGGCTCGTCGGCTACCTCGCCAAGGGCGCCAAGGACGCGCACGTGCTGCCCGCCGCCCTGTCGCCCGAGATCGTCATGGCGCTCGCCGTGCCGGTCGTCGCCGGCGGGCTCTACCTGATCCTCGAACGCGCCCGTCGGGCATGGCACCGCGACGACGCCGAGTCACACTAGCCCCGGGGTTCGGGGTTCCAGCCATCCTGCCACACGTCCACCGCACCGGGACGAACCGTCCGCCACACCTCACAGCGCCTTCGCCGCACTCTCCCAGGCGGCGATGGTCTCGGCCACCTCGGCCGGCCCGTGCGCCGTCGAGACGTAATACTTGACGCCGCTCTTCAGGATGCCGCGCTCCATCAGCAGCGCATTGAACCGCGTGAGCTTGCCCGCGTCCGCGGTCAACAGATCGCGATAGTTGTGGATCGGCCGGCCGGTGAAGAACACCTCGAACATGATCGGCTCGCCGACCACCTGCGCCGTGATGCCTTGCTTTGCCAGTATCCCGGCGAGCGCCGTCATCAGCGTGCGGCCCGTCTCGTGCACCTTCTCGTAGGTCCCGGGCGCCTGCAGCACCTCGAGCGTCGCGAGGCCGGCCGCCGCCGCGATCGGATTGCCGGAGAGCGTGCCGGTCTGCTGCACGTAGCCGGCCTCCCCCACCCGCCCCTTGTCGAGATGCTTCATGATCTCGTCCCGGCCGGCGACGGCGGCGAGCGGGTAGCCGCCGCCGACGATCTTGCCGAGGGCGCACATGTCGGGCACCACGCCGTAGTACTCCTGCGCGCCGCCGTAGGCATGGCGGAAGCCGGTGACGATCTCGTCTAAGATCAGCGGGATGCCGTGCTTCGCCGTCGCCTCGCGCAAGGCCGCGAGGAAGCCCGGCTTCGGGGGGATAAGCCGCTGCTGCGGCTCGACGATGACGCCGGCGAGCTGGTCCGCGTTGGCCTCGATCATCTGCGTCGCCGCGTCCGCGTCGTTGAACGGCGCGATCAGCATCTCGCCGGTCAGCACCTGCGGAATGCCCGGGGAATCGGGGATCGCCTGCGGGAAGTTGCCGGGGCTCTTCGGCGCCATGCTCATCAGCGCCCAGTCGCCCATGCCGTGGAAGCCGCCCTCGAACTTCATGATCTTGTCGCGGCCGCGATAGGCCCTGGCGAGGCGCATGGCGAAGTGCGTCGCCTCCGTGCCCGACGAGGTGAACCGCACTTTCTCGGCGCACGGCACGGCGGCCGATATCGCTTCCGCGAGACGGATGCCCGGCGCGCTGTTGGCGAAGAACGTCGAGCCCTTGGCGACCTGCGCGGTCACCGCCTCGACCACGTGCGGGTGGGCGTGCCCGATGAACATCGGCCCCGAGCCGAGCAGGTAGTCGATGTAGGAGCGCCCGGCGACGTCGGTGACGCGCGCCCCGTGCCCCTCGGCGATGATGATCTCGGCCGGCAGGTTGCCGAACGAGCCTGCCGGCATGTGCGCGTTGGCGCGCTCGAGCAGGTCTTCGTAGGTCGCGGACGTCTGGGCGGCGGCAGCGGACATGGTGAGGCTCCCGAAAGGCGTGGAGCTTGGATGGTGACATTGCATGCCTGCCTTGTCACCGTCCGTCAGGCGAGCATCTGCTCCCCGTTCCGCTGAAAGGTCCGATCGGCTACAGCTGCAGCCGTCCAACGACGATGGAGCCGCCTTTGTCCCGCCCGCGCTTCGGCCTGAGCTGTGCCGTTTCCACCCCGTTCGCCGCCGACGGCGCGATCGACATCCCGCGTCTCGTCGCGCATGCCCGCCGGGTCCGCAGCGATGGCGCCGCCACCGTCACGGTGTTCGGCACCACCGGCGAGGGCTTCTCGATCGGCCCGGCCGAGCGCCAGCCCGTGTTCGACGCGCTCCGTGCCGCCGGCTTCGACGCGGCCCGCGAACTCGGCGCCGGCGTCATGGCGGCCTCCGTGGAAGAGGCCGCCGCCCAGGCCCGCCAGGCGCTCGACGCCGGCTGCCGCCACCTGCTCGTCGCGCCGCCGTTCTACGCCAAGGGCGTCGGCGACGACGGCCTCTACGACTGGCACGCGAGCCTCGTTGGCGCGCTCGGCGCCGACTGCCGCGGCGTCGTCGTCTACAATCTGCCGAGCCAGACCGGCATCACGCTGAGCCACGCGCTGATCGGCCGTCTCAAGTCGGCCTTCCCCGGCGTCGTGATCGGCGTCAAGGACAGCTCCGGCACCTGGCCCTACACCGAGCGTCTGCTCGCCGAGCACGGCGACCTCGCGATCCTGATCGGCGACGAGCGCCACCTCGCACGCGCCGTCCGCGCCGGCGGCGAGGGCTCGATCTGCGGCCTCGCCAACACGCACGCGCACCTGCTGACGCCGATGGTCGACGGCGGCGCCGAGCAGCCGGCCATCAACGCGCTGGTCGAGGCGGTGCTCTCGGTCCCCGTGCTGCCGGCGATCAAGGCGCTGATCGCGGAGAGAACCGGCGACCCCGCCTGGCACGCCGCTCGCGCGCCCATTGCGCCGCTCTCGCCCGAGCAGCGGGAGGCGCTGCTGGCGCGGGTGCGGGGGATTGCGGGGGTGTAGGGGTGGTACGGTTGGTGGGAGGTGGTCCCACGCAGGCCGGCGCGGTTATACAGGAGCCGATGTGGGGCGGGGCGGCGCTGACGTGGGCGGGCCGCCGTCGGATGATGTCCGCAGCTGAGGGTGGTTCTGCCGAAGTCGTCAAGTCCAGTTCGGCTGCCCGTTGAACCGAACCAGAAAATTTGGGCGCTGCAAGTTTAGTCCGGTCTTGTTCTAACTAACCGGAATGGGACTTGACAAGTGACTTGAAGCTTGGCTCATTCGCGATCACTCGAACAATCTTGCCCAACAGCTCTTCATTATCAGCGTCAACTAGTTTGTTCTTCTTCAACTTCTCAACTATGTTTTCTGCGACGATCCGGACATCCTCGGGAATCTCTTGCTCCACGATCCGCAGAACCTCTTCACGAGTGAGTGCTCGACCAACCTCTCTGCTCTTTGCTTTAACCTTTTTCTTTAGCAGCGTTGATTGCTGCCCCGACAACAAGATCGTTTTATCTTTCGGGATATACTGCTGGTAAAATCTTGCCTTGATAGCTGAGGCATCAACGTCGCGCTCTTCGATGTCAGGTGTGGCAACGCGCGAGTAGATGTTTCCAGTAAGCCAACCTAGCTTCGCCTGAAAAACATCTGCCAGTTCAGCAATTTTCGCACGGGCCAAAACGTCGTAATGCTCTTTCCGCATCGCGATTGATAGTCGCAGAAATACGACCAGATCCTCAGGCAGATTAGGGTTGCCTGACTTCGGTAGGAAAAAGAATTCCGTTTCAGTGTTGTTTAAATGTCGCTCTAATAGCTGTTCTGCCCTGCTGATGATAGCCTCAGGGTGATAGGTAAAGTCTGAATATTCAATCGCTCTCGACTCCCTATCGAAGTATTCTTGAACTGTATCTTTGAACGGTTTGACAGCAGCAATTGTAATGTAGGGAGCCTTAAAATCGTTCCGCCTTCTAACCAAATCACAACTTTGCGTCAGAACGACAAAGTGAGAATAATTGGGTGCTTCGGCATAATATTGGTGAGCCTGCCTTATTCTTTCGATCACCTCATTAGTTCGCGCAATGATATCCCCTTGCGCTAAAGTTTTAAGGTTCAGATCGGCTGGATTTTTGAAGATGAAGTCCAAGTTTGGTCACCTACTTTGAACCGGTCGTGTTTTTGCCTGGCATTCCACGCAGTTTCTGATTGAGCGCCGTCAGCCGCCTACCACCATCAGACGATGAGACCCGTATCGATACCGACCTGCTGGACGAACTTACCGCGTCGGATCGACCAGCCCCAGTGTTTTCGGTCAAGCCGGTAATCTTGCCTGATGTGACAGTCACTTTCTCATCCTTCAGTGTTTCCTCCAGGCCTTAGAAATACGCTCGCTCAAACACATCGAAACCATAGACGTCCCTCAGCACTCCGCCAGCATGCTGAAGCCAATGGCGAACTGGCGCTGCCCCCACCCACAACGAAAGCGTCGCAATACCGGGTAGATCGACGTGGTAGTTAAACTTTATTTCAGCAGAAGCAAAATCAGTTTTTCGGCTCAAATTGAGCAGCGTCGTCGGCGGATCGAGCCCCTCGACATTTAGCAAACCCTCAGCTGGCATCTCGATGCTGTCCACGCGCTCCTGAGACCGGATAGCTCCAAGAGCATCAAATGCTTCGCTCGTCTCAAGCAGAGGAGTAGTGGCGGCAAGATCTCCACCGAGCTGGAATTGGAAATTTACACCAGCAGCTCTAACAGGCGTGTGCGGAAGCTTCTCCGCTATGGCTGAAGTCACATCGTAGAGTGGCTGAAGATTATCGATATCACGCGAGTAGATCTCGAGCCGCTGATCTGAGCAACTCATGCCAAAGTGTTCGAACATCCAAATTTGCTTTTGCGGCGCCAGACGCCCGGGGCCAACTTGGTTGCCTACAATGATAGCCTGCAGATCGATTTGTTGACCTTCCGGCACCCCTAGGATATGTCGGGCAATCCAACCCGGTTCATTCAGGATGGCTGCATTCCAATGGCCAACGATGACCAAGGTCGGAGATTTCAAGTCTAGTATTGCCGCCATGCGTCTGATATCCAAGTTGCCGGAGTATTGTTGGCATGCCCTGCAACTGCAAAGCAATTCAGATCGACCGGCCCTTACCCGCCTTGTGGATCGTTGCGACAAGAGATTGCGACCTCATCTCCCGACTCACGGTACTGTCGAATCACATTCGATCGACACGGTTTTCCTGCCCGATGGTCTAGATGCATCATGTTGCGTGGCGCGGACTCCACACTACACGCACCCTTTCGGACCAAACGGTCGCTATCGGGCGCTCTTCTACCATTGCACTTAACGCATCATGGAGTTGGTGTCTGAGGCAGTCAATGTCCGCTCCCTCCGCCAAGCGGCCCCCCTCCGGCACTTATCCCCGCGCCCGCCGCCCGTGCCATCATCCTCCTTACGACCTCCGACTGACGGGCCTGGTACTCGAGCTGGGAGTGACGGTGGAGGTCGGCGCACCGGGGAAAGCCGTCTCCATCAGCTGAGCCGGCGGTGCGGCGGCGCGTGACGTACGGTACTCGCAGGTCACGGGCGACGGCAGAGGTCTGGAAGGCACTCTCGCCGGCCGCATTCAAACCTCGAAATGGGGGCCCACTCTCGATGTGCGTGGCGCGGCGGCTCTTGCCGTCTTCCGTATTCCCTTACCGAGGCGAGGCCGCCGCGCTGCCCGTTCGGTGCGGGGCAATGCATCGTTAATTGTATATGCACTATCATGCGAGCCTACATGATGCCTTGACCCGAAAACAAGAACAGCCGTAGGTCGGGTCAAGACGCGCGCAGCGTGGGCAGCGACCCGACAGAGAAATGCGCGCGGAGCGCTCGTGATCGCCGGGACGCTCGCGCGCCACACACGTTGGGTCGCGGCCCGCCGGAGGGGCGGGCCTTGGCGCCAACCTACGGCATCGCCACCCGCCCCCGCCCTCAATCCTGAAACGGATCCCGCATCAATATCGTATCCTCACGCTCGGGGCTGGTGGACAGCAGCGTCACCGGGCACTCGATCAGCTCTTCCACGGTCTTGACGTACTTCACCGCCTCGGCCGGCAGGTCGGCCCAGCTGCGGGCGCCGCGCGTCGAGCCGGTCCAGCCCTCGAAGCTCTGGTAGATCGGCTGCACGCGCGCCTGCGCGTTGTGGCCGGCCGGCAGGCGGTGGATCTCCTCGCCGTCGAGCATGTAGCCGACGCACACCTTGATCTCGTCGAAGCCGTCGAGCACGTCGAGCTTGGTCAGCGCGATGCCATCGATGCCGGCGACCTTGATGGTCTGGCGCAAGAGCACCGCGTCGAGCCAGCCGCAGCGCCGCTTGCGGCCCGTCACGACGCCGAACTCGTGGCCCTTCTGGCCGATCAGTTCGCCCGTCGCGTCGGTGAGCTCGGTCGGGAACGGGCCCGAGCCGACGCGCGTGGTGTAGGCCTTGGCGATGCCGAGCACGTAGCCGATGCCGCCCGGCCCCATGCCGGAGCCGGTCGCTGCCTGCGCCGCCACCGTGTTCGACGAGGTGACGAACGGATAGGTGCCGTGGTCGATGTCGAGCAGCGCGCCCTGCGCGCCCTCGAACAGGATTCGCTTGCCGGATTTGCGCGCGTCGGCGAGGCGCTCCCACACCACGTCCATGAACGGCAGGATCTTCGGCGCGATCTCGGTGAGCTCCGCCATCACCTGCGCCTTCGCGATCTCGGGCTCGCCGAGGCCCCGGCGGATGGCGTTGTGGTGGACGAGGATGCGGTCGACCTTCGGCCCGAGCGTGTCGAGGTTCTTCAGGTCCTGAACGCGGATCGCGCGGCGGCCGACCTTGTCCTCGTAGGCCGGGCCGATGCCGCGGCCGGTGGTGCCGATCTTGCCGTCGCCGGCGGCTGCCTCGCGCAGCACGTCGAGGTCGCGGTGCAGCGGCAGGATCAACGTCGCGTTCTCGGCGATCTTCAGGTTGGCGCCGGTGATCGAGAGACCCTGCGCCTTGACGCGCTCGATCTCGGCGAGCAGCGCCCAGGGATCGACGACGACGCCGTTGCCGATCACGCCGAGCTTGCCGGGGCGCACGACGCCCGACGGCAGCAGCGACAGCTTGTACGTCTCGTTGCCGATGACGAGCGTATGACCGGCGTTGTGGCCGCCCTGGAAGCGCACCACGATGTCGGCGCGCTCGCTGAGCCAGTCGACGATCTTGCCCTTGCCCTCGTCACCCCACTGGGCGCCGACAACCACCACGTTCGCCATCTCTTCTCCTCGTCCGCCTGCGGACGGACATGCTGGCACGCGCAGGCGCGCGCACGAAAACGCCCTGGACCGAGCCAGGGCGCGAAATCATCGCTCAACGCATACCCGGAACTGTCACCGCCGACAACGGCCGCGCGTCATCCTTTGGTCATGCGGCGGCGCCGTCAGATGCCCGCCCGGTTTCGGCTTCGCAGGCGTTGAGCAGCCAGGTCTCGATGCGGTCGGCCTCGGGCGGCGCCCCGTCGCGCAGGATCGAACGGCCCTCGCGCGTCGCAGCGTAGCGAAGCACAGCGGCCGCCACGGCACCCGGCTCGGCCTCCACGATCGCATCGACCGACGCGAAGCCCGCCCCGACGAGCAACTGGGCATGGGTTCCCCGGAGCCACGGCACGGTGCAGACCAGCCGCGCCTGCGCCTGCCAGGCAGCGATAGTCTCGGGCCTGATCCAGCGCGTGGCGATGCGCCGGGCACAATCGCTCGCATCGCCGCGCAGCAGATCGCGGACCGTTCGCACCCCGATCTCGCGGAACCTCTCGGCCGTGCGCGGACCGATGCCCGGAGCATCGACGATGTCGTCATCGGCCGCGAGATGGAACCGCTTCCCCTCCAGCGCCTGCTCCAACGGCCGTTGCCGGCCGGCCGGCCCGATGGCCGGGTGATCGGCGAGCGCAGCCGTCATCTGCGCACGGCTCGGCCGCCCCGCACCGGTGGCGACGCCGCGCCGGCGGCCGAGCCGTGAGCGGCGCATGCGGCCCGGTGCGCGCTCCTCGCGGCGCGCCGTGATTCGTTGCCAGAACCTGAGGCGCAGGCCGCGCGCGCTCCGTCGCCGCTTCGGGCGTGCCGCTCTAGCCCGGCGCCGGTGCGACGGCGCCGCAGACGGCGCCGCTGCGACGCCGCCGTGCAGCCCGGCCGCAGCCGCCGCACCGGCATCGACGTGCGATGTCACCTCACCGTCGGAGTCGGCTGCGCGGCGCTCGAGTCCGACACCCTGCGGTCGCAAGGCGGCGATGTCGCCAGGCGGTCTCCGCTCCACCGCCAGCCGCTCGACCTGTCCGAGCCGGACGGCGAGCCTTGCCACCTCGCCGCGAAGTGCGGCGAGCGCCAGCTCGACCGTTCGCAGTGCACCGGCCGGATCACCGGTCGCCTCGGTCGTCGGCGTTCGATCAGGTGTCCTCACGGCCCCGACCCGCACATCTGCAGCGCGCACCGCCTCGGTGCCGAGTGCAGTGGACGCCATCCGCGCTGCATCATCCCTTCCGCAGAGCGCCGCGCGGAGCAGTCGCGCCCCGGGCCACGCGCATTCGGGTGCGGCGTACGCGGCCAGGAGATGCCGCACCTCGATCGCCTCACTGCCTTCCGCCTCGGCGAGCCTGCCGGCCGCCACGATCACGGCGCTCATCGCTTCGGCGGCGGCGCTCGTCCCGCTCGCCGCCTCGTCGCCGAGGCTGGGATCCGCCGCCGCACGCACGCGACAGAGCGCGGCGAGATCGGCGCCAAGGCGCTCTCGCTCGCACCCCAGACGCGCGAGAATTCCCGCGCCCTCCTCGGAAGCGACGATGCTCGCGATCACCTCGACCGGCGACGCCCCGGCCGCTCCGCCATTGCGTGAAACATCTTCTGCGGCGCGGAACACGTCAGCGGCCGCCGTCGTCAGTCGAAGCGGTCCCGCCCGCGCCACGATGCGCGGCGTCCACTGACGCCGGTCGACCTCGACGGCAGTGCCGACCGCCATGGCCATCGCCTGCCCGCAGCAGCGGCATACCGTCATCTGGGGTTCGCGCATCGTCCTGTCCCTCGCATGCATCAGCATCTTGGCAGTCCAACCGCCCCATAAGCGACTCGCACGTCGATCGCGATGTTTCCTCCACAATCCGGCGGGCCCGGCATGCCCTTTCCGCACGGCCAGTTGTCGCGGTGCGTCGGGTGGCGCGACAACGGCGCCTGTTTGTGGCACTAAGCGGCCCGGATTCCCGTCATCGTGCCCGTTCCACCGGGCCTACCGGACACCCGCCTCCATGAACGACAAGATCGACCCGAAGCGCCCGGCCCGGCCCGCCATCACGCCCGACCTCGTCGCCGAGCACGGCTTCAAGGGCGACGAGTACGAGCGCCTGCTGAAGATCCTCGGCCGCGAGCCCTCGATCACCGAACTCGGCATCTTCTCGGTGATGTGGTCGGAGCACTGCTCCTACAAATCCTCGCGCGTGTGGCTCAGGACGCTGCCGACCACCGGCGCCAAGGTGATCCAGGGACCCGGCGAGAACGCCGGCGTCGTCGATCTCGGCGACGGCGATTGCGCCGTGTTCAAGATGGAGAGCCACAACCATCCGAGCTACATCGAGCCCTACCAGGGGGCCGCGACCGGCGTCGGCGGCATCATGCGCGACGTGTTCACGATGGGCGCGCGACCGGTGATGAACCTCAACGCGCTGCGCTTCGGCGCGCCCGATCACCCGAAGACCCGCCACCTCGTCGCCGGCGTCGTCTCCGGCATCGGCGGCTACGGCAACTGCGTCGGCGTGCCGACGGTCGGCGGCGAGACCAATTTCGACGCCGCCTACAACAACAACATCCTGGTCAACGCCATGTGCGTCGGCCTCGCCAAGGCCGACAAGATCTTCTACTCGGCCGCCAAGGGCGTCGGGCTGCCCGTCGTCTACGTCGGCTCCAAGACGGGGCGCGACGGCATCCACGGCGCCACCATGGCGTCGGCCGAGTTCGACGAGAAGTCGGACGAGAAGCGCCCGACCGTGCAGGTCGGCGACCCGTTCACCGAGAAGCTGCTGATCGAGGCCTGCCTCGAGCTGATGGCGACCGACATGATCATCGCCATCCAGGACATGGGCGCCGCCGGCCTCACCTCCTCGACCTCCGAGATGGCCGACAAGGGCGGCGTCGGCATCACACTCGACCTCGACCACGTGCCCCAGCGCGAAACCGGCATGACGGCCTACGAGATGATGCTCTCGGAAAGTCAGGAGCGCATGCTGATGATTCTCAAGCCCGGCCGCGAGGGTGAGGCGGAGGCGATCTTCAGGAAGTGGGGTCTGGACTTCGCGGTGATCGGACAGACCACCGACACGGGCCGCCTGATCGTCCGCCATCACGGGCTCGTCGAGGCCGACCTTCCCGTCGACAAGCTCGCCAATTCGGCGCCACTCTACGAGCGGCCCTGGGCGCCGACGCCGAAGCCCCGCAAGATCCTGCCGGAGTGGGTGCCGGCGCCGAACGCGATCATGCACGCGCTCTCGACCATGATCGCCCACCCGCAGCTCTGCTCGCGGCGCTGGATCTGGGAGCAGTACGATCACATGGTGATGGGCGATACCATTCAGCGCCCCGGCGGCGACGCCGCGATCGTGCGCGTGCACGGCACGACGAAAGGCATCGCCGCAGCTTGCGACGTCACACCGCGCTACGTTTTCGCCGATCCCGAGATGGGTACGAAGCAGGCCGTCGTCGAAACGTGGCGCAATCTTTCAGCGGTCGGTGCCGACCCGATCGCCATCACCGACAACATGAATTTCGCGAGCCCCGAGAGGCCCGAGATCATGGGTCAGTTCGTCGCCAGCGTTAAGGGCATGGCGGAGGCCTGTCGCGTACTCGACTATCCCGTCGTCTCCGGCAACGTCTCGCTCTACAACGAGACGGCAGGAGTAGGCATCCCGCCGACACCAGCCATCGGCGGCGTCGGCCTCGTGCCCGACATCACCAAGACCGCGACGGTCGCGCTGAAGTCAGCAGGCAACTTGCTCATCCAGATCGGACGCGAGGACGGCCACCTGGGCCAGTCGCTCTACCAGCAGATCATCGTCGGCAAGCTCGAAGGCGCCCCGCCCGCGGTCGATCTCGCCGACGAGGTGAAGGCGGGCAACCTCGTCCGCGCACTGATCCGCGAGGGCAAGGCGAGGGCCGTGCATGACGTCTCCGACGGTGGCCTGCTGGTCGCCATTGTCGAGATGGCGCTTGCCGGCGACATCGGCGTCGAGCTGTTCGCCTACGAGGGTCGCCTGCCGCAACACGCCATTTGGTTCGGGGAGGACCAGGGCCGCTACCTGATCGAAGCGGCTCCGGGCGTCGCGGAGGAAATTGCGGAGCGCGCGCGCCTGCTGGCGCTGCCCGCGCGAATCGTCGGGCGCACCGGCGGCGACACCATAGCGGTCAGGGGCGAGCCGGCGGTGCCGCTCGCCGACCTGCGCGCGACGCACGAAGAGACGCTGCCGCACCTGATGGCGGGCGAGATCGCGTGAAACTCGCCTTCAGCCGCCATTCAATCTGCGGCGCGCGGCAGCCACGGCGCTGTTGGCCAGGTCGGACATTCTCTCGAATGCGTGTTTGAGGTCGACGTCGGGAAGCGCCGCACTGATGCGGGAGACGGCGTCGGCGGCCTTGCTGCTTCTGAGTTCGCGCGAAACCTTGCGCTGCATCCGCCGGCTGTAGCGCCTCAACTCGCGCTGCAACTCGCCGATGCCGGCTTGTGTGCCGCGGCGCGGCATCACCAGAGCGGCGATGCCGGCGCCGATCACCACGGCGGCGGCAACCGCTGTCAGCGGATTCCTGTCCACGAACGTGGCGAAAGGATTGTCGGCCTGATGTTCTGTCAGCGCCGCGGCGGCGTCGGTCGCATCGTCGCGGTGCGGGCGATCGCCACCGGGCACCGCCATGCGGGGCGGCCCGCCCGTGTGGGCCTGATGGCGTGGAACGTCATGGTCCATGTCTGATCCCCGGTCCAAGGCTTGCTCGGACACGTCAACGCAGAGCGGCGCACTCCCGTTCCCTTCCCAGCTCCATGCTTCTGCGGATCGACGACGCCATGCGCCCGCGCGCACACCCGAGTTTTTCGTGGCGAGCCGGGACGCGCCCTCGGCCGAACGAGGAGCGGCCAGGCCTTTCGGCTCCTCGGCGCACAACATCCCTCCGGATCCGCCCTCTTGTATCGACTCCCGGCCGCGTCCATCACTGTCGCCAACTGGCACTCGGAACAACAGGATTCTGGCATGCGTGGTCTCTACTTCGACGAATTCGTGGTCGGCACCGTCATCCGCCACGGCGTCACCCGCACCGTCACCGAGATGGACAACACACTGTTCTCGGCGCTCACGCACAATCCGCAGCCGCTGCACATCGACCACCACTTTTCGGCCCAGACGGAATGGGGCCGTCCGCTCGTCAACTCGCTCTTCACGCTAGGCCTGATGATCGGCATCTCCGTCCACGAGACGACCCTCGGCACCACGATCGGCAACCTTGGCATGACAGAAGTGAGGTTTCCCGGGCCGGTGTTTCATGGTGATACCATTCGTGTCGAAACCGAGGTCGCTGCCAAGCGCGAGAGCCGCTCGCGTCCAGACGCCGGCATCGTCGATCTCATCCACCGTGCGTTCAATCAGGATGGCAAGCTCGTCGCCGAATGCCGCCGCCAGGCGTTCATGCGCAAGATGCCGGCCGAAGCCGATCGGAAGGGGAGCTAGCACCATGCGGTCACTGTTGTTCGTGCCGGGCGACAGCGAGAGGAAGCAGTCGAAGGCCCTCTCTTTCGGTGCCGACGCTCTGATCCTCGACCTCGAGGATTCGGTGGCGCCCGACCGCAAGGCGGCGGCCCGCGAGATGACACGCGGCTTCCTCGCCGACATGCTGGCCCAGCCGTCGCGGCCGCTGCTCTACGTGCGCATCAACGCCATGGACACCCAGTGGTGGCAGGCCGATGTCGAAGCCGTGATGAAGGCACGACCCGACGGCATCATGCTGCCCAAGTCACGGTCCGGCGAGGACGTGCACACGCTGTCCGTCACGCTCGATCATGCGGAGATGGAAAGCGGTGCCACCCGCGGGGCAACCCGCATCCTGCCGATCGCCACCGAGGTCGCCGTGTCGCTGCTCAACATGCCGAGCTACGTCGGCGCCAGTGCGCGGCTCTCCGGACTGACGTGGGGCGCGGAGGATCTCTCCGCAAACGTCGGCTCGTCGACCGCACGCGAGGCCGACGGCACCTTCACCTCGCCGTATCGCCTTGCCCGCGACCTCTGCCTGTTCACCGCGGTCGCCGCCGACGTTGCACCGATCGACACCGTCTATGCCGCCGTGCGCGACCTTGCCGGCTTCGAACGCGAGTGCGCGACCTCGGCACGCGACGGCTTCACCGCCAAGATGGCCGTCCACCCCGACCAGGTCGCGATCATCAACCGCGTGTTCTCGCCTGCGCCGACCGAGGTCGAGCGGGCGAAGGCCATCGTGCAGGTATTCGACAGCGCCCGCGAGACAGGCGTCGCCGTCCTCGACGGCCAGATGCTCGACCGCCCGCACCTCATCAAGGCCGAGCGGCTTCTGGCGCGCGCCAGGGCCGCCGGCCTCGCCTGACGCCTATCCGCCCATCACCGAATAGCCGCCATCGACCGGGATTGCCGTGCCGGTGACAAAATCCGACGCCCGGCTCGCCAGGAACACGGCGACGCCGGCAAAGTCGCCCGGCACCCCCCATCGTGCGGCCGGCGTGCGTGCCTCCACACGCTCGTGCAGTCCGCCGACCTCGCTTCTCGCTTTGCGCGTCAGATCCGTGTCGATCCAGCCGGGCAGCACCGCGTTGCACTGGATGTTGTCCTTTGCCCAGGCGGTCGCGAGCACGCGTGTCATCTGCACCACGCCGCCTTTTGTCGCCGCGTAAGCCCCCGCGAACGGCAGGCCGAAGATCGACGCCATCGAGCCGATGGAAATGACCTTGCCGCCGCCTTGCCGCTGCATGGCCGGATAGCAGGCCTGCGCCGAGAAGAACGGGCCGTTGAGGTTGACGTTCAGCACCTGCTGCCATTCCTCGGGCGTGAAGTCCTGTGGCGGGCGGCGGATGTTCATGCCGGCATTGGCGACCAGGATATCGATGCGACCGAAGCGGTCGAGGGTATGCTGTGCCATCGCCTCGCAGGACGCCTTGCTTGCGACGTCGACCTCGACGGACGCCGCCGGGCGACCGAAGGTATTGAGTTCCTCGATCGCCGCGGCGAGCTTGGTCCTGTCGCGGGCCGCCACCACCACGGTCGCACCGGCCTGTGCGAGCCCCTTCGCCATGCCGAGACCGATACCGCCGTTGCCGCCGGTCACGATGGCGACGCGGCCAGTGAGGTCGAACAGCGGGTTGGGTGTCGTCATTGGGGCGCTCCTCATCGTGCGGTATCGTCGTCTGCGGATGGGGCGCGACGGTAACGGCGACGCAGGCCAGGAGCAAGATTGCCGGCCCGACCTGGCGCGCGCGGCAGATCACCCACGCCTGGCCGCTGCTGGCCAAGAGCGTCGAGTTCTGACACGGTGCCCGGTGGAAGTGCCAATCGCGCCACGGGACCTATTGCATGCCGTCGCCAACACGCCCGCTCGAGGGCCTCATCGTCGTCTCGCTCGAGCAGGCGGTGGCCGCCCCGATGGCCAGCCGCAAGCTCGCCGACGCCGGTGCCCGTGTCATCAAGCTCGAACGCCCCGAGGGCGACTTCGCCCGCGGTTATGATCGCGTCGTACTTGGCCAGTCGTCCCACTTTCTGTGGCTCAATCGCGGCAAGCAGTCCGTCGTCGTCGACCTCGCCGAAGAACGGGACAAGCGCCTGCTCGAGGCGCTGATCACCAGAGCCGACGTGTTCGTCCAGAACCTGAAGCCGGGCGCGCTGTCGCGCCTCGGTTTTCCACCCGAGCGGCTCGAGGCGATGAATGCGCGCCTCGTGCAGTGCTCGATTTCGGGCTATGGCGCGAGCGGACCCTACGTCTCCCGCAAGGCCTATGACCTCCTGATCCAGGCCGAGGCCGGACTTGCCGCCGTTACCGGCGGCCCCGAGGAGCCGTCCAGGGTCGGCATCTCCGTCGTGGACATTGCGACCGGCATGAACGCCTACGAGGCAATTCTGGAGGCACTCATACTGCGCGCCAGGACAGGTCGCGGTGCACGCATCGAGGTTTCGATGTTCGATTCGATGGCCGAATGGATGGCCGTGCCGCTACTGCACGGCGAGCACGGCACGGCGCCGCGCCGCATCGGCCTGTCGCACCCGATGATCGCACCTTACGGCGTGTTCCGCTCCGCATCCGGCGTCCCGGTTCTGATCTCGATCCAGAACGACCGAGAGTGGCGCCAGTTCTGTCGCGACGTCCTGAGCGACGAGACCCGCGCCGACGATCCTCGCTTCCGGCGAAACGTCGACCGCGTCGAGCACCGAGCCGCCACCGACGCCCTCGTTGCCGGCCGCTTCGGCGCACTCCAGACGGCAGAGCTGATCGATCTCCTCAATGCGGCGGACATCGCCTTCGGCCTCGTCAGCGAGGTCGCCGACGTACTGCGCCATCCCTGCCTCCGCCGGCTCCCGATCGCGACACCCAACGGCAAGACCACCGTCCCGGCGCCACCCGCACGCGTCGCCGGGCTCGAACCTCTCGAGAGCGCCGTGCCGGCGCTCGGCAGCCACACCGAAGCCGTCAGGCGGGAATTCCTCGGCTGACGCAACAGCGCCTTTCCCGCCGGCACTGGATCGAGGCAACGCCTCTGGCTAAACCGGAGTACTGCGCCGCCGCATGCCGCCCCCCGCAACGGAACCGACCCGCCAAGGACGACGATGAAAATCGACACGCCGCCCACGATCCGTCTCAAGGACTATCGCCCGCCCGCCTACCTCATCGATACGGTCCGGCTCGACATTTCGCTCGACGCTCACGCGACGCGCGTCATCGCAAAGCTGTGGGTTCGCCCGAATTCGTCGGCGCCACCTCCGAAACGAGGTGCCGATCAGCTTATGCTCAATGGCGAGCATCTGGCGCTCGAGAGCATCGCGCTGGACGGCAAGCCGCTGCCGGCGTCCGCCTACCGGCTCGACGAGAAGAGCCTCCGACTGCGCGATACGCCAACCCGGCCGTTCACGCTCGAGATCGTTACCATCATCGATCCCGAGGCCAACAAGTCGCTCAACGGCCTCTATCGCTCGCGCGGCGTCTACTGCTCGCAGTGCGAGGCCGAGGGTTTCCGCCGCATCACTTATTTCCTCGATCGGCCCGACGTACTGGCGGTCTATACCGTGCGCCTCGAGGCCGACCGCGAGGAGGCCTCCGTGCTGCTCGCCAACGGCAACATGTTGGAGCGTGGCACGATCGCGGGCGGCAAGCGCCATTACGCCGTCTGGCACGATCCTCACCCGAAACCCTGCTACCTGTTCGCCGTTGTCGGTGGCAACCTCGCATCGATCGCCTCGACCTTCACGACCGCCTCAGGGCGCAACGTCGACCTCGCCATATACGTCGAGCCCGGCAAGGAGGGCCGCGCGCACTGGGCCATGGACGCGCTGAAGCGCTCCATGAAGTGGGACGAGGAGCGCTTCGGCCGCGAGTACGACCTCGACGTATTCAACATCGTCGCCGTCTCCGACTTCAATATGGGTGCGATGGAGAACAAGGGCCTCAACGTCTTCAACGACCGATTGATCCTCGCCTCTCCCGAAACCGCGACCGATGCCATCTACGAGGCTATCGAGAGCGTCGTCGCGCACGAGTACTTCCACAACTGGACGGGCAACCGCATCACCTGCCGAGACTGGTTTCAGCTGTGCCTGAAGGAAGGCCTCACCGTATACCGCGACCAGGAGTTCTCGGCCGACGAGCGCTCGGCCACCGTGCAGCGCATCACCGACGTTCGCCAGCTGCGCGCCATCCAGTTCGCCGAGGACGCCGGCCCTCTGGCGCATCCGGTGCGTCCCGAGAGCTACATCGAGATCAACAACTTCTACACGGCGACGGTCTACGAGAAGGGCGCCGAGCTCGTACGCATGATCGAAACTCTCGTCGGGCGCGGCGGCTTCCGCGAGGGTATGGACCTCTACTTCGCACGCCACGATGGAGAGGCAGCGACGGTAGAAGACTTCATCAAATGCTTCGAGGACGCCTGCGGCATCGATCTCGGTCAGTTCCGCCTCTGGTACAGCCAGGCCGGCACACCGGAACTCGTCTGCAAGCTCACCTATGACAAGGCCAGGCGCACCGCCGAGTTGCATGTCGAGCAGGTGCTCGCCCCGACGCCGGGTCAGGCAACCAAGAAGCCGCAGCTGATCCCGCTCCGTCTCGGCCTCATCGGTCACAATGGTGGAGATATCCCGCTGCGGCTGGCGAGCGGCGACAGCATTGCCGATGGGGTCGTGCGCATTTCGAAGCGCTCACAGAGCTTCAAGTTCGTCGACGTGCCCAGCGAACCGGTGCCCTCGCTGCTGCGCGGCTTCTCCGCCCCCGTCAAGTTGACCGCGGACATCCCGGACCGCGACCTCGCCTTCCTCATGCGCGCCGACAGCGATCTCTTCGCGCGCTGGCAGGCGGCCAACGACTACGCGACGCGCCTTCTGATCGTCGCCGTCCGCGGCCGCGACAAGTCGGTGCTGGCAGAGCGCACCGTGGCCTACAGCGAGGCGATCGGGGCGAGCCTCGCCGATCCCGACCTCGAACCCGCCTATAAGGCCGAACTCCTGAAGCTTCCCACCGAAACCGACATCGCCCGCGAGATCGGCCGCAATATCGACCCCGCCGCCATCCACGCCGCGCGCACGCAGATGCAGAAGACGCTCGGCCGCAGCCTCGGGGCCGGCCTCGAGAAGGCTTACAAAGACAGCCATGACAAGACGTTTTCGCCGGACGCGCGGAGCGCCGGGCGACGGGCCTTGCGCAACGCCGCCCTGGCTCTGCTGTCCCACCGAAATACGCCGGCCGACCGCGAGCGTCTCGTCGCCCACTTCCGCCGCGCCACCAACATGACCGAGCAGAGCCATGCGCTGGCGCTGATCGCCATGCGCGGCGGCGCCGAGGCCGAGGCGGCGTTGAATCGCTTCCACGACCGCTGGAAGGACGATCATCTCGTCATCGATACCTGGTTCTCGGTACAGGCGATCGTGCCACGTTCTTCGACACTGGCACGCGTGCGCAAGCTGACCCGGCACCCGCTCTATTCGGCGACAGCACCAAACAAGGTGCGTGCCCTGATCGGCGCTTTCGCCATGTCCAATCCGGTCCAGTTCAACCGGCCCGACGGCAAGGGCTACCAGCTGGTCGCCGATCAGGTGCTCGCCATCGAATCCTTCAACCCGCAGATTGCTGCGCGGCTGCTCGGAGCGTTTCGCAGCTGGCGTACGCTCGAGCCGAAGCGCCGGGCGTTGGCGAAAGCCGAGCTGAAGCGCCTCGCTGCCAAGGACGGACTGTCCCGCGACGTCTATGAGATCGCCACCCGCATGCTGGAGTGAGCCATCCATGAGGCGCCGACCGACTGAACGAAAGTCACTGCCACACGGCGTCCGCCACACCCCAGCCGCAATTTAAACTCCCTCGACATCCGATTCGAACTGACGGCAAGCTAATGGCGTCGATTCGAGCGTGGGGCAGCGCTCGGGCGTCGGGGCAGACACTGACAACATCGAGGAGGCCGGGATGGCGTGGACCACGTCCGCCACCCCACGGGGGAGCTTTGTCGAAGCGGGCGATCTGGCCACGATGCCTTCGGTGCACTCCGACCGGGACCGCCGGTTGTTCCGCCGCGATCCTCTGACCCCACTCGTGTGGCTCTCCGCGGCCTTCCACGTGATGCTGCTCGCCGAGCATGCGGTGCCGATGGCGCTCGCTGGCGCCGGCCGGTCGCAGCCTGCCGCAGGCCCGGACCTGCTCGCCCTTGCGGCGGTGCTGACCGGAGCCATGGTCGCCGCACTGCTGATGCGGCGCTCCGCGCTCGCCGCCTTCGGCACATCGCAACCCGACGCCGAAGCGGGTGTGACGCCCGCGGCGACGACCGGAGTTCCGAGCACTGGCGCCGCGCGCACCGGCGGCGACCGGCTGCATGCCTGGAGTGAACTCTCCGCCCATGTCAGCCACGAGCTCAGGACCCCGCTCAACGCGGTAATCGGTTTCACCGACGTGATGCACAGCGAGTTGCACGGTCCTGTCGGCCATGACCGCTACCGCGAGTACCTCGGCCACATCCGCGCCTCCGGCGAGGCGCTGCTCAAGGCGACCGAGGATACGCTGGCCGTCACGCACATGCTCGCGGAACCCGCGATTCGCACCATCGCGCCCGTCGCGCTCGCCGAAGCCATCGCCGAGGCGCGCGATCGCTCGGCCCGCGCCGAGGCGATCGGCACCGCCGGGCCGCCGGCTTGGTCCTGCGCGGTTGCCGCCGACATCGCCGTCGAAGCCGACCCGCGCGCCTTCCGCCAAGCCCTCGTCAACCTGCTCACGGCTGCACGGCGCCACGCCGGCGGCGGGGGCCGCATCACCGTTCGCGCCAGCGCGGCCCACGGCGCCGTCGCCTTGGACATCACGTCAACATCGCCTTCCGCGGCGTCGGGAGCGCAGGACAAGATCGGCCTCGACAGCCGCTTCGCGGCCGGAGACGAACGCTACCCGCTGAGCCTCGCCCGTGCTCTCCTCGAGCTGCAGGGCGCACGCCTGGTCGAGACGCGGCGCGGGCCGGCACTGGTCATGACGGTCAGTCTCGCCGAGGCGCGCCAGCATGACATGGCGCTGTTCAGCTGAGCAGCCCGGTCCGCAGAGGATCGGTCGACGATCGGGCACGCGCTGGTGGGAAAGCCACGATTTGACGGCGATCGTCGCTCGGCTGACGGAGCCACTATGCGGAACAAAGGGTTTGGCAGCCCGTTGCGACGCGATATAAGGGTGCGACAAAGGAGTCCACCATGGTCACCGAGGATCTTTCCTTCAAGAAGGACGAGCTGCCCGCCGACGCGTCGCTCGTACTCGTCGATGACGACGCTGCCTTCCTGCAACGGCTGGTGCGTGCGATGGAAACGCGCGGCTTCGACGTGCGCAGCGCGTCGAGCGTGGCGATGGGTCTGCAGCTGATCCGCGAGCGCGCGCCAGCGTTTGCCGTGGTGGACATGCGCCTCGAGGATGGCAATGGCCTCGACGTCATCGCGGAACTCGCGCGCCTGCGTCCCGACTCGCGCGCCATCGTACTGACCGGCTACGGCAACATCGCAACCGCCGTATCGGCCGTGAAGCTCGGCGCCGTCGACTACCTTGCCAAGCCCGCCGACGCCGACGAGATCACCGACGCACTGCTCGCCCCGTCCGACGCCAAGGCGCCTCCGCCGGAGAACCCGATGTCGGCCGACCGCGTCCGCTGGGAGCATATCCAGCGCGTGTATGAACTTTGCAACCGCAACGTCTCCGAAACGGCGCGCCGGCTCAACATGCATCGGCGCACACTGCAGCGCATTCTCGCCAAACGCGCACCCAAATAGGCGACGACGCATGCCGCCGCGTCACGGCGTGGGCGGCCCTGGACATCACCTTACGCTTTCACATCGCCGGCTCGATCTTGCGTGACCAGATGATGCGGCTCGTCGGCCCGGAGCCGTCTCCGGGGAAGAAGGCCGGCATCGTATAGAAATTGCCGCCGGGAAGGGGGACGCGCTGTCGTCCAGATCCGTCGGGCCGGATCACGTAGAGCCCGCTCTTCTTCAGGTTGGCGAGGTCGACGTGCCAGAAGATGATCAGCTGTCCGTCACTCGACCACTCGGGCACGCCGTCCACCCCGCCCGGCGGAGTGAGGTCGCGTTCGCGCCCGGTTGCGACGTCGACGACGATGCTGTGCCATTCCTTGTCGGCCATGCGGCGCATGACGACGATCTGCCGCCCGTCCGGTGACAGTTTGGGATCGTAGTCGCCGAGCGGCGGCTCCAGTTGCACGAAGCTGCGGTATTTCGGGTGCGTGACTTGCCGGAGCCTGCCGTCGCGCAGGTCGAGCACGTACGTACTGCTGATGGCATCCTTCGCCCAAGAACGGCCGGGCAGTACGACAAGTTGGCCGACCTGGTGTGGGTCGGCCACGATCAGATCCTTCGGATTGAAGAACACCGTGCTTCGCCGCGTCGCCACCTCCATGATGCGGATACCCGGCGTCTTGTTGGGAGTGTCGCTCGAGACGTACAGCAGGTGGCGTCCGTCGGGCGTCCAGTAGGCATTGGCGGCAATCACGCCGTTCCTGGGTGGCACGAGCACCTCGCACGCCTCGCCATCCATGCTGCACACGATGATCTCGGTCGCGGCATATCCATTGAGCTCGGTGGCGTCGCCGAGCCCCAGAAAGCCGTACGTGTTGTATCGCGTGAAAACCATCTGGCTGCCGTCAGGCGACACGCGCGCATGGTTGACCTCCCTGCGGGGGTCGGAAAACAGCAGCCTGCGCTGCTGGCCGTCGAGTGTGCTCGAGAAGATCGCGTATCGGTCCTTCGTATCCCGTCGCGCAGGAAACGTAGCGGTTCCGTGGCCGAGGCTCCGGGCTTGGGCACGCTGTACGAAACGCCTGTGGCCGTCGCTGGCTTGAGGTGTTTCCGCAGACGCGGTCACCGGCGGGCCTGCGGCGACGGCGCCCAATCCCGCGGCAAGCAACATCGATAGTTGGCCCGTGGCACGGCGACCGAGATTGCACGATCGACTGGCGGTCATACCGCAAGCTCCCTTCCGGTTACCAAGTCGGCTCGAAGTCGGAGACGACCAACACAAGTCCGAATTTGAGTCGGATTTCGCATCGAATATTGGCCGCCGAGCGCCCCGGTGGCGGCAATATCACGGCTTTGCGCGGGTCTTGATGATATTGTGCGGAATGTACGACACTGGTAAATTGTTAATGCTTTCGAGCCGATGGTGGCATCGCGCTTGCACGGAATGGGCGGAGCGAGGCAGGAACCGACTCCAGTGATGTGATGGTAGTCCAGGTTCTTCTGCCCTGGTCTGGATCGGGAGACCGTGTCCCCTACGAGGTTCGCCTGAGATGGCTGATGCTTTGAAGCTCTCTGTCGTCATCGCGACTTATGGGCGCGACGATGTGCTTGCCGAGACGTTGCGCCGGCTGGCCGAGCAGGATCTCTCGCCAACGAAGTTCGAGGTCGTCGTCGCCGACGACGGCTCGCCCGACCGCACGCCCGAGGTCATGGCGGAGGCTGCCAAGACCGTTCCCTATCAACTCACGTACGTCCGGCACACCAACACCGGCATTGGTTACACGCAGAACCGTGGCCTCGAACGCGCCCGGGCCCCGATCGTGCTGCTGATCGCCGACGACATCTGGCTGACCAGAGACGCGCTCTCATCGCATCTTGCAGCGCACGAGGCTAACCCGTCCGAGAGCGTCGCCGTGCTCGGCAGGGTCGAGCAGTCGCCCGATCTCACCGAGACCGTATTCCTGAAGACCTGGGATCCGTTCCGCTTCAGCCAATTCGCAGGTGTGCCAGAAGTGCCCTACTACCGATTCTGGGCCTGCAACATTTCGGTGAAGCGTGACTTCATCAAGCGCCATGGCGGGTTCCGCGAGACGCTGGGCCGCGCCGGTGCTGCGGCCCACGAGGACTCCGAGGTCGGATACCGACTGCACAAGCACGGGTTGCGCATCCTGTACGTGCCTGCGGCGCTCGGGTTCCACCACCATGTCGTCACGCTGCAGCAGGCCTGTGATCGCGCGTATTCGCGCGGCCTCAACTTCGGCGAGTTCTATGCCTGTGCACCCGAAGTCGAGATACCGGTTGCCTACCGCGTCTCGCCCATTCGCCATTTCACGGAACATTGGCGCACGTTCACGAGCGAGCGGCGCAAGCACCTGCAGCCGGAAGATCGCAACCCGCTCATGCTGATCGCGCGGCAGGTGGGCCGTGCGATCGTCTTCAATCGCCTTACGGTTCCCAATTTCTGGAGGCCGCTGTTCGATCGCGCGGAAACCACGCCCTGGCTGGCGCGGTTGATGCACAAGCAGATGTATCGTGGCGCCATCAACTACTATTTCTATCGCGGCTGTATCGACGCCGACAGCAAGTTCGACAAGCCCCCCGTCGTCTCGCCTGTCGGTGCCTTGCGCTGAAGTTGCGACTTCGCCTTCCAGGCGCAGCACCCTGCCTGCACGGCGGCAGCCATATGCACGCGACCTCAGGGCAGCGCAATGATCGGCGCCGTCACATTGCCTTTGATCGTGTTGACAAGCGTCGCCGTCGTCAGCGCGGTCTGAATTGGCTCATGCACGGTCGCGTTGACCAGACGCACGTAGTTCATCAGCTTTGCCATTTCCACCGTTCGCGCGTTGGCCACGTAGAGAACGTCCTTGTTGCGCATCGGGAAACGCGTAGCGAGGAACATTGCCGAAGGGTCACGCAAGTTGAACTTGTAGATGACCGGGATATACGGGCCAGCCACGACATCGCACGCCCGATCGATCGTCGTGGCCGTTTCGCGGCGCTCGGCGCGGAACAGGAACGCCCATCCCGGCTCCGCTCGCTCGTCTATGAGGCCACCTGCCCTGGCGAGTCCCTCGGCCATGCTCAGACGCCAGCTGTCGAAGGGCACCTGACCCTGGCGCCCGGTCGCGCCGAATGCAAGGTAGGTTTGGGGCTCCTTGAACAGGTAGATGGTGTCCTGCGGGTTCACATAGACGTTGTTGGCAGGCTCGTAGACGAGCGACTCGAACGGCGCGACCGCTATGTTGGCACCGCGCTTCAGCAGCACCCAGGTCTCGTGCCCCTGGCTCTTCAATCCGCCGGCCCTGGCGATGGCGTCGAGGATCCGCTCGCCGCTGAGGCTCGCTGGAAAGCGCACGGCCTGGTTGACCTCGCCGAACACGCTGATCATGGCATTGCGTCGCTCGACCACCGTCACGAGAGCTTGCGGCTCGATCGCACGCCGCTTCAGGCCGTCGACGATCGCCTTTTGGATGCCCCGCACGGTGCGACCGCGGGCGCGAATGGTGCCGGCGTAGGGCACCGTGATGTTTCCCGACTCGTCGACGATCTGGTTGGGAAGGATGAGATTGTTGGCGTTGCGCAGCCCGCCTTCGATCGGGAAGAACAACCCACCCGATGCGGCTTCATAGAGCGAGATGCTGATGACGTCGCCGGTACCGATTTCCACACGTGCAGGAGGCCGCTGGTCCGCGAACCGCCCAGCCAGGCGATACTGAGCGCGCTTCACGACATCGGTGACGCGTGGATCGACATCGACGAGGCAGTACGGGAGGCGATCCGGATCGCGTTCCGTCACATGCTCGGCGGCCAAGCGCTCCACGGCTTCACCGCGCGGCCCGGAGGTCGGCAATCCGCAACCGCAGAGAAGTCCGGTCGCCAATGATGCGAGCATCGAGAGCCCGCCGAGGCGCTTCAGAAAGGGTGGGGCGCTAAGGGTGAGGAACGGCAGAACCCGCTCGAACGCCGCTTCCGGTGCGCGCTGCGCGTCGCTCTTGAATGCAATGTTGCCAGCATCGTTCTCCATCGGGGGTGGCCGGCTCAGCCTTCTGCAGCGGATGCGGGGAGGGACGCGCAGGAAATCGACACGGCTAGTGACACGACAGGCAATCAGCGGAGGCACGGGCGGTCGACGGACGCTCTTGAATCAACGACCATGGCAGCGTCAGCGGCCCTCAGGATGAGGCCAACTAGCATGATTCGAGGACACCTTCGGGCGGTGGACCAGCGACAGACGTAGACGCCGGCGGCGAAGCAGCAGAACCAGCGCTGACGGTATTGCAACAAAGTCACGGTCGATCCCGATGACAGGTCGGCGCCGATCGCAAGCGGAGGTAGCAATGGCGGGCACGAATGCTGCGCTGGATGAAGGGAGTGACCGAACCGGCGCCGCAATATTGCGTGGCGGCAGCATCACCATGCTCGGCACTTTGTCCGGAGGCGCGCTGGCGTTCGTTGCTGAAGTCGCGATCGCCCGCACCCTTGGCCCGAGCGCCTATGGCTTGTTTTCGCTGGCTTACGTGCTGGTGCGGATCGCAAGTAGCCTGTCGATTGCGGGCCTTGGCGCGGCGGTGCTGCACCACATTCCCGTCTACCTCAGCAAGGACCGGAAGGCTGAGGCTGCCGGCGCGGCGATCTTCGCCCCGCTCGTGCCGGTCGTGATCGGCACGCTCGCCGCGCTGCTGGTGTTCGCCTGCTCCGATCTTCTGGCCGAGGGGATCTTCGCCAAGCCGGAGAGCGCGCCGCACTTCAGGATGCTTGCCGCCGTCATCCCGCTGATGAGCACCGGCGAGCTCGTCGCACTCGCCACGCGTGGCTTCGGACACTCGATCTACCATGTGCTGATCGCAAGCCTGTGGCCGCCGGTGGTGCTGCTTGGCGGGATCGGGCTCGTTGCGATGCTGGGACTGCCGTCCACGGCAGTCGGTGGCGCGGTGGTCACCGCTTACGGTTCCGCGCTGATCGTCGGCCTCGTGTGTATCGCCACCCTGGTCAGGCCGATCCTCGGCTCCGCGAAGCCACGGCCGGAGTTGGCGCGCTTGCTCGCGTACGCTTGGCCCGTCCTCCTTGCGACGCTGCTCTACAACGTCGTCGAGTGGGCGGACATCCTGCTCGTCGGTTACTTTCTCAGTGCGGCGGACGTCGGCGTCTATCGCGCGTGCGCCCAGATCCTGCTCGTGTTCAACATCGTCGTCTACTCCATCAATGCCGGCGCCGCGCACCTCTTTCCCGTGCTGGAAGGCCCGGAGCACGCGCGGGAGCGCAACGACGCTTTCCGGCTGGTGTGCCTACTCGTGTTCGCCGTTTCCGCGCCACTGTTTTCGATCGTCGCTCTCTTCCACCGGTCGATCCTGGCACTGCTCGGAAGCGGCTACGCGGAGGGCGGACTCGTTCTCGTCAGTCTGGCCATCGGCCGCCTGATCCGGGCCGGTCTGGGCAACACGGCGTTCCTGCTGCTGTTTACCGGCCGCCAGCGGGTCGAGCTCGGCAATGCCGCGCTCGGCGCGTTTGCCATCGTCGCGCTTGGAGCCACGCTCATCCCATGGCTCGGGCTTTACGGCGCTGCTCTCGCGAGCATCGCCTGCGATACTGTCCTGAACCTCTTGCGTGCCTACCAGGTGCGTCGGTTGATGCAGGTTTCGGTGCCGATCACGCTGCTCGCGCGCATGATCGCTGCGGTTGGCGCTGTGGCGCTGGGGCTCGTGGCGGTGCTCGTACTCACTGACCTCTATGCCAAGCCTTTGCCGCCTCTCATGCTCGTCGGTCTCGTGCTGGCCACAGGTCTCCTCCAGATCGCCGCGTTGTGGTGCGTCGGCATTGCACCGGCGGATCGCCAGCGCATTGCCGGCATCCTCGAGATGTCACTCCGCACCGTGCCTCCGCAAAGCGGCGCGCGCCCCCCGCAGTAGGGGGTTGCATGGCGGCGACCTACTGAGCGCCCAAGGAACTGAGCCCGACGGATTGCACCGGCCGCGTGCCGATCGAAATCGCCTCGAGCCGCCACATTCCGGCATGCACGACAAAGCTGACGTCGAACGTGATGTTGGACGGGCTCGTCGCGTAGTAGCCGACGAGGCGCAGTAGCCCCTTGTCGTTCAGCTGTGGCGCGTTCGTGAGAACCGGCTGGTACAGGATGACCGGCGTGATATCGATCTTCGCTCGCACGACCGAGAAGATCTGAGCAAGCCGGTCGGGCGAGTTCAACTTCTGGAACGTGGGTGCCGACAGCGCGTGCAGCACCGTATAGTTGCCCGTGATATTTGCCTGGCCGAGTGCCGCCATAGTCTGCTGTAGCAGCAGGGTCAACTGCGTCGGGCTCGGAATCTGCGGCGGGGCCTGACGCTGCGCTGCCACTGAGGGCGCCTGCGCGATCCGTGGAGCCGTCGACGCTTGTGGCTGAGGGCGGGCCTTCTTTTCCTGCTTCGAGGTCGGCTTCTTCTTGGAACTCGTGGAAGCGGAGGCTGGCGCCTTCCGCTCACCTTCCGCATGCGCCGGCGTCATCGCCAGACCGATCAGGCAGGCACCGACCACGAGGACGATACGGCTACAATGGTTCCGCATAAGCAACCTCCACTCATCGCACGGGTGCTCCGCCGATGGAGCAATCGCGCCACATGCACCAGAATCAGCCGCCACCCGGCCGGACGAAAAGTCACCACGAGCGGACCAACCGCTTGCGTCCTACCGCCAGGTCCACTGCAGGCCCACCCGGCCTGCAACGACGTTGTTCTCGTCGTAGCCGAAGAACGTCGAGCCACCGATACCGACGCCGCCATCGATGGCAACGCGGTCACCCGGAGCGAAGCAATCACGGCATAGTACGCCGACGGCACTGAAGCCGATGGCATGCGCGCGGCCATCGAATGTGCCGTAGCCGATCCGCATGCCGAAGTTCTCGCCGTTCGCGAGCGTCGGCGCCTCGATGGCCAAGGAGATGGCGATGCCGCTCTGGGCGCGCGCGATTGCCTTGAAGACCGCACCACCGTCCGCAGCCAAGTTGCCGAACGCGTCCGTGGTCGTGAGCTGCAGCGGGCCCGTCTGACGGGCGAGACTGTCGCCGGATGTGATGCCTGGCATGGTGTACGTATTCGCCGTCGTACCGAACACCTGCTGATTGTCGAGGTTTGCGACGGCACCACTGCCGAACGCGGCCGAGTTCGTACCGAGTGCCTGGGCGCCGGCGCCGACCGCGGTCGACAATTGACCGGACGCCTTCGATGCCGCGCCGTACGCGCTCGAAAGCTGGCCGGACGACTCGGAGGCGACACCGGAGGCCACGGAATTCTCGCCGCTCGCCACTGCGAGTGCGCCGGTAGCGGTGGCATTCAGCCCGGTTGCCTGCGACGCCAGACCATAGGCGGACGATTGAGCGGCCGATGCCGTCGCACCGACACCCGAGGCGGTGGAGTTCGCGCCGCTGGCCGTCGCTGCGGCGCCGACGGCCGTGCCGTTGTCGCCCGTCGCCTGCGAGCCGAGGCCATAGGCGGACGAATTCGCCGCCGAGGCGTTGGCGAGCGCACCGGACGCCGTGGCTCCGACGGCGGTCGCCGTTGCGCCGCCACCGGTCGCTGTCGTGCTGTCGGCGCTGGCCTGTGCTGTCGCACCGGTCGCAGTTGCCAGAACACCGGTCGCCTGCGCACCGAGACCGTAGGCCGATGACTGCGCCCCCGATGCGGTCGCCGTCGTACCGGTTGCCGTCGAGTTGTCGCCTGTCGCCTGAGCGCCGAAGCCCGTCGCCGTGCTGTTCGCCTTTGCCGCGTTGGCTCCAACGCCCGTCGCCGTGGTATTGTCGGCGGTCGCGGCCGCCGTAGCGCCGGTCGCAGTCGAGCCCGCTCCCGTGGCCTGCGCACCGAGGCCGTAGGCGGAGGACTGCGTGCCCGATGCCTTGGCCGTCACACCGGTTGCCGTCGCATTGGCACCAGACGCCTCGGCTCCGAGGCCGGTCGCCGTCGTATTGTCCCCGGAAGCTTTGGACGCAACGCCGGTCGCCGTCGAGTTCGCGCCGCTCGCCTCTGCCGTCGCACCAGTCGCCGTCGAATTGGCGCCGGTTGCCTGCGAGCCGAGGCCGAAAGCTGACGATTGCGCCCCGCTCGCTTTCGCGTTGACGCCCGCTGCGGTCGAGTTCTGCGCCGAAGACGCGCCGACGCCGACGGCCACCGAGTTGTCGCCGGTCGCCTTCGCACCGCTGCCGAACGCCGACGATTGAGCCCCGGTCGCCTCGGCTGCGACACCACTCGCCGTCGAGTTGTCGCCGGTAGCGGATGACCCCAGACCATAGGCGGAGGATTGCGCACCGCTGGCCTTCGCATTGACGCCTGTCGCCGTGGCACTCTTGCCGGAGGCCTCGGCACCGACGCCGAGGGCGGTCGCGTTCTCGCCTGTCGCCTTGGCGGCCGTGCCGAAGGCCGAAGATTGCGCGCCAGTGGCCGATGAAGCCGTGCCGACGGCCGTCGTGTTGGCAGCGGACGCTTCGGCGCCGAGACCATAAGCAGCGGACTGATCGGCGCTCGCTTTGGCGTTGACACCGGTAGCCGTCGCGCTCTTGCCGGAGGCGGCGGCGCCGA
Source organism: Hyphomicrobiaceae bacterium (assembly GCA_041397745.1). GTDB lineage: Bacteria > Pseudomonadota > Alphaproteobacteria > Rhizobiales > Hyphomicrobiaceae > JAWKVY01. The sequence goes on along the minus strand of JAWKVY010000008.1, from coordinate 372,888 downwards.
CGCCGAGGGCCGTCGAGTTCTCGCCGGTCGCCTTGGCGGCGGTACCGAATGCGGAAGACTGCGCACCGGTGGCATTCGCTGCCGTGCCGACCGCCGTCGCGTTGGAATTGGTCGCCTCGGCGCCAAGACCGTAGGCAGCAGACTGATCGCCAGTCGCCTTGGCATTGACGCCGGTCGCCGTCGCGCTCTTGCCCGAGGCGGCCGCGCCGACGCCGACCGCCGTCGAGTTCTCACCCGATGCTTTGGCCGTGGCGCCCACGGCAGTGCCCTGCGCAGCCGTCGCCTCGGCCGCGGTACCGACAGCCGTCGTATTGTCGGCGGTCGCCTTCGCGCCGAGACCGACAGCCGTCGTCTGTGCGGCCGTCGCCTGCGCGGCGGCACCAAGGGCCGTCGAGTTGGTTCCGGTTGCGTTGGCCGCACCGCCGACAGCGGTCGAAAGCTTTGTCGACGCGTTCGATGCGGCACCGACTGCCGTCGATGTCTCTCCTCCTGCGGTCGCCTTGGCGCCGACCGCGACCGAAGCGTCGCCACTGGCGTTCGCCACCGGACCGCAGGCCGTCGCCGCAGTGCCGCCCGCCGACGCTCCGACCGCGCCACCGCCGCCTTCGTCGGAACACGTCACGCTCTGCGCACGCGCGATGGTTGCCGAGAGGACCAGCGGACTGGCCCCAGTCAGAAGCACGAGAGCCAGCCGGGCTATAGGCGATGTGAAGCTCGCAGCTGGGGCTCTGCGCACGGCAAGCGGCAGCGACATTGCAATGCTCCATAAAGAGTGGAGTGCATGAACGCTGCACGAACTGGAATTGCGGGCTTGCATCGGCAGGCGAGCGTTGCGGAGGCCAACTGGGCTCCGCAGACCAACGCTACGGCATCGACACGTCTTGGTCGTCGGCGTGAATGCTGAAGCCGGAATTACCGGACGTTTTGCTCCAGCGTGCGACGCGACCTTGCGTTGCAGGGAACTCCCCGTCCTCACATGCACAGGGATCCCACTCAGAAATCCTCTATCGGATTCGCGATTCGGTTGTCTGCGCCATCCGATGAATTTTGCAGTTCTGGTGCTGCCGAAGCAACAGTGGGAGCGCCTGCATTGGGGAAAAAGGCCCGCTGCGGGGCCGGGATTGCAACGCAATCAGCGTCTTGTCGCGAGGGCGAGCAGCACCGGCCAGTAGTCGAGACGATTGCCACTCGCTCTGCGCACGATGCCGGCCGCGAGGTCACAGCCGGCATAGACGAGGCCGAACAGCGTACTCGGCTTCATCTCGGAGCGGTAGCCGTTGAGGTGGGCCAACTCGACATCGGCGAGTTCGGCCTGCAGCATGGCCCGGCGCATGGCGTCGTCGGTCCAATGGTAGAGATGGTCGAATGGCACCCACGGCAGCCGGTCGCGCCCCGTCAGCCAGCCGTAGAGCGCGATCGCCGGGGGGAAACGCTGGAGATCCGCGTGCAATCGATAATTCACCGTCTCCACCAGTAGCAGCCCGCCAGGCTTCAGAATGCGGCGCAGTTCGCGAAGCACCGGGATCGGCTTCGGCAGATGCTCGATGACGTGCAGGATGGTCACGATGTCGAAGCTCTCATCGGCGACCTCGATGTGCTCGGCGGGCGATCGGATGATGTCTACTCCGAACCGCGCCGCGCCTGCACGTACGGCCTCTTCCGAGTAGTCGCAGCCCATCGCATCGAACCCGTGGCGGCGCGCCTCGTCGACGAACAGTCCGGCGGCGCAGCCGACGTCGAGGAGGCGGCCGCCGCTCGGACGACGCTCCTTGAGGAGAGCGAGCAGCCGCCGGTACCCGACGAGACGCGAGGTGTCCGGCGCGTAGATGAAGTCGCGTCCGTGGGCTTCGGCATAGCCGTTGCGGTTCGGGTCGTAGAATGCCGCCTTCCACGCCGCGGTAGGACGCGGCCTTGCCCGCATCAGGCCGCAGCAGCGGCATCGCACGACGCTGAAATCTGCGCGGAAAATCCGCTCGCGGGCGATGACGTCGAACTCGGATTCTCCACAGAGTTCGCAGTCGACCTCCTCGAGGGGGCCGAACGAGGAAACCTTCATGAACCGCGCGCCGGGATCGGCAGCGTCGTCCACCATGCGCTCGCTCATGGCGACACGAGATCCCTGTATTCGGCCTCCAGGTACTCCTTCAGCGCCACATCCCAGCGGCGCATGTGGTTGATGCCCAATTCGCTCAATCGCTGGTTGACGAGCATCTCCGAGCGCGGTCGCGGTGCAAAGTAGCGCTCCTTGAAGAAATCGGACGAGACCGGCACCACCTCCACATCCGAGAACCGGCTGAGGCGCACGAGTTCGCGCGCGACGTCGTAGCGCGTACCGTTCCCCTGGCAGGCCATGTGATAGGTGCCGAAGGCGTCAAGCTCCAGGAGCGCGAACAGGTTCATGGCGAAATCGTGCGTATAGGTCGGCGTGCCGAATTTGTCGTCGACCGCGCGGATGACCTTCGCGCCCGCACGTAGCTGGTCGATGATGAGGCTGACGAACTTGTGGTCGTTGCGCTGCCCGCCGCCGATCATCCAGCCGGCCCTGACCACGTAGTGACGGCCACCGACTGCGCGAACGTGATCCTCGCCCTTCAGCTTGACCGCGCCGTAGACCATGATCGGGTTCGGTGACACATCCTCGCTGTAGAGGCCGTCGGCCTTCGTGCCGTCGAATACTCCGGCGGTGCTGATGTAAACAACCGTCGCGTCGTTCTCGCGGGCGCATTCGGCCGCATTGAGGGCCGTCAGCGCGCAGTGCTCCTCCGCTTCCTTCGGGAAGCGTTCGCAGTGCTCGAGATCAGTCCAGGCAGCGAGATGCAGGATGAGGTCCGGTCTGAAGTCGCTGCTGATGCGGCGCATCTCGGCTTCGTCGCGGGCATCGAGCACGCCGAGCCATTCCCGCTGGTCGTCGGCGACTTTGATATCGGTGGCGAGAACGGCCTCGCAGCGGGCCTTGAAGTAAGGATAGATGGCGTTGCCGAGCATGCCGCCGCCGCCGGTGATGAGGACACGCCTGTGCGTCACTGTTGAGCCTCCTGATAACCTGTGAACGCGGACCCTCACGACACACGCGAACAGGGCTACGCGAGCATGATCCATGCCAGCGAGACATCGACACGCCCGGCCCTTACGCCGATCGACGGGGACACTCCTTCACGCATCGTCGTCGAGCGACAGCAGGTAGCGGCCGTAGTCCGACTTCTCCAGCTCGCGCCCGAGTTGCTCGAGCCGTGCTCGATCGATGAACCGCATGCGATAGGCGACTTCCTCCGGACAGGCGATACGATGACCTTGTCGCTTCGACAGCGCGCGCACGAAGTCGCCTGCCTCTATCAATGATTCCGGTGTTCCCGTATCGAGCCAGGCATAGCCGCGACCGAGTCGCTCCACGTGCAGCTTCTCGCGCTCCAGGTACACCTTGTTGACGTCGGTGATCTCGAGCTCGCCGCGCGGTGACGGCTCGAGCCGCGTGGCAATATCGACGACGTCGCTGTCGTAGAAATAGAGGCCCGTCACGGCCCATTTCGAGCGTGGCCGCGCCGGCTTCTCCTCGATCGAGAGCACACGACGGTCGGAGGCGAACTCGACGACGCCGTATCGCTCGGGATCGACAACCGCGTAGCCGAACACTGTGGCACCCGACATGCGCGCCGCCGCCGTTTCCAGCGTCTGCTGCAGGCCATGGCCATAGAAGATGTTGTCCCCGAGAATCAGCGCCGACCGGCCGCCGGCCACGAAATCGGCGCCGATGATATAGGCCTGTGCGAGCCCCTCGGGACGCGGTTGCTCTCTATAGGAGAGCGACAGGCCCCACCGCTGGCCGTCCCCGAGCAGGCTCTTGAAATTCGGCAGATCATACGGCGTCGAGATGATCAGTATCTCTCGAATGCCGGCGAGCATCAGTGTCGTCAGCGGATAATAGATCATCGGCTTGTCGTAGACAGGAAGCAGTTGCTTCGACGTGACAAGCGTCATCGGGTGAAGTCGCGTGCCCGCCCCGCCGGCGAGGATGATGCCTTTCATGCAGTATGTCCTTGCAATGCAGCTGAATCGATCCGCGACGGGACGTCGCCGGCGCGTTGTGCGCCGTACGGCGCCGGCTCGCCCTCGCGCGCGATGACCGTCAAAGCAAAGGCGAGCGAGATGAGCAGCCAGAGCATCGTCCAGCAGGTGGGCTCCCGCATCAGCGGCGAGATCATCCAGTCTATCGTGTTGAGCACCAGCGCCATCTGGCCGGCGACGGCGAGCCGCCGGACGATCTCGATGGGGCTTGCCGACAGTCGATGGAACCGGCTGAAGGTGCACCAGACGAGGCCGATGTAGCAGACGAGTCCTACTATGCCCATTTCGACCGCGAACAGCAGAGGCTGGTTGTGAACGATGATCTGCTCGGACCAGTTGTGGCTGTAGCGGTCGAGCGCCAGCATGTAGTTCGCCGCGCCGATGCCGATGAACGGGTTGGCGCCGAATATCTCGAGCGCGATCATGTAGGAATCGAACCGTACCGTCACCGTCTCGACCGGCGAGTTCTCGAAGCGCGCGTAGATGAAACCCGCGACGACGACGACGGCGGGCAGTGCAGCCAGCGCGCAGAACACCAGGCGCTGCACCACGTCGGCTTCACGCCAGCGCACGATCATGATCAGCGCTCCGAACGCGAGCGCGATCAGCGTTGCAAGCCAGGCTGCCCGCGACAAGCTGATGAATACCCCAATCAGCGCGATCATGGTTGCCAGGACGAACACGATCCAGAACGCGCGATAGCGCCCAGGCTTGAGCAGAAACACCAGCGCGAACGGCAGCAGCATGCCCATCAGGTCGCCGAACGCATGCGAATCGTAGGTGGTACCGGTAGCGCGCGAGCTCTGCTCGATGCCTGGCACGACGTACTGCGAATTGATCTGATCACCGCCTGCGCCCTTGTCGAGCGCCACGCCGACGAGCTGGCCGGTGGTGAACTGGAACACACCGAGCGCACCCTGCAACAGGACGGTCAGGCAGAAGGCAGCCACCAGCCAGCCGAGGTAACGCCGCTCGAGGTGACGCGAAACGTAGAGGTAGAACAGCGCGTACTTGCCGAAATACTGGGCCGAGAACAGCGACAACACCGGATCGTAGGCGGCAAATGCCGAAATCACGTGCGCCAGGAAGAACAGGACGATCCACACGTCGAGCGGCTCCACGCGCGGTACGACGCCATTGCGCGTGACGAGCAGCCGCCACAGCCACGTCGTGTAGAGCCCCGCAAGGAGCAGATCGATGATACCGATGCCCAATGTGCCGCCGTAAACGATCCCGCCGAGGTCCTCGCCGGAATATTTGCCGGTCCAGATCCACTTGACGAGCGATGCGAAGGGCAGCGCGAAGATGAGCGCGATGAGCAGGAACTGCGAGAAGACTGCGGCGAATACCATCGCCGTCGACACCAGTGCAACCGCGATGACAATGACGGCGAACCAGCGGAATTCGAGATGCGAGGCCTCGTGCAAAGCGAGAGCGAAGCCCGCGGCCAGTGCCACGACGATCACCGGATGCAGCCTGAATGGCGTGTCCGCTATCACGACGCCCACCACGCCCGGGTCAACCGCTCGCCAGTCTCCGGCCGCACGCCCTCCGCCATGTCACATCCCCAGAAATCGGAGGCCGTAGGACGCCACGGCTCCGACAACCGCTCCCGCGACGGCGACTATCAGGCCGATTGCCAAGTTGGACCAGAAACCACGTCGACGTCTTGTCGACAGTGCGCCATCGGCAGGTTCAGGCGTCATGCCGGGCTCCCTCCCGTTCGCTCGGGTTCAGCCGCGACCTCTTTCAGCGGCCGCGTCGCGCCAGCGGCCCCGCCGATCGGAACGGCGCCTGCGAAGAAATCGGCCACGAACGCAAGGCCGGATGCGAGCAACAGCGAGAGCACCAGCGCCACGGCGACATGATAGATCTTGATCGGAGTAACCGGCGCGCTCGGCGGTTGTGGATCGTCTTGGATCACCAGTTCGCTGAGCCCCTTGGTCTCGAGCAGGCTGGCCTCCTGGCGGCTGTCGTTGAGCACGTCGAGGGCGCGCTCGATACGACGGATTTCATGATCGAGGCGCTGATACTCCTCACGCACCTTCGGCAGTGCCGCGAGACGTGCCTCGAGTTCGATCACGGTGGCCCTCAAGGCGGCCTGCTTGGCGATGAGGCCGCTGAGGATCGTGCAATCGCTTCGCTGCGTGCGGTTCTGCGACAGCCGCACGCACGTGTCTTCGGCCGCCGTATCGACACCGCGACCGCCTTCGGGCCGCGGCGCCGCTGCAGGTCCGGCCCCGGCGGGTGCTGCCATCGCGTAATAGCGCGGTCCAAGCGCGCCTTCGTTGGCGGCGATCGTTGCCTGGAACTTGCGGATGTCGGCAGCCACCTGCGCTTCGGCGAGTGCAAGCTGGGAGAGGCGCGTGACACCGGCGCTGATGTTCTCTGAAATGGCGACGACGTTGTGGGTGTCGAGCAGCGCGGTCTGGCGCCGGCGAAGCTCCTCGAGCTCCTGACGACGTGTGGCGATCAGGCCCTCTAGTTCGTCGAGCCGGGTGCGTGCCGGCTTCTGCTTGAGCTCTTTGAGTAACCTGGTCAGCTCGCGCGTGATCTCGCTCGCTATGGCCGCTGCTCGCTGTGGATGACGATCCCTGACACGCAGCGTAAACACCTGCGAGTCGTCGCTCCTGATGCGTACATCGCGTCTGAGGCCAGCGATCGCGGACGCGGTCGCGTCTCTGATGACCCGGCCATGTTTGGCGATGCTCCACGCATCACCGGCGACGTCCATCAGCCAGTCCTTGACCTGCCTGTAGGTCCGCACGAGCACCGGTCCCGTATAGTTGCGCGGTTCCTCTGCATCCAGGTTCAGGCGTCTGACCACCGTGCGCAGCACGATCTCGCTCTGAGCGAGTTGCTCCAGCGTCGTGCCGACGATCTTGTAGGGCGCGACAGGGACCGGCGCACCGAATGCCTGCGTGACCGTGCCTTGCAGGCGGGTCACTTCGTCCGGTTTGAAGACGAGCGTCTTTCTGATCTCGAACTTTTCCGAATAGATGAACGTCAAGATCAGCGCGCAAAGAGTAGCCGTAGTCGAGAAGAGCAGGATGTAGCCGCGATACGTCCACAGCGGACGGAACAGCTCGCGACCCGACACGAAGCCCTGTTCACCGTAATTCCCTGACGTCGGTGCCATCTCCGGACCGCTTTCTATCTAGAATGCCCCCCGGCGCGTGAGGACGAGCCAGCCCGTCGCGAATAGGATCTTGAGATCGAGCCATATCGTACGCGTGCGAACATACTCGAGGTCGCAGGCGAGTGTATCGCCCCAGGTGAGCAGTCCGCGTCCGCGGATTTGCGCGAGACCAGTGATGCCCGGCTTCACCGAGAACTTGTACATCTCCTCCGGCGAGTAATACTTCAGGAAATCGGGCAGCTCCGGGCGTGGACCGACGAGCCTCATTTCCCCCTTGAGCACGCACCAGAGATTCGGCAGTTCGTCCAGCGTCGACTTCCGCAGTATCCGCCCGAGCCGCGTCACGCGGGGATCGTCCTCCCGCTTGAACTTTCTGGCGTGGAATTCCGTGTGATCGAAGCTGTAGGCGTAGAGCTCCGGAAACCTTTGACGTGCATCCTGGTACATCGTGCGGAACTTCAGGAAGGCGAAGGTATCGGGCACGAGATAGAGGCGATCCGGGTCGAACGTCGAGCCATCCCCCGGCGCCAGATCAGTGCGACCGACAAGCTCGCGCCCCGCCATGGCCTTCGAGCGCGCCACGCGTGTCTGGCGAAACAGTGCGGGCCCGGGCGAATCGATACGGATCGCGATCGCTTCGATGATCATGACCGGCGTCAGAACGATGAGGCCAAGTGCCGCGACCACGATCTCGAATGCGCGATAGGCGGTCTCGGCAAAGCGCTGAGCCAGATTTTCGCTCGGCGCAACAGGCACGGCGAACACCTGCCGAGGCTCCTTGCCCGTCGGCTCCACCCTGCAGGCGGGGCCAATCACCGAACGGGATTGCGGCGACGTGGTCATGCCCGCCTGCTCTCTGCCGGAGATGCCGCGCGACGCGAAGCGGCGTTATCGACATCGCCCTTGTTCGCAGCGGGTGCGAGAAACTGCCTGAACGCGGATAGTGCGATCTTGGCTTCTGCGCGAGCAGATAGAGCCAGCCCGGCAGCGACCGAGCGCGGGTCCCAAGTGCCGAGCGTGTGCCACTTGGTATAGTAGATGTACGCGCCGTTATGGAACATGCGCGTGCGACGGGGACTTACCGCCTTGCCGCGCGCATTGCTCTCATGGTGCATGATGCGGGCTTCGGGAACGCAGCGTATCTCGAGGCCAAGCTGGTGGAACTGGCGGCACCAATCGGTGTCGACCCAATAGCCGAAGTATCGCTCGTCCCATGGACCGACGCGTTCGAGTGCGGTTCGTCGGAAGAACATGCAGGCTCCGCCGATCTGCTCGACCTTGAACGGCTCCGTGGCATCCAGAAACTCGCGCGCGAGGTAGCGGGACGAAATCGGGTTGCTGGGAAACAGGCGGGTGAGAGTTCCCTGCCGGCCGAAGAGGCCGGTCAGCGCGGCGGGGAAGTTGCGCGCTGTCTCCTGCACCGAACCATCGGTGTTGAAAGTGCGCGGCGCCACCATCGCGACATCGGGATGCGCGTCCATATAGGTCTTGAGCGTCGCGATGCAGCGCGGGTCGAGTTCTGTATCGGCGTCCAGCACGAGAATGTATCGGCCCCGCGCCATCGCGAGCCCCTGGTTGACGGCCTTGGTGTGACCGACGTTGACGTCATTCGCCTTCAGACGGACGTCGGGATGGCGCGCTCGCAGTGTTTCGACCGTCGCGTCAGTCGAACAATTATCGACGACGATGACCTCATATGGCGGCGCCTCGGAGTGTCCGATGCTTTCCAGGCAGACCTCGAGCGGCGCAAGCGAGTTCCAGCTCGTGATGACGACGGATACCAGACCTCCGGCCACGCCGTACGGCTCCTCACCGATCGGTACGCTCTGCTTCTGCATGTCATGCCTCTCGCCGTCGGCCGGCATCGAAGAAGCCGGCAGAGGTTCGTCCGAACGATTTCCCGAGCAACTGGAATGCCAACAGGCCCGGAATCACGCGCTCACGGCGCTCTGTGGTTTACCCACCAGCTTCTCTCCGACCTCAAGGCCGCTGGCGATCGCCTCGTCCGACCAGAAATATGTCCAGAGGCCGTATCGGCCACAAGGTATGATGCCGGCCTGCTCTAGCCAGCCGTTGACAGTTGCGAGTGCCCTCGCCCGCTCCTTGGTATAGAGACAATACGCATAGGATATGTCGTGCGTGGAGGTGGCGACGATCTCGTCGTCTTGCCGGAGGACGCCAACCCGTATGAGATCGGCGGTCACGCGTCCGATGATCGTCTTTCGATCGGGCGGGCGACCGGACGGGTACGATACCTCGCAAGACACCGACGACATGCCGGGCGGGGCCAGATCATCAGCGAAATTATGAGGAAAGCTCAACCGGAAGAAGCTGATGTCCTTCTCTGGAAAGTGCACCCAATGCTTGTCCGGATTCGCGGCGCGTCGAATGCCGAGGTTGACCACGTAGATACTGTTCGTGCGCAATTGACGCGCCGCGGTGCGAATCTCGTCGGGCGCCGAAGGGCAGATGGCGATCAACTCAGGAATCGGAATGGTGTTGACCAGCGAGCCGTAGCGCACCGTGCCGCGGCCGGCGAACTCGATCTCGCGTCTCGCGGGATCGATGTGCGTGGCGCGCCAGCCGGTGTGGATGGGACCCGCTGACCGGGCGATCGCTGAAGCAATCGCGTCGTAGCCGGGTCCGGATGCCGGATATTTGAAAGTGGCATTCGTGCCCACCGCCGTTATCCGGTTGATCACAGCTCCCCTGAGAACCTGGCTGAGCTTGACGGACGGCACACGAGAGCCGGTCCATTCGAACGTCATATCGCGCATGCTGATCCCCCAGAACTTTTCGCTGTAGGGGATCAAGAACGTGTCAGCGAAGCCTTTTCCAACGCTGCGATAGATCCATTCCTCGTAGTTTGTCGGCTCGGGATTGGCCTCGCGCCGGATGAAACCCCAGACGCACTTGGCCCTGAGCGCGAGCGGCAGGTTCGCCGTGTTGACCTGGAACGGATACTCCGAATACTGACCGTGAGCGTAGATGAAGGCGTTGCGGACATTGGTACGGAAGCGGATGCCTAGATCATCGAACAGCTTCAGCACCCGCTCGTTGCGTGTCTGCAGGACATGGATGCCGCGGTCGAAGGTGAAGCCGCCGACACTGTCCGAGGAAGCGACACCGCCAGACCGATCGGCCGCCTCGTAGACGGGCGCGCGCGAAACGAGGGACGCGGAGAGCCCGGCGACGCCGCCGCCGAGTATCATCACCTCGTGCTCTGCCACAGCCGTCGCCACCGCGCCTTGACCTCCGTTGAACAGTCTCTCTGGTGCTCGTCAGGGCGTGCGCCGCGGGCGAGCGAAAATCACGCCGTCGACCACCTTGGTCTCGAAGGTCCTGCACGACGGTATGACATCCTCCTCGACCTCCGCTTCGCGGCCGAGCACGCTGCCGTCGACCCGGCAGGCGGACGGCGCGGCGATGCAGCGGCCGGTGCGGATGTCGAATACAGCGTGATGCCACGGACAGACGACTGAGCCGTTCTCGACGACACCTTGCGACAGCGGACCCTGCTCGTGCGTACAGTTACCGAGCGCGAAATAACTGCCGTCGAGTTCGAACAGGCCCACCGTCTCACCCTCAATTTCGACGTCGCTTTCATAGCCGGTGCCGTCCGAAAGGTCGCCCACCTCGGCCACCCGGACCCAACCGCAGTCTCCCGTCATTCACCCGCTCCGAACCGCTTCATCGCCGATTGTATCGTTCAGGTCTGATCCGGCGCGCGCGGCGCGCCGGCATCCTCGATCGTGCGACGCAACTCCCTGCGATCACCGCAGTGATCGCAGACGTACTCGATTACCTCGATGTCGTGTGTACGCTCGACAATGACAGGTACATCGATCTCGGCCCAGAATTCCGAACCCTCGCGGTCGAAATGCTTGATCCGCTCCTTGGCATAGCCGATATCCTCGATCGTCTCACGATCACGTCGCGTGGAAACGACCCGCGCTTCGTGTCCCCTCGCGCACTTGACCATGGAACGCTCCTCCCGGCCCGATGGAATATCAGCGTCAAGACATATCGTAGCCGTATTCCCTGGCCCAGAAGATGTTCACATATTTCTTACCGACGTAGTGATCGACCTGCAGTCGACGGTATTTCGCGTCGAGTTCGTTTTCGCGATCGCGCCACATGGTCTCGACCTCGCCCGACAGCCACACGTCATCGGGTAGCGCCGAGAATTCCCTGATCTGACGTCCGTAGTCGTCCGAGCACTCGTTGGCGAGCGCCTCGTTGAGGTACCAGCGGAACATGACACGCATCTTCTCGAGTTCGACGTGCGTGAAGGTTTTCTCCTTCAGCACCGTGCCGCCACGATAGCTGCGCACCTCGTCCCACTTGGCCTCATCCATCAGGTCGTTACTCTTGCAGAAGTCCCATAGGCCGGTGCCAGGGTAAGGCATGAAGGTCGAATACCAGACGATGTAGGCCCTGAGCTGCGCATTGAGACGCGCCGTCTGGATCATGTCGTCCTTGGTCTCGGTCGGCAGCCCGATCATATTGAAGGCCTGCGGCTTCAGCTTGTATTTGCGGGCGAGCGCGAAATCGTCGATCAGCACCTGATCGGGGATGTTGCGGTTGAGCACCTGCTTGCGGATCTGCGGATTGCCGGCCTCGACTCCCATCTTGACCACCTTGCAGCCCATCTCGGCGAGCAGCGAGGCGATCTTCTCGTTGAACGCGAGAGGTTGCGACGTCGCTGCGAACGGCAACCCGATCTCACGCTTGTAGACCGGCGCCAGATCGGCCAGCCATCGCGAATAGATGGCGAACACGTCGTCTACGAACGTGAAGTACTTCACGTTCGGGTACTTCTCGAGCACGCCCTTCAGCATCGCGATCGTCGAGTCGACGCTGCGGCGGCGCACGAAATCCTTCATCGTGACGCGATCTTTGGTGTCCTTGAGGTCGCCCTTGTACATGTCGAAGAAGGGCACGTTGAAGCAATACGTGCAGGCGTAGGGGCAACCGCGCGACGCGATCACCTCGGCCCAGCCGGTGCGCGTATCGACGATCTGAGCGAAGTTGAAGACATCGCGGTCCTCGAACTCGAGCTGGTCGAGATCGTCGATCCAGCGACCGACCTTGTTCTCGATCACCGAGTGGCGATCGTCGAGATCGAACGAAGCGACAATCGCCCCCGGCTTCGCCACGACGTCACCGGTGCCGGTGCTGAGGTAGCCTTCCTCTATGATGCTGCGCTCGACCTTCACGAGCATGTTCGGCACGTCCAGCGTGCTCTCGCCGCGCTCGAGCCGGTTGACCAACTCGAGCAGCGGCACCTCGCCCTCGCCCTTGCACACGTAGTCGACCGAAGGCTCCGCGATGATGTCGCGCGCAGCCGAGTTGGCGTGATGTCCGCCGACACAGATCGGGATATCGCAGGACCGCCGGATGAAGCGTGCCAGCGTCTTGCAATAGAACCATTGGTTGGTGACGGAAGAGAAGCAGATCAGGCCCGGATCATAGTCCAGGACATCCTGCACAATGCGCGTCGGATTGAGCGCGTAGCCAAGCTCGTCACTGACGTGCAGCAGCTTGGTGTCGTGACCATGTCGCTTCAGGTGAGCCGACAATGCGCCGATGCCGCAAGAATAACCTACGGATATTCCGATGTCCGTATAGATGAACAGCACACGCATCGATCGCCGCCCAATGAGCTAGTGTTGTGACGTGTCGGGAATCTATCCGTTTATAGTATAGCACTGTCGTCGGATTTGCAACTAACTCCCGCGGCGAATTCCTTACGAATTTCAGGCATTTATCCTGATACGCTGCGACCATGGCCACACTTCAAACATCGACGAGGACGGCGTCCTGACGTGCCAAGATGACGGGCTACGCGTGCTGCTTCTGTTGAACAGCGTCGTACGGACGCGTCGACTGCCATGCCGAAGTCGCGGCTCTGGCGAGTCGGTACGCGCTCAGAGATACTGTTGTGCAAGACACGCGCCAAGACCCGGCCCAACCGGCAGCGTCGGTTCAAGATCGAATGTGCCTGATATGTGTCAGTCGCCTGAGCGGCTGGCGTGAGGGGTGCTGCGAGATCACTCGACGAAGAAGCTCGATGGTGATCACGCTCAATACCGTCGCGGCCGTCCGTCACCAAACGACAGAGGCTTCGACAAGAACTGAGCTTCTGGTGCGGTCGAGAAGACTCGAACTTCCACGGGTTGCCCCGCTACCACCTCAAGGTAGTGCGTCTACCAATTCCGCCACGACCGCGAACCAGAACGATGTCGCCCCACCCCTGCTCCGCGCTCGCGCGCAGCGCTTATATATAATGAGTGCCGGGGCGACTGGGCAGGCTTGCCCGCCCGAGGCCGCGTCATTAACAAGCTCCGATGTGAATTGCAAGCAGGGCGAAGCCTGCTGCTCGTACGGTCCGATGCCCGTCGCCGAGCTGCCCGGGCCAGTCACAGATCGAACGGTCATGACAGACGTTGCAAGCCCTTCGACGACACCGCCGGCGAGCCGGATCAGGCCTGCCGATGCGGTCGGCTGGGCCGTGAGCTCTGGACCTGTAGATTATCCCGAGGCGGTCGCGGCCATGGAGGCTCGGGTCGCGGCAATGGCTGAGGGGAGCGCCAGCGAGTTGATCTGGCTCACCTCGCATCCTTCTCTCTATACGGCGGGCACCAGCGCCCGATCCGAGGATCTCATCCATCCGGATCGGTTCCCGGTCTATCGCACCGGCCGCGGCGGCCAGTACACATACCACGGTCCCGGCCAGCGGGTTGTCTACGTGATGCTCGACGTACGCCGCAGGGCCGGAGACGTGAAGGCCTTCGTCGCGGCCCTCGAAGCCTGGACCGTGACCTCCCTCGCCCGGCTGGGCATCGTCGGCGAGACCCGGTGCGGGCGGGTCGGCGTCTGGGTCGGAAGGCCGGGCGCGACGGACGGCCGCGAGGACAAGATTGCCGCGATCGGCATCCGGCTGAGACGCTGGGTCAGTTTCCACGGACTTGCGATCAACGTCTCGCCCGACCTCGCGCACTTCGACGGCATCGTGCCTTGCGGCATTCGAGAGCATGGCGTGACCAGCCTCGCCCGGCTTCTGGGTGGCGACGAGGCCCAGCTCGCTCTCGCACTCGACGACGCACTCCGGGCCGCGTTCGAGGAACGGTTCGGCGTCACGCGGAATGCGGTCGCACCGCTATAGATCGGCAGAATACCCGAACGGGATCGTGGGATGCGCGTTCAGCGCCGGATCGGCGCACGCGGCGCGCGCCCATCAGCGGGCGGGGCGACCGACGGGGCAGGCGCCTCCGGCCGCTCGGGTCCGTCGTAGTAGACGAGATTACCTTCGATCGACACGCGCTCGCTGCCGTCGAGCACCCATTCACTGCCATCGTCGAGCTTCAGGATGCAGCCTCGTGCGCAGACATCGCCGAGCGTGGCACCCGCCGCGACAGTATGTATCGTCCGATCCGCGCCCTTGATCACCGTGACACGGACCGCCTCGGCTTCCCGATTGAACAGGGTCAGCGCCACCGCATATGGCGCCAACCCCGTCGTAAGCAAGCCGGCGAGGCTCACACCGGCCAGTCGCAACATCGTTCGCGACATCGCCATCCTCGGAGCCTCTCCTCGTGACGCCCGTCGGCGCCCTTACTTCTTCGCGGTCTTCTTCGTCGCCTTCTTCGCGACCTTCTTCGCCGCCTTCTTGGCCGGCGCCTTCTTGGCGGCGGACTTCTTGGCTGGCGCCTTCTTGGCGGCCTTCTTCGCCACCTTCTTCGCCGCCTTCTTGGCCGGCGCCTTCTTGGCAGGTGCCTTCATCGTATGATCCTCTTCTCTCTCTTGGTCGCTCGACCGAGGTCGACAGACCGATCCGCCCGGGATAACCTTCGAGGGCTTTCCATCTCCACCGTCGCTGAGCCGCAAGGCTGCAGAGCAGAGACCGCCGGGCACTCTGAATATTTTCCTGCGCTTGGGCAAACGCATTTTTCGATTATGATCCATCGACATTCCCGATGGATGATGTGCGACGTTGTCTGCTCCCTCATCCTGCGAAGGTCGAAGACGACGAGGCGAAGGCGATGGACATCATACTGGCGCGCACGTTTCTCGCAGTAGCCGAGGCCGGCAGCTTCGTGGAAGCCGCACGCAGGCTTCACATCACGCAGTCCACCGTGAGCACGCGCATGAAGAGCCTTGAGGAGGCGCTCGGCCACGTGATGTTCGAGCGCTCCAAGCAGGGCGCCCGCCTGACGGTTGCGGGCGAGCAGTTCCGCCGGCATGCGATGACGCTTGTGCGCGTGTGGCAGCATGCCCAGCAGGATGTCGGGCTCTATGACGCGCACCGCGACCATCTCGCCATCGGCGCGCCGCAGATGCTGTGGGACGGGTATCTGCTGGCCTGCGTCTCCGGCCTGCGCGACACGATGAAGGACATCGCCATCACCGCCACGGCGCAACCGCCTGCGGCACTCACCCAGCGCATGCAGGAAGGCACGCTCGATCTCGCCGTGTTGTACCGAGCGGTTCAGTCTCCTGGGCTATTGGTCGAGCCGCTGTTCGAGGAGGAATTCGTCATGGTGGCGAACTCCAGGGCGCCGTCGAGGCGCACGGCCGGGGACTACGTGTTCGTCAACTGGGCGCCGGAATTCGAACTCGATCATGCGGCCGTCTATCCGAAGCACCGCAGCCCGAGCCTCAATCTCGATCTCGGGTCTATCGCCGTCGACTACCTCTGCAACAACCCGGCGCGTGGCTACGTGCCGATGCGCCTCGCCCGCCAGCCGCTGGCACGCCGTCGCCTAGTCGAGGTGAAGCGGGAGCGCCGCTTCACCTATCCCGTGTCCATGGTCTACCCCGAGGACCTGCAGGAGGACGCGACGTTTTCGTCGGTTCGCGCCATGCTGCGGCGGCACGCAACCCGGCTCGCCGGGCGCTGAAACGCCTTCAAGCACTCAAAAGCCGATCGCACAGCCGTCCTTGCGGGCATCCGAGGCCGCGACGAGGCAGCCGTTCGCGCGATCGAAGCGCACGATCTGGCCGCCACCCCACGGCAGCGGGCGCACGCCCACCGTGTGGCCGAAAGCGGCCAGTCGCTCGCGCACCGCCGTCGGCAGACTGTCCTCGACCTGGACCTCCTCCCCCTCGAAGAATACGCGGCTGCAATCGAGAGCCTCCTGCGGGTCGAGGCCATAGTCCTCCATGTTGGTCACCACGTAGACGTGACCCATCGGCTGGAATGCCGCACCCATCACGCCGAAAGCCATGTCCGGCTTGCCGTCGCGCATGGTCAGCGCCGGCACCAGCGTGTGCATCGGCCGCTTGCCGGGGGCGATGCAGTTGGGGTGGGCGGGATCGAGCACGAAGCCCTGGCCACGGTTGTGCAGAGTGACCCCGGACCTCTCCGCGCAGATGCCGGAGCCGAAGTCGGAGAACAGCGAGTTGATGAACGACACCTCCATTCCACCCGGGTCGATCACCGACAGATAGATGGTATCAGAGCCTGTCGGCCGCGGCACCGGTCCGAGATCGGGGGTGCGCCGCCTGCGGTCGATGCGGGAGACGAGCGTGTCGATGGTCCGATCAGCCAGCATGTGAGCAACGTCCACTTCGGCCATCGCGGGATCGGCCACGAATGCGTCGCGCATCGCATAGGCGAGGCGGGCGGCCTCGATCATCACGTGATAGCGCTCGGGCGCGGTCGGGTCGTCGGACAGCTTGCCAAGCCGCGCGAGCATCTTCAGCAGGATGAGCGCTACGATGCCATGGTTGTTCGGCGGCAACTCGAAAAGTTCTACGCCCTTGTAGTCGACCGAGATCGGGTCGACGTAGCTCGCCTTCTGTGCGGCGAAATCCTCGAGCGTGTGGACGCCGCCGAGCGCCTTCAGGGTCGCGACGATATCCTCGGCCACCTCACCTCGATAGAAGCCATCCCGGCCGTCGCGAGCGATCGCCTCCAGCGTGCGGGCCAATGCCGGCATGGCGAAGCGCTCACCGACGCGGGGCGCACGATCGCCATCGACGAGCAGGTTACGGGCGGCGCCGGCGTGCGCCTTCAGCTTGGTGACCGCGCCCGTCCAGTCGACGGAGACGCGCGGTGCAACCGGGAAGCCGTCGCGCGCATAGCTGATCGCCGGCGCCAGCAGTTCTGCAAAGCCCATTGTGCCGTGGTCGGCCAGCAGCGTCGCCCAACCGTCGATGGCGCCAGGCACGGTGACCGCGTGCGGACTCTGCATCGGGATCGAGGTGAAGCCGAAGCCGCGGTAGCGCTCGGCAGTGGCAGCAGCCGGTGCACGGCCGGAGGCGTTGAGTGCGATCGGTGCCGCCCCCGGCTTCGCGATCATCGCGAAGCAGTCGCCACCGATGCCGGTCATCGGGTGCTCGACGACGGCGAGCACGGCTGCCGCCGCGATCGTCGCATCGACCGCGTTGCCACCGCGTTTCATGACGTCGAGCGCCGTGGCGCTGGCCAGCGGATGCGAGGTCGCGGCCACCGCCTTCGTCGCATAGACCGGCGAGCGGCCGGGAAAGTGGAAGCTGCGCATGGAAAGTCCCTCGCTGGTTCTGGTGGCGTGGCGGCTGTCGATCCGCGACGACTTCGGCCGTTGTCGCGGCGGGTCTGGAAGCGCCAACGGACATCGGGCGCCGGTCTGCCCGACGCCCGATGTCGTTTACTCAGTCGCCTTTGCGTTGCCAAGCCGCTGCGGGCGGGACTCTCAGGCCGCGACGGCGGCAGCCATGCCCGCATCGGCACGACGAGCGAGTATCGAGAAGCCGGTGTCGTCCGGCACCGGGCCATAGCGGTTGTCGGACGTCTCGCCACGGGCGAAGTGCATCCAGAGCGTGGCCGCCAGGATCGGCACCATGTTGAGGGCCAGCGCCGCCACATAGCCTTCGCTGCCCGGCACCAGCATATCGCGGCCATAGACGGGGAATACGGCGAGCACTGCGACGACGCCCCACACGATCATCGAGACGAAGGCGATGGCGATCCACCATGCCGAGCGCCCTAGATCGTGCAGCCGCTTCGAGGCGGCGACGATGGCGACCCACAGGAACGCCAGCTTGATGGTGATGGCCGGCGCGCCGTGGATGTCGATCAGCCCGGCGCCGAGCACGGCCGCGAACATCGCCTGCAGCGCAAGCAGCGCAATCGCCAGGATCAGCAAGCCCTTGCGGTCGATCCGGCCACGCGGGTCGAGCAGCATATGGGGCAGGCGGAGAAGGATATCGGCGACACGCATGACGGAACCCGCGACGGACAACAGCTGGCCGGCATGCTAGTCGGCGGACATTGAGGAAAGGTTGCTGCCCGGCGCAGAGGTGTGAGCGACGGTTAAGAGAACTCCATGATCACCGCGTCCACCGCAAGACTGTCGCCGGCCTTGGCGTTGACCGCCTTGACCGTGCCGGCCCGCTCCGCACGGAGCACGTTCTCCATCTTCATGGCTTCCACGACGGCGAGCGCATCGCCCGGCTCCACCCTGGCGCCAGCCTCGACATGGATCGCCTTGACGAGGCCGGGCATAGGACAGAGCAGGAACTTCGACATGTCCGCCGCCACCTTGACCGGCATCAGGCGGGCGAGTTCTGCCTCGCGGCGGGTGTAGACGTAGGCCTTCGCGCGGGTGCCGCGATAGGAGAGTTCATAGCCGTTCAGGACCGGCCGCACCTGCACCGATACGTCCTTGTCGCGCACCATGCCCGACCACACCGGGTCACCCGGCCACCACATGGACGCGATCTCGATGGTCTCGCTGCGTTCACCCGCCGCGTCGATATAGGTGATCGTGGTCGGCAGTCCGTCGCCGCCGGCGACCTCGAGCGCCTGCTCCTCGCTGGCGATGCGTACGATGCGCTCGCGCGCGAAGCTGACCGGCTTGCCGCTCATCTGCTGGTCGATGTGACGACGGCGCGTATTGGAGAGGTTGTCGATCTGGGCAGCCACCGCGGCGAGCACCTTCAGGTCCTCCCCCTCCACATCGCGGGCGGCAAACCCTTCCGGGAACTCTTCCTTGATGAATCCGGTCGAAAGCCGCCCCTCGCGCCAGCGCTCGTGCTGCATCAGCGCGGTCAGAAACGGAATGTTATGCTGGATGCCGTCGATGTAGAACGCATCGAGCGCTTCTGCCTGCAGGTCGATCGCCGCCATCCGCGTCGGTGCGTGCGTAACGAGCTTGGCAATCATCGGATCGTAGTACATCGAGATCTCGCCGCCCTCGGCAACGCCGGTGTCGTTGCGCACGGTGAGGCCGTCCTTGGAGCCTTCCGCCGGCGGGCGATACTTCACGAGACGCCCGATCGACGGCAGGAAATTGCGGAACGGGTCCTCGGCGTAGATGCGGCTCTCGACCGCCCAGCCATTCAGCCGCACGTCCTTCTGAGCGATTCCGAGCTTCTCGCCAGCGGCGACACGGATCATCTGCTCGACGAGATCGATGCCCGTGATCATCTCGGTGACCGGATGCTCGACCTGCAGACGCGTGTTCATTTCCAGGAAGTAGAACGATCTGTCCTGGCCCGCTACGAACTCCACCGTGCCGGCGCTGTCGTAGCCGACCGCCTTTGCGAGCGCCACCGACTGCTCGCCCATCGCCTTGCGTGTCGCCTCGTCGAGCAGCGGCGACGGCGCCTCCTCGATGACCTTCTGATTGCGGCGCTGGATCGAGCACTCGCGCTCGCCGAGATAGATGACGTTGCCGTGCTTGTCGCCGAGCACCTGGATCTCGATGTGACGCGGGTTCTCGATGAACTTTTCGACGAATACCCGGTCGTCGCCGAACGACGATTTGGCCTCCGAGCGGGCAAGGCCGAAGCCTTCCGCGCACTCCTTGTCGTCGTAGGCGATACGCATACCTTTGCCGCCGCCACCGGCCGACGCCTTGATCATGACCGGATAGCCGATCTCACGGGCGATCCTCACGGCTTCCTTAGGGTCCGCGATCTCGCCAAGGTAGCCCGGCACGGTCGATACCTTGGCCTTCGCCGCCGCCTTCTTGCTCTCGATCTTGTCGCCCATGGCTGCGATGGCGCCCGGGTTCGGGCCGATGAACACGATCCCGGCCGCGGCAAGCGCCTTGGGGAAGGCCTCGCGCTCGGACAGGAAGCCATAGCCGGGGTGCACGGCCTCCGCTCCGGTCACCCTGCACGCTTCGACGATCTTCTCGATCACCAGATACGACTGGGCGGCCTGCGGCGGGCCGATGTGGACCGCCTCGTCCGCCATCTCCACGTGCATAGCGTCCCGATCGGCATCGGAGTAGACGGCAACCGTCCTGATCCCCATGCGGCGGGCGGTCTTGATGACACGGCAGGCGATCTCGCCACGATTGGCGATCAGGATCTTCTTGAACATACGTGGCTCGGCCTCGTCGCGGCAGGCGGTCTCGGTAGATCGACCACGGCTTTTAGCCGGCCTCGCCACGCCGGTAAACACGACCATCGGCGTGATCGGCCGCGGTCTCGGGCGCCGGCCGCTGATCTGCGTCAGCGGGCATGCGTGGCCTGACGGGTCTCGATGCGCTGGCGCACGAGATCGATCGCCGCCCGGAGATCATAGTAGTCGACCGAATAGAATACCGGCACGGGGATCTTGGCCACTTCCTGCTCGATGGTCCGCACCTGGGCGAGGTGGCGGCGCCGCTCGTAATTGCCGACATCGGCGTCGATTGCCCGTTCGAGCGTCTTGAGCTTTCCGTACCAGTAGAAGATCCGGCCCCTCACGCGCCAGTCGTAGCCCATCGGAACCAGCTTAACGAGCGGATAGAGGACGGTGATGAACGGCAGTGCCATCACCGCCATGCGCTCGATGAACGTGGCGAGCCAGAACGGCAGGAAGCGCTGAAAGAAGGGCGGCCCCTGCTTGTAGACGCGCTCGGCATCCTCGGCGACGGGAAACTCGGGGTCGAACATGCGCGGGAACTCGCCCGCCCGCTGGAACATGCCGCCGGCACGATGCACCTCCTGAAGTGCCTGGACCATCAGGCCGATCAGTGCCGGATGCAGATCCTCGCGCGCGACGACGGCGGCCATGGGTGCCACCAGGTGGATGTCGCGCGCCGGCACGTTGGCAGCCAAATCGATCGCCCCCATCGGCAGAACGACGTGTGACAGGTAGGGCATACGGCGCGCATAGGCCTCGGCCTGCGCGAAGTTCATCAGCCTAAGCGTGGGCGTGCCAAGCAGCTTCTGGATCAGCGGTGCCTCGGGCGCCAGTGTGAGGAATACGGCATCCAACGTGCCGGCCGCCAGCGCATCGGCCGCGGCCTGTCCGCCGAGCGGCAGAAAGGTCGCACGCCCGGCGCCGATGCCGTTCGCAGCCAGCAGCGCCTCGGCCAGCACGCGGGTGCCGCTACCCTCCGGACCGATCGCTATGCGCTTGCCGGCGAGGCCCGTCAGCCGGTCGAGCGGCCCGTCGATGCGGTGAAAGACCCAGAGCGGCTCGAGGAACACGCGGCCGAGGGAAACGAGGCCGGGTGCGGTTGCTTCATTGGCGATGCCGCCCTGCATGAGTGCGAGTTGCGTGCCCGACGACGCTTCACGAAGGCGTGCCAGATTCTCGATCGAGCCCTTGGAGCTTCTGACCTCCAGCGAAACGCTCGAACGGGCCAGGATCTCGCTATAGCGCTTGCCGAACCGGTAATAGGCGCCCGTCTCTCCGCCGGTCGTGATCGCGATGCGGCGCGGCGGCGCCGGCTCGACGAACTGGTAGGCCAGCCAGAAGGCGCCGAGCACGAGCGCCATTGCCGGCACGCCGATCCAGAGCAACTCTCTGAGCTGAACGGCCGGCAAGCGCTTCCGCTTCTTCGGTCTTCATCGATGCCCCTCGGGCTTGATACGAGGGGCAAGTCCTAGCTGATCAGGGCACGTCGCGCCAAGCACGCCGATCGGCGACGACGCATTGACGGCTCAGGCGGCGATGCCGGCCTCGACAATCAGTCGGTTGAGAGACGGCGAGAGGCTCGCCGCGTTCAGCTTCAGGTAGGCGAGCAACTCGCGCTCGCTCGGCGTCAGCCGGCCGTCGGCCAGCAAGGCCTTTTCGAGCCAGCCGGCCTCTTCGTCCGTCACCGCCTCGTTGGTGATGATAGCGACACGTTGGCGTTCGAGGCGGGCGATGGCGCGCTCCTCGGCCGACTGCTCGCGATAGAGGCCGAACACCTCAGCGAGACTGGTCGAGATCATGCCCTTGAGCATACCTGCAACCGTAAGGTCGCCGCGCGATGCGAGCCAGGCCTCGCGCTGAAGCGCCTCCTCGCGCGACGGCACGGCGTAACCGCTGTCGCACATGACGACGCTCGCGATCGCCTTGACGAACAGATCGCACCACATGGCATTTGGCGCGGCGCCCTGCGTCGCTGAGTCGATCGCGATCAGAACTTCGGCCTCGCTGCGCGTTACGCCGACGTTGCCGGCAGAACCGAAAGCGTAGAGCACGCGGCGTATCAGCTCGACGTCGGCGTCCGTAATGGTACCCGGCACGAGTTTCTGGCCGGAGCGAAGCAGGCCTTCGCCCGCGACGACAGCGCGCCGCACCTGATCGAGTGCGAACGCCGAAAGCCGCTCCGGTGCCCAGCGCGCCTTGTCGAGCACGTTGATGAGCAGCTCGAGTTCGGTGAGCGAGCACACCCGGCCGTCCTTCTCGATGCGCGCAATCAGCCATTCCGAGTTGGCGACCGTGAGGTAACCCTCGGGCTCGGCGTCGAACACGACGTAGTCGGTGATCGCTTCGACGAAGAACTCGACCCAGCCCGGCGATTGCACGCGGCAGGCGTCGTTGATCTCGAAGAGGGCGTCGGCCTCCGCACCGAGGATACGGCCATCCGCGTAGTAGAGAGCGCGCAAGGTGGCGATGTCCGCATCGCGTATGACGCCACGGCGGCAGATCTCATCGAAGGAAAGTGATTTCAGAATGCTCATGGCGACCCCGGCGGCTTGGCCCCACCGCGGAACGGCGGGCCTCTCATCGATCGGGCGAAGCCTAAGGCCGAGGCACTTACCAACTGGCTAACGTGTGGCCGGCATCGGCACACATGATGCCGAGCCGCAACAGAGCGGACATGATGCCCCTCAACGTGAATGGACCGGGAAGGAGGGGGCTCCTTCCCGGTCCTCCCTCGCGAAGAGGGGAGACGGCCGTGAGGGGGACATGGGACCGGCCGTCCCGACCTTTACTCCGCGATCACCGTCCGCGGCACGAAGCCCCGGAGCGGCGGGATCGAATCGCCTGGCTCTCAGCGGCCGACACGCGGCAGCACCGGCGCGCGGCGATAGTCGTTGTGGGCGGCGGTACGCACGGCGCTCCGCGCCGCAGCGAGCTTGTTGGCGAGCACGCGGCGCTCATAGGCTGTCAGCCGGCCATCCGCCTTGTAGCTGCGCTCGAGAGCGCGGTACTCGGCGAGCGCGCGGCGGACCCGCAGTCCCTCGCGCCAGGTGATCGCACCGGATGTACGTCCGGCCTGGTAGCGATGCTCGACGCGACTCTCGGCGCGGTCGAGATTCTTCGACTTGTAGCTCGCAGCCGAGGCGCCGGTCGCGAGGGCGACGGCTGCGCCGACGGTCGCGACGAGAACGAGGGCGGTGCGGGTGGCGATGATGCGGGTCATGTTGGGCTCCTTTTCCGCTTGGGGCTGCCACATCAACGGTGTGGCAGCGGCAGTTCCGTCTTTCGTCGTGTGAAAGAAGGAATAGTGCGCCGGCATTGAACTCGCTCTGAATGGCGGGCTCAGGCGAGGTTCATGGGTGCGCCCGCGGTTCGCCTCATTTGCGCGAGGATGGGCTCAGCCGATGAAGCGGTGCGGCATCTCAGCCCTGCGGCGTCGCCACCTTGCGCGCGCGCGCCCGCTCGAGCCCGAGCTGATGCTCACGCCAGATCACGAACAGCCCCGCGGCGATGACGATGGCCGCGCCGGCTAGCATGACCAGCGTCGGCACCTCGGCGAACACGATGTAGCCGATGGCGAGAGCGAACAGCATCGACGTGTAGTCGAAGGGCGCGATGGTCGACGTGTCGGCGTGGCGATAGCTCTCAGTGAGCAGCAACTGGCCGATACCGCCGAGGATTCCGGCGGCGATCAGCATGGCAGCCGTGGTCAGGTCGGGCAGTACCCAGCCGAACGGCAGTGTCAGCAGGCCGCCGGCCGAGCAGATCAGCGAAAAATAGAGCACGATCGTCGAGGTCTTCTCCGACAACACGAGCCGACGCGTGGCGACGATCGAGAGCGCGCCCAACGCTGCCGAGGCGAGCGAGCAGAGCGCACCGAGCGTCTCGCCGCCGGTCAACCCGCCGTTCTGGACAACGCTCAGTCGCGGCCAGAGGATGACCAGCACGCCGACCATGCCGATCAGGATCGCGCTCCAGCGGTACATGCGCACCACCTCACCAAGAAGGATCGCGGCGAATGCGGTGGCGAGCAGCGGCATCGCGTAGCCGATTGCGACGGCTTCGGGAAAAGGCAGCAGGCCAAGCGCTGCGAAGCCGAACACCATACCCATCACGCCAAGCACGCCGCGCCAGATATGGCCGAGCAAGTTCTCAGTCCGCAGTGCCGAGCGCACGTCGCCCTGCCAGGCGAGCCACACGAGGATCGGCGGCAGCGCGAAGAATGATCGAAAGAACGTCGCCTCGCCGGCCGGCACGATGGCTGACGCCGCCTTGATGAGGCTGGCCATGACCGTAAACACCAATACCGAGGCGAGTTTCAGCGCAATGGCGCGGTCAGGGTTCATGCAGGTCCCGCATGGCGCGCTGGCCCGTAGGATATGGGCGGCGGTCTGAGAAAGGGTGCGCGCGAGGCGCGGTTGACTGATCGAGGAAGAAACCGTTCTTCCCGAGCTGGCGATGCAGCGCAAGTGCAGTCGTTGCGATGCTTGGCGAGAGCAGGGCGGCGGAATTCACAAGGCTGTGCACAGGGCGGGACAGATGCGCGCACACCTGCCGCTGGAGTGTCCCGTCGAGACAGCCTACATATTCGGACCTGATGGCGCGGCGGCGGCCGATGCGCTCGCGGCAACCGAGTTTGCAGTTCAACGGAATAGGCACCATGTCGACCGACAGCACCACCGCCGGCGCGCCCGGCAACCCGCTTCTCGATGAGTGGACGACGCCATTCGCCATGCCGCCATTCGCTCGCATCAGCGACGAGCATTTCAGGCCCGCCTACACTGCCGCCTTTGCCGCGCACAACGCGGAGATCGCCGCCATTGCCGATGATCCGGCCCCGGCGACCTTCGAGAACACCATCGTTGCACTCGAGCGCGCCGGTCGTCTGATGAGCAAGGTCGGCGCGACGTTCTGGAACCTCGCAGGATCCGACACCAACGACACCTTGCAGGCGATCGAGCGCGAGATGGCACCGCGACTCGCCGCCCACTACGATGCGATCACCTCGAATACCCGGCTTTTCAACCGTATCGACGCGCTCCATACCGCCCGGGACACGTTGAATCTCGACACCGAGCAGCGCCGCGTCCTGGAACGAACGCACCTCGGCTTCGTCCGCGCCGGCGCCGCACTGGACGCGACAGCCAAGGCGCGCATGAGCGAAATCAAACAACGGCTGGCGAGCCTCGGCACGACTTTCTCCCAGAACGTGCTCGCCGACGAAAAGGCCTACGTACTGGCCCTCGCGTCTCCTGACGACCTCGCGGGCCTGCCCCCGTTCCTCGTCGACGCCGCAAGCGCGGCAGCCCGCGAGCGCGGGCTCGACGGCCATGTCGTCACGCTGTCACGATCGCTGATAGAGCCGTTTCTCACTTTCTCCGACCGTCGCGACCTGCGTGAGAAGGCATTCAAGGCCTGGATCGGCCGCGGCGAGAGCGGCGGCGCGACGGACAACCGGGCGATCGTCGCCGAGATCCTGGCGTTGCGCCAGGAGCGGGCGCACCTTCTCGGCTACAGGACGTTCGCCGACTATAAACTCGACGACACCATGGCCAAGACACCGGCGCGTGTTCTCGAGCTGCTCGATGCCGTGTGGGCGCCTGCGGTGCGGCGTGCCGGCGAGGAGCGCGACACCCTCAAGGCGCACGCACGCAAGCTTGGTCTCAATCACGACATCGAGCCCTGGGACTGGCGCTACCTCGCAGAAAAGGTGCGCCGCGAGACCTACGCTATCGACGAAGCGGAACTCAAGTCCTACCTGCCGCTCGAGCAAGTGCTCGCCGCGGCCTTCCACACCGCCCACGAGCTGTTCGGCATCGTTTTCGAGGAACGTCGTGACCTGCCACTCTATCATCCGGACGTCCGCGCCTGGGAGGTAAAGCGCACCGACGGGCGACCGGTCGGCCTGTTCCTCGGCGACTACTTCGCACGACCCTCGAAGCGCTCCGGCGCCTGGATGAGCTCCTTCCGCGTGCAGCGCCGCATCGACGACGACATCCGCCCGATCATCGTCAATGTCGCGAACTTCGCCAAGTCGGCCGATGGCAAGCCGGCCCTGCTCTCCTTCGACGACGCGCGCACCCTGTTCCACGAACTCGGCCACGGCCTGCACGGGCTGCTTTCAGACGTCACCTATCCTTCGCTCGCCGGAACGGCAGTGGCGCGCGACTTCGTCGAGCTGCCCTCGCAGCTCTACGAGCACTGGCTCGAGGCGCCCGAGGTGCTGACCCGCTTCGCCCGCCACGCCGGAACCGGCGAGCCGATGCCAGCGGAGCTGCTCGCCAGGCTGAAGGCTGCGCGCACCTTCAATCAGGGCTTCCAGACGATCGAGTATCTGGCTTCCGCCCTCGTCGACATCGCTTTCCATGACGGCGACTGGAAGCCGGGCGACGATCCCGTCGCGTTCGAGGCGGCGACGCTCGCCCGGCTTGGCATGCCGCGCGAGATCGTCATGCGCCATCGCACAGCGCACTTCACGCACGTGTTCTCGGGCGACGGCTACTCGTCGGGCTACTACAGCTACCTATGGTCGGAGGTACTCGACGCCGATGCCTTCCAGGCTTTCGAGGAGGCGGGCAACGTGTTCGACAGGGCTACCGCCGACCGGCTGCTCCGCTTCGTGTATGCTGCGGGTGGCTCACGCCCCGAGGGTGAGGCCTACATCGCCTTCCGAGGTCGCCTGCCGGCGGTCGATGGCCTCCTGCGCATGCGCGGGCTCGCCGCGTAGGTCTACCAGTAGAGCAGCACGGCGACGCAGACGGCGGCGCAGACGGCGAGTTGCATGCCGGGTACGAAACGGTTCAGCCAGCGCAGAAAGCGTTCGGGCAATTCGGCCCACGGGTAGCGGAGCAGTACGGCAAGCGCGTAACCGGCGACGGCACCGATGCCTATCGAGACCGGATCGAGCGCAGCTCCGTTCGTGCGCGCGAGCGACAACAGGGGCCAGTCGCCCGGCTCGACGACACGTGCATAGAGCACGACCGCCGCGAGGGGAAACCCGACCAGGACCAGCAGGGTAAATATTCGGGCCATGTATCTCTCGGCCTCCGCGGCGCGCTCCTTCCTTGAGCAGCGTATGACGAAGGCGTCGATTTATGGTTAAGACGCGGTTAGGACATGCGCCTTTAATGATGTGATCGTTCGAGGTGCCGATTTGTATTGACAAGGCGAAACTGCGGCAGCAACTTGGATCCACCCTGAAAAGGAGGTCCAGGAAAATGACTCCACCGGAGCACCTGAGGCCGGTCGATCGGCAGACGATCTGATGCCTGTTGTCCCGAAAAAGGGAGCCGGCCGGCAGTAATCTCTAAAAGTCGTGGTTACAGGGGCCGAGAGGATCATGTCTCGCGTCCGGAGGACGCGCGTTGATACTCATCCTTGGGTATAAGTATTGCTGTCTCGAGGGATGAGGATCGTGGTCCCAAGACCCGTTCTGGGCGGAAGGTAAGCGCTGAATAGCGAGACATCCGCTCTGGTTCGGCAGGGACATGAAAGACTCCGGCGTCTGGGGCGGGTGCGTATCCGGAGTACCCCGCCTTGGGTCGTCCCGCCCGTCCTGGGCGGGACGGCTCTTTTGATTGCCGCACTGCCGCACGTCATGCGAGGCAGGGGCGATGAAGTCGCCGCTCACGCCTCCGCTACCGGCACGACATAAGCGAGCGGCATGCGACCGCCATCAGCAAAAATGGTCGTGCCGGTCAGATAGCTCGCCTCGCTCGAGGCGAGCCAAGCGACCACGGCCGCGATCTCGGCAGGTTGGCCGAACCGGCCAAGAGGCGTGCGCGAGAGCGCCTTGTTTCGGAAGGCCTCGTCCTTCACCACGTCCTTGAGCAGTGGGGTCTCGATCGAGCCCGGGCCGACCGCGTTGACGCGAATTCCGTGCGGGGCGAGCGCGAGCGCCATCGATTTCGTAAGCTGTGCGACACCGCCCTTCGAGGTGGAGTAGGCGACGTGGTCGGGCATGCCGAACCACGCGTTGACCGAACTCATGTTGACGATGGCGCCCGGATCGCCCTCGCTTGCTTCGATCTGCTTCACCATCTGGCGTGCCGCCGCCTGCGCGCACAGGAACGTGCCCTTGAGATTGGTGCTCAGGATGCGGTCGAACTCGGCCTCCTCGAGATCGAGGAACGGTCGGTCGTCGACCACGCCGGCGTTGTTGACCAGCACATCGATGCGCCCGAAGGCCTCAAGCGCGGCCGCCATCAGGTTGTGTACGTCGAGCCGCTCGGAAACGTCGGCGTAGGCATATCGCGCCGTACCGCCCGCAGCGGTGATCGCGGCGACCACCTTCGGCCCCTCGCTTTCGTTGACGTCGCTGACGATGACCTTCGCGCCCTCGCGAGCGAGCCGCTCCGCACACGCTCGTCCGATACCCTGCCCGGCGCCCGTGACGATAGCGACTTTGCTTTCGAGCAGCATGGCCCGATCTCCTCGAATCTGGCCCGCACGCCATGCTCGACGCTCGGGAAGCCCCCGGTCACGCGGACGCTACGTGCTTCGGCCGCCTAGAACAAGCAGGCGACGGTCCGACGCCATGCGCGCCTCAAGACGAATCATGCGAGCCCCGCTGCAATCGCAGGTTCAAATTCCAGCGCGGCATCACTAATCTCCATGCGCGCGCGAGGAGGCCAAGGTGAAGCTCTCAGTTCTCGACCAGTCGATCGCAACCCAGGGCCGGTCCCAGGGCGATGCCATCCGCGACACACTCGACCTCGCGGTGTTCTGCGAGACGCTCGGATATCACCGCTTCTGGGTCTCGGAGCATCACAATCATCCGACCATCGTCGGCACCGCGCCCGAGATCCTCATGGCGGCGATCGCGGCACGCAGCACCACGATCCGCATCGGCTCGGCGGGCGTGATGCTTCCTCATTACGCGCCCCTGAAAGTCGCCGAGCAGTTCCGCGTGCTCGATGCGCTGGCCCCCGGTCGCATCGATCTCGGTCTCGGCCGCGCGCCGGGCTCGGACGGGCGCACCGCCTATGCGCTCAACCCGCGCGCCGGTGAGCGCGCCGGCGAATTCCCGCAGGACGTACGCGATCTCAACCTGTGGGTACACGGCGAGCAGCTGGCCGAAGGCCATCCGTTCCGCTCCATTCGCGCCCTGCCCGAGGGCGACACGGCACCCACCATCTGGATGCTCGGATCATCCGACTATGGCGCACAGGTCGCCGCCCACTTCGGGCTTCCCTATGCCTTCGCCTCGTTCATCACTGATGGCGCCGGGGCGGCGGACGCGCTGCACATCTATCGCAGCATGTACCGTGCGAGCCCGCGCCATCCGACGCCGCAGGCGACCGTCTGCGTCTGGGCGCTCGCCGCCGAGACTGACGAGGAGGCCCGCTTCCATTTCGCCTCGCGCCTCAAGTGGAAGGTCTATCGCGACAAGGGTGTGTGGACGGCGCTCGATGCCCCCGAAGCCGCTCTCGCACATGCCTACGAGGCGGCCGACCGGGGCCGTGTCGCCACGCTCGAACGCATCTCCATCTATGGCAGCGCACGCAACGTCGCCGACCGGCTTCGCGCTATGGCCGCCGACCTCGGGCTAGACGAGATCGTCGTGCTCACCTGGGCGCACGATCCGGAAGCGCGCCGCACCAGCTATCGCCTGCTTTCACGCGAATTCGGACTTGGATGCTGAGCGATGCTGCTGTCCGGGAGCAATGACGCTGACAGCCGGCCTGCCTCCGTCTCGCTTGGCGACGAGTTGCGCCGAGCCGCACGTGAGGCGCCCGACCTGCCGTTTCTGCGCATGATGAACGGAGAATGGACTTTCGCCGAGATCGACCGCGACAGCGATCGGGTCGCCGCGGCCCTGCACGCCGAGGGGGTCCGCCACGGTGACGTCGTAAGCCTGATGCTGCCCAACTGCGCGGAGTTCGTCGTCGCGTGGCTCGCGCTCGCCAAGCTCGGCGCTGTTACCGCGCCGCTCAACACCGCCTTTCGCGGCAGGGTGCTGGCCGACGCAGCCGCGCTCGCCGGCGCCCGCATACTCGTCGCGCACGGCGACCTGCGCGATGCCTGGTCTGCGGTACGCAGCGAACTTCCCGCCCTCTCACGCACCGTCGTCGTCGGCGGCGCGGCGAGTAGCAGCGGCGAGATCACATGGGAGGCGCTGTGCGAGCAGGGCGAGATCCTGCCCTCTCCGCCACCCACGACGGTGGCATTCTCCGATCTCTGCCTGCTGCTGTACACTTCCGGCACGACCGGCCGCTCAAAGGCCGCGATGATCCCGCATCGTTTCGTACTCGGCCACGCCGCGCTCACCATCGAAGGACTCGGGCTGCGTGCGGACGACGTGCTCTACTGCCCCTATCCCCTCTACCATCTAGACGCCACCGTGATGACGGTTGCGCCGGCGCTCCTTCTGCGCTCCGTCGCCGCCATCGGCGAGCGCTTCAGCGTCTCGCGCTACTGGGACGAGGTGCGCGCGCTCGACGCCACGGTATTCGATTTCATGGGCGCGACGCTGACCATGCTCTGGAAGCAGCCGCCTTCGCCGCGCGACCGCGACCATCGGGCCCGGCTCGGCTGGGGCGTGCCGCTGCCGGAGTGGGCCGACCAGTTCGAGGCGCGTTTCGGCTGCCGGCTGGTCGAACTTTACGGCGCGACCGAGATCGGCGTGCCGATCTTCACGCCGCTCGACCGGCCACGTCGGAAGGGCGCCTGTGGTCGCCTCTTGGGTCCGTTCGAGGCGCGTCTCGCCGACGCCGACGGCAACGCGGTATCGATCGGCACGCCCGGCGAACTCTTGATCCGGCCGACCGCGCCGTCGATGGTCACGGTCGGCTACTACCGCATGCCCGAGGCGACACTGGAAGCCTTCCGCGATCTCTGGTTCCACACCGGCGACCTGCTGCGCCAGGATAGCGACGGCTACTTCTACTTCGTCGGCCGCAACCGTGACGTCGTGCGCCGGCGCGGCGAGAATATCTCCGCCGCCGAGGTCGAGATGGCCATCGAAGCCCACCCGGTCGTGCTCGAATGCGCGGTGATCGGCGTTGCGAGCGACATGACGGAGGAGGATGTGATGGCTGTGGTCGTCCTGCGGCCAGGTGAAACGCTTGCGCCGCAGACACTGCTCGCATGGTGCGAGGCGCGGCTCGCGCGCTTCATGCTGCCGCGCTACGTGCGCTTCGTCCCCGCCCTGGCCCGCACGCCGACCGACAAGGTCGAGAAGTTCCGCCTGCGCGACGAGGGCATCACTGCCGACACCTTCGACCGCGAGCGCCAGAGGAGCCGCCCATGAGCTTCGTCCTCCTCACGAAAGACGGCACGGTCGCCACCGTCACGCTCAACCGTCCCGGCCGGCTCAACGCCATCGGCGCCGGTCTGCTCGCCGACCTGCACGCCGCACTTTCAGAGGCTCAGAGTGACCCCGCCGTCAACGTTATCGTGCTCACCGGCGCAGGACGTGCATTCTGCGCGGGCGACGATCTCAAGGAGTTCTCGGAGCAGGCGGCCACGTCTGCCGCCATCACCGCCACCTGTGCCGCGATCCAGCAGATCACCCGCGACATCATGCTGGGAGATAAGCCGGTCGTCGGCGCCGTCGCCGGCTACGCCGTAGGTGGCGGATTCGAGTGGCTGCTCAATTGCGACCTGGTCGTCGCCGCCGACGATCTCGTCTGTTTTTTCCCTGAAATGGCGCTCGGCCATTTCGTGACGGGCGGCGTCACGCACCTGCTGCCGCAGGCGCTCGGCCACCAGCGCGCCTTCGAGTTGATGGTGCTCGGCGAGAGGATCGACGCCCGGCGGCTGCTCGAGCTCGGACTCATCAACCGCGTGGTGCCGCGCGATACGCTGATGGAGACGGCGACCGCACTGGCACGCGATATCTCCAGCCGCGCCCCGCACGCCGTCGCCCGCCTGAAGCGCGTCATGACACGCGATGCGCGGCTGACGCTGGGAACAGCACTCGCCGCCGAAGAGGAGGCTGCGACCGCCTGCTTCGCCCACCCCGACACCGCACGCCGCATCGCCGCCCGCGACCAGTCGCGGTGAGAGGCGGGTGGGAACACGCAAGATCCCGGCAGCGAACGGCATCCCCGTGCGCGGCAGCCGCCTACCCCACCTCGTCGCCCGCTGCCTTGAGCATCGTACGCGCCACCTCGCAGTCGGCTTCCATCTGTGCCACCAGCGCCTCGGCCGTGTCGAAGCGCTTGTCGCCGCGAATATGCCCGATGAAGGCGATCTCGATCTGACTGCCGTAGAGGTCGCCGGCGAAATCGAGCAGAAACACCTCGAGCACCGGCGCACCGTCGTCGAAGGTCGGCCGCGTGCCAAGGTAGGCGGCGCCATCGTAGCGCACGCCGCCGACCGACACACGCACCGCGTAGATGCCATGCGCGAGCGTGGTACCTTTTGGTACGCGCACGTTGGCTGTCGGGAAGCCGAGTGCGGAGCCGCGCTTGAAGCCGCCCGTCACCGTTCCGGTCACCGTCCACCAGCGGCCGAGGTCGTGCGCTGCGGCCATCACGTCTCCGACCGCGATCTTCGCGCGAATGGCGGACGACGAGAACACCTCGCCGGCCTCGGCGACCGGTGCGATCACCGTGACGCCGAACCCCTTCATTTCGCCGTAACGCTGCATCATCGCCGGATTTCCGGCGCGTCCCTTGCCGAAGAAGAAATCGTATCCGATCACGACATGGCGTGCGCGTAGCCAGTCGACGACGACACGATCGATGAAGGCGTCGGGCGCGAGAGCGGCGAGCGCTGCATCGAAGCGAAGCACCGCGACGAGATCCATGCCCTCGTGCTCGAGCAGACTCACCTTGGTGGCGAGTGGCGTGAGTTCGAAGAACGGCTCCTCGGGGCGAAAGAAAGCGCGGGGGTGCGGTTCGAATACGAGCACGCCGGCCGGCCCGGAATTGCGCACCGCCTCGGCCCGTGCAGCGGCGAGCAGCGCCTGATGGCCCTTGTGGACGCCATCGAAATTGCCGATAGCGATGGCACCGCCCCGAAATGCCGGCGCAAGCGCGTCGAAATCTGTCACCACGGCCATGACGGACCCGGTATCTCCCTTGCTGCGAACTGGGGGACGACTCTATCTCAGGCCGACCGAGACGGCACCATCAGGATCGCTTCGCCTTCGAGAACGGACTTCTCGTCGCCGTTTGCACACACACAATCGAAGCGTGCACGCCGCTTCGTTGGCCACAGCTCGACCAGCCGGCACACCGTCACGATGCGATCGCCGATGAACACCGGCCGGCGGAAGTTGAGTGTCTGCGACACGTAGATTGCGCCAGGACCAGGCAGCTTCATGCCGAACACCGCCGAAATGTAGCTCGCCGTCAGCATGCCGTGCGAGATGCGCTGCCTGAAGGGAGTCGTCGCCGCATATGCCTCTTCGAGGTGGACCGGATTGCGGTCGCCCGAGATGCCGGCGAACGCGACGATGTCGCCTTCGCTCACCGTCGTCTCGAGGCTGGCCTCCATGCCGATCTCGAGGTCCTCGTAAAAGAAGCCCGTCGGGCGCTGTCCATGCATGAGGTGATCCGATCCCGCACCTTGTGGTTTGCTCCCGCGCCATACCTTGATCGGCGGCAGGAAGCGGGCGGACCCTATCACAGCCGTTGTGCACAGCAACATGACACAGCGTGCGTTGCGGAGCGCTGCTCGCCGGCACACTCTTCGACGAACGGCGGATGGCGTATGCCGCGCCCTTGCCAAAGCGGCCCGCGACGGCTTAAGTCGCCGGCTTTCCGGGATGGCGACTGTTTTGGCGTTCGGCCCGGTCAACGGCAACGGTGGAGCCCCCGCCAGCGCCAGAGCGCGGAGACGAGACGATGTGTGCCGCCCGTAAGGAAGGCGCCGGGCCGGCAGCCCAGAGGGCGGCGCCGGGCGCGCCGCTTGTTGGCATCATCATGGGCAGCCAGTCGGACTGGGCGACGATGGCGAAGGCGGCGGGTGTGCTCGCAGAACTTGGCGTCGCATGTGAGACCCGTATCGTCTCCGCACACCGAACGCCCGACAGGCTCTATCGATACGCGAAGACCGCCGCCGACCGTGGTCTCAAGGTGATCATAGCCGGTGCCGGTGGCGCCGCGCACCTGCCGGGGATGACGGCGGCCATGACCGCGCTCCCCGTGCTCGGAGTTCCGGTAGAAAGCCGCACCATGAAGGGCATCGACAGCCTGTATTCGATCGTGCAGATGCCCGCGGGCGTGCCGGTCGGCACATTGGCCATCGGCGATGCCGGCGCGACCAACGCCGGACTGCTCGCCGCATCGATCCTCGCCCTCTCGGATACAGCTCTCGCCCGCCGCCTCGACGCCTGGCGGGCCGCGCGTACCGCAGCCGTCGCGGAGGAGCCGAGCGATGCCGGCTAAGGCGGCGCGCCGCCCGGCCGACACCGCACCGCTGCCACCTGGCTCGTGGATCGGGATCCTCGGATCCGGTCAGCTCGGCCGCATGTTGGCGATGGCGGCCGCCAGGTTCGGCTTCAAGTGCCACATCTACGCCGATGCATCCGGTCCTGCGTTCGACGTCGCCGCCGCCCACACGATCGCGTCGTACGACGACGCTCCCGCGCTCGACCGGTTCGCCGCCTCGGTAGCCGTTGCCACGTATGAGTTCGAGAACATTCCCGTTCCGACCGTCGAGGCGCTCGCACGGATGATCCCCGTTCGCCCGGGCGCCAAGGCGCTCGACACCGCGCAGGACCGCATCAACGAAAAGCGGCTCGCCCGCCGGCTCGGCGCCAGCACTGCCGACTTCGCACCAGTCGCCTCCACCGCCGCGCTGGAATTGTTCATCGACAAGGGATTTACCCTGCCCGCCATCCTCAAGACACGGCGCTTCGGCTACGACGGCAAGGGGCAGGCGAAGCTCAGCTCACGCGCCGATGCCGCGACCGCCTGGGCGGCGATGGCGGGCCAACCGTCGATTCTAGAGAGCTTCGTCGACTTCGATCGCGAGGTCTCGATCATCGCGGCCCGTGGGCTGGATGGCAGCTTCGCAGCGTATCCGCTGACCGAGAACGAGCACAGGAACCACATCCTGCACCGCTCGCTGGCGCCAGCCCGGACCACTGCGACCGTCGAGGCCGAGGCGGAAGCCGTCGCCCGCCGCATCGCCGACGAACTCGACTATGTCGGTGTCTTCGCCATCGAGCTTTTCCTGATCGACCACGACGACGGCGCACCCCGGCTCTTCTTCAACGAGATGGCGCCGCGCGTGCACAACTCCGGTCACTGGACGCTCGACGTCGCGGCGACATCGCAGTTCGAGCAGCACATCCGTGCTATCGCCGGCTGGCCACTCGGTTCACCCGCTCTGATCGCTCCTGGCGCCGAGATGGTCAATCTGATCGGCGCAGACATCGAGAGCTGGCATGACATCGCCGGGCGCCCCGGCGCCGTTCTCCACCACTACGGTAAGAACGAAGCCCGCCCCGGCCGCAAGATGGGTCACGTCAACCGGCGTCTCGACACCGCGCCGGCCTGAGCCGGCAGGATCGACCCGGGCCGAGGCCGCGCTACGGCAGCCACACGATTGATTACGGTCAAGTCGGCCTGTCCCGGTGCCAATTATGTTTGTTAAGATGGATCCCATGCATCCGATGTCGGATGAGCGGGAGGAGCTAGCATGTCGACTTCAACGGTTGGGGCGGGAACGCAGACGATGCAGAATGCCGCTGGCAGGACCTATCGCGTCAAGAGCGTCTCGTTCGATGCGCCCTGGGAGTGGCTCGCTGCGGGCTGGCGCGACCTCTGGACGACTCCAGCCGCCAGCCTGTCCTATGGCGCGGCATTCGCGGTGCTGATGGGCCTTATTCTTTACGGTTTGTCGGTCTCGTCCTGGTACGCGCTCGTGCTGGCCCTCGCTGGCGGCCTGCTCATCCTTGCGCCGCTGCTCGCTCTCGGCCTCTACGAGATCTCCCGCCGCCGCGGGCTCGGCCTGCCGACGACCCTCGGCGAGGCGCTCGCCGTCAAGCCGGCTGCACCGCTGCAACTCGCCTACATCGGTTTTGCGCTGGTGTTCCTGTTCGGTTCGTGGCTGCGCATCGCCTTCATGCTGTTCGCGATCTTCTTCGGCGCGATGACTCTACCGCCGATCGAGCGCTTCGTGCCCGAACTTCTGTTCACCTCGCACGGCCTCGGCATGCTGATCGTCGGCACCATCGTCGGCGGTGGCCTCGCCGCGCTTGCCTTCATGATCTCCGCGTTTTCGGTGCCGCACCTGATGGTGAGCCAATCGGACGCTCTGTCCGCGATGGGACTGAGCGCGCGCGCGGTCGTCGAAAACCCCCGCGCCATGGCGCTCTGGGCTGTGCTCATCGTCGGCGTGATGGCCTGTGGCATGGCCACCATGCTGGTCGGCCTCGTCTTCGCGTTTCCCCTCGTCGGTCACGCGACGTGGCATGCATACAAGGCGGTGATCGAGGAGGAATGATCGGGCGCAGCGCGTCTGCTGATAAGCTCGCACCGGTCACCTCGTCACCTCCCTCGGCGACAAGCACCCCACAAACGGGTCAAGCGCCTGCTCAGACACGGCAGGCGCCTTCCTTCATGGCTTGTCGGTGCGGACCTGACGGATCAGCTGCGATCACCCGGCTCGCGGTCTTCCAAGGCCCGATATGCGGCACCATCGAGATCCTCGAACTGACCTGAGCTGAGTGCCCACAGAAATGCCACGAGCCCAAGCCCGCCGAGCACCAGGGCCGCAGGGATCAGCCATGCCAGTGCCGTCATTGCTCGAGCCTCAGCGTCACCGTGCGTAGTCTCAGCGCGTTGGCCGTCACCGCGATCGAGGATGCAGACATGGCGATCGCGGCGATCAGCGGCGTTACCAGCCCGGCCATTGCCACCGGCACGAATATCACATTGTAGGTGATGGCGATCGCGAAATTGGCGAGCGACATGCGCCGGGCCCGGCGCGCCATGGCAAGCGTGTCGATTACTGGTGCCAGCAACTGGCCCTGCACCACGCCGTCGGCGGCGATCTGGCTGATTGCGGCGGCTTCCGCCATGGCGAGCGAGGCATGGGCCGCAGCCAGCGCCGGGGCATCGTTCAGACCGTCGCCGACCATCAAGACGCGACGGCCGGCTGCCTTCAGGCGTGCGAGTTCGGCGATCTTGTCGTCCGGCTTGAGGCGTGCCTTCCATTCCGCGATGCCGGCAGCGGCGGCGGCGCTCGCCACGGTCCGCGTGCGGTCACCCGACAGCAGCAACACCTCGAGCCCGCCGGCGCGTGCTGCGGCGACGGCCTTCGCAGCGTCGGCGCGCAAACCGTCCTCGAACCGGAAGGCGATGGCGGGAGCGTCGGGTGCGGCGCGATACCAGAGCGTGGACGCGCCATCGTCGGCCGCCGCACCGGCGACGATGGTGTCCCGCGAGGCATCGACGCCGCACCACTCCGCCGAGCCGAGGCGCTCCCCAGTACCTGACCCGGCGTCCCGCGAGAGCCCGGCACCCGGCGTCTCTGCGACGCCCGCGGCCGGACTGAACACGAGACCACGTGCGCCAGCGGCCCTGACGACCGCGAGCGAGTAAGGATGGCGCGAGTTGACGGCGAGTGCGGCAGCCGCCGCGAGATCGACGTCCGCGATGTCCGCGCCGTTGGTCAGCGTCGGTTCGCCGCGTGTGAGCGTGCCGGTCTTGTCGAGCACGAGCGTGTCGACTTCGGCCATCCGCTCGAGACCGTCGGCGGCCGTGACGATCACACCGTGACTGAACAGGCGGCTCGTCGCGGCGACTTGCACAGCCGGAACGGCGAGCGCCAACGCACATGGACACGTGATGATGAGCACGGCGATAGCGGCGAGCAACGCCGTCTCGACTCCACTGCCGAGCGCCATCCAACCAAGGAACGTCACCATTCCGAGAATATGGACGAGTGGCGCGTAAATCCGCGCCGCGCGATCAGCGAGCCGCACGTAGCGCGACCGGCTCTGCTCCGCGGCCGCCATCAGGCGGGCGATCTCGGAAAGAAGCGTGTCGTCGTCGGCCTTCGTCGCGACCACCTCGATCGGGGCGGTGAGCGCGATGGTGCCGGCATACACGTTATCGCCGACGGAGACGGTGCGCGGCACCGTCTCGCCCGTCATGAGTTGCTCGTCGATGTCGCTGGTTCCCGACACGATGCGTCCGTCGACGGCGATCCGCTCCCCGGCCGCGACGAGCACACGCATGCCCGGCTCGATCATGCGGGCAGGCAGGCGCTCACCGGCACCGTCGGCACCGAGCACGGTCGCGAAGCCCGCTTTGAGGCCGAGCAGGTTCTCTGCCGCGCCGCTCGCCCGGCTTCTGAGACTCTGGTCGAGATAGCGGCCGATCAGCAGAAAGAAGACGAGTGAAACCGAGGCGTCGAAAAATACGTGATCGGTACCGCGCACGGTCTGCCAGAGGCTCATACCGGCCGCCAGCAGCACACCCAGCGAGATCGGCACGTCCATATTGAGACGGCGTACGCTGAGCGCGGACAGGGCGGAGGAGAAGAAGGGCTGGCCGGCGTAGGCGACGGCGGGCACAGCGATGAGCGCCGACAGCCAGTGAAAGAGCGTCTTCGTCTCGGGCCCCATGTCGGAGGCAATGCCAGCCCATACCGAGACCGAAAGCAGCATGATGTTGGCAGTCGCGAATCCTGCGACGGCAAGGCGGCGCAACAGGTCGCGGTCTGCGCAATTCTTGGCGGTCGTGTCGTGATGAGCGAGTTCGGCAGCCCGGAAACCTTCCTGCGCCAGTTCTGCAATGAGCGTTTCGACGCCCGGCCCACCCGGGGCGACAGAGACCGCGACGCGCTTCGCCGACAGGTTGGTGCGCACAGCCGCGACGCCATCGACGCCCGAGAGCTTGCGCTCGATGCGACGCATGCAACCGCCGCAATTGAGGTTCTCGACCGCGAGCATCACGTGCGAGAGGTCGGTGGGCGGCGCGGCCGGCGTAGCGCCGGCGAGCACCTGGCGATCGGTCAGCGTGATACCCATAGCCGCTCCTTGATCCTGAGGCTCGGATCGCCGGATCGCTTCGACGGGTCGCGCACCTCGATGACGGCCATCCAGGCGCCGGCGGCGAGCGGCGCGGTTTCAGCTATATAGCGGCCCGCCGCCGGCTCGCGAAACGCGAGTGGACGGTCGAACCTGTCGACCGACGGGCGTCCGACCTTGGCGGCCAGATGCATGCCGGAAAGCGGCCTGCCGGACTTGTCGACCAGCGTCAGCACGGGAACACCCCCTTCGACCGCCAGCGTCCCCTGCCAGCCAAGGGCCGCCTCGCGCCGCACCACCTCGTACTGCTGGTTGTAGGCAACGCCGCGCTTGTAGGCGTTCTCGGTCTCTACGCCCGAAAACGTCGTCACCGCGAAGTAGATGAAGGCGACGTTGACGGCGATCGTTATGCCGAAGAAGGCCACCAGGGCACCGAGTACGTGCCAGCCGGTGAGGCGTCGAGGGGCGTCAGCCATCGTTACACTCGCGCTCGTGGTCATTGCTTCGGGCTCCGGAAGTTCGAGGTCCGCCGTGTCATCGTACCGTCACCGAGATCTTTCACCACGAAGGTGATGGGCGTCGCGTCGCTGCGCAGGGCCTTGAGGCCGGCTGAAGGCACCGTCAGGTAGACACGCAGCGCCCGCAGGTTGTCGGGTGCGACGTCGATGCCGTCGGCTGCTTTGGCGCCGAGACCGACCACGTCCATCACCGGTGTGCCAGCCGCCGCAGGCAGGCCCTCGACCGAGATGACGACGCGGCGGGTGTCGTGGCGCTTGTTCAGCACCTTGACATCGTAGCCGTTGCGCACTCCTCCGTCAGAGAGATTGACGAAAAGCGGGTTCCTGTCGCGCAGGACGTTGACCTCGAGCACGGCACGGTGGAGCCAGCCGTAGACCATCAAGGCAAGCACGATCGGGATCAGCACCACATACAGCAGCGTGCGCGGCCGGAGCAGCTGAATTGGCGCCGCGCCACCGGTCTTTGCCGCCTCGAGGTTCTCGAAGGTGTCGTAGGCGATAAGGCCGCGCGGACGACCGACCTTGTCCATGATGGCGTTGCAGGCGTCGATGCACAGTGCGCACTGGATGCAGGCGAGCTGCGGCCCTTCGCGGATGTCGATACCCATCGGACAGACGACGACGCATTGCTTGCAGTCGATGCAGTCACCGCGGCCCTCCCAGGTGTCACCTTTCTTGTGAGCACCGCGCGGCTCGCCGCGATGCGTGCGGTAGCTGACCAACAGGGAATGGTCGTCGAACATCGCGCCCTGGATGCGCGGCCACGGACACATGTAGATGCAGACCTGCTCGCGGGCGATGCCGCCGAGCAGATAGGTCGTCACGGTGAACACGCCGAGAAACACGTAGGCGACAGACGGCGCCGTGCCGGTGGCCATTTCCACAGCGAGAGTCGGCGCGTCCCGGAAATAGAACACGAGAGCGCCGCCCGTCGCCGCCGAGATCAACAGCCAGATGACGTGGGTCAGCGCGATTTTGCGGAATTTCTCGAACGACCAGGGCGCCTTTTCGAGTTTGATGCGCTGGTTGCGGTCACCCTGCACGAAGCGCTCGACCCAGACGAACAGGTCCGTCCACACCGTCTGCGGGCAGGCATAGCCGCACCAGACGCGGCCGGCGAGCGCGGTGACGAGAAACAGCGCCAAAGACGAGATCACAAGGATGCCGGTGACGTAGTAGAACTCCTGAGCCCAGATCTCGAGTGGACCGAAGAACAGGCGTTGATTTGCGAAATCGAGAAGCACGGCCTGATCGGGCAGTGCCGGGCCACGATCCCATCGCAGCCATGGCAGTCCGTAGTAGACGGCCAGCGCGACGATCATCACGACCCACTTGATATTGCGATAGAAGCCGTAGACCCTCTTGGGGTGAATTTTGACACGGTCGCCGTAGAGCGTCGCCGGAGCGCCGGCGGCCTTGACCGCCTGCACGTCCACCCGCTCGATTCCGGGCGCGGCCTCTCCGTTGTCGCCTGCCGGACCGGGGCGGATGAAGCGGTCGACTGCCGCACTTTCCGAAGCCTGCCGTGCCTTCTCCGACGCCGCAGTCATTTCAGCTCCGATCAGGAATGCAGAGCAGCACATGCGACTGCCCTTCTTGTTGCGTGGGTCCCGGCCGCGTGGGGCGGCCGGGGCCACGAGCTCTTACTTACCGCCGCCCAGCGAGTGGACGTAGATGGCGAGCTGCTTGATCGTCACATCATCGAGGCGAGTGTGCCAAGCTGGCATGACGCCGCCACGACCTGTCTGGATCGTCTTCAAGATGTCGGCCTTGGTGCCGCCGTAGAGCCAGATGTTGTCCGTGAGCTTCGGCGCGCCGAGTTCCTGATTGCCCTGGCCCTGCTCGCCGTGACAGGCGGAGCACTGTTCCTTGAACGTAGCCTCGCCGCGGCCCGCAGCCGTCGCGTCGTGCTGCTTGCCGGCGATCTTCAGCACATACTCGGCAGCGTCGTTGATCTGAGCGGGCTCGAGTAGCTTGTCCAGTCCGTACTTCGGCATGTCGCTGAGGCGGGATTTCCCGTCCTCGTTACGAATGCCGAAGCGAATGGTCTGGTAGATGTCCTCGAGCTTGCCGCCCCAGATCCAGTCGTCGTCGTTGAGGTTCGGATAGCCGACGAAACCCTGCGCGCCGCGACCGTGGCACGCCGCGCAGTTGTCGCCGAATGCCGCCCGGCCGCCGGCGATGGCGAAGGCGAGAAGCTTCGGATTGTTGCGGATGTCACCGATCTTTGTATCCGCGATCGACTTCCTGAGGCCAGCCTGAGCCGCCTTGCCGGCATTGACCTGGTCCATGACGACCTGACGCTGGCTGTAGCCCCAGATTCCCTTCGTGTAGTCGGTGGCGAGAGGCCAGGCCGGATACACGATCCAGTAGCCGATCGACCAGACGATCGTCGCGTAGAGCACCCACAGCCACCATCTTGGCAGTGGCTTGTTGAGCTCCTTCAGATCGCCGTCCCATACATGGCCGGTCGTTTCGACGCCGGTGACATGATCGATTTCCTTATGCGCAGCCATTGCGGCCCCCAGAGTCTTTCAATGAGTTGCTCGGCGCCTTCATTTCGGCATTCGTGTCCGGATCCCCCTGGAGGGGGATCCGAGCGGCGTGATCGAACACAGCCTTGTTGCCGGGCCAGATCGCGTAGAGCACGGCCCCCAGAAATACGAGCAGGAACAGGACCAGCGCGAGCGACTGCGTGAAGCCGGCGACAGTGTGATATGTCATGGCATCACCTCAGGTTCGGGCCGGACGCGTCGTACTTCGTGAAGTCGACCAGCGTTCCGAGCATCTGGAGGTAGGCGACGAGCGCGTCGAGTTCCGAGACATACTCCCTGTTGCCGTCGAACTGGCGCACGACGGCCTTCGGGTAACGGGCCTGGAATGCCTTGACGCCCTTGCCCTCGGGGTCGACCTGGCCGACCAGATCGGCCTTCGCGTTCTTGATCATGTCGTCGGTGTAGGGCACGCCGACGGCACGCAACGTTTTGAGCTTAGCTTCGATGTTGCGATCCTCGACCTTGCGCTGCGCGAGCCAGGGATAGGACGGCATGATGCTCTCGGGCACGACCGAGCGCGGGTTGACCATGTGCGCCGTGTGCCAGTCATCCGAGTATTTTCCGCCGACGCGTGCGAGGTCGGGCCCCGTGCGCTTCGACCCCCACTGGAAGGGATG
The DNA here is from genome assembly GCA_041397745.1 of Hyphomicrobiaceae bacterium. Taxonomy (GTDB): domain Bacteria; phylum Pseudomonadota; class Alphaproteobacteria; order Rhizobiales; family Hyphomicrobiaceae; genus JAWKVY01. The sequence continues at coordinate 329,718 of JAWKVY010000008.1, read as the reverse complement.
GTCGTACATGCTCTCGGCCGCCAGCGAGTAGTGCCCGTAGCGCTCGACCTCGTCGCGCAGCGAGCGCACCATCTGCGAGTGGCAGAGATAGCATCCCTCGCGGATGTAGATGTCGCGGCCGGCAAGCTCGAGCGGGGTGTAGGGCCGCATGCCCTGCACCTTCTCGATCGTCGATTTCAGGTAGAACAGCGGCGCGATCTCTACGATGCCGCCGATGGCGACGACGACGAGGACGCCGATGGACAGTAGCCAGGTATGGCGTTCGAACACACCATGGTTCACGGCGCGCTCTCCTTATTCAGCCGGAGTGAGGGAAGGGCGGAGCTCGGGCGCGGCGGCCACGAGCGGCTGGCCCGCGGTCTCGGCGGTCTCGTCGCCGCGTGCCGTGCGCCAGAGGTTGTAGGCCATGATCAGCGCGCCGAGGACGAATAGCAGGCCGCCGCCGGCACGGATGATGTAGGGAATGTGCATGGCATCGACCGTCTCGACGAACGAGTACTTGAGGAAGCCAAGTTCGTCATAGGCACGCCACATCAGGCCCTGCAGGATGCCCGACACCCACATCGAGGTGATGTAGAGCACGATGCCGACCGTCGAGAGCCAGAAGTGCCACTCGACCAGCCGCAGCGAGTACAGGCCGCGCCGCTTGTATAGCCACGGGAACAGGCAGTAGAGCGCGCCGAACGAGATCATGCCGACCCATCCGAGAGCACCAGAGTGCACGTGGCCGATCGTCCAGTCCGTATAGTGCGACAGCGAGTTGACGGCCTTCACCGACATCAGCGGACCTTCGAAGGTCGACATGCCGTAGAAGGCGACCGAGACGACCATCATGCGGATCACGGGGTCGGTCCGGAGCTTGTCCCAGGCGCCCGAAAGGGTCATCAGGCCGTTGATCATGCCGCCCCACGACGGCATCCACAGCATGACCGAGAAGGTCATGCCGAGCGTCTGCGCCCAGTCGGGCAGCGCCGTGTAGTGGAGGTGGTGCGGACCCGCCCAGATATAGAGGAAGATCAGCGACCAGAAGTGCACGATCGACAGGCGGTAGGAGTAGACCGGACGCTCGGCCCGCTTCGGAATGAAGTAGTACATCATGCCCAGAAAGCCGGCAGTCAGGAAGAACCCGACCGCGTTGTGGCCGTACCACCACTGTGTCATCGCATCCTGGACGCCAGCGAACAGGATGTAGCTCTTCGTCTCGCTGAACGACACCGGCAGCGTCAGGTTGTTGACGATGTGCAGCATCGCGATGGTGAGGATGAAGGCGAGGTAGAACCAATTCGCCACGTAGATGTGCGGCTCCTTACGCTTCATCAGCGTGCCGGCGAACACCAGCAGGTAGGCGACCCAGACGATGGTCAGCCAGAGGTCGGCGTACCACTCCGGCTCGGCGTATTCCTTGCCCTGGGTGATGCCGAGGATGTAGCCGGTGCCGGCGATGACGATGAACAGGTTATAGCCCCACACCACGAACCACGGCAGCCATCCGCCGAACAGGCGGGCGTTGGTGGTGCGCTGCACGACGTAGAACGACGTCGCCAGAAGCGCATTGCCGCCGAAGGCAAAAATCACCGCGGAGGTGTGCAAAGGCCGCAGCCGCCCGAAGCTCGTCCACGGCAGGTCGAGATTGAGCGCCGGATAGGCGAGCTGCCAAGCGATGATGTCGCCGACCAGAAAGCCGGCGATCCCCCAGAATACGGAGGCGATGGCTGCAAATTTGATCGGGCCGTCCATGTAATAGCCGGTGCCGCCACGGCCGCCGCCCATCACCACATAGCCGACGCCGATCAGTGCACCAAGCGCGAGAACGACGCCGTGAAATTTCATCGCCTCGTCGACCGACACGACCGCCAGGTAGCCTCCCAGCGCCAAACCCGCGAGCGCGCCTATGACGGCGAGCGCGTCGGAGAACGCGGACGTCTCTGGCCGCGTTTCAACCATTGCCATTCGAAAGCCTCCCCAAGGGCCAGTGCTTCAGTCACCGTGAGCGCAGAGTGCCGCGCGATGACGCGCCTTGATGCGCCGCACCACGTTCGAGGGGCCTTGATAAATGTCAAAGTGGATCGTTGGTCGCAGGACTAAATGTTCTAAAGTCTGGGGTCTGCCCGGCGACGAGCGAGTTCTCGGCTCGTCGTTGCCGGGTTGCCCCGACGACGGTCGACCGGCTGCGCAAAAGGACGTTATGCCCATGTTGAGCGAAGAGGATATCCGGCGGTATCTGCGTCCGCCGACCGCCAACGCGTGCACCTCGGACTGTGACCAGATCACGGCGTTGGAGATCGATCACGCCTGTCAGCTCGGCTTCTGCGACATGCTGGAGCGTATCGCCGACGACCTTCCCGAAATCATCGACAGGCCTGCGGCACGTGCGAGCGTCTCGGTTCTGCGCGCAGGCATGCCCGGACATGCACGCCTCGAGGAGGAAATCCTCTTCCCGCTGCTACGACGCCGCGCGGACGCCGCTCCGGAGCTGCCCGCCTTTCTCGCCCAGCTCGAGCAGGAGCACGCGAACGATCACGAATTCGCACACGAGATTGCCGACGAACTCGATGCGCTGATCGAGGCCGGCCGTGCCCGAAACGGCGACATGCTCGGATACATGCTGAGGGGCTATTTCACGTCCCAGCGCCGCCACATCGAGTGGGAGAACGCCACCATCGTGCCGCTCGCACGCCGCGTGCTGACCGTCGCCGACCTGAGCGAACTCGATGCGCTCGTCGCTATCCACAAGGCCGCCCTGCCTGCCCGTCAGATCATCCGCGGCCTGCTGCGGGCAGCCGGGGACGAGCCATGCTCGGGTACCTGCGCCAATTGCTGCGACGGCGGTGCGAGACCGACCGGCAACGGCAGTGGCTACGCTTGAGGAGGAGGTCGGCGCACCTCAGCCGGGCTCGCCGTCGTGGCCGGAGCGCGCCGCCAGCGCCTCGATGTCAGGCACGACGATCTCGCGGCCGCTGAGCAGGCGAATGACGCCGTCGGCCTTCAGACGCGTGACTTGCCGGCTCACGGTCTCGATGGTGAGACCGAGGAAATCGGCGATGTCGGAACGCGTCAGCGGCAGATCGATATGAGTTGCATCGTCACTATGCGCACAGCCGACGTGTGGCTGGCGCTTGGCGATCAGGTACAGGAAGCTCGCGACCTTCTCGGCGGCGCTCTTGCGGCCGAGAAGGAACATCCATTCACGCGCGCTGTCGAGTTCTGAGAGCGTGTTCTCGAACAGGCGGTGCTCGAGATCGGGGTGCGATCGAAGCAGCGATTCGAAGCCGCTGTGCGGAAAAGTGCAAAGCCGCACATCGGTTGCCGCGATCGCGAAGTAAGGGTTGCGCTTGGCGAAGGCACGTCCGAGAAAATCGGGGGCGAAGAGCAGGCCGACGATCTGCTGGCGACCATCGGCCGAGCCCTTCTCGAGCTTGACCACGCCGGAGACCACATTGGCGAAAAACGTCGTCGGGCTGTCGTCGGCGAAGATCACCTCGCCCGGCGCGAAATCACGAAATCGGCCGATGCGTCCCAGTTCGGCGATCTCGGCATCGCTCAGCGCGCCACACACCGCCCTGTGGCGGATGGCGCAGGTCGAGCAAGTGCGTTGACCATTGTGGGTCGGCAGGGCGGTCATCCGTCGCGTCCCCTCAAATCCTGGACCATCATCGCGCAAGCAGTCGACGTCAACCGCCGCTCGACAATCGAACGACCATTGTGCCCGACCGGGCAAACACCGTCCAGTCCGCCGGTGACGACTCGGGAACGCCGAGCGTCCCGTTCGCCGATCGCTGATACGAGATGACTCCGCTTGCGGTCGAGTCGCTGGAGCGCACGTGCGACCTTTGGACAGGGGCTGGTCATCCCTGCCGCAATTCGGCCGGGCAGTCGGACTGCCCGGCACCACCAAAGGGCTCGCGGCCTCCGCCTTCAGCGCGAATAGAACTCGGCATGAACGCGGGCCGCCGCATCAGATGGCGCAACGCCTCGCGCCCGCAACGTTTCATAGCGGTGCATCGCGGCCATGCCATTCGAGATTGCAACGAAAAAGGCGGCGACAGTGGCGAAACGACCCCCATGCGAGACCGCGCGTCCGGCGCTGGCCTCCGGCAAGAAGTTCAAGGCGGAATCGACAGGGTTGTTCATCGTGCTCATGATCAGAATCTCCGTTGCACTGCATCGGCAGGCGGGCCCGCTTGTCGCAAAGATCTCTCGCTGCGCCGCAGCTTGGTATATGGCATACCACGCTGCAGTGCACCATGCCGGGATGGACCCCTTCAGCCATGCATAATTTGCATGCATCGATGCCGAGGTCTTCCTCAGCGGCTGATCTCACGCTAATCGGAGCCCGATCGCCTGTCTCCGCCGAGCGTGCCGATGTTCGAGCCCGTCATAATCCGCTCCCTCCACGACGCAGGTGGAGAGCGCGTCCACGCGGCAGCACTCGACCGGATCTTCTTCGAGGCAAGCTCGATCAGCGAGTTCGCGGACGAAGAAACGCGGTCACAGTTTCGCACGCGCTGGCTCGGTCGCTATCTCACCACCTGGCCCGAACACGCGTTTCTCGCGCTCAGCCCCTCCGACAGGGTCGCCGGCTACGTCGTCGGGACGCTGTCCAACGCGGCCGACGATGCCCGCTTCGCTGACATTCCGTATTTTCGTGCATTCGCGTGCTTCGCTGCAGCCTATCCTGCCCACCTGCATATCAACGTCGACCGGGCATGGCGCGGGCGGGGCGTCGGCGGGCGCCTCATCGCTGCGTTCGCCGCCCACGCACGAGCGGCGGGCGCGCCCGGGTTGCACATCGTGACCGGCCACGGCATGCGCAACGTCGGCTTCTACCGCGCCAACGGCTTTCGCGAGGTGCAGCAGGCAGAGGTAGCGGGCAAGGCGCTCGTCATGCTCGGGCTCGACCTCTGAGCGTCAGCCCGCCACCACCAGTCAGCTGGCGGAAAACGGAAAACGGAAAACGGGCGCCCCCATCGGGACGCCCGCTCCATTCGGATTGCTCGCTCGCCGGTCGCGCTTTTCCGCGGCTCACTCTACCGCAGCGCGGCGCGTGACCACTTGCGGCGCGGACGCTCGGCCGAGTCGCTGCCCCACGAACTCGAGGAACTGGCGTAGCTGACACCAGCGTAGCTCTGCCACGTGACCGTGACGCGCGTGCCGACCCTGACGCGATTATAAAGATCGACGACGTCCTGGTTATACATGCGGATACAGCCCTTCGACACCGGCTGTCCAATGGTCCACGGCGCGTCGGTGCCGTGGATACGATACATGCTGGAACCAAGATAAAGCGCACGCACGCCGAGCGGGTTCTGCGGATGGCCGCCAGGCACGAAGGCGGGCAGGCGAGGGTTCTCCTTGCGCATCGCCGGCGTTGGCGTCCATGACGGGTTGACGCGCTTCTGCGAAACGCTCATCACGCCCTGCCAGCGGCTCTGCTGACGCGGCGTGGCGATCGGATAGCTCACCGCCTGGCCACGCCCGACGATGTGATAGAGCCGCTTGTCCGTGAAGCTGACGATGATCTGACCCGGCTGGTGGCTGGCCGGGAACGACACGACCTCGCGGCCGCTGCCGCCGACGATCGACCCGCCACCCCAGTCCCAAAGCGAGAAGAAACCGCCGTCCTGGGCCGTGGCCGGAGCGGCAAGACCGAGCATGGCCATGGCGGCGAACGCTGTGAATCGGGCTCTCACGTGGGTCATGATCCTGGCTTCCATCTTGGGTTTGGTGGACATCCGGAGTGCCAGCGGGTGTCCGAATTCTTGAGCGTACGCGATGCAACCTCGAGATGCAAAATTGCGAGGTTTGCATCGTTCCCGTGAATGATACGGGCCTGTAGCGAGCGCGATGCATCCTCTGGGGTTTTGGTGAAGCATTCGTATACAATGTTCGCTGGGCGCGTTGGGGACGGAACTGCCACAGTTGGAACAGATTGCGCCTGTGATGGCCGCGGGAGGGCCATCGGAGCGCCGCAATCGCGAGCGCACGTCGATATCGGCAGGGCGTGTCGCGTGCCTGCTTCACGGTTTTGTGAGTCGCCATGTTCCCTTTTTGATCTTGTGGGTGAAGGCTATCGCTGATAAGAACATATAATGAACAAATTGCCCGACTCTGCAGCACACCCACAGTCGGCCCTGCTCGACGATCTGCGACGGCGGATCCGTACTCTCGAGCAGATGCAGACTATTGGGCGGGCCCCGGCGCGTCGCTGGCTATTCGGCATCGACGCGATCGACGACCTCATCGCGCCAGCGGACCGTGCCGGCCTCGACACCGCCGCCTTGCACGAGGTCAAGCCTGCTGCCGACGCCGCCGCACCCGCTGCAAGCTGCCGGGCCGCCGCTCTCGGCTTCGCGCTGGCGCTCGCCGCCCGCCTCGATGCCGGCGACACGCCGGCGGCGCCGATCCTCTGGTGCACTGCGCGCACGCACGCCCATGAGACCGGCCACTGCCACGGCCCCGGGCTCGCCGCCTTCGGCATCGATCCTGCTCGCCTCATCGTGGTCGAGGCCGGCCGCGCCGACGAGGTGCTCTGGGCACTCGAGGAGGGAGTTTCCTCGGGTGCGGTGGCACTTGTCGTCGGCCTCCTCGACACGGTGCCAGCGACGCCTGCCCGCCGGCTGACGCTCGCCACTGCCGCCCACGCCACGCCATGTCTCGTCATCACTCATCCCGCGCGCCCGGCGGCAACGACCGCGGCGACACGCTGGCGCGTGGCCCCGGCACCGTCCGCTCCCCACCCGTTCGCCGCATCGAGCCCCGGCGCCCCCCGCCTCGCCGTCCACCTCGAACGCTGTCGCGCCCGCCCGCTGGCGCTCGCCGAGCGCACGATTCATATGGAGTGGTGCGATGCGACGTTTCGTTTCCGTGTGGCTGCCGGACCTGGCGATCGAGCGGCGCGCCCTCGCCTCGCCGCGACGCGCGCCGGATGAGGCCGCCCTCACGCCTCACGCGCTCGTCACCAGCGGGTCGCGCGGACTCGTCCTCAGCGCCGTAGATACGGCCGCCCGCCGCCTCGGCCTCGCCCCCGGCCTCGTGCTCGCCGACGCGCGCGCCGCGGTGCCGGGCTTGGTGACCCATACTGCAGAGCCGGCCGCCGACGCCCGCTATCTCGAGGACCTAGCCATCTGGGCCGGCCGCTACGGACCCGACCGCGACAGCGAGGGAAACGACGGCCTTTGGATCGACGTGACAGGCGTCGCCCACCTCTACGGCGGCGAGCGCCTCCTTGCCGCCGATCTCGCCTGCCGCCTCGCCCGTGCCGGCCTCACGGCCCGCCTCGCCATCGCCGACACGCGCGAGGGTGCCTTCGCGCTCGCCCGTTTCTCCGCCACGGCCGCGCGGCCAGTTCTGATCGCCCCTGCAGGCATGCTCGCAAAGCACCTCGCCCCGCTGCCGGTCGCCGCACTCGCTCTCGCTCCCGACACGCTGACGCTGCTTGCCCGCCTCGGGCTCGGTCGCATCGGCCTCCTCTACGACCTGCCGCGACCGGCTCTCGCGCGCCGCTTCCGCGACGCGCTCGGCCGCCGCAAGACTGCGGCATCCCTCGGCGAGCGGGCGAGCGCCGCCGTGCTCGACCGGCTCGACGCCGCGCTCGGCCGCGTGCCCGCCCCACGCCGTCCCCTCGTCGAGCCTACCGTCCACTGCGTGCGTCTGCCGTTCGCCGAGCCGCTCATCTCTGCCGACGGCATCGCCAGCGTCCTCGATGAACTCGCCCGCCTGCTCGCCGAGGGGCTCGCCGCCGACGGGCGCGGCGCCCGTGCCGTCCGCCTCGCGCTCTGGCGCGTCGACGGCACGGTAGCACGCGCCGAGATCAGGACGAGCCGGCCGACGCGCGATCCCACTCACATCGTGATGCTGATGACAGGCCGGCTCGAAGCGCTTGACCTCGGCCTCGGCATCGATGTCGCGATGCTCGAGGCCGTGCATACCGAGCCGCTCGCGCCACTGCAGAGGGCGATCGCAAACACGGGCGGCGTGGTGCCGGGCGTGCCCGGTCTCGCTCCTCTCGTCGACCGGCTCGTCAACCGTCTCGGCAATGACCGCGTCCTGCGCCTCATACCGGCCTCGAGCCACATTCCCGAGCGCGCAGAGACCCGTGTGCCGGCGCTCGACACCTCGCTCCGCCCCATCCGTGTCCCGGCCATCGCCTCCCGACGGCCACCGCCGCGACCAGCATTCCTGCTCGCGCCCCCCGAGCCGATCGCGGTCGTCGCCGAGGTGCCGGACGGCCCGCCGGTGCGGTTCGTATGGCGCCGCGTCGCCCATGTCGTCGCCCGCGCCGAAGGACCGGAGCGCGTCGCGGCGGAGTGGTGGCGTGCAATCTCCACCCGGCCGCCCGCCCGAAGCGGCTCCGCCGCGACACTTCAGAACGCAATGGAGACGGACGAGCCGCCGCCGCGTCCATTCACGCGTACGCGCGACTACTACCGCCTCGAGGATGCCGGCGGCGGCCGCTACTGGGTGTTCCGCGACGGCCTCTACGGCGCGGAAAGCGAGCACGCCCCGCCCGCCTGGTACATGCACGGGCTGTTCGCATGAAAAAATTGCAGAATGCACGAGGTGAGGTGTCGGCTGCCGCGTGCCCCGGACGTCTTGATGGGGTCGCAGCCGGACCTCCCGCGAGACCGGCACTGCGACGGCAAGAGAGGTCACCATGGCTCGCGTCACGTTCACCGCCAACATCCAGCGTCACGTCGCCTGCCCGCCGACGGAAGCGGACGGGGCCACCGTGCGCGAGGTGTTGGAGGCCGTGTTCCGCGGGAATCCCCGTGCCCGCGGCTATGTGCTCGACGACCAGGGCGCGCTGCGCAGACACATGGCCATCTTCCTCGACGGCCAGCTGATCAGCGACCGCATCAACCTTTCCGACCCCGTCTCCGCGACGGGCAGCATCCACGTCATGCAGGCGCTCTCGGGCGGCTGATCACCACGCAAGGAGAAGGCCGATGTCCTCACGCCTTTCAGTCGCCACCCGCAAGGGGCTGTTCACGGTCGAGCGCGCGTCCGCCGGCCGCTGGGAGATCGCCGCCGCCGATTTCCTCGGCGACAACCTGTCGATCGTGCACGAGGACCGGCGCAACGGCCGGCTTTATGCCGCGCTCGATCACGGCCACTTCGGCGTCAAGGTCCATCGCGCCGACGGCCCCGGAAAGCCATGGCAGGAGGTCGCCGCCCCCGCCTATCCAGAGAAGCCTGAGGGCCATGAGGAATTCGACATGTGGGGCCGACCGCTGCCGTGGAGTACGGTGCGCATCTGGGCGCTTGCCTCAGGCGGCGACGACGAGCCGGGCACGCTCTGGTGCGGCACGCTGCCGGGCGGCCTGTTCCGCAGCGGAGATCACGGGGCGAGCTGGCAGATCGTGCGCGCGCTCTGGGACCACCCGAAGCGGCGCCAGTGGATGGGGGGCGGTGCCGATCTGCCCGGCCTGCACTCGATCCTGGTCGACCCGCGCAACTCCCGCCGTGTGCACGTCGCCGTCTCGACCGGCGGCATCTGGCTGACCGAGGACGGTGGGACAAGCTGGGTGCAGCGTGGAGAGGGCATGCGTGCCGACCACGTGCCGCCGGAGCTGACGCATGATCCGATCGCGCAGGACGTGCACTGCCTCGCACGGTGTCCCGCCGATCCGAGCCGTATGTGGGTGCAGCACCACAACGGCATCTTCGTCTCCTCCGACGAGGGCCGCACCTTCACCGAGATCAGGAACGTCGAGCCCTCGGTGTTCGGCTTTCCCGTCGTGGTGCATCCGAAGGACCCCGACACCGCCTGGTTCGTGCCGGCGATCAAAGACGAGAAGCGCATTCCCGCGAAGGGCGAGGTGGTCGTCACGCGGACCCGTGACGGCGGTCGTTCGTTCGAGATCCTGCGCAACGGCCTGCCGCAACAACATGCCTATGACTGCGTCTGGCGCCATGCTCTCGACATCGACGACACCGGCGCGCGCCTCGCCTTCGGCTCGACCACCGGCGGACTTTGGGTCTCGGAGAACCAGGGCAGCGACTGGCAATGCGTCGCGCAGCATCTGCCGCCGGTGCACTGCGTCCGCTTCCTGAGGCATTGAGCAGGGGATCGCCGCAGACCATGACGACAGCTCAAAGCGACAGATGGCAGGCGGCCCCGCCTGCTTATGCCGAGCTGGCGGCGCTGACCAATTTCTCGTTCCTAGAAGGTGCCTCGCACCCACACGAGATGGTCGCCGCCGCCAAGGCACTCGGGCTCTCGGCGCTTGCCGTCACCGACCGCAACTCACTCGCCGGCGTCGTGCGCGCGCACGTCGCGGCGAAGGAGGTCGGCCTGAAGCTCATCGTCGGCGCCCGCCTCGATCTCGTCGACGCGCCGAGCCTCATCGCGCTGCCGATCGACCGCGCCGCCTACGGCCGCCTCTCGCGCCTCCTCAGCCTCGGCCAGCGTCGCGCGGAGAAGGGACAGTGCGAACTCTATCTCCGCGACGTCTCCGCCCACGCCGAGGGTCTGATCCTGATCGCGCTCGCGCCGGATGATTGGGATTGGCGAGAGGCGCTTGCCATCGACCCGGACACGCCGAGTGACGCCGAGGTCATTTCGCTGCGCGAGAGGGGCTGGCCCCGCTCGCGCGAGCGACAGGACCGTCAACCGCTCTTCACCGCCCCGATTGCCGCCCCTTTCCCCGCCACACTGGTCCGCATCCGCGATGCGCTCACGCCTGCTGCAGCCGGCCTCTATCTCGCAGCCACCCATCGTCACACGGCCGACGACCGCGCGCGGATCGGCGCCCTCGCCCATCTCGCGACACACCTCGGCCTGCCGCTCGTCGTCACAGGTGACGTGCGCTACCATAGCCCCGACCGTCGCCAGCTCGCCGACGTGCTGACCGCGATCCGCACCCACACCACCGTCGCCGCCGCCGGCCACGCGCTCGCCCCCAACGCCGAGCGCCACCTGAAGTCGCCTGCCGCCATGGCCCGCCTGTTCCGCGGGCACGAAGACGCGCTTGCACGGACGGTCGAGGTCGCGGCTCGCTGCACCTTTTCGCTCGACGAACTCGTCTACGAGTATCCCGACGAGCCGGTGCCGCCGGGTGAAACGCCGCAGTCGCAGCTCGAAAAGCTTACCTGGGCCGGCGCTGATCACCGCTTTCCCGGCGGCATTCCGGCGAAGGTGCGCGCGACGCTCGAGAAGGAACTCGCGCTGATCGAGAGCCTGAACTACGCGCCCTACTTCCTCACGGTGCACGACATCGTCCACTTCGCGCGCTCGCGCGGTATCCTCTGCCAGGGGCGCGGCTCGGCGGCGAACTCCGCCGTCTGCTACTGCCTCGCCATCACCGCCGTGAACCCGATCGAGATCGACCTGTTGTTCGAACGCTTCGTCGCGCCCGAGCGCAAGGAGCCGCCCGACATCGACGTCGACTTCGAGCACGAGCGGCGCGAGGAGGTGATCCAGTACATCTATGCCCGCTACGGCCGTCACCGCGCCGGCCTTGCCGCCACCGTCATCTCCTACCGGGCGCGCTCGGCGGTGCGCGAGGTCGGCAAGGCGATGGGGCTCTCGGAGGACACCGTCGCAGCGCTTGCCGGCATGGTGTGGGGTACCCGCTCGGGCGGCGTGCTGCCCGAGAAACACGTGCGCGAGGCGGGCCTCGACCCTGCCGACCCGCTGCTTGCCGCCGTGCTCGCACTCGCCGACGAACTGACCGGCTTTCCCCGCCACCTCTCGCAGCACGTCGGCGGCTTCGTGCTGACGCGCGGCCGCCTCGATGAAGTCGTGCCGATCTCGAATGCGGCGATGGAGGACCGCACCGTCATCTGTTGGGATAAGGACGACATCGACGCGCTCGGCCTCCTGAAGGTCGACGTCCTCGCCCTCGGCATGCTGACATGCATCCGCCGCGCCTTCGCGCTGATCGGCGCCAACTACGGCCTACACATGACGCTCGCTTCGGTGCCGCGCGAGGACGCAGCCGTCTACGACATGCTCTGCCGCGCCGACAGCCTCGGCGTGTTCCAGGTGGAATCGCGGGCGCAGATGAACATGCTGCCGCGCCTCAAGCCGCGTACCTTCTACGATCTCGTCATCGAGGTCGCCATCGTGCGGCCCGGCCCGATCCAGGGCGACATGGTGCATCCCTATCTGCGCCGCCGCTCCGGCCTCGAGGCCGAACACTACCCCTCGCCGGCGCCCGAGCACGGGCCTGCCGACGAACTCCGCCAGATCCTCGGCAAGACCAAAGGCGTGCCGCTGTTCCAGGAGCAGGCGATGCGCATCGCCATGGAGGCGGCCAAATTCAATGGCGCCGAGATCAACGAGCTTCGCCGCGCACTCGCCACCTTCCGCCGCCGCGGCACGATCCACCTGCTCGAAGAGAAGATGGTCTCGCGCATGGTTGCGCGCGGCTACGATCCCACCTTCGCCGCGCGCTGCTTCAACCAGATCAAGGGCTTCGGCGAGTACGGTTTCCCGGAGAGCCACGCAGCGAGCTTCGCCCATCTCGTCTATGTCTCGAGCTGGCTCAAGTGCCATTACCCGGAGGTGTTCGCGGCCGCCCTCCTCAACTCCCAGCCGATGGGCTTCTACGCTCCCGCCCAGATCGTCCGCGACGCCCGCGAGCACGGCGTCGAGGTGCGCGAGGTGGATGTGAATGCGAGTGACTGGGACTGCAGTCTCGAGGCGCGCTGCGACTGCGGTAGGCCCTGCCCGCCGGATCGCTGCAGCATGGAAGATGGGGGCCACCGTGGTGCGCTCCGTCTCGGCCTCCGCCAGATCGACGGCCTCGCGGAGGCTGCGGCGCAGCATATCGTCGAAGCGCGCGGCGACCGGCCCTATCGCGACGTGCACGATCTGTGGATGCGCGCGGGCGTCGGTCGCGCCGTGATCGAGCGGCTGGCGGCGGCCGATGCCTTCCGATCGATGGGGCTCGACCGCCGCCAGGCACTCTGGCAGGTGCGCGGCCTCGGCGGCGATGTCGCGCTGCCGCTGTTCGCCTGGAGCGAGGCGCGCGAGGAGGGCACGGAGCCGACCGTCACGCTGCCCGAGATGGGACTTTCCGAGCATGTCGTTTCGGATTACCAGACGCTGCGCTTGTCGCTCAAAGCCCACCCCGTCAGCTTCCTCAGGGAACGGCTCGATGCGGCCCGCGTCGCTCCCTGCGCCGCCCTCGCCAGCCACCGCGACGGCGCGCGCGCCGATGTCGCCGGCGTGGTGCTGGTGCGCCAACGGCCGGGCTCGGCCAAGGGCGTCGTGTTCATGACCATCGAGGACGAGACCGGCATCGCCAATTGCGTGGTGTGGCCGAACACGCTCGAGAAATTCCGTCGCGTGATCATGACGGCGCGCCTCATCCGCGTCACCGGCCGCATCCAGCGCCACGAGGATATCATCCACGTCGTCTCGACCCGCCTCGAGGATCTGAGCCCGTGGCTCGCCGATCTGACCGAGGCACACGACAAGTTCCGTCCGGCTTTTGCCAATGCGGACGAGGTGCTGCGCCCCGATCCGGGCTCAGCCCGCTCGCCGACGCATCCGCGGTGGAGCGAGCCGCGCTCCGTCCGCCATCCGCGCGAGGAGCGTGTCATCCCCAAGCGCACACCGCCGGTGCTGCCCCGCTCACGCGATTTCCATTGAGCTCGACGAACAGCTATGAGGAGGGATGCTGTCGCCTCCCCGCTCCCGACGCTCCCTCGCCGCCATCGTCCTCACCGCTCTCGCGGCGCTCGCCGCCGCGAGCATGCCCATCGCCGCCCAGCGTGCGCGCTACGAGCCGGAGGCCGCCTCAGCGCGGGCGGGCAAGCGCCTTGTCGTGACGCGGCGCCACATGATCGTCGCTGCCAATCCGCTGGCGGCGGAAGCTGGACGCGAGATCCTGCGCGCCGGCGGTGGCGCGGTCGATGCCGCGATCGCGGCTCAGCTTGTGCTCGGCCTCGTCGAGCCGCAGTCTTCAGGCCTCGGAGGAGGAGGGTTTCTCCTCCACCGGTCCGCCGCTACCCGCGAGATCCGCGTCTACGACGGTCGCGAGACGGCACCAGCCGCCGCCGGTCCCGGCCGCTTTCTCGAGAATGGACGGCCGATGCCGTTCATGCACGCGGTGAAGTCGGGCCTCTCGGTCGGGGTGCCGGGCCTGCTCGCGATGCTGGAACTGGCCCACGACCGGCACGGTCGACTCCCCTGGGCGCGCCTCATGGAGCCCGCCTTGCGCCTCGCCGAGACGGGCTTTCCCGTCTCGCCGCGCCTCAATCGCCTGCTCGACGTCACACCGCGCGAGACGTTCGCGCCCGAAGCCCGTGCCTACTTCTACGACGGCACCGGCCGGCCGCGCCCGGTCGGCCACATCCTGAGGAACCCCGCCTATGCCGACACGCTCCGCCTCGTGCAAAGGAAGCGCTCGGCAGCTTTGCGAACAGGGCCGATTGCGGAGGCGATCGTCAAGGCGGTCACGACGGCGCGACCTGCCGGCGACCTGGCACTCGCAGACCTTTCCGCCTACGCGGCGCACGAGCGACCGGCGCTCTGCGCCCCCTATCACGGGCTCCGCGTCTGTGCGGCGGGACCGCCGTCGTCCGGGGCCCACACCGTGCTCCAGACCCTCGGCATGCTCGCACGCTTCTCACTCGTGCAGGGCCCCGCCGGCCGCCTTGATACCCACGCCTTGCACCTCGTTGCCGAGGCCGAGAAGCTCGCCTTCGCCGATCGCAACCATTATCTCGCCGATCCCGCCTTCGTCACGCCGCCCGCCGGCCTCCTCGATCCTGCCTACCTCGCCCGCCGCGCCCGCCTGATCGATCCGCGCCGCGCCATGATGCGCGCCTTGCCCGGCGATCCGTCCGGCACACGCGCCGCGCTCGGCCGCGACTCCACCATCGAGCGCTCCGGTACCACGCATCTCTCGATCGTGGACGGCGAAGGCAACGCGGTCTCGCTCACCTCTTCCATCGAAGGCGCATTCGGCTCCGGACTGATGGCTGGCGGTTTCCTGCTCAACAACCAGTTGACCGACTTCTCCTTCGAATCGACCGATGCGGATGGCCGGCTGATCGCCAACCGCGTCGAGGCAGGCAAGCGCCCGCGCTCGTCGATGACGCCAACGATTATCCTCGACGCCGAAGGACGCCTCCACGCCGTACTCGGATCACCCGGCGGCAGCCGCATCATCCTCTACGTCGTCAAGGCGATCGTCGCGCTCGTCGACTGGCGGCTCGACGCGGCCGCTGCTGCGGAGCTGGTCAACTTCGGAAGCCGCGGGGGTCCGTTCGAGATCGAGGCGCCGCGCTGGCCTGGGCGGGTCACAGCCGGCTGGCCGCTCGCCGGAGCGCCGGCGACATGGCATGCAATCCGGCTGCGCGGCTACGGGCATCAGATCGAGCATGATGCGATGACCTCGGGGCTCGCCATCGTCGTGCGCCGCAACAGCCATCTCGAAGGCGGTGCCGACCCGAGGCGGGAAGGTGTCGCGCTCGGCGACTGAATGCCGAGGCGACAGGCCACTGCGAACAGGCTACATGGATCGTCCAAGCCGCACCTCATCTCCGGTCATCCGTTCCCATGCTTCGCTTCAAGATCACCATCGCCGGCGCCGGCATTCTCGGCCTCTGGCAGGCGCTCGCACTCGCCCGGCGCGGTCACGAGGTGCGCGTGCTCGAGACGACGGCTGTGCCTTTCGCCGCCACCGCCAGCCGCTATGCCGGCGCCATGATCGCGCCGTGGTGCGAGGGTGAGGCAGCGCCGCCGCTGGTACGCGATCATGGCATCGAAGCGGCCCGCCTCTGGCGTGGGCTCGACCTCGGCCTGGTCGAGAACGGCTCGCTCGTGGTTGCCTCTGCACGCGACGCCGGCGAACTGACGCGCTTTGCTCGCATGACGACCGGTCACACCATGCTGGACGCAGGCCAGATCGCTTCACTCGAGCCGATGCTCGCAGATCGCTTCGCGCGCGCCCTGCACTATCCGGGTGAGGCGCACATGACGACGCCGGATACGCTCGCACGCCTCGTGGCGGTCGCACGTGCCTCCGGCGCCCAGTTCTTCTTCGGCGCGCCCTTCGATCCCGACGCCGAAGCCGCTGACGGCATCGTCCTCGACTGCCGCGGGATGGCGGCGCGCCACACGCTCAAGAACCTGCGCGGCGTCCGTGGCGAGCGGCTGATCGTGCGCTCGTCGGAGGTGACGCTGGCGCGCCCGGTCCGGCTGCTGCATCCGCGCCACCCGCTGTATGTCGTGCCGTGGACGGAGCACCGTTTCCTGATCGGTGCGACGGTGATCGAGAGCGAGGATACGAGCGCCGTCACCGTGCGCTCAGCCCTGGAGCTCCTGGGGCTCGCCTACGCACTGCATCCTGCTTTCGGCGAGGCCGAAATACTCGAGATGGGCGCTGGCATCCGGCCAGCCTTTCCTGACAACGTACCGCGCGTGATCGCCGAGCCGGGCGGGCGCCTATACCGCGTGAACGGCGCCTTTCGACACGGCTTCCTGCTGGCGCCGATACTGGCCGAGGTGGTCGCTGGCGCCATCGAGGGCACGCAAGTCAGCCATCCGCTGCTGATCCGGCGCTGAAGCAGTCCAAGCCCGCCTTCGCAATGTCGGCGGTGCAGCGGGAATGCGAGCCGCGTTGCCAAGTCGCCGCCCCCTCCCTACTGTCCGCCCGACCGCAATTCCGAGCCATAGAGCCCACCGTGACCGACCGCCTCATCATCGCGCTCGCCCAGCTCAATCCGACCGTCGGAGACATCGCCGGCAATGTCGAAAAGGCGCGCGCCGCCCACGCCGAAGGCAGCCGCCTCGGCGCCGATCTCGTGGTGCTGACCGAGCTGTTCATCACCGGCTATCCACCGGACGACCTCGTGTTGAAGCCCGCATTCGCGCGGGCCGCGCGCGCAGCGACCGAGCGGCTGGCCCGCGAGTTGCCGACCGACGGTCCGGGCCTGCTTCTGGGCACGGTCTGGCCCGAGACCGACGCCGACGGTTT
Source organism: Hyphomicrobiaceae bacterium (assembly GCA_041397745.1). Taxonomy (GTDB): domain Bacteria; phylum Pseudomonadota; class Alphaproteobacteria; order Rhizobiales; family Hyphomicrobiaceae; genus JAWKVY01. The sequence goes on along the minus strand of JAWKVY010000008.1, from coordinate 312,784 downwards.
CGAGCAGGTCTACAATGCAGTGGTGCTCATCGAGAGCGGCGCGATCGCTGCCGTCCGCTTCAAGGTCGACCTGCCCAACTACGGCGTGTTCGACGAGAAGCGTGTTTTCGCGCAGGGCCCTCTGCCGGGGCCCATCAATTTCCGTGGCGTCAGGATCGGCGCTCCGATATGCGAGGACATCTGGAAGGAGGACGTCGTCGAATGTCTCGCCGAGTGCGGGGCCGAGATGCTCCTCGTCATCAACGGCTCTCCGTTCGATTGGCGCAAGCAGGACGTGCGCCTCAACATAGCCGTCGCGCGCATCGCCGAGAGTGACCTGCCGCTCGCCTACGTAAACCAGGTCGGCGGTCAGGACGAGTTGGTCTTCGACGGCGCCTCGTTCGTGCTCAATGCCGACGCCGGCCTCGCCGTCCAGCTGCCGGCATGGCAGGAAGCGCTCGTAGCGACGACATGGACCCGCGCCAACGGCTCCTGGCGTTGCGCGCAGGGCGAGCGGGTGATGCTCGAGGAAGGTGACGCAGCAGCCTACAGCGCTTGCATGACTGGGCTGAGAGACTACGTCGAAAAGACTGGATTTCCGAGCGTTGTGCTCGGCCTCTCGGGCGGAATCGACTCGGCCCTCGTCGCGGCACTCGCCGTCGACGCCCTCGGCCCCGAGCGCGTCACCTGCCTGATGCTGCCCTATCGCTATACGTCGGGTGCAAGTCTCGAGGACGCCGCCGCTTGCGCGAAGGCGCTCGGCGTCACCTACGAGACGGTCCAGATCGGTGCACCCGTCGAGGGCTTCATGACGGCGTTGGCGCCGATCTTCGCCGGCCGCGAGCCCGACATCACGGAAGAGAACCTCCAGTCGCGCGCGCGCGGGACGATCCTGATGGCTGTCTCCAACAAACTCGGCTCCATGGTCCTTACAACCGGCAACAAATCGGAGATGTCGGTCGGTTACGCCACGCTCTATGGCGACATGAACGGCGGCTTCAATCCGATCAAGGATCTCTACAAGGGCGAGGTCTACCGTCTGGCGTCCTGGCGCAATGCCAATGTTCCGGCCGGCGGAAGGGGACCGGCCGGAACAGTCATCCCCGAACGTATCCTGACCAAGGCGCCATCCGCTGAGCTGCGCGAGAACCAGACCGACCAGGACAGCCTACCTCCATACGACGTGCTCGACGACATACTCGTATCACTCGTCGAGAACGAGATGCCGCTCGCCCAAATCGTCGCTAAGGGCCACGCGCCCGATCTCGTCAAGCGGATCGAGCGCCTGCTGTACATCGCCGAATACAAGCGACGCCAGTCGGCACCGGGGGTGAAGATCTCGGCCCGCGCTTTCGGCCGCGAGCGACGCTATCCGATCGTCAACAAGTTCCGCGAGAGCGTCGATCCTTTGCCTGCTGCCGGCCTCCCGTCAACTGCTCCCCGCCAGGTCGCGCCACGTGCCGACGGCGGCGACATTTCTTGAGGCGACCATGGCAGAAGCACGCAAGCGACGGAGGCCTGGAGAAGGCGAGTCGCGCCCACGTGACGAAGGCCGCGACGCCGCCATGACGCCCCCACCGCTCGTCGCCATCGTCGGCCGGCCGAACGTCGGCAAATCGACCCTCTTCAACCGGCTTACCGGCAGGCGCACCGCGCTCGTCTCGGATATGCCGGGTCTGACGCGCGACCGTCGCGCCGAGAAGGCGGAGATCGGCGGCCACGCGATCCAGCTCGTCGACACCGCCGGCCTCGAGGAGGCGCCTCCCGGCACCATCCCCTCACGCATGCGCCAACAGTCCGAAGCCGCGATCACCGCCGCTGACGTCGTGCTGTTCGTGATCGACTCGCGCGACGGCGTCACCGGCGCAGACAGACAGTTCGCGGAAGTGGTGCGTCGTTCCGGAAAACCCGCCATCGTGGTCGCCAATAAATGCGAGGGGTCAAAGGGCAACGACGGCTTCTACGAGGCCTTTGCATTGGGCCTCGGTGAGCCCGTCGCCATTTCGGCCGAGCACGGCGAGGGCATCGGCGATCTCGAGGCAGACATGATCGCGGCACTGGGCCTCGGCGCACCGGTCGCCAGGCCCTCCCGGCGCAAGCGTGCCCAGGCCGATGCGCCCGCCTCGTCTGCCGACCCCGTCGAGCCGGCTGCGAGCCTGCAAACTCCCCCGCGTGCACTGCGCATCGCCGTGGTCGGCCGCCCGAACGCCGGCAAGTCGACGCTGGTCAACGCGCTGCTCGGCGAGGAACGCATGATTACCGGGCCGGAGCCCGGTCTCACGCGCGATGCCATCGCCACCGACCTCGACTGGAACGGGCGCCCCGTCCGCTTGTTCGACACAGCGGGCCTCAGGCGGCGCACGAGGGTGCAAGAGCTCGCTGAGAAGCTCTCGACCGGCGATACGCTGCGAGCGGTGCGTTTCGCCGAGGTCGTAATCCTCGTCATCGATGCCGAGCGCGCGTTCGAGCACCAGGACCTGGGCATCGCCGACATGGTGGCGAGCGAGGGGCGCGCGCTGGTCGTCGCGGTCAACAAGTGGGATCTCGTACCCGACAAGCAGCGCCGCCTCAGGGATCTGGTCGAGACGGTTTCCGAAAAAATGGCACAGGTACCTGGCGTGCCGGTCGTGCCTATTTCCGCGCTCGCCGAGAAGGGGCTCGACAAGCTGATGGCCGCCGTCTTCCAGACCTACGAGGTGTGGAACCGCCGCGTGCCGACGCCGCAGCTCAACCGCTGGCTCGGTGAGGCGCTCGAACGCCATGCGCCGCCGGCCCAGGCAGGCCGTCGAATCAAAATCCGCTACATGACGCAGGCTTCCGCCCGGCCACCGACCTTTGTCGCGTTCTGCTCGAGCCCCGAGGCGCTGCCGAGGTCCTACGAGCGGTATCTGCTCAACAGCCTGCGCGAGACGTTCGATCTTGGCGGCGTGCCAATTCGCCTCAACATGCGTAAAGGGGCGAACCCGTATGCCAAGCGCAAATGAGCCGCGCGCGTCGCGCCTCGACCCGCCCCCTGCCGTGTGCTGCTGACCGCGCCCCGATCGATCGGCGCTCGAGGCCGCCTGCGGCCGCCATTTGCAAGCGCGGCGCCTGATCCCACTGTAATCTGTACCGGCATGAAGCCAGTCGTGGCTGCCATTCGATCCGTCGCGCGGTCGCGGTGCGTCGTCGCTTGGCCGCAACCCACCGACATTCCGCGCGTTGCCCCGTTCAGACGACGGGGCTGTCAATTTTGCGATGGAAAGGATCCCGAATGTTTCGCTCTTATCTCATGACGACGGTCGCCGCGGTCGCGCTGGCCGTCTTCCCGGCCGCCGTATCGGCACAGAAAGCAGACGCTCCGTCACGCTCGACGCCGCCTGGCGCAACGTCAGGTCCGGGCATCGGTGGTGACGCTTCCGGCGGCGCTTCGCAGAGCGTACCTCGTGCCGGCGCACCTGCTGGCGAGCGCTCCGCGACGGACACCCGTGAGCGCCAGCCGCAGCAAAAACAGGGACAGGCGCAGGACCGACAAGCGCAAGAGCCGCAGGGCCAATCTGACCGCGCCAAACAGGCCCGCGAGCGCGGCGGCGACGACGCCGACCGCGCCAAACAGGCCCGCGAACGCAGCGGTGACGACGCCGACCGCGCCAAACAGGCCCGCGAACGCAGCGGTGACGATGCCGACCGCAGCAGGCAGGCGCGCGATGGCGATTCAAATGCTGCTCGAAGCCAACGGCGTGTCGAATTCACCGACCAGCAGCGTCAGCGCCTCTCCCAGACTATCCGCGGCCGCAATGTGCGCCGGCAGCATATCGATGTTGACATTTCGATCGGCGTGCGGATCCCGCGCCGCGTAGCGCTTTTCGCCCTTCCCCCCACCTTTGTCACATACGCTCCTCGGTATCGAGACTATCGTTATGCCCTGATCGACGAGCGCTATGTGATCGTCGATCCGGTGACCTACGAGATCGTCTACGTGCTCGATTCCGCCGGTCCACCACGCCAGTCAGCCGGACTCAGCCTGTCCAGTGGGCAACGCGGTATCGTGCTCGGCGCGATCGACTGGGACCGGAAGGTCGGTGCCGACATTGCCTTCGCGGTCGGCGAGGACATTCCGGATCGGATCGAGCTGATCCGTTTCCCCGAGCCGGTGCTCGACCGCGTGCCGAAGCTGCGAGGTTACCGCTATGTGGTGCATGAGCGACGCGTGGCGATCGTCAATCCCGACCACCGTGACGTGCTACTGGTGCTCGCACGCAGATGATCCTGACAGCAGCGACGGCGGCAGCTCCATTGCCGCCATCGCCCTTCCTCACACGGGCACCAATCGCGCTTCCGCGAAATGCAGGGTGACGGTGGTGCCCTCCCCTGGCGTTGAAGCAATGGCCAGTTCGGCGCCGTTGCGGGCAGCGAGGGCTCGCACCAATGGCAGTCCGTAGCCGCTAGATGGCGCGCTTCCCGAGGGTCCCACGTGCGTCGTCTCCGGACGGAATACGGCAAGCACCTGAGCCTCCGTCATACCGGAACCGGTGTCCGTGACGGCGAGCCTCAAGCGTCCGTCGCGATCTACACCCGCAGCGACGAGGATCTCGCCACCGGCAGGCGTATAGCGTAGCGAGTTGGCAACGAGATTGAGCAGGATCTGGCGCACGCTGACGCGGTCGGCGATAACGCGTGGCAGGTGCGGAGCGACATCGGTGATCACGGTGACGGCAGCGCGCGCGGCGATCGGCTGCATGGCCCGCGCGCTGCGACCGATGAGGTCGGCAAGGTCCAGTTCCGTCATGGCGAGGCGCGGCAGGTCGCGCACCGCACCGACGGGGTCGATCATGCCCTCGAGCACGCCCAGCATGTGACGCGCGCTGTCGTGAATGTCGGCAGCGTAGCCCTGATATCGACGGTCGCCGAGCGGGCCGAAGTGCTCGTCTCGCATGATCTCGGCCAGCGCGGCGATCGAGGCGACGGGCGTCCTGAGTTCGTGCGCCAGGCGGGCGAGCCGGCGCGCTTCGCCGTCGGGTGCTACCGTCGCTCGATGTCCACGTTCGGCCGCACCGCCCGTCGGCGGCATGTCGCCCGAAGCGGGCGCGACCGGCTCGTCGACGGCGGGGACGGCGATCTTGCCTTTCACGCCCGGGGAAACCGAGCGACCTGCTGCATCCGCGCGCCCGGCGCGGATGCGCCGTGCAATCTCCTTCAGTGTCTCGGCGTCACCGGCACGGATCACCGTTCCCTGCAGATCGCCTTGCGTGTCGTTGGCGCGCTGACAACTGGTGGCCGCTTCCACCCGATTGCTGGCGGTCGTCGCGCCTCCGAACGCCGGCTTCTCCGCTCCCGGCTCCACGCCTGCCTCGTGTCGCTCTCGTGTCTGCTCGAGGGCGGAGAACACGCGCGGCGGTGGGTCGGGGACGATCACCTCGCCTGCGCCATCATCACCATCACCGCACCCAGCCGCCGCAGTGCCGGCAATTCGCTTCCGATCGGGCGGCGGTCGCGTGGAAGAGCGGCCCGTCGCATCGGTCACGCCAGTCCGCATCGGCATCCCCGCTTCGCCAGCGATCTCGACGAGGAAGACGGTCGCCACGGCAGGATCAGGGCGACGGCTGGTCGCCGTCATCCGGCGCGAGCCCCGCGCGGTCCAGAATACGAGAGTTTCGGTGATCGGCCCGCCGTTGTCGGTTTCGGCCGAACGCTGACGCAGCCGTGCGAGCGCCGGCATGGCCCGATCGACGCACGCGCCGGCGAGCCGGCTCGCGCCCCACAGCGCCTCGCCTGCCGGATTGGCCGCGAGAAACCGAGCGTCGGCCACGTCGATGACGAAGGCGGGACCCGTCACCGCTTGAACATGGTCCAACCAGCTCGTGCCGTCCGAACTGTCCGTCGTCCTTCCCAAGGCGCCGCTCCAGCCGTCCCGCATCGGCACATGCAGCCGACGCCCGTTGTCCGCGGACACGGCAGCAGCCGTCGGGCCATCCGTGCAGTGCGGACACTTCCGGTACTCATGCAAGCTACGCGCCGCATCGGCCCTGCCAAGCCCCTCGTCGGTTGCGACCGGTGGCGCTTTGCGCTTCGATCGGGTGTTAGCGCGGAGATCCATCCTCGTCCACCGCTTACCACAATGGGGGTGGACAGACAGCAGCGGCCTTTCGCACGGCCATGGCTGATCGGCGCCGCAGTCCGCGATTTCAGGTGACGAGCCAGCCGGTCTCGGGCAAAATATATTCAAGGCGTCGAGGTCACGGGCCGCGCCGGTATTTGGAGTGAACGATGATCGACAAGCCCACGTTCGAGATCCCGCAGGCCGTCCGCGACATGGCCGAGAAGAACATCGAGCAGACCCGCGCGGCCTATGCGCAGTTCCAGCAGATGGCGCAGAAGGCGCAGGGCATGATGGTCCAGTCGTCGGGCGCCATGATGGATGCGGCACGCGAGGTACAGCAGCGTTCCATGCGTTTCGCCGAGGAGAATATCGAGCACAGCTTCCGGTTCGCTTCGGACCTCGCTCGCGCTCGCGACGTCAAGGAGTATCTTGAGATCCAGACGCGCTATGCCCAGCGCCAGATGCAGACCTACACGGAGCAGGCGCGTGAGCTCGGCGAACTCATGTCGGAAGCTGCACGTAAAGCCCAACCGAAGGGTTGATGAACGGCACCTGCACGCCAAGCCTCCGGAATTCGCGTACGCCGGCCGAGATTCGGTTGGCTATGGAAATCGCCGACAGCGGCAACCATGGCGCGGTAAGCTTGTGCTTAGAGGTCTTGACGGCACCGCCCGCTTGGGCTTCTAAGGGCGTCTCGCCGCGCACGGTCGCCTGCTCAACGCGAGATATGAACCGTGCCGCACGTGGGTAGCCGCCTTAGCTCAGTTGGTTAGAGCGCTAGATTGTGGATCTAGAGGTCGCCCGTTCAACCCGGGCAGGCGGTACCATTCAAATCAATGACTTGCCTCACTCGCCGCTGGTGCATGCTTTAAATCCAACTTCTATTGTCCACCCGCTGTCCGTCCAACCGCGATCGCGGGTGGGCTGGTGGTACGAACGAAGCAGATCGGTGACGACATCCTCGAGTTGAGTAGCCGGGCGAGATTCCCTCGACCTTATACAAACATATAAATCAACTACTTACCTTTCCGAACCCCCTGCTCGCCGCGTTGCAAGTCCACCTCGAAGTGGGTGACTGCAAAAGCTCTGGTTGCGGAGTTGATCGGCCCACGACCGCCCCGCTGCCTTGATGCTTGAACGCACCGTGCAAGCGCGCACCCGGGCCGATGAGGGCCGCCATCAGTGACGCCTAGTCGAGCTGGCATGTAGATATGCTTTGGCAATGAGATGGGCCGAAATCGGGGCGGTAATGAACAGGAAGATGGCAATGAGCAACTCGTGCAAACTCGGCGTGCCGGCCTCGGCTGAGTGATACGTCATCGAGGCGGCGAGGAGTGCGCCGACGCCGAGCGTCGTCGCCTTCGTCGGGCCGTGCAGCCGCTGCATCGGATCGGGCAGTCGGATCAGCGCCAGCGAGCCGACGAGCACGAAGCAAGCGCCGACGATCAGCAGGACCGCAATTGCGAGTTCCGTCAGAAAACTCATGACATCCTCATTCGATGATATTGCCGCGCAGGAGATATTTGCAGAACGAGATCGTCGCCACGAACGCAACCATAGCGAACAGCAGCGCAGCCTCGAAATAGAGCGCCGTCGTGTAGATCATCCCGAACACGACGATGAGTGCGATCGAGTTGATGACCATGGTGTCGAGCGCCAGCAGGCGATCGGTGACGCCCGGACCGATCAGCAGACGCCAGAGATTGAGCAGGATCGCGATCGAGATGGCAGCGGTGGCTGCGGCAAGTGCATAGTAGATCATGTGAGGATCCTGATGAGCCGCCGCTCGTAGCGCTGCTTGATGTCGGCGATCGCGGCATCGACGTCGTCGACATCGATGCAGTGGACGACGAGCGAACGCCGATCGTCGGCGACGTCGACCGACAACGTGCCGGGTGTCAACGTGATAGTCGCCGCCAGCGCGACCACCGCTTCGGGTGTCGAGGCCTCGAGCGGCACGGTGATGAAACGCGAGTTGAGCGTCCGAGGATCACAAAACAGCACGAGCCAGGCCACCTGCATATTCGAGATCAGAATGTCCCGCAGAAAGAGTACGACATACTCCGCGATCAGCAGCGGGCGGCGAATGCGCGGGCGCTCCGGCCAATAGACGCTCGTCAGCTTGGTGACGGCGATGCCGACGATCGCTCCCATCACCAGTGTGCCTGGGGTCAGCTGGTTCATCAGCATGATCCAAACGATGGTCAGCAAGCCTGCTAGGACGGGGTGGGGGAAGATCCGCTCTATCATGTCAGGGCACCTGCGAAACCGATTTGCTCAACACCGCGTCGATGTAACCGGACGGTGCCATCATCTCGCGGGCCGTTGCCTCGAGCATCTCCATGCCACCGCCGCTCGCAAGGCTGAGCGCGGCCGTTAGCCCGACGAGCATGAAGACGACCACCGTCGGGACCGTCGCGGATCGTTCCGGCAAGACGCCCGCCGGTGATGCGGGCTCGTTACTCGCTGCCCAGAAAACGGTGATGCCGGCACGCGCAAAGCCAGCCATCATCAAGAGACTGCTCGCCAGGATCACGATCCAGGCGAGCGTGCCCATGCCGGTCGCCCTGAGGCTGTCGAGGATCGCGAGCTTGCCTATGAACCCCGAGAGCGGCGGCAACCCGACGCTAGCGACCGCCGTGAGCAGGAAAAGCGGCCCGATCATGCTCGCGTTTGGTATGGTTCGAGCCGGCGTCAAGCGGTCGCCAGCGCGGCCACGGCCGGTCGCTGCGACATCGACCAGAAGGAACAGCGCAGCACCGATCAGCGTGCTGTGAAGCATGTAGTAGAGTGCGGCTGTGATCTGGCGCGGCTCCAGCCCTGCGCCGGCGAGCAGCAGCGTCCCCATCGAGGCGATCACCGAGTACGACGCGAGTTCGAGCAACGACCGACTGGCCAGAACGCCGAGTGCGCCGAGAACGAGCGTCGCGGCCGAAGCCGGCACAAGCACCGCTCCGAGTGACGTCGATACGCCGGCGGCGTCACCGCTGAACGCCACGGTATGCAGACGCAGGATCGAATAGGCGCCGACCTTGGTGAGTACCGCGAACAGCGCGGCGACGGGGGCCGAGGCTGCGCCATAGGTGCCCGGCAGCCACCAGTGCAGCGGTACGATCGCGCTCTTGATCGCGAACACGCCGAACAACAGCAGCGCGCCCGTGCGCAACAGCGCGATGTCGTCGGGATCGATGACCTTCACACGCTCGGCGAGATGAGCGAGATTGAGCGTTCCGGTCGCCGCGTAGATGAGGCCGACAGCCATCAGGAACAAGGACGATCCGACGAGGTTGAGTACGACGTACTGGAACCCCGCCTTGAGGCGCCATGCGCCGTCGCCGTGCAGCATGAGCCCGTAGGAGGAGATCAGCATCACCTCGAAGAAGACGAACAGATTGAAGATGTCGCCGGTCAGGAAGGCTCCATTGATGCCGACGAGCTGGAACTGGAACAGCACGTGGAAGTGCTTGCCGCGCGCATCCCATCCGTTGATCCCATAGACGATTGCTGCAAGCGCAATGCAGGAGGTGAGCGCCAGCATCATCGCCGAGAGTCGGTCAAGCACCAGGACGATGCCATAGGGGGCGGGCCAATTTCCGATCGCGTACGAGCTAGGCCCTTCGGCGGCGCGAGCGACGAGCACGAGGCTCGTTGTCAGTAGCGCGATCACGGTGGCCACGCCGACGAAGCGCTGACGAGAGAGATCGTTGCGCGCGAAAATCAGCAGCGCGGTGGCGGCTAAGGCAGGCAGTACGATCGGGACGACGAGCCAGTGGTTCATATCAGGTCTCGCTACGCCGCTCGTTGTCGGGTGCGGAGCCGAACGTGCGGACCATGTCCGAGCGCTCGACATCGGCGACATCCGAGCCGGTCTCGAGGTAGGCACGAAGGCCGAGCACAACAGTGAGCGCAGTCATTCCGAATGCGATCACGATCGCGGTGAGCACCAGAGCCTGCGGCAGCGGGTCGGTGTAGTCGGTGACGCCCTCGCGTAGGACCGGTGCCATGTCGACTGTCAGACGGCCCATGGCGAGCAGGAACAAGTTGACCGCGTACGACAGGAACGACAGCCCGACGACGACTGGCAGCATGCGCCGATCGAGCGTGAGGTAGACGCCAACCGCTGTCAGGATAGCGATCGCACTTGCGAGCAGGTACTCCATCAATCGGCCTCTTGCGGTTGGGGATGGCGCGCCACTTGCGGAGCGACGGCGCCACCAGGGCGCGCCTCCTTCTGCGGCCCCGGGCGGGACTCCACCGCCGGCTCCTCGACACGTGACAGATTGGCCAGTGAGATGAGCACCATGCCGACTACCGCGAAGAGTACGCCGATATCGAACAGGACCACGGACGCGATCTCGACGGGGCCGATGAGCGGGATCGGCAGGTAGGTGAAGGTGCTGGTGAGGTATGGGTAGCCGAAGGTCCAGGACGGCAGGCCGCTGGCAGCTGCCAGAGCGATGCCCGCGCCGATCATCAGGTGCGCATCGAAGCGCGCTCGCTGCTGGCTCCAGCGATAGCCGCTCGCGATGTACTGCATGATGTAGGCAACGCCGATCACGACGCCAGCGATGAACCCGCCACCGGGCTCGTTGTGGCCCCGGAGAAAGATGAACACGCCGGCGGTTAAGACCAGCGGCAGCAGGATACGCGTACTCACAGTGACGATGAGCGACTGTGCGCTGCCGGCCTGTGTCCTCGGTCTCACGTGCTCGAGACGTTGTCCCGCCCGTCCGCCTAGCGCGGAATCGAGGAGAGCGTAGATCGCGATGCCGGCAATCCCGAGCACCATGATCTCGCCGAGCGTGTCGAACGCGCGGAAGTCGACCAGGATGACATTGACGACGTTGGTGCCACCGCCGCCAGGTTTGGCCTGGGCCAGGTGAAAATCAGAGATCGACTGATAGCCGCGCGACATCACGGCAAGAGCGAGCGCGCCGACAGCTGCGCCCGAAGCGATGGCGATCGCACCATTGATCGCCTTGCGCGGCAAGCTCGTCACATCGGCCGCGACCTTTGGCATGAGGTTGAGTGCGAGCAGCATGAGAATGGTCGTGACCACCTCAATCGAGATCTGTGTCAGCGCAAGATCAGGGGCGGAGAACTGCAGGAAGGCGAGCGAGACGATGAACCCTGCAGCGGCCGTCATCACGATCAGAAGTAGTCGGTCGTGCGACTTCAGCACAGCGACTGCGGAAGCCGCAACGAGTACGATCCAGCCGGCGGTCGCCGGCAATCCTGGCGCGAGTAGCGCGCGATGACCCGGACCATGCGTGCCGCCAAGGAACGCGTATGTACCGAGCGTCAGCACTGCGACGAGCGAGGCCGCCACGTAGCGCGGCAAGCTGTGCGAATCGAGCCGATCGAGGAATGCGCGCGCGCCGGCCTCGAAGCCTACGAGCCCCTCGTTGAACGCACGCGTCGCGTTGGGGCGCCCGCACATATCGCGCAGCGCTTCGACGACGTCCATGAAGCGCACGATGAAAACTCCGCCGACGAGCGCCAGCGCGCTCGCCGCGAGCGCGACGGTGACGCCGTGCCAGAGGTACAGTCGCACCGGCGGGAGGTCGCCACCGACTATGGCGCGCGCAGTCATCTCGACGATGGGAGCGGCGAGTGACGGCAGGACGCCGATGGCGACGACCGGCACGACGAGGATGGCAACGGGCAGCCACATGCCTGCCTTCGGATCGTGCGGATGGGCGTCGTCCGGATGCCGCGCCGCTCCCATGAAGGTGCCGTGCACAAGGCGGGCAGAGTAGCCGACGGAGAGACAGGCGGCGAGGGCGGCCGCAAGGCCGAACAGCCACGGCAGACCGGCATACTGCATCGCGAACGCCTGCTCGAGCATCATCTCCTTGGAGACGAAACCACTGAGCAGCGGCACGCCAGCCATCGAGGCAGCAGCCACTGTCGCCAGTGCGGCAGTGATCGGCATCAGGCGCGCAAGGCCTCCAATGCGGTCGAGATTGCGCGATCCGGCCTCGTGGTCGACGATGCCTGCACACATGAACAGCGCGGCCTTGAACAAGGCATGATTGAGGATGTGGAACATCGCCGCGACGACCGCCGCGGGCGTGCCGAGACCGAGCAGCATGACGATGAGCCCGAGGTGGCTCACGGTCGAATAGGCCAAAAGTAGCTTCAGATCCCGCTTGAACAGCGCGATCAAGGCCGCGATCAGCATCGTGCCAAGTCCGACGATCGATACGACGGCGACCCACATCTCCATTGGTGAGAACACCGGCCAAAGACGAGCCAGCAGAAAGATCCCGGCCTTCACCATCGTTGCTGAATGCAGATACGCCGAGACCGGCGTCGGCGCGGCCATCGCGTTAGGCAGCCAGAAATGGAATGGAATTTGTGCGGACTTCGTAAACGCTCCTACAAGGACCAACGCGAGGGCCACCGGCGCGAGCGGATGTGCCCGCACCTCGACCCCACGTTTCAGGATATCGCTCATCTCGTAGCTGCCGGCGATGTCGCCGAGGATCAGCATGGCGCCGATCAGGGCCAGGCCACCGCCACCGGTAACGATCAGGGCCATGCGCGCACCTTGCCGCGACTCGGGGCGGTGCGACCAGTGGCCGATGAGCAGGAACGAGCTGAGGCTGGTGAGTTCCCAGAACACCAGCAGAAGCAATATGTTGTCGCTCAACGTTATGCCGAGCATCGCGCCCTGGAAGACGAGCAGGACGGCGTAGAAGCGGCCGACGGGCTCGCTGTTGTCGAGGTAATAGCGGGCATAGAGAATGACGAGCAGGCCCATGCCGAGGATCAGGACGGCAAAGAATAGCCCGAGACCGTCGATGTAGAATGAGAACGAAAGGCCGAGTTGCGGTACCCAGGCGAGCCGCGTTCCGATCGGCTCTTCTGAAACGACGGCCGGCGCATGCGTCATGAGTAATGCCAGCGCGGTCAGCGAGACCACGGCAGCAGCGCCCGCACACGTTGCATGGCCGGCGCGGCGAAGCAGGTACGGGATGACCGCCCCCGCCAACGGAACTAATACGACAGCGCTGGCTAGCATGGCCTCCCGCTCGTGCGTGGTGGAGACGTTGCGCGAAGCGCAGCGTTTCCGAGTAAGGCTAAAGGCTCAGCTGCCGATCAGCTCCTCGACCCGATCGCGGCACTGACGATGATCCAGAGCAGAATGAGCACGGCCCATAGCGCCCAGTTGCGCTCGAGCGCGGTCACCATCGCTCGCAGTCGCTTGGCGTCCCAGCGCGCCACCAGCCGCATGCTGCCAGCGCGCAGTATCCCCGTGGATGTATCCTTCTCTCTTGGTCTCGAACCGAGCATCGCTGCAGCCTCTCAGGTCAGGTGACGGATCGGCGTACCAGAGAGGATCGTGGCGTCGCTTGCGGCCGACAAGTTGGGGCTTATGCTTTGGGGCAATCCCCTCCGTAATGCCCACAAGATGACAACCGCAACCGCCTGGTGGAGAATGAAGCGATCGAGAGTTGAGGACACCGCACTGCACTTCCAACGGAGCCCGCTCGTAGCGACGCTCGCCGGCCTCGCGGTCTATCTGGCGCTCGACTATGTGAGCTACCTCGAGGCCTATCGCGGGCTCGCGATAACACCATGGAGCCCCGGCAGCGGGTTTGCGCTGGCGCTGGTAATCGTCGCAGGTGTTCGTTCAGCGGGTGTCGCGCTGCTCGCGCCGCCGCTTGCAGGGATGCTAGTGCGCAGCGATATTGTGCCGATATTCGTGCACTTCGTGGAAGGCATCACCCTCGGCGGGAATTATCTCGCCATCGGACTGCTGGCTCGCCATTTCGGACAGATCGACCCGCGGCTCCTGTCGGTGCGCGACGTCCTGGTGTTGATGGCAGCCGCCCTCGCAGCCGCAACAATGGCCGCGCTCTGTTACGTCGGCGTGCTGGGCCTGATGGGCATCCTGATGCAATCCGAGACACTCGAGGCATTCGGCCAGTTTCTCGTCGGCGATCTGATCGGAATGCTCATCGTGTCTCCGCTGGTCCTGCTTGCCGCAAGCCGGCGTCTCCGGCCCCTTTCCCTGCCGGAGACCGGCGCGCTGATCGCCACCATCGCGCTGGCGCTTGCGGCAATATTTCTGGTGCCGCATGCGAACGAGCTCCAGCTTTTCTATCTGTTGTTCCTGCCCCTGGTCTGGAGCGCGCTGCGCGGCGGAATCGCCGGTGTCGCAATTACGCTTTCGGTGCTGCAAATCGCGCTGATCCTGACCGTGCGGGCGCCCTTTACCTCGGTCTCGAGCATCGTGCCGTTCCAGGTCCTCATGATCTGGCTGGCCTCGTCGGGACTGATTTTTGGTATCCTGGTTGCGCAACAGCGTGCGGTCGCGACCCGACTGCAATACCAGCAACTCGCGCTTGAACGGGCGTTGCGCCTGAGGGCCATGGGCGAGGTTGCGACCGGCATCGCGCACGAGATCAATCAGCCGTTGACTACCATAAAGACGCTCGCAGGTGTTCTGCGCAACGAATTGATGAAGCCCTCATCAGGGCAGTGTCTGGACGTCGTTGAAAAAATTCGCGCAGAGTGCGATCGCGCAAGCAGCATCGTCCGTGCGACGCGCGAAGCGTTGCGCCAACAGAGTTCTCAACCCACATCTATCGCCGCGGCTGAGCTTCTTGCGGAACTGGAGAGCCTCGTGACGGACCGACTCGCGGCCCTCGACGTGCGGCTTGCCACGATCGTAGATCCCCGCGCAACTCGCATCTACGGCGAACGCACCCAGATCAGCCAAGCCCTCTATAACCTGCTCGACAACAGCCTGCAGGCCATCGAGGCTGGCGGCAAACCCGGCGCCATCACGATTGAGGTCGCGCAGCAGAAAGGAGGCGAGGTCTTCTTCGAAGTGCGTGACACAGGACCGGGCTTCCCCGCCGACGTGTCCGGAATTGAATTTCCGCCTCTCGTCTCGACGCGCATCGACGGGACCGGAATAGGGCTCTCGATCGTCAGGTCCGTGGCCGAGTCGCATGGCGGACGGCTGACGATCAACGAGCGCGATGGCGAGACCTGCGTAGGCTTCACGATTTCGAGCGAAAGCTGAGATGACGAACGTATTCCTGATCGATGATGATCCGAGTGTGCTCCACGCCATCGGTGCACTGCTGCGAAGCTTCGACTACTCGGTGCACGCCTACGAGAGCGCCGAAGCGTTCCTCGCTGCACCATACGCGCCCGGCTGTATCGTGAGCGACCTGCGAATGCCGGGGTTCGGCGGCCTCGATCTCATAGCAGCCCTTCGCGAGAAGGACGATCCTCGCGCGTTGATACTGCTGACCGCGCATGGCGACGTCGACCTTGCCGTTCAGGCACTCAAGCACGGCGCGTTGGACTTTCTTCAAAAGCCGTTCGACGAAGAGAGGCTGCTCGAAGCAATTGCCAACGGCGTCACCGTAACCGATCGTCGTATTCGCGAGCATCAGGAGATCGCGGAGCTCAGGCGTCGCTTCGAGTCCCTCTCCAAGCGCCAGAAGGAGGTGCTCTGGCTCGTCGCAGCCGGATGCCCGAACAAGGAGATCTCGGCGCGACTCCGGATAAGTGTCCGTACCGTCGAAACGTACCGCGCGTGGGTGCTGGAACGCATGCAGGCGCAATCCCTGGCAGAACTCATCCGTCACTCGATCACGTTGGCGGCAGCTGGCGTGCCATCAGGCGCGCCGCCCCCGAGCGGCGGGCCCAGGTCAGGAACGGAAGCCTGAGGCCCGGGGCGGGGGCGATCGCGGAGGCCCGACGACCCGGCATGGCCTGCAGACGCGGGTTCCCATTTGTCGCTGCTGCGGAGGCATGCCGGCGGATCCATCGCCAATCGACGTCGGGCGCACACCTCAGCAGGTCAGCCGATTGTCTCGCGATAGACCCGGAGCAAATTGCCCGACATCACTCCAGCAATGTCGTCGTCGCTGTAACCGCGTGCGCTCATGCCGTCGGCCAGTTGGCGAAAGCCTGTGGGGTCGCGGAGGTCCGATGGCACGTCGAAGCCTTTGGCGTAGATTCCGGCGCGATCCGAGGCGCTCAACTCGATCGCAAACACCTCCGGCGCATAATAAATGTAATCCGCGCCGATCGAGACATGTCGGGGCCCGATCAACCCCGCAATGTGATCGAAATGGTCGAGCAAGCGCTCCAGCGACGGCCGGACTGGATCGATGAACCAAGGAAAGAAGCACAGTCCGATCACGCCGCCACGCTCTGCGAGCAGCTTGAGCTGCTGGTCAGTCAAGTTCCGCCGGTGATCGCAGACGGCACGCGCATTGGCGTGCGACACGATGAAGGGCGCAGTCGCTGACTCGGCTGCCGCGTAGAATGTCGCCTCAGAGGCATGTGACAGGTCGACAAGCAGACGTCGGCGGTTCATCTCTCCCACCACCGCCCTGCCGAAGGCCGTCAACCCGCCCCCGGTCGCCGATTCTGCGCACCCGTCTCCGACCAAGTTGCGCGCATTCCAAGTCAGTTGGACAGAGCGGATCCCCAGGCGATGGTAGAGGTCGAGGCTTTCGAGGCTGCCACCGAGGGGCGCTGCGCCTTCAATCATCAGCATGCCGGCGAGACGGCCCTCGGCGAGGGTTTCGTCGACCTCGGCCATCGATTTGCAGATCCGCGCGGAAGCCGCGCTTTCTTCGAAATCCTCGAGCAACGCCTGGATTCTCATCATGGTACACCAGAACGGATCGCCCTTTCCAACGTTCTGCGTTGGCCCGTCACCGCCCGTGGCCAGCATCAACATCCGTACGCCGGCGTCACTCAGCTGGGTTGCGTGAAGGCGCTGGAATACCGCACGCTCGCCTCTTTGACGCCGCCGTAATATATCGACGACAATATCAGAGTGACCATCGGCGACGACGAAGCGGTCGGTATCGGCTGTCCCCTTGGCCGAACCCCGCTGTCCACGCTTTGCCATTACCCAACTCCCTGGCTTGTCATGTCTTGCTCAACGTGATCGGTGCGTAAAGCTCTGGCCGACGATGACCCTTCAGGTCGACGTCATAACCGCTCGCGGCAACTCCGACCGGTCCAAGTCCCATTGTGAGTTCGATGTCGGCCATGAGGGTGCATTCCTCTATGCCTGCGCTAACCAGCGGCTTGCCATCGGGACCGAAAATCGCGCTGCGACCGAGAAAGCTCAGCGAGCCCTCGACCCCTGTTCGATTGGCGGCCAACACATAGAGATTGTTTTCGGCCGCACGCGCTGGCGCCATCAGGCTCGGATTTACGTCGGCGCCCGCCGGCCAGTTTGCTGCTACCACCAGAAGTCGCGCTCCAAGCAATGCCTGGGTGCGCGCGAGTTCGGGGAATCGCACTTCATAACAGATCGACATCCCGACCTTGATGCCGCGCGCCTCGAAGACTGCGACCTCGTTGCCGAGCGCTACGAAGGCATCGGCTGCAACGCGCACAATGTGTGCCTTGCGATGCCGGCCGACGACGCCCTCAGGGCCAATCAACACGGCAGTATTGTAGAGTCGCTCCTGGTCGATCTCCAACAAGCCGCACACGACATGGCACCCCGTACTGCTGCAGATCTCCTCGATCGCACGCGTGCTTGGACCTGGCACCGGCTCGGCGCGCTCGCGGGCTTCGCTTTCGCTAGAGATCGCATACCCGCTCACCGCGCACTCGGGGCAGGCAATGATCTCGGCGCCCAGGCCTGCGACGGAGCGGATACGCGCGAGAAGTTCCTCCCTGTTCTGTGCCGTCTGCCCTTGCGCAGGAGCGACCTGGATCACCGCGACTTTCATGCACGCCTCACGACATGGTTATGTTCACACTTTGGACAGTCCGAGACGCTGCGTTGCGGCCGCTTCGGCAATCGCGATCCGCCTGTTTACGCGAAGTGTTGCCCAAGCCATCAGAATGGCCAGGATCCAGAGCGCCAGAGCGATCGGCCGGGTGAACAGCGGCATGATGCTGCCCTCGTTGGCGATCAACGACTGGCGCAGATAGACCTCCATCATAGGTCCGAGGATGATCGTGATCGCCATCGGCACAATAGAGATACCGATCTTCTCGAGCAGATAACCGAGGATCCCGAAGGCCACCGTGATCAATGCTTCGCTGATCTGCCCGCTATAGGCGAAACCGCCCACGATACTGAAGAGCAGGACGACCCCGACGAGGCGTCTGTTCGACGTGTACCGCAGCATGCTGGCGATAGGCCGGATCGCGAGAAGTCCAACCGCGAGTAGCGTGAAATTGGCAACGATGAGAAAGACGAACATCGGGTAGAGCAGATCGGTGTTTTCCCGGATCATCATCGGACCGGGGGCGTACCCGTGCAGCATCAGTGCACCAAGCAAGATCGCCGTCACCGTATCCCCGGGAATGCCGAAGGACAGCAGCGGCAACAACGCCCCCGCCGGCACTGCGTTGTTGGCAGCCTCCGGCGCGGCGACGCCCTCGATGATCCCGGTGCCGAATTTCTCCGGCGTTGCGGATGCCCGCCGCGCTTCGCTGTAGCCCAGGAACGATGCAATATTGGGACCCGCCGCCGGAATTATTCCGACAATTGTGCCGATGATCGAAGAGCGGAGAAGCGTGCGCCTGATGCCCCAAAGCTCCTGAAAGCTGATCGATTGCGCGCTGACCGTGATCGAGCCGGTGGCTTGCTGCGGCCGCTCCTCGAGCATCCTGAAGCCCTGACTGAGGCAAAACAGACCGATCAACGCCGGCACCTGCGGGAAGCCGACCAGAAGCTCGGTGATCCCGAACGTGAACCGCGGATAGGGCATGATACGGTCGAGCCCGACCATGCCTACCAGGATGCCGAGGAGCGCCGAAATGAAGCCCCGGTTCATCGAACCGCCGCTGAGCGCGATGACGATGACGACGCCGAAAACCGTCATGACGAAATACTCCTCGACTCCGAACATCAGAACGACCGGAGTGAGGCTCGACAGGCTGACAATGAGAATGATGGTACTCACGAGCCCACCGATGAACGAAGAGATGGTGCTCACGGCAATAGCCCGGCCACTCTCCCCCCTGAGCGTCATCGGGTATCCGTCGAAGGTCGTCGGCGCATTGCTCGGCGCGCCGGGAACCCGGAGTAGGACGGCCGAGATGGCGCCGCCGTACATGCCCCCGCAATAGATCCCGAGCAATAGCGCTGTCGCCGGCAGGATGGAGTATCCGAATGTAAAAGGAACCAGCAGCGCGATCGCCATCGTCGCGGTTAGACCGGGGATGGCTCCGATCACGATTCCGGCGGTGGTGCCACCCACGACAAGGAGCAAATTGAGCGGCGACAAGGCCGGCGCGAGGGCGTGCAGCAACTGATCCATCGCGTTGTTCGGGCTCCGGCTCAGCCGATCAGAATGCCTGTCGGCAGATAGGCCTTCAGGAGAAGGCCGAAGAAGAGATAGGACACTGCCGCGAGCACTAGAGCCTCGAATATGATCCGAAGGATCGACTCGCCATCGCGCACCATGGTCATGATGGCAAAGCAGAACAGGAACGTGCTTGGGTAGAACCCGATCAGATACATGCCACCGACATAAGCGAGCGAGAGCACCATCGCTGTTACAACCCGCCAAGGGATATTGACGGTCGGACCGTCGAGACGCAGCGCCTCCACCAGCCCGGCGATCGAGAGAACGATGAGGATCACGGCGATCAGCTGAGGAAAAAAGCCCGGCCCCGCCGGTCCCAAGGTCGCGGCAGGAAAACCCCGAGCGACGACGATCATCGCGGTTGCGATGCCGATCAGCGCAAGGTAGGTGCCGAACAGCGCAGATCGAAGCGACATAGCTCTCCCATCGATTGCTTACCAACCCCTGGTCTGCAGCTGAAGGATTGCTCCGGATCGCACGGGATGCGCGACCCGGAGCGCTGTTCGCTTCGATCTACTTGGCGACGATCTCCGAAGAGATCTTCTTGACCGTCGGGTATAACGCATTGAGGAACGAACGGAACTCCGTTGGACCCAAGCAGGCAGCATTTAACTCGCGCTTCGACGCCTCAGCCTGGTAGGCAGGATTTGCGCAGGCTTTTGCGAACGCCTTGCCCAGCGTCTCGACCATATTGGCCGGAGTGCCTTTGGGCGCGGCCATGCCGTAAAAACCCGAGTAGACGATGTTGAACCCGAGTTCCTTGAAGGTCGGGACATCGGGGTAGTCCTTCATCCGGCGGTCGGCCATCACGGCAAGCAGGCGAAGCTTGCCGCCTTTGATGCTGCCTGTGGTGCCGCTGAGGAAAATCACGCCTCCATCAACATGACCACCGAGAATCGCCGGGAGGACTGTCGTGATGCCAGCATAGGGTACGTAGGTATATTTTATGTCGAGAGCTTTCGACATCAGGTGAGAGGCCTGATGCCAGACCCCGCCGATGCTCGCGCCACCGATTTTGAGAGTGCGGGCTTTCGCAGCTGCGACGAAGTCTTTGAGAGACTTGTGCGGCGAGTCACTGTTGACAGCCAGCACGACGGGCTGGTCGGCGAACAGTCCGACGGTGTCGAAGTTTGTGTGTGAGACGGGGGCGAAATTCTGCGCCTCGACCGAGAGAATATCGAACTGCAGTGTGGTCAGGTTGTATCCGTCTGGCTTTTGCTGCGAGCCCTGGACGTAACCTATCGCGCCACCGCCGCCGGGAATGTTGCGCACGTCGATGCGCTGGCCGATTTCCTTTTCGACGTACTTCAGGATAGTCCGCGCGGCAATGTCGGTGCCTCCGCCGGCCGGCCACGTCACCACGACTGACAGCGGCTTGTTCGGATAACCTTGCGCAGCAGCCTCACCCGTTCCTGTGCTCAGAAAAACGGTTGTGGCCACTGCTGCAATCGCCCCCAACCCAACTACTCGGTTCGTTATTAGCATGGCGACGAATTCCTCCAGGTTGACGACCCTGCAGCGCGATGAGTCGCGCCCGGCGCGCGACCGACTCACTTTTCGCTTCGTGTGAGTGGCCACCAGTCTGACGGCCCGAGAGTGACACCGACGGCAAGGCTACGGAACCCGCTATGAAGGATGCTCAGATGCGCCAATCCGGCATGTCGCTCTCTCGCCCCTGACGTCACCGGATCGGTGCCGACTGGTACCGAACTCCTTTTCTCACAGCATGCTGGTGATGAAACCGGGGCAGACCTCCGGGATCGGAGCGGCAACGTGTGTCGAGCTTGCCCGACGGTACCATCGCAACCTTTTGCGCAGGCGATCCGCCACCGTGTCCGACCGTCTTACGTCACCGACCCTTCCACACTGGCCTGCGCTTTTCGGCGAATGCGCGCGGTCCTTCCAGGAAGTCGGACGAAGTGAGCATCCGCTCGTATGTCGGCAGTCCGGAGGCACCGCGCTTGGCACGCGCGAAGGCTTGCGGTAGCGGCAGACGATCGATGGCCGGGACGACTTCGAGAAGTGCCTGCACCGCAAGCGGAGCACCTTCGGCGATCACATCGGCGATTTCACGAGCGGTCTCGAGCAGCATGGCGGGCGGCACGACCTTGTGCACGAAGCCCCATTGCGCCGCTTCTGCAGCCCCCATCCGCCGACCGGTCAGCATCATCTCCATGGCTACGTTGTAGGGCAGTTTTCGCGGCAGCCGCTGAATGGCGCCCGCGTCCGGAACGAAGCCGCGCGCCATCTCGGGCAGCCAGAACTCCGCCTCATCGACGGCGACAAGTACGTCGAGTGCGAGCGCGATCTCGAAGCCTCCGCCAACGGCAATGCCGTTGATTGCTCCCACCACTGGTTTCGTTCTCGACCAAAGCTCCGTGATACCGGCGAAACCGCCGGGCTCGCACATCACAGCGTCATTCGCCGCACCGGGGTCAGTCTCCTGCGCCACCTCCTTGAGATCCCAGCCGGCCGAGAAGAAGCGGCCGTGTCCGGTCAAGATGCCGACCCGCAGATCGGCATCACCCTGGAGTGTCTGAAAGGCGGCGTGAAGCTGTCGTCCGACCGCCGGATTGATGGCGTTCGCCGGCGGACGGGCGAAAGTCATCTCCAGCACGTGTCCGCGCCGCTCGAGTGTGACGAACTCGGTCATGATTTCGACGCCTCGTTCAGGATTTCGAGAATTCTGATTTCCGCTTGTCGTTGAACGACTCGATGCCCTCCCGCACCTCCGCCCCGCGCAGTGTCACCAACTTGGCGAGTTCCTCGGTGCGCAGCCCTTCATTGAGCGGGAGGTTCGCCGCCTGATAGACGGCGATCTTGGAGTAGCCTAGTCCTTGTGCCGGGCCCGCCGCCAGCCGACAGGCGAATGCCATCGTCTCCTCCATCAGCGTGTCCGCCGGATAGAGGCGATTGAAAATGCCGAGCCGGTGGCACTCCTCTGCATCGACGAAGTCGCCGGTGAAGATCAGCTCGAGGGCCTTGCCGGTCCCCACAATCTGCGTGATCAGGTACGCACCTCCGGCGATTCCGCGCTGGATGAAGATGTCGGCATACTTCGCAGTGTCCGCAGCGAGGCGGATGTCGGCACCCAGCATCAGCCCGCCGCCAGCGCCGCAGCACAGGCCATTGACCGCGGCGATAACCGGTTTTGGCGTGGCGCGCATCTCGCGCACGAGGTTGTGCCACGCGAGCTCAACTTCGGCCTCGGGTGGGATGACACCGTCTCTGGGATCGCTTTCGGCCATGTCGTCACCCGCGCAGAATGCTCGGCCCGTTCCTGTCAGAACGAGAACGCGCAAGGCAGCGTCACGGCGGAACCGTCGCAGTCCTTCCATCAACGCGTCGTGCATGGCAAGCGTGAGCGCGTTGAGCTTGTTGGGTCGGTTCAGCCGCAAGATCGCGACCGCACCGTCCGTGGTGAAGCGCACATCCTCGAATGCAGCGGTGGATTTCACGTCAGGAGTCATGGTCCGACCTCAACAGCAGAGGGATGTCTTCTATGGTGCGGGCGATCTGGACGCCCGCGGCGGAAAGGGCTTCGATCTTGGAGAAGTGGGTTCCCTTGGACCCGACAATCATCGCGCCGGCATGTCCGATGCTGCGGCCCGGCGGTATCGTGCGGCCCGATACGTAGGCCACGACGGGCTTCTTCGCCCTCTTTGCGATCCAGCTCGCAGCTTCCTCCTCCTCCCGACCACCGACCTCCCCGATCATGAGGATGGCGCGCGTCGCAGGGTCGGCTTCGAAGAGTTCGACGCAGTCGCGGAACGTCGTGCCTTTCAGCTCATCTCCGCCGACGCCGACCACAGTCGAGGCACCGACGTTCCTGCGCTTCATTTCGAGCAGGATGGCGTAGCTCAACGTCCCGCTCTTCGACATCACCCCGACGTCACCTTGCATCGTGACTTCATCGCAATAGAAGCCGACCTTGGCGTGGCCGGGCGAGATAAGGCCGGAGCAGTTTGGGCCTATCAGGCGCACGCCGCTCTCGCGCACGCGACGCCTGATCTCGATGACGTCATGGACCGGCATGAACTCGGCGACGCACACGATCGTCTTGATGCCCGCCTCGATAGCCTCGTAGATCGCGTCCTTGGCTCGCGCTGCCGCAACAAACAGGATCGACATCTCGGCACCGGTCTCGGCAACGGCGGTATCTACCGTGTCGAATACGCGGACGCCGGCCGCTCGCGTGCCACCTCGACCGGGGGACACTCCGCCCACGATGCAGGTGCCGTAGCGCTGCATCTCCTCGGCCTGGAACCTGCCCATCGGCCCTGTGATGCCCTGGACGAGCACCCTCGTATTGCGATCAAGCAGAATGCTCATGCTCGACCTCCCTTGGCGATCGCGACGGCCTCGCGCACTGCATCACCGAGACGGTCAACGACCTCGTAGCCAGCCTTGCGTACGATCGACTGACCGATCGGCGCGCGATTTCCCTGGAGATGAATGAGCACCGGCCGGTCGAGTCGGGACTTGCGCTCGTCGAGTACATTCACGAGGGACTTCCCGATTTCGTCGAGTTGCAGCCCGCAAGTCGTGAAGTTGACGATGATCGCGCGCACGCTCGCGTCATCGAGCAGAGTGTCCAGAACGAGGCGCATGCCGTCCTCGGTGCGCCCGCTCATAATCGCGTAGTCGAGGTCGACGAACGAGTGCACCTTCGCGCCCTCAAGATCGACCCAATCCATGATCGTGGTCCCGACACCGGCCCCCGAACTGACGAGGCCGATGGAGCCGCCCATCGGTACATACTGAACTTCGAGTTCGTTCATGCGGCCAAGCAAACCTTCGGCGGCAACACGTGCCTTGGCGATATTGGCCATTCCTGGCTGCCGGAACAAAGCGCCGTCGTCGATCGAGATACGGGCGTCCAGCGCGACGAGTGCGCCCGTCGTCAACTCGGCCAGCGGATTGATCTCGACTAATGTGGCATCGCTTGCGCGGAACAAGCGGTCGAGGCGCACCGCCACGTCTGCGTAGGCGGGCCAGCTTGCTGGCGCAATTTCGAGGCGCTGAAGAGCAGTGCGAACCTGATAGCTGCTCAGACCATAGGTCGGATCGACCACGATCGCCTCGAAGCCGTCCCGCGACCCAGCGTACAGTTCCTCGACCTCGACGCCGCCGGAGCGGCCGATCACGAGCAATGTGCGCTCACCGTCGAGAAGCATCGCCATGTAGCGCTCGGCGGACAGAGCAACCCGCTCCTCGACGAGGACCGCGCGTACGACCTCGTCCTTGATGCAAGCGCCAAGAAACCGCGAGGTAGCCGCATCGACCTCTGCTGGCGTGAAGGCCGCGACAACACCTCCGGCCTTGCCCCTGCCGCCAGCAAGAACCTGACACTTGACCATGACCGGCGGCGTCAGGTTTTCTGCCGCCTCGACGGCCATTGCCGACGACGCCGCCAACTGGCCGTTCGGAACGGCGATTCCGTGCGCACTCAGCAGCGCCTTGCCTTCATGCTCGTAAAGCAACACGCGACATCACTCCCGTTGCTCACATTTTTGCTGCACTATCGATACCGAGGATGCGGTCGACGACGAGGACCAGCGCCAGGGCCACGTAGATCGCGACCGAAGCAGCGACGACGACCACCGTCGTGATCGAGTATTCGATGAAATTGAACAGCACGACCGGAAGCGTGTAGCCGCCGGTTACACCGAGGAAGATGCTAATCTCGACGTTGACCCATGACATGATGAAGGCGAACAGTGCGCCGGCGATCAATCCGCTGCGGATCATCGGAGCGACCACCAGAGCCATGACCTCAATGCGCGTGGCGCCGAGGTCGGCCGCGGCTTCCTCGACGCTGCGATCGACGAGTTGCAAGGATGCCCCGACCGTCCTGATGACGTAAGGCATCACCGAGACGACGTGCGCCAGCAGCAGGACGGCGAAGGTCGTCGCCATTCCAAGAATCGTGAACACCTGCAGCAGTGCGACGCCGAGAATGATCTGTGGCACCAAGAGCGGCGACAATAGGAGCGTCCAGGCGAGCCGCCTGCCGGGGAACTGCATACGCACCAGAATGTAGGCTGCCGGAAACCCCAGCACCGTCGCAATGACTGACGCCGCGGCCGCGATCTCAAGACTCAGGATCAGAGAGTTGACGAATGCAGGGTCGGTGAAAAATTTCGCATACCACTTCAGACTAAGGCCTCTCGGGGGAAAGCTAACGTAGTCAGAAGCAGAGAACGAAGCGGCAACAAGAACGATGAGAGGCGCGAGCAGGATCGCCAGTACCGCGAGCGCGAAGGTGCGAATTGCCAAGACACCGATGCCCTCGTTGCCGACCCACCCGCGCAGGCCCGATCGCGTCGTTGCCGGAGTGGCGGTCATGCAAGACCTCCCCGGGTACCGCCAATGCTGCGCGCCAGTGCCCGGTTGTAACCCCATATGACAAACAGGGTGACGACGAGCAGCACACAGGAAATGCCCGCACCGAGCGGCCAATTGAACAGTCGCATGAACTGCTCGAATATCAGCTGTGCCATGACTTTGTTCCGCCCGCCGCCCAACAGTGCCGGTGTCACGTACGAACTCAGGCACAATGCGAAGACGAGGAAGCTGCCCGCGAGGACACCGGGCAACGTCAAGGGAAAAGTGACCCGCCAGAACGCGCCGAGCGGCGAGGCGCCGAGATCCCGAGCCGCCTCCTCGAGCGTCCGGTCCACATTCTCGAGGACGGCGGCAACGCTGAGCACCATAAATGGGATCATGATGTAGACGAGACCGATGATAACCGCGCCGTCGGTGTAGAGCATGCGCAGTGGTGCATCGATCAGACCGGCGTTGAGGAGAGCCTCGTTGATCATGCCGCGCCGCCCCAGCAGCATGAGCCAGGCCATGGCCCGGATGACGGCACTCGTGAACAGCGGCGCGATGACCACCATGTAGACGATGCGCTTGCGACCCGGTTTGACCAGTCGAACGAGGTAGTAGGCGACGGGATAACCGAGGCAGAGGCACAGCAGCGTGGCGAGCAGGGACAGCCGCAGCGAGCGGCCGATAACCGACCAATAGTATGCATCACCGAGTATGCCCGTATAAATCGCCACCGTCGGTTCGCCGTTGACGACAAAGCTTTCCGGCAACATGAGCGCAAGTGGCAGTGCGAACAGGAAGACAAGCACTGCGAGCGCGGGGAAAAGCGGCCAGATCCGGACCATCGTCCGGAGCGCGGAGCCCGATCGCGAAGGCCGGGAAGAAGCGAGGGAGTCGATCGTCATGGTCACGGCGCCACGATCCGCCCGGATGTTGGTTTCCATGACATCTCGACACGATCGCCAACTGCAATGCGGTCGAAGGCGTCCCGGTCGAGGCCTCTCGAAAGTACGGCGACACCATCGTCGGTGCGCAGGAAAAGATCGCAGCTGTTGCCGAGGAACATCTTATCGGTCACTGCGGCTGGAAGTGCGTTCACTCCCTCCTGTGCGGAACCGGCGACCGAGACGTCCTCCGGCCTCAATGCCAAGAGAACACTCTGGCTCAGCGCCCCATGTGCCTCTCCAGCGTCCGAAACGGCTATGCGGCGGCCGGAGATTTCGAGAAGTGTCGGTGCACCGCGTTCGACCAGCCGAGCGCTCAGAATATTGGCCTCGCCGAGAAAGTTGGCGACGAACTCGGTACGCGGGCGATCGTAGATCTCGCGGCAAGTATCGTACTGAAGCAGGCGGCCACCATTCATCACCGCGACCTTGTCGGAGAGCGCGAGCGCCTCGTCCTGGTCGTGGGTGACGAAAACGAACGAGATACCAACCTCGCGTTGCAATTGCTTCAATTCGAGCTGCATGCGCTTCCTGAGCTTGAGGTCGAGAGCGGCGAGCGGCTCGTCCAGAAGGAGCACTTTCGGCTTGTTGACGAGCACCCGGGCGAGTGCCACTCGCTGTTGCTGCCCGCCGCTGAGTTGAGAAGGAAAGCGGAGCGCGTAATCTTCCAGGCCGACGAGGGCCAGAAAGCCATTGACCGAGCGCGACACCTCCGCTGAAGGCACGCGCTTCCGCCTCAGCCCGAATGCCAGATTGTCGAACACAGTCAGGTGAGGAAACAGCGCGTAGCTCTGGAACACCATATTGACGGGCCGCAGGTGCGGCGGCACGGACACCACATCGGCGCCGTCGATCGCGATGCGGCCTTCGTCCGGGGCTTCGAAGCCCGCGAGCATGCGTAACAACGTGGTCTTGCCGCATCCGCTGGGGCCGAGCAGCGAAACGAATTCACCGCGCCCAACCGTCAGCGACACGCCGTCGACGGCGACGATTCTCTGGAACGACTTCCTGACGCCTTCGATGCTGACGATCGTATCTGCCATCGGGAAGCTGTCCCTCTCACCGGGAGAACCGCCGGCCGATCGCCGGCGGCGCCCATCCCGATCAACCACGTCCTGGGGCTCAACCGCGCCTACTTGGCCACTTCCTGATTCCAACGCTTAGTCCACGCTTCCCTGTTGTCGAGGATGGCGATGGCATCGACGATGCGGAGGTTCTTGATGCTGCCGCCCGGTCCCCACGGCATCTTCCTGTCCGTCTCCGGGTCGAGCTTCACCTTCGTGTTCACCGGCCCGAGCAGCAGCAGCTTGGCGATCTGAGTCTGGCCTTCCGGACCCACGGCGTAGTTGACGAGCTTCTCGGCAAGCGCCTTGTTCTTGGTGCCCTTGACGATGTGGATGCGGATGTCGCCCGCAACGGCCCCCTCCTTCGGAACGATGTACTCGATCGGGATGCCCTTCTTCTGCAGATCCCAGACCTGCGAGGACGCCAGGGTTGCAATCGCGACCTCACCGTTGGCCAGCAGATTGGCACCGGCAGGTGAACCGCCGAAGAAGATGGCCTGCCCCTTGGCAAGCTTGGCCATCAGTTTGAAGGCTGGGTCGATTTGCTTGATGCCGCCTCCCTGCAGTTCGGCGAGTGTCACCATGATCGGGAAGTTGATCGAGTTCTCGGGGCTGTAGATTGCGATTCGCCCCTTGTAGGCGTCCTTGCCGATGTCGAGCCAGGATTGCGGACGCTCCTTCAACTCCTTCGCGTTGAAGGCGAGACCGGCGGCCCAGTAGCCGGTGGTCATAGCCATGATCTGCCCGGAGGCGTTCTTGATCACGGCCTCCGGCGAGACGTTGGCCAAGTTGGTGATCGAAGCCGGGGTGATCGGCTCGATCAATCCCTCGCGGATCGCGATATCGGACACGACGCGGTCCATCCACACTACGTCGAACTGAGGATTGGATTTCTGCTGCCGCAGCTTTGCTAGGGTGACGCCGGATATGCCCTCCTCGATCTTGAGCTTCACCTTGGCAGCCTCGCCGAACGGATTGAGGAAGGCTTTACGGATCGAATCCGCCCAGACACCGCCGTAGATGCCGCCCACCGACAAGGTGTCCTGCGCCTGTGCGTTCGTCGCCATCGGGACGAACGCCAGAGCTGTGGCGACGGCCAGGCCCTTCGCTAGATTGCGTCGCGTTACTCGAGACATTGACTCCTCCTCAAGTGCTGGCCGGATCGAACTGGCCTTGGGGCTGCTCCACAACGTCGACTGCGCATGTACGTCACGATCAGCTGGCGCCAGGCTTCTGCGGCCACTGATTGAACCGCCTCCCGAAAAGATCGGACGCGATGTTGGTGAGCTGGATCTCCACGGCGCCGCCTGCGATGGCCCAAGCCCGGGCGTCACGAACGAGGCGCTCCAGAGGATTCGTTCGCAGATAACCGATACCGCCAAGCATCTGCAGGGCGTCATTGGTGACCGAAACTGCCATCTCGTTCGCATAGGCTTTCGCCATCGATGCCTCGATCATCGAAGGAAATCCGTTCGCGGCATTGGTCACAGCGCGGTAGACAAGAAGTCGCGCTGCATCGAGCTGCATCGCCATTCGCGCGAACTTCCATTGCAGGCCTTGGAACTCGCAGAGATGTCGCCCGAACTGTTTGCGCGACTTGGCATAGTCGATAGCCTCATCGAGCGCGGCACCAGCGGCACCGAGCGACATTGCGGCGTTACCGCATCGCTCGAGATTGAATGCCGACATCAGCTTGCCGAAATCGCCGGGCGCGACGATCAGGTTCTCGCGCGGGACGCGACAATTCTTGAAGAATAGATCGGCCTGGATGCAGCCCCGCACGCCCATCTTTTTGTTCGGCGGACCGACCGTGAAGCCTTCCCGGTCGCGCTCGACCAGCACGCCGCCGATGCTCCTGGCACCAGGGCTGTCGTCGAATTTCGTGTAGACGAGGCACGTCGTCATCGCCGACGTATCTTCGACCAGTGTCTTGTGGCCGTTGAGCACGATGGTGTCGCCGTCGAAGCGTGCACGGCTGTGCATGTCGGTGGCGCCGGAGCCGGCGTGCGGTTCCGTGATGGCAATCGCCATGAAGTGCTCGCCACGCGCGGCCTTGGGCAGGATCTCGCGCTTGACCTCGTCGGAACCGAAATGCAGAAGCACCTGGATGGGGCCGATCAGGGCATCGAACACGATCTCAGCCGTATTCTGGCAACCCTTCGCCAGTTCTTCTATGGCGACAATTGCTTCGACCGGACCCAGGCCGGCGCCGCCATATTGCTTGGGCAGCGTCAACCCGAGGAGGCCGAGTGCTGCAGCCTTCCTCACCATTGGGCCGGGGAAGCGCTCCTCCTCGTCCCAGATCGCTGCATTGGGCTTCAACTCGTCGTTGGCGAAGCGGCGGCAGAGATTACGCAACTCCTGCTGAGCAGGAGTGAACTGAAAATCCATTTCCTGAACTCCTGAACGCTAATCCTTGCTCGTACGGGCCTTGCGGTTACGGACGTCTTTTGGCCGTCGCGCTCCGGATGCCGCCTTCCCCGTAACCCTGAGGCGGCCGAGCTGCGAATTGCGAGCGCGGGTCTCAAAAGCGGCTACGTCGGCGGTGAACCGCCGCAGGAAGTCGGCGTTCGTGTATGTGCCGCTCGCGGACCATGCGCCTTCATGTCGCTTTAGCGCGGCCAGCGTCTCCCGTCGGCGGGTCAGCGCAATGCCGAGCACCAGCGCGTTGATCAGGCTCAGCGCCGCGGTGCGCGATTCGAAGAATGCGGGGAACTCTACCGGTATCGTGAGCGCCAAGTCGGCACGTTGCGCAAGTGGCGACAGTGGCGAATCCGAGATCGCGATCGTTGCGGCACCGGCAGCCTTGGCTGCTGCCAGGATCTCGACAGTCTCGCGGGTGTAACGCCGGAAGCTGAATGCGATCGCGACATCGTCAGGCGAGACCGCCAGCAGCTGTTCCGGTAGATCCCCGATACCCGGAGACATGATACGCGCAGAATGCCCGATCCAGCCGAGATAGAAAGCAAAATGCTGCACCAGACCGTGTGTGCTACGTAGCCCGATCAGATGTACGGTTCGGGCGCCGGCCAGCATCTCCACCGCTTCGGTCACGCTCGCCTCGGGGACGCTCGCCGCGGCCCGCTCGAGGTTGCGAATGTCGGCGCTGAGAGCGAGACCGAGGAGGGATTGCGGATCGACAGTCAACGACCGCGTCTCCAGCTGGCGAACCGTGTCGACTTCCTCGCGCAACGCGTCCTGAGCGATCGACTGCAGCTCTGCATAACCGCTCAAGCCCAGCTGCTCGGCAAAACGGATGATCGTGGCCGGACTTGTGCCCGCTGCTTCCGCAACCCGGGAGACCGGCGCAAATGCAAGTTCCCTGTGATGCTCGAGAACGTACCGCGCGAGAGTCTGGTTGGTCGGCGTCATCGCAGCGAAGGACTCCTCTATCCTGGAGAGCACCCCAGCCATGCGAGCAGCCGCTTCTAGCTTCATTGTAAGATTCATTTCATTCTTTGCCATAGCGAATGAAACATTTCATACATTTCGGGCGCTTGTCAATGCCGGCAGCGGCCCGAGCGCGGAGGATCCCTCCGACACGCTGCCCCCGCTTTATCATCGTTGATGACGGCCTCATCCCCGATCTCATCGGACCGATGCGGGCGTCGGCGTCGATCTTGCGCTGCGAGCGCCATCATCGCCGACGCTCGAGCTTCTCGAATCAGATGGGTTGGTTGGCACCCCCATCTAACCGGCCCGCCGGCGCGGCACGGCCGTTGTCCACGCCGCCGCGGGGCTGTGAACAATGGCCTAACTGTCAGGTTGCGTTCACAGCACAAACTGTCGCCGCCCTGTCGTAGCGAGGCCGAGAGGCGGTTTTGGTCGCAGGGATCAGGCCACGTCGAGCCTGTCGCCGATGCCTGAGCGCCATGTCAATATTCCTCGGCGAACATGATAATCATCGCCCGCTCCGGTCACAGTCGCCACACGCCCGCGCAAAAATTGTCCCCTCGATTTGATCGAGGGAACCGCCGAAGTCGAAGAAGCGTTGCTGGCCGATCCGAACAAGCGTCTTCGCCAGGGGCTGAGGACGGCACCGCAGATGCGGAGAAGGCATCATGGCTCTGACCGCGATAGCGCTCAACTGCACTCTGAAAGGAGGGGCCAGCGCGTCCTCCACCGACAAGCTGCTCGCCGAAGTGCTTGCTGAACTCGCCAAGCACGACGTCAGCGGCGAGGTGCTGCGCGTGGTCGACTACGACATCAAGCCGGGCGTCTCCTCCGACGAAGGCAGCGGCGATGAATGGCCCCGCATTCGCGAGCGCGTCATGGCAGCTGATATTCTCGTGCTCGGAACACCGGTCTGGCTGGGACAGCCGTCGAGCGTCGCCAAACGCGTGCTTGAGCGCATGGATGCGTTCCTCGGCGAGACGGATGACCGCGAGCGCATGCCGGCGTACGGGAAAGTGGCCGTCGTCGCCGTCGTCGGCAACGAGGACGGAGCCCACCATTGCCATGCCGAGACATTCCAGGCGCTGAGCGACGTCGGGTTCACAGTGCCGCCGAATGCGGGGACTTACTGGGTCGGCGAGGCAATGGGCGCCACCGACTACAAGGATTTAGCGCAACCCTACGGCAAGACGATGCGGGCGACCCGAATGCTGGCCGCCAACGCAGCTCATCTCGCCAGGCTTCTGAAGGCGGAGCAATACCCGGGGCTTCAGGACTGAAGCTGCGACCGCCGAGCCAGTATGCTGCTCTGTGAGGCGCACGCCCGTTATGGCGGGAACACCGCCATGCCGGTTCGACCTCGTTGCCCAAGCGTCTTCCGAACCTCACGAGAGGATCGTGACGACACCACGGGCAGGCTCGACGCGCAGCCGCTGGCCGCTCTTGATGAGAGTCGTTACGTCACCGTCGGCGAAGCGGTCGCACATCGCCATGTCGGCGAGGGCGGCGCCCTGCACGAGGATCGTATTTGCTGCATTGAACAGGATGGCAGCAGGCGCGACGCCGCGCGACTTCATCTCGTGCAGCATCCAGGCCGAGGCGACGCCTCCTTTCGCCGTGTTGAGAACGAGCACGCGGTCCCGGTACGATTGACCGAACAGCCGGTGCTGCGGGCGCGAGAAAACGCCATTGATCCGGTCGAGATCGTAGCGGGCGGAAAAATTATCGGCGGCGACGAGAGCCTCCCCCTCGACGATCGGCCCCACTCCGATATGGCACCTGAGCTCCCGCATCAGACGATCTCCCCTGCGACCGCGGCAGCCACGCAGTCCTCCATACTTGCCAGCGCCGGCTTGTACCCGTAGCCGCCGAGAATGTTGACGATCTTCGCCGAGTTTGAGAGCAGGCGCGTCCATCCGTTCGCCTCGCCGATCTCGCGGGCATACTGGTTATAAAAGCACGTCCCCTCGAGCACCTTGGCACCCGCCGCTTCGATCTCTTCGACGAGCTTCATCCGCGTCGCATCCGCATAGACCTGAGGCGAGGTGCATACGATCGTAGGCACCTTCAGCCGCTTGCCGGAAACGAGGCGCGCAACCGCCTGCATTTCGACCAGCGAGAGCTGCGGCGCGGCGAAGACGACGACATCGACGGCCTCGCCCTTGCGACCGAAGTGGGAGCGGAGCGCTGCGAGTTCATCGCGCGTCACACGTTCGGGCTTGAGGCGCTCGCCACCGACGGCCGCTATCGTCGGCGCCTCCGGCGTGATCGCCACGATGTGGAACAGCGGCGTCGAGCCATAGCTCGCCATCGCGGCGCCCATATGTTTGATCTGGTCCGACGTCGGCACCACCTCCAGCCCCTCGATGACCGGCACCTCCCAGTACGAGCCCGCCATACGCCCGATTGCGGCACCAAGAACACCCCAGTCCGTCAGCTCGCGCGGCTGCTCATCGACCACGAATCGGCGTGTCGCACGCCGCTTCTCATCAAGGTGCAAGCCATAGCGCGGGGTGCGGCCGGTAAGACCTGCCGCAAGCGCAGACGGCCCGCCCTCGAAGTTCGAACGAGCGCCGCACACGCTGTTGCAATAGATCACGACGCCGGTGTCGCCAAAGGCAACGTGCTCGCCCCGGACGGGCGGCATGATCGTCTGGTAGTTGACGCAGGTGTTCGTCATCAGGATGCCCATCGTCGAGCAGGCCGCGATGGTGCGTCGATCGAGATCAGCCATTTCCTCGGTCTGCCCGAGCGGGCGGTAGTAATTGAGGTCGACACCACGCGGATCGGTGATCATCGGGATCGAGACGCGGCCTCCGGCAGCCGCAAGACGCTCGAGAAACGTGACACCAGCGTCCCCGACCGATTCCGGATCGACCATCATGTGCGCCTGCGACACCGACACGAGATCTTCCGCGTCGAACACACGGCCGACCTTGATCTGATGGTCGATCGCCCAGCGCTTCGCCTCGCCCATCTCGCCAGCGAGCATGGCCTCCTCTTCCGCCGTCAATCTCATCATCTCACTCCTAGGCCGGGCGGCATCCGCCACCGCCTCATTTCATGGTTCGCGGCAGCCAGAGCACGATCTCGGGCAGCAGATAGACGATATAGAGCATTGCGATCTGTATCAGCAGGAAGGGCAGCGCTCCCCACGCCAGGGTGCCGAGCGGGATCTTCGAGATACCGTTGATCGTGAACAGGTTGACGCCGATCGGCGGCGAGATCTGCGCGATCTCCATGGCAATCACCGCGAAGATGCCGAACACGATCGGGTCCATGCCTGCGCTCTGCGCCACCGGTGCGAAGATCGGGATCGAGATCAGCAGCATCGCCGCGCTCTCGAGGAACATGCCAAGGACGACGTAGGTGAGGATCATCAGGGTGACGGCCAACAGGCCGCTGCCATCGGCACCCTTGATGATCGCTGCGGCGATCGACTGCGGCACCTGCTCGAAGGTGAGAAAGTGGGCGAAGTACTGACCGAAGACGACCAGCATGAAAAGCATCGTCGTCGTCGACGTTGCTTGCACCGCTGCATCTCTCAACTTGGCAAACGTCAACCGGCGTTGCGCAAACCCGAGCAGCGCCACGTAGATGACCGAGAGAGCACCGACTTCGGTGGGCGTGAACACGCCGCTGTAGATTGCCGCGATGATGACGATGGGCAGCAGCATGACACCGAAAGCGGCACGGCTGACGGCAAGGCGTTCTCCAACGCTCATGTTGACGCCGCGAGCGGCCTGCACGCGCGGACGTGACATGAGCACGTAGAGAAGGAACAGGCTCATCATGATGAGACCGGGGACGACGCCACCTATGAACAGCTGTCCGATCGAGGTTTCGGTGATCACTCCATAGAGGATCAGTGGTATCGAGGGCGGGATGATGATTCCGAGCGTGCCTCCGCCCGCTACGAAGCCACCCGCCCGTCTCTCGCCGTAGCCCTCCTCGCGAAGCAGCGGGATGGCAACCAGCCCAACAGTCGCCGCTGTCGCTACCGACGATCCGGAGATCGCCGCGAAGATCCCGCAGGCGAAGATCGTCGCGACGCCGAGCGAGTTCGGGATGGAGCCTGCCCACACCTTGGTCAGGTTGAACAGGTCGCGCCCCGCGTCGGTGCGCTGCATGATGGTGCCGGTCAGTATGAACAGCGGCAACGCGACGAGCTCGAAGATCGACGCGCTCTGCCAGGCGACGTTGATGAAAGTCTTGAATGCATGGAACGGCGCCTCGTTGAGAAGTGCGGCGGCGAACGCCGCGATCCCCATCGCCACGAACACGGGGACCGAGAGCACCATCAGGAACAGCAGCAGGAATATGGCGACGTAGCCGGCGTAGTTCTGCAGAAACTCGAGCATCGCTCAATCTCCGACGACCTGATGCTCGCCGGGCGTCTCGCCCGTAATCAGCTGGATGAGCGTCTCGAGAAACAGCCCGAGCCCGCCGAGCGGAATTGCCAGCTGAGGAATCCAAAGGGGAATCTCGAGCAGCGAGGCAGACACGATCCGGTTGGAAATGGTGTAGGACATGAAATAGATGCCTGACGCAATGATCAACACAGCGAAGGCGAGTGTCGCGAGCTTGGCCAGGACGTCCAGCATCCAGCGCTGAGCGGGAAAGAGTTCGCACAACACCGTCACGCGAAAATGCGCGCCCGTGCGGACGGCGAGCGCATTGCCCAGAAAGCCGAGAAAGATGAACGCATAGAGGGTCGTCTCGAAGACCCAGATCGTCGGTGCATTGAAGGCACGGGCGATCGCCTCGTAGCTGATCGGCAGACAAAGCAGTGCCATCAGCAGCAGCGACGTCGCAGTCATGGCTCTGCTGATCCAACGCATGGCGGTCAACATCTAACTCACCGGCCCGGGTTGTGAAGGCTGCAGACAGAGGCAGCCGGGCTGGAGGGCGCATGTCTCCGCCTGCCCGGCAATGCCATTTCGGGGCTAGGGCTTGGCGAGAACGGCCTGGGCCTCTTTCGAGTAGGTCTTGCGGGCGCTCGCGGTCAGAGGCTCGAGACGCTTCGTGAACTCGTTCCAAAGCGCGCTGCCGGGTTGCAGGACGCTCACGCGCTTGCCCGCCGCACGCACTTGGTCAAGCAGCTTGGACTGCTGCGAGAGAAGCGCCTTCTGGGTATGATCGCGGGCTTCGGTCGCTGCATCTCTGAGCGCCTTGCGCAATTCCGGTGAGAGGCTGTCGAACTTCTCCTTGTTCATGACGTACGCGCTGGTGAGGGTGCCGAGCGCGCCATTGGCAATGAAGAACTCCGACGTCACCTCGTAGTGCTTCAAGCCCACTGCACCGCCAAGTCCCCCCATGGCACCCTTCACGGTGCCGCGTTGCAGCGCAGAGTACACGTCACCGACCCCGATGATCGTCGGTACGGCACCAAGCGTCTGGAGCAGTTCGGCCGATCCCTTCGAGTAGGCGCGGATCGGCATGTTCTTGAGCGAGTCGACGCTCTTCACCTCGAAGTTCAGCGATAGTGCCGGCCCACCAATGTCGAGCATCGCCAGGATGACGGCGCCCTCCTTGCTGAGCTTTGTGTTGAAGAAATCGAACACGGCATTGCCGGGCCTCAGGTTCTTCAGCGTCCATTCCATGGACTTGTCCCACAAGGGGGTCGTGACGATGCCGACGTCGGGAACCCGGCCCGACCAGTTGTCGAGCGTCGTCAGTGAGATGTCGATCGTTCCTTGCGGGATGGCGGTCGGCACGAAGGCCTGCTTCACCATTTCTCCGCCTTCGAAGATCTTGAGCCGCAGCTTGCCGCCGGACTTCTCCTTCAGGAGCTTTTCGAACAGCGGCACGAACTCGGCGACCTGATAATGCTTGGGACTGCCCCAGGTCGAAAGGGAAAGGCGCTGCGCTGCGGCGCTGCCCGTCATGGCGACGCACGCGACGAGAGCCGTCGCCGCCAGTCTCGACAGTCGATACATGATGCTTCCTCCAACGTGTTCCGGGACTTCCGGCGCCCGATCGCTGCCGCTTGATTGACGGCTTGGTGGTGATCAAGTACTACATAGTAATTCATGCATAGCGAGGTGAGGCTGTCAACGCGCGGGTGCACAATGCGGCGCGCTGGCGATGCCGGGCAGAGCACGGGACATGAGCGGCTATTCTGGCGGAGCTGCAGATGAATTCATCCGCCGCTACTGGTCCGACGACACCGATGCGCCGAAGCACGAGAGGCTGCGGCGCGCCTTCGCGACTGCCATTGCACACGGATACTGGGCGCCCGGCGCCCGATTGCCGACCGAGGCCGAGCTGACCGAGGCGACGCCATGCAGTCTCGGTACCGTTCAGCGCGCTTTGCGCCGACTGGTGATAGACGGCGTGATCGAGCGCCGACGCGGCAGCGGAACGGTAGTCGCAGACTTCAGCCGGCGCATCGAGCAGCCTTGGCACATGCGCTTCTTCGACGATGCGCGCAATAGCACCGAGCCGCTACCCGTGTTCACCAGGACGCTAAGGCGACACGTCGGAACGCGGCGTGGTGCATGGTCGAGGACGCTCGACCAGCAGGGCCGCTCAGTCGTGCGCATCGATCGCATCTTCTCGATCGCCGGCAAGCTCCGCGTCTATTCGGTCTTCTATGCACTGGCCGAGCGCTTTCCCGCCCTCACCACGGCACCGATCGAAGATCTGGACGGCGAGGATTTCAAGCTACTGATCGCGCGGCGTCACGTCGTACCCGTTCAACATGTCGCCCAGTCGATGCGGATCGAGGTACCGCCCGCAGCCTTCGTCGCCGCCTCCGACCTGGTCGCCGGCCAGCCCGCCACCGTATTGAATTTCGTCGCTTTTGGGTTGACCGGAGAGGCCATCTACTACCAGGACTTCTTCATCCCGCCGTCCCGCTATCGGCTCGACCTCGGCAACGCTGCGAGCCACGACCGGCGGACGGCCTGACGCGGTTCGTCGAAGCCGCTTCCTGCCGCGCGCCGGCACGACGACGATCAGGAGGCGATCGCTTTTCGGGCGGCCGGCTGCACACGCCTCGCCAGTGCCACGACGGCCGCAGCCTCGGCGATCGTCGGCACCCACAAGACGTCATCCTGCCCCCCCTGCGCATCGCCGGGGACACCAGCCGCATCGCACCATTTCGCACGGTCGGAACTCGACCAGTCGCACACGACGACGCGAACCGACGGCATACGGCGCCTCGCCCTGCGAACGAGCAGCAGCACATGCGACGGCGCCATGGCGCCCGTCGTCACGATGAGTAGTGTGCCGATGTCTTCGACGGCGTTCGAATCCAAGGCACTGCTTATGGCCAGCAGCCCGCTCGCCCGCGTCGTCGTCACGGGACGATCCACCAGCGCGCCGAGCATGCTTGCCGTCAGGCGCGCCGCAGCCCGATCGACGGGGCCGCGGGCCGGAACGACCACCACGCCTTGCTTTTCGTCCCGGACGACCCCGACAGCATCTCCTGTCCGCCGATCCTCGACCGATGCGACCAGCCACTCGGACAGCTCGTCGAGCGCAGCCTCGAATTCGGCGATGTCGACCTTGTCGAAACGGCCGAGCTGACGATCGCGCTCTGCCATGCAGAGAGCCGGCAGCACGATCTGGTCGGTGACGACGGCCGGCTTTGCGTCGCCGATCGCGACTGTCAGCTGATCCTCGACGGCAGCAGCGTCGCCGGACAGCAGCCGGTGATAAAGGGCCTGCGCCGGCGACAAGGGCGGCTCCTCACCGAGCAGCACGGTTAGAAACGTGAGCTGCG
This sequence comes from Hyphomicrobiaceae bacterium, assembly GCA_041397745.1. GTDB lineage: Bacteria > Pseudomonadota > Alphaproteobacteria > Rhizobiales > Hyphomicrobiaceae > JAWKVY01. The sequence continues at coordinate 273,941 of JAWKVY010000008.1, read as the reverse complement.
GAATATGCTGTCCGAGCACGATCAATACCGTAGTGATGGGCGCGGCGAGAAGCAGGCCGATCGGCCCCCACACCACCACCCAGAATCCGGCCGCAGCAATCATCGCCAGTGGCGAGAGCCCGACGCCTTTGCCAAGCACGAGAGGTTCGACCACATGCCCCATCAATCCTTCGCCGACCACGAACAGGGCGAGCGTCACCAGCATCAGACTCCAGCCTGGATCGACCGCGGCGGCAAGTAGCGTCGGCGGAGCTGCGCAGAGGATCGAGCCGACGAACGGCACGAACCTGAGCACGATGGCGGCAAGGCCCCAGAGCAGCGGATTGGGCAGACCGATAAGCCAGAGCGCCCCGGCGATGAACACACCGAAAGCGGTGTTGAGAATGGCCAAACGCACGAAGAGACGGGAGAGGCGAGCCCCGGCATCGCCGAGCGCAGCCGTCGTCGCCACCATGTTCTCCGTACCGGCGATGCGCACGACCCGGTCGCGCAGGTCCCGGCTCTGTATGAGCAGAAACAGGGAGAACAACAAGGCAAGCCCGACGCCCGCGAGCGGCTCTACCATCACTGTCACCGTCTCGATCAGCGATCCAGCGGACGTTTCGGTCGTCGCCGCCGGCGCGGCCGGTGCTGCTGTTGTCGGACTGACAGCTATCGTCGCTCCCTCGATCTCCCTCTTTACAGCTTTCTGCAACTCGTCCACCGAGCGCGCCGCTCGTTGGATCAATGAATTGCCGGAGCCGGCGCCGACGAAGGTGCGAACCTTCGTGACAAGATTGACTTGGTAACGCTCCAGGTTGGCCGCCAGCAGCAGCAATTGGGAACTGAAGACGGTGGCACCGACGATCAGGATCGTCACCATCGCGACGATCACGGCGACGGCGCCGACCGAACGCGGAACTCCGAGCGCCTTGAGACGCCTCACGCCGGGGTCGAGAATGAAGGCGAGTAATATCGCGACAACCAGCGGAATGATCAGCGCCTTGCCCACCACCATCGCGGCGATCAGCGTCGCGCCAATGACGAGTGCAGCGGCCAATCCGCGGAGCGAGGTGTCGAAAACAGGCATGATCCACTTCCCCCTCCGAGCGCCTGTCGCGACTTGCCGCGGCATGAAACGTCTCAGCTGCGCGTAACGCGCGGTCGTGATGCTGGTTCCGATGCTGCGACTTCGGGGTGGGGAACCTTCGGCGGCGCTCCGCGTTTCGACGAGGCACTGTCGACCGGATGACCGGACGCAACACAATGGCCAGCAAGTTTCGCGCGTACTGGAAGGGCTATCTGCGCCTGAGCCTCGTCACCATAGGCATCGAGGTCTACAACGGCGTCGAGAGCAAGAGTTCGATCAGCTTCCGTCAGATCCACAAACCCTCAGGCCGGCGCGTCCGCTATGAGAAGGTGGCCGAGGGAGTCGGGCCCATCGAGAGCGCCGACATCGTCAAGGGCTACGAGGTCGATCACGACACCTTCGTGGTGATGGAGCCCGAGGAGATCGACGCGCTCAAGCTCGATAGCAAAAAGACCATCGATCTCATCCAGTTCATCGACGCGACCGAGATCGATTACCGCTACTTCGAGCGCCCCTACTTCGTCACGCCATCGGATGCCCTTGGTGCGGAAGGCTACATCGTGATCCGCGACGCGCTGAGGAAGACCGGCAAGGTGGGACTTGCTCAGGTTACGATCGCCGGTCGCGAATGGCTGGTGGCGATCGCGCCGGTCGGCGACGGCCTGCTGATGGAACTGTTGCGCTACGCAGAGGAGTTGCGCGATCCGGCCGACTTCTTCGGCGATCTGCCGGACGAAGAGCCCTCGAAGGAGATGATCGACCTGGCGGTCCAGCTCATTGAAAAGAAATCCGCAACATTCGACCCCGACAAGTTCCACGACCGATACCAGGAGGCCCTCAAGGCACTCGTCCAGGAAAAGATGAAGGGCCGCAAGATCGTGGCACCGGAGGAACGCGAGCGCCCACGTGGAGACAATGTGGTTGACCTCATGGAAGCTCTGAAACGCAGTGTCGGACAGGCCACCAAGTCCGGCAAGCGTCAGTCGAGCGGCTCACACAAGGCAAGTAGCGCGTCGTCCAAATCCACTGGCCGCGGACGACGTTGACGAACGAGATGCTGCTCAGCGATGTACAGGGATGCGTCCATGGTCGACAAGCTCGAGACCTATCGCAGCAAGCGAGACTTCAAGCGCACGCCCGAGCCCGAGGGAGGCGAGCGGACTGTGCGCGAAGCACCGCACCGCCGCTTCGTCGTGCACAAGCACGATGCCCGTCAATTGCACTACGATCTTCGCCTCGAAATGGAGGGTGTATTCCACTCGTGGGCGATCACCCGTGGGCCGTCTCTCGATCCCGGAGAGAAGCGGCTCGCCGTGGAGGTTGAGGACCATCCGCTCGCCTACGGCGACTTCGAGGGCACCATCCCCAAGGGCGAGTACGGCGGCGGCACCGTGATGATCTGGGACCGCGGCTACTGGGCGCTCGAGGATGGCGGTGATCCAGCACGCGCACTCGAGCGCGGAGAGCTGAAGCTGGTGCTTGCCGGCAGCAAGCTCACAGGCGCATGGGTGCTCGTGCGCATGAAAGGCGATCGTGGCAAGGCTCGTCATAATTGGCTTCTCATCAAGCACCGCGACAAGTGGGCTGCTAGCGGCGCCGAGGAAATTTCGGAGAAGGATCGTTCGGTTGCATCCGGCCGCACGATGGCGGCGATTGCCAAGGGTACCGGCGAGCCACCGGAGCCGTTCGTGCTCAACGGCCAGCACTTCAGCTCCGACGCCGAATGGAGCAGCAAAACCGGCCTCGCTGAGGCAAAGCCGATGCCCGCTGTCGCGCCCGCGCGCCTGACACATCCCGATCGTGTTCTCTGGCCTGACGAAGGTCTGACCAAGCGCGACCTCGCTGCCTACCTGGGTGCGGCTGCGGATTGGATCCTGCCTCATGTGGCCGGGCGGCCCTGCTCGCTCTTGCGGGCTCCCGACGGTATCGGCGAGGCGACGTTCTTCCAGCGCCACCCGATGCGCGGGCAGCCCCCCAGCATCACGCCCGTCACAGTCGATCCGGGCGACGAGCCGTACTTGCGGCTCGACACGGCCGGCGCCGTCGCCGACGTCGCTCAGATCTCGGCGATCGAATTGCATCCATGGAATTGCGCCCCGGATGCCCCGAAGGTCCCCGGGCGGCTGGTCTTCGATCTCGATCCGGGAGCTGGCGTCGGCTTCGACGACGTCGTCGCCGCCGCGCGGCTGGTCAAAGCCAACCTCGAGCGTCTCGGGCTTGTCACGTTCTGCAAGACAACCGGTGGCAAAGGGCTGCATGTGGTCACGCCGCTCGAGCCGGACACTCGCATCGATTGGGACCAGGCGAAACTTTTCGCGCATACTCTGGCCGCGCGGATCGCCGAGGAGAGTCCAGGAGCCTTCGTGACGAAGATGGCCAAGGCCGCGCGGCGTGGGCGGATCTTCATCGACTATCTGCGCAACGACGAGACGGCGACCGCCGTCGCGCCTCTCTCACCGCGTGCACGCAAGGGCGCTGCTGTCTCCATGCCATTGACGTGGAGGCAGGTTCGACGAGGTCTGGACCCCGCCCGCTTCACCATCCGGACAGCGCTGACGGCGTTGCAATCCTCTCGAGCATGGGAAGCCTACTCGACGAGTAGCCGCCCCCTGCGGCCGGCCATGCAGAAGCTCGCCGAAATGCAGGCCTGACGACGCGCGCCGCGATTACAATGTTGACGCGCGCGCATGACGTCGCGGTGAGGCTGGTGGCGTCGCGGGGCGCTCGACCGCCTGCATGGGCAGGATCGCGCAGAATGTGTAGGGCTGTCCCCGCGAGTCGATCAGTCCGCACCAGTGCGCGTTGCTGTCGTCCGACGGCAGCCTGTTGAGCAGATGGCGCGGTACGACGACCCTTCGTCCTTCCGGGAACATGATGAGCGCGCCCTTGCTGTCGTACTCATAGCGCGTCGGTCTGCAGTCATGGCCGCTGCAGCACGAGGCGCCGTTGGGGCGCTTGTACTTGTCGTAGCTTTGACCGGTGTGGGTCGTGTGGGCCAGCGCAGCCGGCGCAAAACCCGTCAGAACAACCGTCAGCTTCAGCCATTTACGGCGACCTGCAATGGGGCTCATCTGATCATCTCCGATCGCACGGCGGTGCCCGCCGATTGCGACCAGAAACGGAATGAGGCGTTGCGGGTTCCCGGTGAAGTGCCCTCAGTCGCCGCGGCCGATAGCGATCGGGCGAGCGCCGTCTACTGCCATCGCGTGCCGCTCGTCCTCATCCGACGCGTCAATCCCGCCCGCCGCCGGCGTCGAGGCGAGCCAAGCGTCGAGGATGCCGCTCCACACCTCGCGGGCGGTCGGCAACTCGGCGATCAGATGCCCTTCGCGCCCCACGGGTGGAACGATGTGCAATTCCGCTCGCCCGCCGGCAGTCGTCCACGCCGCTTGCATCGCCCTCACCACCGGCGGCGAGAAGTAGCTGTCATTCTCCGCGTAGAGCCACAACGTCGGGACCCGCGCCCTCCGCCCGAAATCAGCCGCGGCAGCGACCAGCTGGTCGCCCGCACACAGCGCGCCGCGCTGGCCCCAGGCATAGGCGCCGCGACCGCCGGCAAAGTTGATCACGCTCCGAACGCCAACAGGGTTGCGGGCAGCAAGCGCCAGGGAGGCCCAGCCACCGCTGGATATGCCGATCACCGTGATATCGCGCGGATCGACGAACGGCTGGCGAACGAGGTAGGCGATCGCCCCCTCGATATCGTCCGCGGCGGCCTCACCCATGTCTTGATGACGAGGCCTGAGGCAGCTGTCGGTACCCTCGACGAGCACACCGCCGGTTTCGCCGTAACCGCGGCGCTGAGGCAGCAAGACCACGTACCCGCGCGCGACAAACCATCGCGTGAGCCAGATGAAGACCGGGCGGCTCGCAGTCTCCTGAGACCTGCCGTCAGTCCCATGATTGATCACGACGAGTGGAGAGCCGCCGGGCGGACTGCTCCTTGGCCGGAACACCGTCGCGCGAAGCGGGGTCTTGCCGCCGCCCGGCACGGTCCATATCTGCTCGCGGAGCCGATCACCCTCGGGTCCCTGAGGTCCGTAGGTGTAGGCTTCGCTGGTGCTGCCATATGACACCGCATTGGCGTCTGACGCCACGCCATCTCCGACGCAGAACACCGACCAAGCCATCATCGAAGCCACGACGAGCGTCATCGACCTGTGTCGACTAGTCCCCCCGAACCAGCTCATCGGCATTGTACCGGTCCAAAACCGGCCCCCCGGATTTCCACTTGGCCGAACCGCTACAGCAAGCAGCGTCAGCACGTCAATTGCGACCGGGTGACCCGATTTCGGAACTCGGGCGAAAAGCCGACGTTCGTTCACCAGTCGCTCCGCTCACATCGGCGAGGTGATTGAATTAGCAATGAGCCAGTCATCGAGAAAACAGGAGTTCGATCAATGAATATGACGTGGAAATCGTCGGCGATCGCCGCCGTGCTCGCCATCGGCCTGTCAGGTGCTGCCTATGCGCAGTCATCGAGCAGCAGCGGTGCCACGGCACAGGGCCAGAAGATGTCGGATGCGCAGTGCCAGACGCTCTGGCAGCGCGTCAATCCGTCGAGCACGCCCTCCGTCTCGCGGGCTGCAACGATGGGATACATCCAGGATTTCTCGAGCGCCGACAAGGACTCGAACGGTCAGCTGAGTTCGGGTGAGTTCATGGCAGCCTGTCGCGACGGCAAGGTCAGCGGCACCGCGTCGACCGGCGCCGGCGGCGGCACCATGAATGACAGCAAGGCCGGTCAGCAGAAGAAGCAGTAAACGTCTTCCGGGCGGGAGAAGCGAGGCTCTCGCTTCTCCCGCTCCAATTCAACGGATGCACAGCACGTCTGTTTTTCTGAACACGTATGTATTTGGCTCGATCGCAGTACATCTCATTTTCAGGCCCATTAATGGATTGGACCCTTCTCGACACGCCGCGCACGGCGACGCCTGAATTCGAGATAGCGTTCCGACTGTTCGTCGCAACGCTGCTCGCCGGCCTGTTCGGTTTCGACCGCGAGCTGAAGAACAGGGATGCCGGGCTTCGCACCCACATGCTGATCGGCCTCGCCGCTGCGCTGTTCACGATCGTCGCATTCGAGATTTTTCATGCCGGCCGCCGCCTCGGGCAATCCTCCGGGCTCGACCCGATCCGCGTCGTCGAGGCAGTCACAGCCGGTGTCGCTTTCCTCGCAGCCGGCACCATCATCCAGAATAGGCGCCGCGTGCACGGCCTGACCACTGGAGCGGGGATGTGGACGGCTGGCGCGATCGGGGTGGCGTGCGGCGCTGGCTATTACACGATTGCCGTCATCGCGGTCGTACTCGGTCTCACCGTGCTCTCTCTGCTGCATTGGGTCGAGCGGCGCGCAGCCCGGGCAGGCCTGATCGAGGGCGATGCGACCGCTGCGGAACAGCAGCGTGATGCGTGCGTTGCGGATCGCAAGACGAGTGTCGACGAGCGATCAAAATGAACGATACGAGGCAGGATGAACAATATGGCGGTCAGTCCGCACGTCTCGCCTAGATACGAGTTCCGGATCTTCATGCCAGCCGACGCCGATACGGATAGTCTGGTTCCGGAGGGCAGCGCACTCGAAGTGGCGACGTCCAGCGAGAGCTACATCGTGTCGCGGTTGACGATCGACAGCAACGTCAAGCTGCGTGACGGCGCGCTCGACGTCAAAGAGCTGAAAGCGCGCGAGGGCTTGCTTGAGCTGTGGCAGCCGACGCTCGTCTGCGCGCTGCCGGTCGAAGCCCGTGCGTTCACCGACCGAGCGGTAGCGGGTCTCGGGCTCGACCTCGACCTGCCGGCGGGCGCCGTGCTCGACATCGCAGCCATCCGTCAGATTTGTGATGCGCAGCCGTCGGTGGTCGTGGTTGACGTCGAAAAGCGCAGGTTGCACTTCAAAATCGGCGATGCGCTCGCCGAAAGCAGCACGATTAGCACCGGCTCCGGGATGTGGCGGACGATGGCCGTCGAGGCCGAAGAGGCGGACGCCGTCAATCAGGCTATCGAAGCCATCGGACTGAACACCTTCGACAACGAGAGCTATCCAGCCTTCCTCCAGCGCATCGCTTTCTGATCATACGGAACGTCCCGGCAGCCATGATCGTTTCCACTGATGACCGGTCTCATGCCGTTGTGGAGACGCCCGATGATGATCTCGAAATTGCGCGGTCTTGCGCTGGTGTCGCTCATGATGATGAGCTTCGCTGCGTCGTTGACGGCAGCGGCGCCACCACCCGTTCCAGGTGTCCAGGTCGGCACGCTCACATGCACCGTCGCGCCAGTTCCCCCGGGCGCAGCCGCCGCCAAGCGTCCCATGTCGTGCAAGTTCACGCCCGCAACGGGCATGATGCCCAGCTTGGCCGAGGCAGGCTTCAGCGGCGTCATGCATCGCACTGCCGGCCCGCCGCTGGTCGACGCACAGCTCGTCCTTATCTGGCGGGTCGTCGCGCCCAGGCCGAAGATCGATCTCAAGGATCTCGAAGGCCGCTACCTCTCGAGTCTCGGCCAGGGCGATGTGGTTGGCCAAAACGGCGCCACCACAGCACTTCGCCAGCGGGGCCGTGACGCGATCGAGCTGAGGCCCCGCACGCCCTTGGGCGGCGCGCGACGCTCGCTGGTCATCGAGCTCAGACTGAGTGCGCTGAAGGCCTAGTCGGACGTGGCGTTGCGGACCACGTCGTCGAAGAGATCCTCGACGAAGGGGCGGGTTGGGATCAGCCCATCGCGGAATGTCGCATCGATCGCGACTTCGAGACTTCGCCGGTTGGCGTCGATGCCGAACGGAGGAAGATCCACACCATTCTCTGCCGCCGCGGCTCGGGCGCGCGAGCACATGTCGACCAGCGCTCTGACGGCCGCTGGCTCCGCCCGGCAAAGATCCTGCTTCACGACCAGCATGTGATTGATCTGGATTGCCCGATGCAGCCGCTGCCATTCCTGCGCCGCAGGACCCGGGTGCTCGAACACCGGCCGAAAGCGCGGATCGTCGGGTACCGCGCCGAGCACTGCGGCGTCGACATCACCGGTAGCCAGCATCGTCTTGATATCAGCCCCGGTCGGCGCGCGCTCGACACCCGGTGGATCGGCAATGCCAGCAACGTGGGCGTCCTCGAGCGTGACCCAGCGTACCCTGTCCACGGCGACACCTTCTTGGCGCAGGATGTCACGGATCCATACCGCGGTCGTGACAGACCACGATCGGATGGCGACCCGGCGCCCCTCGAGATCCCGCGGCACCAGCACTCCGCGCTTCGCGTCGTGGACCAGAAAGGGATGTTGAGCACGCGACATGAGCACGACGGGCAGGAGAGACAACGGCACGCCACGCGCCTTCGCCATCAGAAAGGTGACGATGGCGAGTTCGGCGACGTCGAACTCGAGATCTCGAACGACACGCTTGAATGCCGTGTTCGGCACTTTCACGTCGGCGAATTCGAGCGTCAGCAGTGGCGAGACGATCTCACCACGCTTCAGGGCTGCGCTCGCAGTGTGGTCGCCGAGCAGGGTTGTGAGACGGAGCGGCCCGCTTACCACGTTCTATGCCTTCACCGGAGGCGTGCCATGCGTGTGGAACGTGTCGATCGTCTTGAGGCCCCACGCCTGCCCCTTCCTGCGGTCCGCTTCGGTCCACACCACCGGCTGCCAGTCAGGCTGCAGAATGAGCCGGGCACCGGCGTTCGCCAGTTCCACGCGGTTGCCAGCCGGCTCCCAGACGTAAAGGAAGAATGTGCCCTGGATCGCGTGCTTGTGCGGTCCCGTCTCGATGTGCACTCCGTTCTCCAGAAAGATATCGGCGGCCCGCAGTATATCTTCCCGCTGATCGGTGGCGTAGGTCACGTGATGCAGCCGGCCTCGACCGCGACCATGCTCCTCGGTGCAGGCGAGATCATATGTCTTGTTGTTGACCGTGAACCAGCAACCGCCGAGCCGGCCGTTGTCCAGGCGGATCATCTCGGTAACACGCGAACCGAGGCACTTCTGCATGAACTCGCGGAATGCCGTCACGTCCTCGGCCAGCAGATTCAGGTGATCGAGGCGGCGTGGACAGACACCGCGGCCGTGATAGCGCTGGTGGATGTTCTTGAGCGCGGCCTTTTCCTGTGGCGGTGCCGCATACCTCACTGTTTCCCAGTAGACCTCGAAAATGTGGCCGAAGGGGTCGGCGAAGCGATAGGCGCGGCCATGTCCCATGTCGCCTTCGACCCAGCCCAGGCCGTAGCCGGCCGCCTCGATCGCTTCGACGCGCCGTGCGAGCGCCTGCGCCGAGGCGACGCGATAGCCAACGTGGCCGACGCCCGTGGTATGGTGGCGCGTCAGCTTCAACGAGTGGAACTCGTAGTCGTCGAAGGCCCTCAGGTAGGCGCTCGTCGCATCCCGCCCACTCTCGGTCAGGCCGAGGATACGTACGAAGAAGTCGAGGCTCTCGTCGAACCTGTCAGTGAAGACTTCGACATGGCCGAGATGGGCGACGTCGTAGCACGGCTCGACCATTGGCTTCCTCCGGATGGTGCGTTGATACCTAGGCGCCGCGACTGCGGTCGAGGCTCCAGGCGCCGCCGCCCGCCGCCGCGAGATAGAGGAACACGAAGCAGTAGAGCGCCGCGAGTTCTCCACCGTTGAGCAGCGGGTAGAAGCCACGCGGCGCATGCGCGTAGAAATAGGCGACCGCCGTCAATCCGCTGAGTATGAAGGCGACCGGACGCGTGAAGAGCCCGACGAGGAGCAGCATTCCGCCGATCAGCTCGAATACGCCGGCTATGCCGCCGGGACTGGTCAACGGCGCGTTGCTCATCTGGCTGGCCGGGAACTTCAGGATTTTCGTCGTGCCATGCTGCAGGATGAGTAGCGCCGACATGATGCGCAGCACCGACAGCAGCTGATCGCGCAACGGCTCCAGGAACCTCATCTCCGAACTCCTCTTTTCCCAACGTGTGTCAGTCGACGTAGCGCAGCCCCGATCTTGCGAGCGCGTCCCGCATCCCGTACATGTCGAGGCCAAGCTCGCCCGATGCAAGACGGCGGCGCTTCTCATCCTCGCTGGCTGTGCGGCTGTCGGCGGCGGCGAGCACGTCGCCCGCCGAGGCCCGCGACACAACGACGACGCCGTCATCGTCGGCGACGATCACGTCACCAGCGTTCACCAGTGCACCGGCACATACCACCGGCACATTCACCGAGCCGAGTGTCGCCTTCACGGTGCCCTTGGCCGAAATCGCGCGCGACCAGACCGGAAAGCCCATTTCCCGCAGCGTGGCCACGTCGCGGCAGCCGGCGTCGATCACCAGCCCGACGCCACCGCGAGCCTTCAGCGACGTCGCCAGCAGATCGCCGAACATGCCGTCTGAATTCTCTGCCGTGCAGCCGACCACGACCACGTCGCCGACCTGCACCTGCTCGATGGCGACGTGCAGCATCCAGTTGTCGCCGGGGTGGGTGAGAACGGTGACGGCACTGCCTGCGATCCGCGCGCCCGGCCAAACCGGGCGCATCCATGGCTGCATCAAACCGAGACGGCCCATCGCCTCGTGCACGGTAGCGACGCCATGATGGCCGAGCGCGGAGATCGTCGCGGAATCGGCCCGCGGAATAGTGCGGTGCACGACGCCGAGCACGGTCATGCCAGAATCTCCAACGCCTCGGGGAAGAGTCGCATGTAGGCTTCGCCGTATTTCATCGGCCGGCCAGTGTTGCGGCCGCCCTGCACACCGCGATTGAGGGCTACGCGCTCGTAGTAGGCCCACAGATGCTGCTGGGCAGCGAGCACTTGGAACGCCTCCTCCTTCCTCGCCCACGCGTCGTCGATGTTCAGGATCACATCGGGCTTGAAATTGCACTGTTCGGGCTGATGCGGCTCGAACAGGAAAACCGGCGCGGCCGAATAGGCGGTATAAGCTTCCGGCTTGTGCCCCATCGCCTGTGCGATGACGCGCGCTTCCTGGGCGAAATGTGCGGCCGTCGGGTGGTCGAAGTTGTAGGGATCCTCCAGGGCGTGCGTCAGCACGAACGATGGGTTCAACTCGCGGTAGATGTCCACTGTACGGTCAAGCATCGCATTGGTCGGGCGAAGCGGGTAATCGCCGCAGTCGAAGAACTCGATCTCGGCGCCGAGGATCGCCGCAGCTCGCTCCGCCTCGCTGCGGCGCCCGGCCTTCACCTCGTCGAGTGTCACACCGGCCTTTCTCCAGGCAAACTGGCTTTCGCCACGCTCGCCATAGGAGAGGCAGACGATCTTCATGCGGTATCCCCTGGCGGCGTGCAGTGCGATAGCCCCGCCGGCGCGCCACACGAAATCTCCGGGGTGAGCCGTGATGACCAGGCCGGTCTTCTGTTGCGCCGTCACGGTCACCTCCCTTCTGTGAGTGCGGACTGCCTACCGCGCGACGGCACCTTGAACCCGCAATACGGCGGTTGCCACTTCAAACGCAGCGCTGCGATATAAGAGCGTGCTATAGTGCGCTCGAATTCGATGACCCGGCGAGGGGCCCGGCCGTGCAACCCGATGCGTTCAACCTGCGGCACCTAAGAGCATTTTGCGCTGTGGCGAGTTCCGGAAGCATCTCCGCCGCGGCGCCGGCGGTTCATCTCTCCCAGCCGGCGATAACCCAGGCGATCGCCAAGCTGGAACGGGCACTCGGCATTGCCCTGTTCGTGCGCACCAGCAGCGGCATGATCGCCACCGACGCGGGCCAGGCCATGGCATATCGCTGCAGCCGCGCGCTCGATTTCATCCAGGCCGGCGCCGATGGCGCCGGCGGTCGCAGAGGACGCGGCTTTGCCCGCTTCGATCAACTCGTCACGGCAGCCCAGCTACGCGCCCTGCTCGCCGTTGCCGAATCCGGCAATTTTTCGCTCGCCGCGCGCGCCGTCGGCATCTCGCAGCCTTCGCTGCACCGCCTCGCCCGCGACCTCGAGCGGCTGTCTGGCAACGAGCTGTTCGTCAGAACCCGGCTCGGCATCCGACTGAGCCCGCCCGCAGAGCGGCTGTCCCGGTTTGCCCGTCTCGCACTCGCCGAGCTTCAGCAGGGCCTGGATGAGGTTGCCTCGGCCCGCGGCATCGATAGCGCCAGCGTCCAGATCGGCACGTTGCCGCTGGCGCGCACCAGCATTCTCCCCGGGGCGATCAACCGGCTCGCTCGCGAACGTCCCGACGTCCGCATCCGCGTCGTCGACGGGCTCTACGACGATCTGCTACGCGATCTGCGGCAGGGCGAGATCGATGTCATCGTTGGCGCGCTACGCGAACCTGCGCCGATCGACGACATCGTCCAGACGAAGCTCTTCGACGATACTCTGGCAATCGTGGCGCGCAGCCAGCACCCGCTGGCCGCACGCAAGCGCATCACGATGCGTGACCTGGGACAGTATTCCTGGATTGCACCGCGCACACCGACGCCGACCCGACGCCATTTCGAGGCGCTGTTTGCCGAGGCCGACATCGCAGTGCCTCCCGGCCTGATCGAGGCCAGCTCGCTGATGCTCATCAGGGGATTGCTGCTCGACAGCGACCGGCTGACACTGGTGTCCGCACATCAGGTCGAGCCCGAAATCCGGCATGGCATGCTGTGCATTCTGGCTTACGATCTCACCCATACCTCGCGTCCGATTGGCATCACGGTGCGACGCGACTGGCGCCCCACGGCGACGCAGGCTCGCCTGCTCGACCTGTTGCGCGAGGTTTGCGAAACCGACATTTCTTTGCAGCAGCGCTATAGCGCAACTGAATAGCCCTCTCGGACATTCAACTTCTGAAGCCCGCGCCCTGCTGCTAACGCTGGCCGACACGAAGCGGGCAAGGGCAAAGGGCAAAAGGGCAGACGTGGGCACGGTCATGACGACACCAGCGCAGAGCAGGCCGGCCGGGCGGGACGCATGGCATGGCGCCAACCGCCCGTCGATCGCCTTCGTCGGCTTCGGCGAGGCCGCATCGGCGATCGTCGCTGGCTGGAGCGGCACGGTCTCGGCGGACATCGCGGCGTACGACATCAGGACCGATGTCGCCGGGGCGGCTCGCGAAGCCAAGCTCGCCGACTACCGGCGAGCCGGTGTGCGGGCCGCCACCTCCAATACCGCGGCGATCCGCGACGCGCACGCCGTCTTCTCGCTCGTCACCGCTGACCAGGCACACGCCGCCGCGTGCAGTTCGGCCGCAAGCCTGCCCGAGGGCTCCCTGTTCCTCGACTGTAATTCCTGCGCACCACAGACCAAGCAGGCCTCCGCCGCGATCATCGAGGCCGCCGGTGGACGCTATGTCGATGTCGCCATCATGGCGCCGATCCATCCGCTGCTGCATCGCTCGCCCGTGCTGGTCAGCGGGCCGCACGCCTCGGCGGCACTCGACCTGATGATTCGTCTCGACATGGACGCGAAGGATGCGGACGGAGAAATCGGCCGCGCCTCGGCGATCAAGTTGGTCCGCTCGATCATGATGAAGGGGCTGGAGGCACTCGCCGTCGAGTGTGTGCTCGCCGGGCGCCGCCTCGGCGTGGACGATGTCGTCGTCGCCTCGCTCGAGCAAACCTACCCCGGCTTCGATTGGGAGCGTCGCACGGGCCAGATGCTCGAACGCATGATGGTGCATGGCCGTCGGCGTGCCGCCGAGATGGACGAGGCCGCTGCCATGGTCGCAGCCCTCGGTCTTTCCCCCCGCATGGCCAGCGCCACCGCAGACTGGCAGCGCCAGGTTGGCGGATTGGGCCTCGAAGATCCCGCTGCAGCGAATGCCAGCGGGCAGCGCGCGCGGCGCGCCGATGCTATAAGCTCGGAACTCGAACGGCCGGCGACATCGTCAGATTCGCCGCAAGAACACTGACCACTGACCACCGAACCGGGAGGAACGACATGAAACGCCTCGTACTCGGGCCTGTGCTGGCAGCGCTTGCCCTGACCGCCAACTCGGCCGCCACGCAGGCCGCCGAGGTGACGCTGACGCTCTCGCATTTCCTCAGCCCCAAGGCGCCTCCGCACGCGCGATTTCTCGCGCCTTGGGCCAAGAAGATCGAGCAACAGTCGAAGGGCCGCATCAAGATCGAGATATTTCCGTCGATGTCGCTCGGCGGCAAGCCGCCTGAACTCTACCGTCAGGTGCGCGACGGTACGGCCGACATCGTTTGGACGCTGACAGGCTACACGCCGGGCGTATTTCCGCGTGTCGAGGTATTCGAGCTGCCCGGGGTGCACCAGGGCTCGGCGCGCGCGACGACCCTCGCCATCCAGGACAACATGAAAGCGGTCGCCGAGGACTTCAAGGACATCAAGCCTCTGCTCGTCCACGTCAACGCCGGCAACGCGATGCATCTTGTCAGCGGCTGCATCAAGACCATCGATGAACTGAAGGGCAAGAAACTCCGCACGCCGAGCCGCACGGGCGCCTGGATGATCGAGAGCTGGGGCGCCGAGCCCGTCGCGATGCCTGTGCCGGACGTGCCGCAGGCGCTGTCCAAGGGCACCATCGACGGCGCTCTGATACCCTTCGAGATCGTGCCGCCGCTCAAGGTCCACGAGTTGACGAAGTGCTCGGTGACCGCCGCCAACGACGGCCGCTTCGGCACTTCCGTCTTCCTGTTCGCGATGAACAAGAAGCGCTATGACGCCCTGCCCGCCGACCTCAAGGCGATCATCGACGCGAACTCGGGTGCTGCGATCGCGAACGATGCCGGCAAGCTCTGGGACGAGATCGAGGGGCCGGGAAAGGGACTGGTCAAGAAGGCCGGCTCGCCGATCCTCGCGCTCGATGCGGCGACGACAAAGGCGCTCGCAGACCGTGCCGAAACCGTCGTGCAGCGCTGGATCAAGGGCGCCTCCGGCGTCGACGGCAAGGCGTTGGTGGCGGCAGCACGCGCGTCGATCGCCAGGCACGGCAAGTAAGCAGGACTGGAATCGCCTGAGCCTCAGCACGGGGCGCCTGATCACACGCAGGTGCCCCATCTCATCTCTCGAAGCCGTCTGATCAAGGTGCGCCGTCGTGCAACGCGTTGCAGTTCGACTCGCCGAGGTAACGGCGCTCGCCGGCGGCATGCTTATCGTCGCCATCATGCTGGTCACGTCCGTCAACGTGACGGGATTCGCCCTCGACCGCTTCGCGCGTCTGGCCGGCGGCAGCGTCAGCGGCCTGCCGGGATACGAGGATTTCGTCAGCCTCGCGATCTCCTCGGCCGCGCTGCTCTTCATGCCGTACTGCCAGCTCCGTCGGGGACATGTGAACGTCGAGCTCTTCGTCTCAATGTTGCCGCATGCCGTGCGCCGCCTGCTCGACCGGCTTTGGCTCCTCGCGACGATGCTCGTCACGCTCGCCCTCGCCTATTGGATGGTCTACGGCATGCTGGAGACCCGCTCCGACAACGTTCGCTCGGCGATCCTCGGATGGCCGGTCTGGCCATTCTACCTGCCGGGCATCGTCTCGCTCGTGCTGTGGGCCGCGGTGGCCCTGATGCAGATCTTCTCGGAGCATGAGAGTGTCTGAGCGCGAGTTGATCGGCGTCGGCGGCCTTGGCGCGCTGTTCGTGTTGCTCGTGCTGCGCGTGCCCGTCGGCATCGCGATGATCGCCGTCGGCGTCGGCGGCAACTACGTTCTCTCGCTGGTGGTGCCTTATCTGCGCTTTGAACCCTACCTGAAGCAATTCAAGACGCTCACCTGGAGCACGATGGCGAATTATGACCTGTCGGTCGTGCCGCTGTTCGTGCTGATGGGTTTCCTGGCGAGCCATGCCGGGCTCAGCCGCGACCTGTTCCAGGGCCTCAATGCGTTGGTGGGGCGTTTTCGCGGCGGCGTCGCGATGGCAGCTGTCGGTGCTTGTGCCGGCTTCGGCGCGGTCTGCGGCTCTTCCCTGGCGACAGCTTCGACGATGGGCCGCGTCGCGTTGCCGGAACTCGACCGTCTCAACTACTCTCCGCGGCTCGCGACCGGCACGCTGGCGGCCGGCGGCACGCTCGGCATCCTCATACCACCGTCTGTCGCGCTGGTGATTTACGCGATCATCGTCGAAGCCTCGATCGTCGAAATGTTCCAAGCGGCGATCATCCCCGGCCTCGTCGCCGTCGCTTTCTTCATCGCCGTGATCGCGATCCTCGTGCGCGTCTATCCCGACCTCGCGCCCGAGACCGTAATCATGGCGCCGCAGGAGCGAAGTCAAGCGATCCGCCGCCTCCTCCCTGTTCTCGTGATCTTCGGATCGATCATCCTCGGGCTCGGGTTCGGCCTGTTCACGCCGACGCCGGCGGCTGCGGTCGGGGCGACAGTCATCCTCGTCTACGGGCTGTTCCTGCGCTTCTCAGGCTCCAATAGCGGCCTCACGGTCGGGCAGATCCGCACCTCGCTGCTCGATACCGCCGTGACCAGTGGCATGATCTACCTGATCCTGTTCGGCGCGGAGGTGCTCAAAGGCTTCTTCGCACGTGCGGGACTGCCCGCGGCGATGGCCGCCTGGACAGGCTCGAGCGGCCTCGATCCGTGGGTCCTCCTGATCGCCATGCTGCTGATCCTGATCGTGCTCGGCTGCTTCATGGACTCGCTCGCCATGATTCTCGTCGTACTGCCATTCTTCTGGCCGGCGCTCGTCGACTTAAACGGCGGCGACGCCGCGACGGCGGCGACTGCCGCCTACGGCATGAGCGCCGACGATCTCAAGATCTGGTTCGGCATCCTCGCGCTCGTCGTCGTCGAACTCGGGCTCATCACCCCGCCAGTCGGACTCAACGTGTTCATCATCGCCGCACTCTCGAAGAAGGTGCGGATGGGCGAAGTGTTCGCGGGCGTGATGCCGTTCTTCGCTGCAGAGATCGGACGCATCATGCTGCTCGTCGCGTTGCCCGGGCTGTCGCTCTATCTGCCGCACCTGCTCGGCAGATAGCCACGCGCACCTGCCGACGACACCGTGCCTGAATGAGAGCGCCGGAGACCGTCCGCGGTCCCCGGCGCGTGCGCGTTATCGAGCGATAGCCGGCCGCGACTATGCCAGATCGAAGCGGTCGGCGTTCATGACCTTGGCCCAGGCCGCCACAAAATCCTTCACGAACCTCTGCTTGCCATCGTCCTGGGCATACACCTCGGCGTAGGCACGCAGCACCGAGTTGGAGCCAAACACGAGGTCAACGCGCGTCGCAGTCCACTTCACCTTACCTGACTTGCGACAGACGATCTCGTAGACGTTCTTGCCAGCCGGCTTCCACGAATTGGCCATGTCGGTCAGGTTCACGAAGAAATCCGTCGTCAAGGCGCCGACGCGGTCGGTGAAGACGCCGTGCGCAGAACCGCCATAGTTGGCGCCCATCACGCGCATGCCACCGACGAGGCACGTCATCTCCTGGGCCGTCAGACCCATCAGCTGCGTGCGATCGAGCAGCAGTTCCTCGGGTGCGACGACATAGTCCTTCTTCAACCAATTGCGGTAGCCGTCGGCTAGCGGCTCGAGCACACTGAACGATGGGGCGTCGGTCATTGCGTCGGTGGCATCACCCCGCCCTGCGGCGAACGGAACGGAGACCGCGACGCCAGCCGCCTCCGCTGCCCGCTCGACTCCGATATTGCCGGCGAGCACGATGACGTCGGCGATGCTGGCCCCGGTCTCCCGGGCGATCGGCTCCAACACTGCCAGCACCTTGGCGAGGCGGGCGGGCTCGTTGCCCTCCCAGTCCTTCTGGGGGTTGAGGCGGATGCGCGCGCCATTCGCGCCGCCGCGCATGTCGGAGCCGCGATACGTGCGCGCCGAATCCCATGCGGTTGCCACCATGTCGGCGCCGGCGAGACCGGATGCTGCGATCTTCGCCTTGACCTTGGCGACGTCGTACGACGTGCTGCCGGCGGGGATCGGATCCTGCCAGATCAGATCCTCACTCGGCACCTCGGGTCCGAGGTAGCGGACCTTCGGTCCCATGTCGCGGTGCGTAAGCTTGAACCACGCGCGGGCGAACGTCTCGGAGAAATAGGCCGGGTCCTTGGCGAACCGCTCCATATATCCCCGGTAGACGGGATCCATTTTCATCGCCATGTCGGCATCGGTCATGATCGGATTGTGGCGGACCGACGGATTCTCGGAATCGACAGGCTTGTCCTCCTCCTTGATATCGATCGGCTCCCACTGGAACGCACCAGCCGGGCTCTTGCGCAACTCCCACTCGTAGTTGAGCAGCAGGTGCATGTAGCCGTTGTCCCAACGGGTCGGATGCGTTGTCCAGGCGCCTTCGAGGCCCGACGTCACGGTGTTGTTGCCGATGCCGCGGCTCTTGTGGTTCATCCAGCCGAGACCCTGCTCGACGACGTCGGCACCTTCGGGGCTCGCTTCCAGGTTTGCGGCGCTGCCGTTGCCGTGGCACTTGCCCACCGTATGGCCGCCGGCGGTCAGTGCCGCGGTCTCCTCGTCGTTCATCGCCATGCGGGCGAACGTCTCGCGCACCTGCGCGGCGGTCCTGAGCGGATCGGGCTTGCCGTTGACACCTTCCGGGTTCACGTAGATGAGACCCATCTGGACCGCGGCCAGCGGATTCTCCATTGTCGAGGGGTCCTCGAGGTTGCCGTAGCGCGCATCGCTCGGCGCGAGCCACTCCTTCTCGGAGCCCCAATAGACGTCTTTCTCGGGATGCCAGATGTCGTCGCGACCGAAGGCGAAACCGTAGGTCTTCAGGCCCATCGACTCATAGGCGACGTTGCCGGCGAGAATGATCAGATCGGCCCAACTGATACGGTTGCCGTACTTCTTCTTGACGGGCCAGAGCAGACGCCGCGCCTTGTCGAGGTTGGCGTTGTCCGGCCAGGAGTTGAGAGGCGCGAAACGCTGGTTGCCGGTGCCGCCACCACCGCGCCCGTCAGCAAGACGGTAAGAACCGGCGGCATGCCAAGCCATGCGGATCATCAGGCCGCCGTAGTGGCCCCAGTCGGCCGGCCACCAGTCCTTGCTGTCGGTCATCAGCGCCTTGAGGTCGGCCTTGAGCGCCGCCACGTCGAGCTTCTTGACCTCCTCGCGGTAGTTGAAGCCCTTGAGTGGATTGGTCTTAGTGTCGTGCTGATGCAGGATGTCCAGGTTCAGCGCGTTCGGCCACCACTCCATCACGTTACTGCCCATGCTGGTGATGGCGCCGTGCATGACAGGGCATTTTCCGCCCGCGGCCTGATTTCCGTCCATAGTGTCCTCCGACTGTCACCCGGTAGCTGTAAGATCCAAGCCAAGCGAAGTGGCACCGCCGTCGCTGAGATCGACGGCGCGCCGCCCCATCGCCGGCCACGTCGCATGATGAGCCTTGCCTGTGATCCGCACCTTCTCCTAGCAGAGGGATTACATCAGTAAAAATCGCATATTTTGATGATATCGATAAGTTTCAATTATTATAGAGCGATCGCGCTACTACCCCGGCGTCGCGACTCGACGCGCCGTGCAACGCCGGCCAGGATGGTACGACATGCGAAGGAATCGGAGGAGGGACATGAGCGATCAGGAGCGGCCACCGACCGGCAAGACGCCCACCACCGTCGATCTCGCCGCCGAGTTCGAGCAGTCCGGGGTGAAGGCGATCCTCGACGAGCTCGACCGCGAGCTCGTCGGCCTGGCCCCGGTCAAGCAGCGCATCCGCGAGACAGCGGCGCTACTGCTCGTGCAGCGGGCCCGCAAGGGCCTCGGCCTGGCGCACGAGACGCCGACGTTGCACATGAGCTTCACCGGCAATCCCGGCACCGGCAAGACGACGGTTGCGCTACGCATGGCGGGCCTGCTGCACCGGCTCGGCTACGTCAGGAAAGGCCACCTCATCGCGGTCACCCGCGACGATCTGGTCGGTCAGTACATCGGCCACACCGCGCCGAAGACGAAGGAGGTCTTGAAGCGCGCGATGGGCGGCGTGCTGTTCATCGACGAGGCCTACTATCTCTACCGCCCCGACAACGAGCGCGACTACGGCCAGGAGGCGATCGAGATCCTCTTGCAGGTAATGGAGAACAATCGCGACGACCTCGTCGTCATCCTCGCCGGCTACGCCGACCGCATGGACCGATTCTTCCACTCCAACCCGGGTTTCCGCTCGCGCATCGCCCACCACATCGAGTTTCCCGACTACACCGACCCCGAGTTGCTGCACATCGCCGAGACGATGCTCGCCCAGCAGAGCTACAAGCTGACGGCGGAGGCGCGCGCGGCCATGCAGGCCTATATCGCCCAGCGGCGCACGCAGCCGCACTTCGCCAACGCGCGCTCGATCAGGAACGCGCTCGACCGCATGCGCCTGCGCCAGGCCAACCGCCTTTTCGAGGAGGCGGACGGCCCGCTCGACGCCGAGGCGCTGTCAGAGATCGCGGCCGCTGACATCACCGCGAGCCGCGTGTTCTCGGGCGGGCTCAAGACCACGGACGGCGAGGACGCCAGCGCATGACCTTCAACCGCTCGATCAAGATCGCGCCGTCGATCCTCTCCGCCGACTTCGCCGACTTCGGGCGTGAGTGCGAGGCGATCGAAGCTCAGGGCTGCGACTGGGTGCACGTCGACGTCATGGACGGCCACTTCGTGCCCAACATCACCTTTGGCCCGGCGACGTGCGCGGCGATCCGCCCGCACATCAAGACCGTCATGGACGTGCACCTGATGATCGCGCCCGCCGACCCCTATCTCGAAGTTTTCGCCAAGGCCGGCGCCGACGTCATCACCGTGCACGCCGAGGCCGGCCCGCACCTCGACCGCTCACTGCAGGCGATCCGCGCTCTGGGTAAGAAGGCGGGCGTCGCGCTCAATCCGGCGACGCACGAGAGCGCGATCGAGCATGTTTTGGATCGCCTCGACCTCGTCTGCGTGATGACCGTCAACCCCGGCTTCGGCGGGCAGTCGTTCATCCACGCGATGGTCGAGAAGGTGCGCCGGCTGCGCGCGATGATCGGCGAGCGGCCCATCCACATCGAGATCGACGGCGGGGTGACGGCCGAGACGGCGCCGCTGGTGGCGGCGGCCGGTGCCGACGTGCTGGTGGCCGGCTCCGCCGTGTTCAAGGGCGGCTCGGTCGCCAAGCCCGAGGTCTATGGCGCCAACATCCGCGCCATCCGCACCGCCGCCGAGCGCGTAGGGCGATGACGCCGGCAGACAACGAGCGCCAAAACTAAATTCTCGACCGCCCGCCGCTTCCGTTCGACTGGCGCAGAAGGGAAGCCGACACCACGATGACGAGCGCGCCGGTGAGCGTGAAGAAGCTCGGCGACCTGTCGAAGACGAACACGTCGATAGCGACGACCCAGACGAGCAACAGATAGTCCAGTGCCGCCACGCTGGAAATCGGCGCACGCCGAAGCGATTCGGCCATGGCGAGTTGCGCTCCAGCCCCGAGCGCTCCGGCGACGAGCCCGAGGCCGACGTCCTGCCATGTCATAGGCCCGACGCCCAGGGCGAGCAGAAGCAGGCCGATCGATGTGATGGCGAGAGAGAAGTAGAAGGAGACACAGCCTGCCGATTCCGTGCTGCTCAAGCGCTTCAACTGCAGCATCGAGATGGCCATCAGCACGGCGCCGGCGATGCCCGCCATGACGCCGCCGACAGTTATGTCTGGATATGTGATATCATCGAAGGCAGCGGTGACGATGATGACCACGCCTGCAAATCCGAACACGACGGCGCCGAGCATCCTCGCCGACGGTGTCTCCCTCAAGAAAATCATCGCGCCGAGTGTCGCGAACAGCGGCGCGAGGAACGTCAATGCCGTGGCAACCGGCATCGGGGTGGAGCGAATGGCGATGAACGTGAACACCAAAGAGGTACCGCCAACCGCGCCGCGAACGAGGTGTCCGTTCCAGCGCTTTGTCGTGAGCACCGCGCGAACCTCCCCCCAGAACAGCAGGTAGGCAACGATCACCGGCAACGCGAACGCGCCGCGCATCATCACGACCTGGCCGACCTCGCAGGTCGAGCACCCCGCATGCACGGCAGCGACCATCAGCGCCAGCATCACGGAGGCCGCGATGCGAAATGCGATGCCAAGGGTGAGATCGCGCTCGGTGTGCTGCATCGGCCAGCGATAAGGGATCAGGGAACGGGAGTTGTCGCTCGTCCGCGCGACACGAAACGACCAACGCCTGCGCGATCCAAGGCCTGCCGCAGCAGCCTCGAATCTCGCTCCAGGGTAAGGTTTCCTGCGACGGCGGACAATAGCGCAGTGACGATCCGGTGTGAGCACTGTCAATGAGGCGCCAACAGGGCCGGCAGAATTTGCGCAGGTATCCCGCCGTTATTGGCTCGTTTCGTTCCTATCGGTTTACCGTGATTTAAGCCGATGCCCGTACGGTGTGACCCGGGTCCCGTCGGGGGGAGGAATTTATGTCGCACACGAATGCTCTTGCTCACCATTTGCCGTACCTGAGGCGATTCGCCCGCGCCCTTACGGGAAGCCAGAAATGCGGCGATGCACTCGCCGTGGCGGCCATCCACATGTTCTCGACGAACACGGATCGCCTGGACCAGACGACGTCGATCCGGGTACGGCTCTACCGCTCCCTGATCTCGACGTTCATGGGGCCGGTCGGACAGCATCTCGCCAGCCTGAACGAGGAAGCAGGCCCCGACGCCGGCGGGGGTGAAATGCAGATGCTTCAGGGGCTAGGGCTCGAGTTCCGCATGGCCTTTCTCCTGTCGTCGCTCGAGGGCTTTTCCCGCGAAGAGATCGCCCTCACGCTCGGCCTGCCGCTGGCCGACGTGACGCGGCTCCTGCTTGCCGCCCAGAACGACCTCTCGAAGCAACGCAAGACCGAAATCCTCATCATCGAGGATGAGGTGTTCATCGCCCGCGACCTCGCGCGCATCGTCACCAGCCTCGGCCACAAGGTGCTTGCTCGTGTGCGCACACAGCGCGCCGCACTCGAGGCCATCGCCGTGCGTCGGCCGGGCTTGATCCTCGCCGACGTCCAACTCGCCGACGGCAGCAACGGCATCGACGCCGTCCACCAGATCCTGGCGAGCGGCGAGCTGCCCGTCATCTTCATCACGGCCTATCCCGACCGCCTGCTCACCGGCCTCAGGCCCGAGCCGACCTTCCTCATCTCCAAGCCGTTCAGCGTCGATGAAGTTCGGGCCGCCATCAGCCAGGTGCTGTTCTTCGGCAACCGCGCCCGCCGGACCGAGGTCGAGGTGTCGCAGAGCCCGGCCATCATCCCTCTCAATGCGCGCGGCACCATGGAAGGCTCGGTCAACCTGCTGCCCTGTTGAGCCCGGCTGATCCAGGGTATGCAACGACGGCGGCCGCGCTGCCGTCGTTGTTGCATGAGCGGCGGTGCATGCATCGCTGCCATGCGCTTCAGAGGAGATCCACCTGCCTCGGATCGAGCGCGCTTGCCGATCCTGGAGCAGGACCGACAGCGGCGTAAGAAATTGCCCTATCAAGTCGTTGTGCGATCCCCTTGATTGCGATTGGAATGCACGGGGCTACTCGAAACATCTCGGAATAATGCGCCCACGAACAATCAGAAAGAAGAACACCAATTCGTTTTACCTGGGCTGGACTGCGCGGGTCAGATCGGAAACCGCCTTGCCCAAACCTTAAATGGTGTTAACTATCGGTCAGTCATTCGGTACGGAGACCGGAAATGTCGGACCGGCGTCAAACCTCGATTGGCCTTCCGGGCCATCCTAAATCCGCGAACAACGACGCGTTTCTCGACTCGCTCGCAGTCAACGAGGGACCGCGTGAGATCCTCGCGCCGTTCTTCCTGAAGGTCGTGGACGCCCTTTCGGACCGTGGGCTCAGGCTCTCTTTCGAGCCACTGTCGACACTGGTTCGCACCAACGAGGCCAACAAGGACACCTGGCGACCCCTGATTCCCTTGTTCGATCCCGCCCACGGCATCGACGACGACAAGGCATTCGCTGTCGTCGGTCGCAACGAGGACGGCGACGTGGTGGCCACGCAGGCGGCGCGCTTCTACGATTGGCCGGACACGTCGTTCCAGGAGGAGGCGACCAGCCTGCGCCTGTTCTACCGGGATCCTTCCCGGTCGAAGCGGCCGGCCGAAAGCTGCGGCGTCACCTGTGAGAATGCCCGCATCGTCAGCGGTCGCGTCGTATTCTCAGGCGGCGGCTGGTATCGCCGCGACTACAGAAAGCAGTGGATTTCCGGCCTGCTTCCGCGCCTGTCGCGCGCTCTGGCACTGACGCGCTGGTCGCAGGATTTCACGATCAGCATCATGGCTGAAAGCGTGGTCGACGGGGGCATGGCCCGCCGCTGCGGTTACACCAACGTCGACTACGCCGTTAACCTGGCGGGCGGCCCGGTCGGCGATGTGCGCTGTGCGCTTGTGTGGATGGGACGGCGCCAGTTGCTTGACGATCTGGCGGCATTCAATGCCACGCCACTCGACGAGCTCATGGCCGGCGAAGATATTCGCGCAGCCTAGCCCGGCATCTGCCAATCTACGCTGGAGGCGCTCATGGGCCGAGTACGGCTCGGCGCGCAAACGCGTCAGCCCAGCTCGGGCTGGCAGTCGCCGCCGGCGTCGTACAAGCGCAGGCGACGGCGCAACCGGGGCGCAAAAGGGACTACGACATCCGACGCGAGTGCGGGAGTGGCCGGCGTTGCCAGCAGCCCCATCCCGTGACCCACGTGCGGCAGAGCGATCGCATCGTGCCTGCTGCTGCGGTCGAGCGACCTCAGCTGCCAGCCATGGAAAAAGTACTCCGCGGTAACCGTTCCGGCCCCAGGCAGGTCCTCGACGGCCTGCAGCCTCGCGAATGAGGCCGGCGAGACGGCGTCCGGCGCGTAGGTGATCTGCCACTCCTGCGCCGATCCGCGACGCGCCACGACGTATCCCATGTTGCGGGCGAGATAGCGGTAGAGCGCATCGGTACCGGTCGAGGGGCCGATACCGAGTTCGCTGCGAATCTCGCAGCAGCGGCGGCAGCTACCATCCGGAGTAATGAGAACCGCACTACGCACGAACAATCCATCCTGACGCGGGGCCGTGAGACCCTTCAACGAAGGTTCCCACGACGGTGTGAACGACCGATTAAGCCTGCAGCGCCGAGACGACCGCCACGCCACTGTGAGACGCCGACGAACTGATCGAAGCATCGACCGCAATGTGGGTCAGGTCATCGACGACCAGCGTCCACGTGACGCCTTCGCTCTCGAAATCGAGCACCGAGGTCCCTTCGAGCATCTCGGCCACGATCTCGTTGAGCACCTCCGATCCGAAACCGAAGCGCGTGGCGACCGCGATCGGAACCGGTACCTGCTCTCGCCAGACCAGCTGGAGGGCTTGGGTACCGTCGTCGCTCGCGGTGCGGGACCACGTCACAGAAAGGCGGCCTCCAGCGTGGGCGAGCGCGCCGTATTTCGAGGCGTTGGTGGCCAACTCGTGGAACGCCAATCCAAGCATCTGCGCGGGCTCCGGCCGAAGAAGCGTCGGCGGACCGTAGACGGCGATGCGCGGGTCGATATCGCTTGCCACAAATGCAGAGAGCTGCGAGCGGATGAGGTCTGCGACCTCGATGCCGCGCCAATCGGTGCCGACGAGCAGGTCGTGCGACTTCGCCAGGCTGCGGATGCGGGCGTAGAAGTCCGACTGGAAGCGATGCACATCCATGTCGTCGGCGACCGAGCTGCGCGCCATACCCGAGATCACCGCGAGCAGATTCTTGACACGGTGAGACAACTCACGAACCACGAGATCGAGATGGCGGCGCTGGCGGCGCTTCTCGGTCTCGTCATGGGCGAGCGCCAGGACGCGCATCACCTTGCCGCTCTCGTCCGTGATCGGCGTCACGGTGACATCCATCGCGTAAGTGTTGCCGTCCGCCGCGGTCAGTTCGGCCTCGAAGCGACTAGGCTCACCGCCGATGGCGACCTGCACGTGCGCCGCGATGAGATTGCGGTCTGCCTCCGGCCAGGCGTCGGCCCAGACGATCTTCTCGAGCCCGTCGTCCGGTTTGGCCCCGAGCAGCAGCTGACCGACCGGATTGAGGAACATCACGCGACCCGAAAGATCGATTACAGAGATCCAGTCCCTGCTCGCGGCAAGCACACGCTGATTGAAGCGCTCGGCATCGCGCAGTGCGGCGAGAGATACCTGCTTCTCGGCGATGGAGCGGAAAATGACGCTGTAGCCGAGATAGACGCCGTCGCTCGCGATCAGCGGCGAGGCGACAAGCGATACCGGGATCTCGGTACCGTCCTTGTGCATGCGCACGGTGTCGTGCATCAGCCGTCGGCCTTTGGCAAGTTCGGTCGCGCCCATGCCGAACGCCCACTGGCGATCCTGCGGGAACAGGGGGCGCATCGAGTTGCCGATCATCTCGGCGGCCGTATACCCGAACAGCTTCTCGGCGGCGGGATTCCAGGTCAGGACCGTGCCGCTCGCGTCGACCGAAGCGATGGCGTCGCTCGATGCCTCGATGATCGAGGTGATCAGCGCGGCTTTCTGCGGCTCGGGCGCAACCTGCTGCACGTCGCGCACCACAACCGCGAAGGCGTCTTCGCCGTCGCTCGCACGAATGCGGCAGGCGGAGATCTCGGCGGCGAAATCCGTGCCGTTCCTGCGGCGGCGGACGGTGCGCACCCGAATGCACTGCTGATGGTCGAGCTGCGAGACGTACTGGCGAAAGCTCTCGCGGTGCTCGTCGGGTATCAGCCGCTGAACCGACTGGCCGACGATGTCCTCCTCGGCGTAGCCGAAGAGGGCCGTGGCGCCGGGCGTCCAGCTCAGGATGGTGCCGGTCTTGTCGAGCGAGTAGGCGGCAATGCCGCCGGCGCTGGCAAGGATCGAGAGCGCAGACTGCATTTCGGCGGGCATGTCAGCGATCCGGTTTTCAGAAGCAAGGCGGGGCGCGGCGCGGCGCGGTCCCGTGGTAATGTTCCGGACACACGCGCAAGGCTCCGCCGGACGCCACCTTAGTCCGGCGACCATTAACCCCGGGCTAACGCTTTTATCGGCCCTCGAGAGAACGCGGCGGAATGGAGCGGCGCTTGCCGCGTGCGATCGGCTCCATTAAGTCCCGAGGCATGCTCGAAGACAGCCATCGCTTCTGCGTCGCCCCGATGATGGATTGGACGGACCGGCACTGCCGATTCTTCCACCGTCTCATGACGCGGCGCGCTCGACTATATACAGAGATGGTCACGGCGGATGCCGTGATCCACGGCGACCGCGCGCGGCTATTGGCATTTGCCGAGGCAGAGCATCCGGTGGCGCTGCAGCTCGGCGGATCATTGCCGGACAGACTTGCCACTGCCGCGCGCATCGGCGCCGACCTCGGCTACGACGAGATCAATCTCAACGTGGGTTGTCCCTCGGATCGTGTGCAGGTTGGCCGCTTCGGCGCATGCCTCATGGCGGAGCCTCGGCTGGTGGGCGATTGCGTGGCCGCGATGCGAGCAGCGGTCGACGTGCCGGTCACCGTGAAATGCCGCATCGGCATCGACGAGCAGGATGGCGAGGCGGATTTCCAGCATTTCATCGAAACAGTGGCCTCCGCCGGCTGCTCGATCTTCATCGTCCATGCGCGCACGGCCTGGCTGAAGGGCCTCTCTCCAAAGGAGAACCGCGAGGTCCCGCCACTCGACTACGAGAGGGTGCACAGGCTGAAGCTGGCGCGCCCCGATTTGACGATCGTGCTCAACGGCGGCATCACGGGGCTGTCCGAAGCATCAGATCATCTCGGCCGCTTCGATGGCGTGATGCTAGGCCGCGCCGCCTATCAGACGCCATGGCTGCTCGCCAGCGTCGACGACGCGGTGTTCGGTGTCGATGGACCGGTGCGCCAGCGCGACGACGTGATCGAGGCGCTGATGCCTTATGCGGCGCGCCACATAGCGAGCGGAGGGCGGCTCAACAACATCGCCCGCCATATTCTCGGTATCTACCACGGCGAACCGGGTGCACGCCTGTTCCGGCGTCATCTGTCGGAGCAGGCAGTGCGCCCGGATGCGGGGCCCGAGGCGCTTGTCGACGCACTTCGTATCGTGCAGAGCGAGCGCCGTCGCCACGAAACCACCCGCGCAGCCTGACTCAGGCGACGCGACGCCGGTCGCCGTCAACCTGTCAGGGCATCCCACGCATTCAGCGCCTCCGCGCCATAGATCATCGACGGCCCGCCCCCCATGTAGACGGCAACGGCGACCGTCTCTGCGACCTCCTCGCGCGTGGCGCCGAACCGCGCCGCCGCCTTGACGTGGAATGCTAGGCAGCCGTCGCAGCGCATGGCGATGCCAATGGCAAGCGCGATGAGCTCTTTGGTTTTTGAGTCCATGACCCCAGGGGCGATGGCGGCCTTGGCCAGTTCACCAAAGGCCTTTGCGGCGCCAGGAAAGGCCTTGCGAGCCTCTGCCATGCGCTCGTTGGTCTGATCGGTGAACGTCTTCCAGTCGGTCTGAGCCATGTCTATCTCCGGGTTGGCGGCGCCAGGTTGCGGAATTGCGCGCCCGATGCGTTGACAACAATCAATGGGTGGCGCACCGACACGCGGCCGCCGCCGGGCTGCCACGAGGGCCGCTGGACGACACGTCATCGCCGCACCTGGTCTGATATCCAGCAGAGCCGCGAACGATCCGGGCGAGCGGCCACGCGAAGCGACAGCAAGCCGGGGGAGGCCGAGGGGTGGACACGGGACTGAGCGCGGCGGGCATCGCGATCCTCGTCGCTGCCCTTGCCGGTGGCGGGCTGGTCACCGGCTTCCTTGCCGGCCTGTTCGGCATTGGCGGCGGTGGCGTGCTGGTGCCCGTCCTCTACGAGGTGTTCCGGCTCGTCGGCGTGGACGAGGCGATCCGCATGCACATGGCTGTCGGCACCTCGCTTGCCGTGATCGTGCCGACGACGCTGCGCTCGTTTTCGGCCCATCGGGCCCGAGGCGGCGTCGACATGGGCGTGGTCAAGCGGCTGTCGGTACCGATCTTCGCCGGCGTGGTGGCGGGCAGCCTGATCGCCAGCACCAGCCACTCGAGCCTGTTCAAATGGGTCTGGGTGATCGTCGCGCCATTGCTGGCGGCGAAATTCTTCTTCGGCAAGGAAAGCTGGCGGCTCGGCACCGACATTCCGCGCTCGCCGTGGCTCGAGATCTACGGTCTCGCCGTCGGTTTTATCTCGACACTGATGAGTATCGGCGGCGGGGCGTTCGTCACCACCATGCTGACGCTTTACGGGCGCACCATTCAGCAGGGCGTCGGCACGGCTTCGGGCATCGGCCCGATGATCGCAATTCCGGGCGCGATCGGCTTCATCTGGGCGGGCTTCGGACATCCCGCGCTGCCCGCGGGCTCACTCGGGTTCGTAAGCCTGATCGGCGCGGCGGCGATCATTCCGACGAGTGTGCTGGCAGCGCCCTGGGGAGCACGGGTCGCGCACGGCCTCTCGCGCCGCTCGCTGGAGATCGCCTTCGGGTGCTTCCTGACCGTCGTGGCGTTGCGCTTCCTGGTCAGCCTCGTCCTCGGCTGAGCGCCACCTGCGGCGATCAACGATCGCGATGACGCCGGCTCAATGGACCGTGATGCCGAGCCGTTCCAGACCATGGCGTGTCGGAAACCAGACCTCGCCATCGCGCCTTAGGAGCCCTCGATCGGCGAGCCGGCAAGCCACCGCGAGTTGCAAGGGAGGGAAATAGGCCACCGGCTGCACTCTGAGCAGCTCGAGGATGGATAGCTCGTTCGGTCCGAGCCCCGAAGAGACGTTCACACGCATGTCACCTGTACCCGCTGCCTGCCACACGACACTCACGCGCCCGGGCGCCGATTGGAGGCGCCCCGGCAGACCCGGCCGTCAGCGTTGCGGGCTTCGGGCCGGGTCTGCGGTGCAACACGCGGCCAGATGCCCTCTCTCCGCGCGTCGTCCGCAGAACATAGCGACCTCGCGGCGCTACACGACCATGGCGGAGACGAAACAGTTTCGGTGTGTCATCGGTCTAGCCGTTACCTGCGAATGACACGCTGAGAGATTTCTCTTTGATACCATAGGGTTGAACATAAGCGCTCCGCAACCTGAGGGTGCGAAATGAGTCCTCATTGCAACTCGTCAAGGCAGGGACTCGAAGGCTGTCGCAAAATTGTCATGGAATACGCCGTTCAATGTGTATGGATCTGTGGACAACGCCCCTCGACGACGGTGCTGCCACCGCGCCGGCAGCCGCAGCGCCGAGCTTATGAAGACGGCGGCAGACGCGTCGGGCGCGTTGCGGCGGCTTGTCGGCGCAATCGGGTTCGCCGCCGGGCGGGCCTCCAGCCAGCCTCAGCGGTGACCCGTGTTCAGGCGCTTCTCGAGATTACGCGAATACAGAGCCATCGCGTAGCAGAAGACGAAATAGACGAGACCGGCGAACACCAGGCCCTCGACATAGAAGGCCCGCCACTCCGGATCGTTCGAAGCGAGTCGGATCGAGCCCAGGAAATCGAACAGGCCGATGATGATGACGAGGCTGGTGTCTTTGAAGAGGCCGATGAACGTGTTGACCAGCGGCGGGATGACAAGCTTCAGAGCCTGAGGCAACACGACGAATGCGGTCTTGTAGCCGTAGCTCAGGCCCAAAGCGTCGGCTGCCTCGTACTGGCCTTTCGGGATCGCCTGCAGGCCACCGCGGATAACCTCTGCAACATAGGCGGCCGAGAACAGCGTGATGCCGATCTGCGCGCGCAGGAGTTTGTCGAAATTGACCCCCTCTGGCAGGAACAGGGGGATCATCAGCGACGCCATGAACAGCACGGTGATGAGCGGCACGCCCCGCACGAGTTCGATGAAGCCGATGCACAGCGCCTTGATGCCAGGCAGATCCGACCGGCGACCAAGCGCAAGCAGCACTGCGAGCGGGAACGAGCAGACGATGCCGACGGTTGCGAGGATCAGTGTCAGCGGCAGGCCGCCCCACTTCTCGGTCTCGACGTAGGAGAAGAGGCCGGGCAGGGCCGGCAGCGGCGGCAGTCCGAGGAGACCGGACAGTGCCCAGTACAGGAACAAAAGACCGAGTGCGCCGAGGCCTGCCGGCATGACGAGCGACGTCGGCAGGCCGACGATGACGGCGCCACCGAGAGCCGCCAGAATAACCATGACAAGCTCGATGCTGCCGCCCTGCATCAAATGGAACAGCACGGGCAGCGCGATCAGCCACGCGCCCCAGAGGAGCCGTCCCCACAGCCGCGTATTGAGCGTCGCCACCACCATTGCGACCAGCGCGATCGAGACGACCAGCGGACGCCACTGCTCCGCGTAAGGGTAGGTACCGAACAGCATCAGCCGGTATTTCTCTGCCACGAAGCCCCAGCAGGCACCGCTCGCCGTCCGGCATTTCGCAGAGTTGATCTCCCATACGGCGTCGGTGATTGCCCAGGCGAACAGCTTAGGCAGAACCCAGACGAGGGCCGCGACGACGACGAGTGTGATGATCGCGTTACTAGGTGTGTTGAAGAGGTTGGCCCGCATCCAGGCGACAGGACCGTGAGACGGGGCGACAGGCCTCGCGCGTGCGACGTCGGCCATGATCTACCTCTCCACCAGCGCGATGCGCTTGTTGTACCAGTTCATGAACAGCGAGGTCAGCAACGAGGTGGTCAGGTACACGATCATGATGATCAGGATCACCTCCGGCGACTGCCCCGTCTGGTTGAGGGTGGTGTTGGCCGCCGAGACGAGATCGGGGTAACCGACCGCCACGGCGAGCGACGAGTTCTTGGTGAGGTTGAGGAACTGGCTGGTCATCGGAGGAATGATCACGCGCAGCGCCTGGGGCAAGGTGACGAGCCGCATGATGAGCCCCTCACGCAGGCCGATCGCACGTGCTGCCTCGATCTGCCCCTTTGGCACCGACAGTATGCCGGCACGCACGATCTCGCCGATGAAGGCCGAGGTGTAGATGGTGAGGCCGAAGAGTACAGCCGTGAACTCGGGCGTGATGCGAGCCCCCCCGGCGAGGTTGAAACCTCTGAGCGCAGGCCAGCTCATCGCCGTTGAGGCGCCGCCGACGAGCCAGAACAGTGCCGGCGTGGCAAGCACGATCAGCGGCAGCGCCACGGTCGTCGGAAACTGCTCACCGGTCGATTCCTGGCGCGCCTTGGCCCAGCGCGAAGTGAGGACGGCGGCTACGATGCCGACGAGCAGGCCGATGGCCGCGAGCCACCACGAGAAGTGAGGCTCGGGCACGGGGAAATAGATGCCGCGCTGCGTAAGATAGGTACCGAGCACAGGTGTCGCCTGGCGCGGTCCCGGGAACATGCGATCCGAGATCAGGATCGAGTACCAGAGAATGATCTGCAGCAGCACGGGAATGTTGCGCAGGAAGTGAATGTAGCCGGCGGTCAGCTTGGCGATGAGCCAGTTGCGCGAGAGCGTGCCGACGCCGATGAATACACCGAGGACGGTAGCGAGGACGACGCCGATCACAGCGACGTGCAGCGTGTTGAGAAATCCGACGACGAGGGCGCGGGCGTAGGTCGATGCCGGAGAATAGGCGATGAGGCTCTCGCCGATCTCGTAGCCCGCCTCCCGGTCGAGGAAATCGAAGCCGGTCTGGATCTGACGGACATGCAGGTTGTGCTGCATGTTCGAAAAAAGCCAGTAGCCGGTGCCGAGCACGATCGCGAGGATCACCACCTGCCAGAGGATGCCTTGCACCTCCTTGTCGTAGAAGCTGCGGGCGCGCTGCGGGCGCGGCCGCGCGCGATAGCCCGCGTGTGCTTCCTGCGACATGGTGCTCGCTGCCTCCCGGGCGTCGGCATTGGGGATCGGAAAAGGCCGCGCATCCCGAAGGAGGCGCGGCCTCGTCAGTCAGACTTCAGCGGACCGGCGGGGCGTACATGATGCCGCCCTTGGACCACAGGTTGTTGATGCCACGCGGCAGGCCGAGCGGAACGATGTTGCGGCTCCAAACCTCGCCGTAGTTGCCGACCGCCTTGATGGCGTTGAGCGCCCACTTCTCGTCGAGACCGATCGCCTTGCCCATGCCGGGTGTCGTGCCAAGCAGGCGCTGGATGCCGGGGTTCTTGCTCTCCGCCGCCATCTTGTCGGCGTTGGCCTGCGTGATGCCGTACTCTTCCGCCTCGATGAGCGCATTGAGCGTCCACTTCACGATGTCGAACCACTGGTCGTCACCGTGGCGGACGACGGGGCCGAGCGGCTCCTTCGAGATGATCTCGGGCAGGATCACGTAGTTGTCCGACTGGCCCTTGGGCGCGTCGTTCTTGCGAATCGATGCGAGGCCGGAGGCGTCCGTGGTGTAGACGTCGCAGCGGCCGGAGAAGAACGCGGCATTCACCTCCTGCAGGTTCTCGATCACCACCGGCTTGAACTGCATGTTGTTGGCGCGGAAGTAGTCGGCGAGGTTGAGCTCGGTTGTGGTGCCGGGCTGCACGCAGACGGTGGCGCCATTGAGCTCCTTGGCGCTCTTCACGCCAAGTTTCTTCGGCACCATGAAGCCCTGGCCGTCGTAGTACGAGACGCCGGCGAAGTTCAGGCCGAGTTGCGTGTCGCGGGTCAGCGTCCAGGTCGTGTTGCGCGACAGGAGATCGACCTCGCCGGTCTGCACCGCAGTGAAGCGCTGCTGGGCAGTAGTCGGAACGAACTTGACCTTGTCGCCCGAGCCGAACACTGCCGCCGCGATCGCACGGCAGACGTCGACGTCGAGACCATTCCACTTGCCCGAGCTGTCGGGCAGCGCAAAGCCGCCGAGGCCGGTGTTGACGCCGCAGATGATCTGCCCACGTGCCTTGATCGCATCGAGGGTCGGACCGGCCTGGGCGGCGGTGGCTGCCATCGTCGCGAGGCCGGCCAGCGCCACCGCTGTGGTGAATTTCTTCATGTAAACATCACTCCCTTTGGTTGGCAGATTATGTTGCAGACTTCCGAGGTCCCCGGTGCCGCCGGACCGGCCTGAGGCCCGCCACACGGCCGCCGACCAACGACCTGGAACTCGTCAGTGGTTGAGGATCTGACTGAGGAACAGCTTGGTTCGGTCGGACTTCGGATTGGCGAAGAACTCCTCCGGCGCCGCCTCCTCGACGATCTCGCCGCGATCCATGAATATGACGCGATCGGCGACCGCACGGGCAAAGCCCATCTCGTGCGTGACACAGAGCATCGTCATGCCCGAGCGGGCTAGCTCGATCATCGTCTCAAGCACCTCCTTGACCATCTCCGGATCGAGCGCCGAGGTCGGCTCGTCGAACAGCATGATGCGCGGCTTCATGCACAGCGCGCGGGCGATGGCGACACGCTGCTGCTGGCCGCCCGACAACTGGCCGGGGTACTTGCCCGCCTGCTCGGGAATCTTCACGCGCTCGAGGAACTGCATGGCGATCTGCTCCGCCTCGGCGCGCGGTGTCTTGCGCACCCACTGCGGGGCAAGGCAGAGGTTGTCGAGCACGGTGAGATGCGGAAACAGGTTGAAGCTCTGGAAGACCATGCCGACTTCCGAGCGGATCTTGTCGATATTGCGGACATCGCTCGTCAACTCGATGTCGTCGACGATGATCTGGCCGGCCTGGTGCTCCTCGAGCCGGTTTATGCAGCGGATCAGCGTTGATTTGCCGGAGCCGGAGGGCCCGCAGATGACGATCTTCTCTCCGCGACGCACGTTGAGGTTCACGTCGCGCAGGACGTGGAACTCTCCGTACCACTTGTTGACACCGATCATCGCGATCGCAAGGTCACCGGGCGCAGGATCTACTTGTCGTCCACTGCTCGACGCCGTCGCCACGCCCGCCATCCAGCCTCCCCTTCACATCGTTCAACGACCAACCCGGCGGCTGGCCGGCGACGCCAGTCGGAGAGTCGAGCCCTCCCCGGCGTGCTGCTCATTCGTTGGTCAAAAGTATGCAACAGCGTAATACGTGGCGCAATCGTCGGCACGGATAAACTTTGAGCGCCTCGCGATGCAAGTTTCATCGCCGGCACGGGCACCGGCGACCGGGCGTTCGCACGCCACCGTGTCGAAGTCGGGCGGGCGTTAACGGATCGTCAATCACTTCGCCCGAGGATTGCGGATGAAAAATTCCGGCAACCCGGCCTGGCTGGCTCGTGTGCGCTCGCCGTCGGTCGACAACGACATAATCATCGTCATGCAGGCCGCTTCGACCTTGCCGACTCTCCGTGCTGCGGCGATCGCAACCGTTTGCGCGATCTCGTCGATTCCGGTTGCTTCGAACGCAGCGGGCGCGGGTTGGCGTTTCGATCCCTGGCACGCGACACAGGTCGGCAGCGCTCCGCTGATAGACAGGCTGTCGTTCACCGGCGCCTATCGCTTTACGGCAACAGACGAACGGCACGCCGGCCAGTACTCGGTGCCTGGACTGCCGGTCACGCACGCGCCTGATGCGCCCGGTGCCACATCTGTGGAGCGGAAGGCTGTGCGAGCCCACGTCGAGCCCGCCGTCGCCGTCGTCGGCGCCGCAAGCACGGGCGAAGGGCGCACGCGCGCAGTCGTTATCGAAGCTCCGCCCATCGTCGATCCGTCGCCTGGAGAGGCGAGCAGCCGGTCAGCCCCCGCGGCGGCGGCAGCAGCTTCACCGCATCCGAGCGCCATCGAGCCTGCTCCGCTCGCCGAACCCACGGGCGTGCTACCCACGCCGGCGGCAGGGCCGCACGAACCGACGATCCGCCAGCAGATCGCAGCGGCGCCGGCCGCTCCGTCGGAAGTTCCGCCCGAGGCGACCGCGCCCTCGCTCGAACCACCGGAGCCAGCTGTGCCGGCCCCGATTTCGCCGGTACGAACGAGCGCCACCACAGCGACGTCGCCGGTGTCACCAGCCTCGGCCGGCAACGACGGTGCGGACAGGTCGCCGGGCTCACCGACTGCAGTATCGCCAGACGCCTCGCACGTGTCCTCCGCGGCTAACGCAACGGAGCCTTCAGCAAAGGATGCCGCGCCCGCCGATGTCGCTGCAACGACCAGCGCCGACCGGCCGGAGAAGTCCCGCGAGCCAACTCTTGAGGAGAAGGCTGGAGAGCCCGCCCAGGCGCGCCCGAAGCCCGAGCCCGCCCTCGTCACCGCAGCCCTGCCGCCCGTGCAACAGCGCGCTGGCGAGGCGAACGCCGTTGCCCGACCCGAAACTGTCCTGCAAGCGAAAGCAGCCGCGTCCACGGCCACGGCCACGCCCAAAGGTGACGTAACACCTCCGCCGTCCAGTTCTATTGCTCCTCCCGCAGCGGCATCCCAGGCAGCAGCAGACGACGACGACGAGACCGACGACGAGCCTGCTGCCAAGCGCTCCCGGAAGGCAACACCGGTGCGGCGCAAGCGCGTCCTCGCTCGTATCGCAGTGCGGCAGCCGAAGGCGGTACAACGCAAGCAAGCTGGTGAAGGGGCAGGTTCGTCCGCCCCGCGGTGGGCCCGCAGCGCGCTGTTCGCCGACTGAAGAAGGCGTCGCAGCCTCAGCCGCGCCAGTCCTCGAGGATCATCGCCGCGCCTTTCTCGGCGATCATCAGCGTCGGCGCGTTGGTGTTGCCCGATGTAATGGTCGGCATTACCGAGGCGTCGATCACGCGCAGTCGCTCCAGCCCCCGCACGCGCAGCCTCGGATCGACGACGGCCTCGGAGTCTGAGCCCATCCGGCAGGTGCCGACCGGGTGGAATATCGTCGTCGCGATGTCGCCGGCCGCCTTGGCCAGCGCCTCGTCGCCATCGATCTCCGGACCGGGACGGAACTCCTCGGGCTTGAAGCGCTGCAGCGCAGGCTGCGCCACTATGTGGCGCGTCAGCCGGATGGCGTCGGCCGCCACCCGCCGATCCTCGGCCGTCGAGAGATAGTTCGGCCGGATTTCCGGGTGAGCACTCGGATCGGGCGCCGTGATGTGTACGTGGCCGCGGCTGGTTGGGCGCAGGTTGCACACGCTCGCGGTGAAGGCGGGGAAGGGGTCGAGCGGTTCGCCGAACCTCGGCAGGGTGAGCGGCTGTATGTGATACTGCAGGTTCGCCGTCTCGCGGCTCGCGTCCGACTTGGCGAACGTGCCGAGCTGGGACGGCGCCATCGCCATCGGGCCCGACTGATTGACGAGGTACTCCAGACCGATCATCGCCTTCTGCCACAGCGTCTGGGAACGCTCGTTGAGTGTCTTGATACCCGATACCTTGTAGGCGCAGCGGATCTGCAGATGGTCCTGCAGGTTGGCGCCAACCGAGGGACGCGCATGGCGCACCGCGATGCCGGCGCGAGCGAGCACAACCGGATCGCCGATGCCGGAAAGCTCGAGCACCTGCACCGAGCCGATCGAGCCGGCAGCCAGGATGACCTCGCGACGCGCGCCGATACGCTCTCGCACGCCACCGCGAACGATCTCGACGCCTTTCACCTGCGCACCGTCCAACGCCAACCTCTCGACCATGCTCCCGGTCAGGATCGACAGGTTCTTGCGGTTGCGCGCCGGCTTGAGGAATGCCTTGGCGGTGTTCCAGCGGATGCCACGACGCTGGTTTACGTGGAACAGGCTCGAGCCGAGGTTGTCGCCGCCGTTGAAGTCGGCGACCCGCGGAATGCCGGCTTGCTCGGCGGCCTCTGCCCATGCATCGAGGATTTCCCATCGCACGCGCGCATTCTCGACGCGCCATTCGCCGCCCGTGGCATGACTCGCGCCGAGCGCCTCGGCGCCCAGCGCGCGCATATCCTCGTGGCGCAGGAAGTGGGGCAGCACGTCGCCCCAGGCCCAGCCTTCGTTACCCATCTGACGCCAGAGGTCATAATCGCGCGACTGGCCGCGCATGTAGATCATGCCGTTGATGGACGAGCAGCCGCCGAGCACGCGACCGCGCGGATACCCCAGGCTGCGCCCGTTGAGCCCTGGCTCGGCGACGGTGCGGAAACCCCAATCGACGCGCGGATTGCCGTGGCAATAGAGATAGCCGACGGGGATGTGCACCCAGACGTAGTTGTCGCGACCGCCGGCCTCGAGCAATGCGACGGTAACCTTGCCCTCGGCGCTGAGCCGGTTCGCGAGGAGACAGCCGGCCGTGCCGGCCCCCACGATCACATAATCGAACTCGCGGTCGAAACCGACCTTCCGCCCGCCGTCGTCCACCCTGCTCATGTCCACGTTCCGCGTCCGCGCCTTGTCGGTCCCCCTGCGACCGCCGTCCGGTCGTCGCAGCGCATAAGACAGGATCGGATGCCGGCCGGCAACCGCTCGGGGCCGGCGCGAACGCAGCAAGCTGCGGCCTCAGCCGTCGACGCGACAACCGGCGATCGCCTGAGCCATGGCTCGCAGCGTCCGGTGGTAGTGCTCGGGACCCGCGGGCAGCATGCCACCAACCGGGTCGAGCACACCGCTGCGCACCCGGCTGCCTTCTATCACTGCGGCGACGATGCGCGCGGAAAACTGCGGCTCGGAAAGAATGCAGGCAACGTGCTCGCGGGAGATGCGGGATCGGAGCTCATGCAACCGCCGTGCACTCGGCGCGACCTCGGGATTGACCGTGATCGAGCCGATGACCGTCAACCCGTAGCGGTGCTCGAGATACTGATAGGCGTCGTGGAACACGATCAGTGGCATTTTGGCGAACGGTGCCAGCTTTGCGTCGAGCTCGCTGCCGAGTGCGGCAAGGCTGGCGTCGAGCCGGCGTCCATTGGCGGCAAAGCGGTCCGCATGCGCGGGGGCCCTGTCGGACAGCGCGGCAACGATGGCGCGCACCATGGCCCGCGCGTTCTCAGGATCGAGCCAGACATGGGGGTCGGGGGTATCGCCCTCCGGCACGGCATGCCCGCGATGACCGCCGTGCCCGTGGCCATGATCGTGCCGCTCGAAACCCTTGCCGGTGCGCCGGGGGAGCCGCACCATTCCGGGTGCGTCGGCCAGTGAAATCATCGACACCCGACGCGGCAGACTGCGTGCGAGCCCGACTGTGAACGGCTCGAGGTCACCCGACACACGGAAGATGACGTCGGCGCGGGCGAGCGTGCGAGCTTCGCTCGGCTTCAGCGAGAATGTATGCGGTGAGGCATTACCGGAGATCAGCACACTCGGGCGCGCGACGCCTTCCATGACCGCCGCAACCAGCGCATGCACCGGCTTGATGGTGGCGACGACGCGCAGCTCCGCAACATCGCCAGCGCGTGCAGCACTCGCACCGGCCGCGACGGCGCCAGCCAGAAGCGCGAGCCGCGCGCCAGCCGCAATCGGCAAGGCCAATCGCCAGCAGGTGCTCGGCACAAAGCCGGACCACCGGCCGGTCTCGTTGCTCATGTAGTCTCCTCACTCGTATTGCAGCGGTCGCATCGGGCGTCGCCTGCCGAAGGTCGAGCGGCCGTCACCACTCGAGGGTTCGTGCAGAATGTGATAATATAACGTTGCATAAGAAACGGCCGGGTGCAACATCGCGCGGAACATTCCGCATCGGGCGCCATGCCGCACTTCCGCCGGGAACCCGTCGCAGCCATCTGGACCGATCGGTGCGCGCGTGGCGGACCATGGAGAGCTTTCGAATGATCAGACCCAGCCCCGTCGGCCGCCGACTGGCCGTCACGCAACGCTTGATCCGTACCGCCTTGGTCGCCGTGCTGCTCGTGCTGCCCGCACTCCGACCGGCCGCAGCGCATCCGCACGTGTGGGTGGAGATCGACAGCGAAATCATTGTCGAGGGGCGCTCGATTACGGGAGTGCGTCATCGGTGGACCTTCGACGAAGCTTACAGCGAGCAGGCCGTCGAGGGCCTCGATGCCAACAAGGACGGGCGTATCGATCGCGATGAACTGGCCGAACTCACCAAGATCAACATGGAAGCGCTGCCGCAGTTCGGCTACTTCACCGAGATCGGTGCGCCTGGGGTGCGGGTGGCGGTCAAGACGCCGGGTGATTCCTGGCTGGAGCAGGTCACCCTGCCGCCTGCGCAGGACGACTTGGAGAAGCGGCCGCGCAAGGCGCTTGTCCTGCACTTCACGCTGCCGCTGGCCGAACCCCTGCCCCTGCAGCCAACGGGCTTGAGTTTTGCGGTGCGCGATCCTTCCTTCTTCATCGCCTTTCTGACCGCGGGCAAATCCGCCGTGCGCTTCTCGAAGGGCGCTGCGGTATCGTGCGTGCTTTCCGCCGATCGGGAAGCCCAGGCACTGTCGACACTCGCGCAAGCGATGCAGGACGCGCTCGCCAAGGCAGGCGAGCAACCGGCTCCTCAGCCGCCACCGGGTGCGAGCGGACCGAACTTCAACCAAGTGTACTCGATCACGTGTCGCTGACGTCGCCGTTGGTCTCGCTCACACAGGCGGGCACTGCGCCGTAGTCGACGCGGGCGAGGTAGAGACCGTCGGGGGGAGCAACCACGCCGCACCGGGCCCGGTCACGCGCGGCAAGAGCGTCTGCTATTTCGCGGGGTCGCCATTGACCGGTTGCAACCTGCTTCAGGCTGCCGACCATCGAACGCACTTGATTATGAAGGAAAGATCGCGCCGAGGCGTTGACGTGGATCTCCTCGCCGACGCGCGAGATCTCGAGCCGATCGAGCGTGCGCACCGCGCTGTCGGCTTGACACGCAGCGGCGCGAAACGTCGTGAAGTCGTGGCGTCCGACGAGGTTGCGCGCGCCTTCCACCATGGCGTCGACGTCGAGCGTCATCGGTAACCACCACACGCGGCCGATGTCGAGCGCGGGCGGCGCGCGGCGGGCGAGGATGCGGTAGAGATAATGTCGTGCCGTAGCCGAGAAGCGCGCGTCGAAGTCGGTGGGGGCCTCGGTGCAATCCAGGACGGCGACTGGGTCCGGCCTCAGATGGAAGTTCAGCGCCTCGCGGATGCGGAACGGGTCACGCGGTCGAGGCAGGTCGAAGTGAGCGACCTGGCCGAGAGCGTGGACGCCTGAATCGGTGCGGCCGGCGCCCCTCACGATGACGATCTCGCCGGAGAGCCTGTGAATGGCGCGCACGAGGGAGGCCTGCACGGTCGGCGCCTCGCCCTGCACCTGCCAGCCGACGAAGGGACGGCCGTCGTACTCGACGGTTATGCGATAGCGTGTCATCCGCCCGACGTAGCCGCCGCCGGTCGCCGCCACAAGCCGTCATCGGCGCTGACGACCGTCGCCGCCCAGCCGCTCCTCGGTCGCCGATGACGAACTGGGTTCAGTGCCGCTTGCCGCCCTTGGCGCCGCGATGACCGCGCTGTCCATGGCCGCGACCGTGCCCCCTGACCGCGCGATAGCCGCGGAAACCGTGCACGCCAATGCCGCCGCGATGTCTGACGAAGCCATGGCCGCCATGGCGTCCGCCCGCGCCGAGACCGTAGGGCGTCCCTCCGGCGACGCCGCTGTAGCCGCCGGATGCACCCGCCTCGCCAGCGGCGCTGTAGTAGTGGTAGTTGCGGCTGACCTCGCGACGCTCCTCGATGGTCAGATTGAGGGGCGTTCCGTTCGGATTGATTATGACGTGCTTCACGCGCGGCAGCGGCCGGAACACCCGCACCCCCTCCTCGACGGTGATCACCGCTCCGTAAAACGGGCGCGGTTCGATGCGCGTCGTGGTGGCATCGCCCGCCACGACCGACCCGACGGGTCCGACCGTCGCGACCGCCACCAATGCGGCGAGAACGAGAGACCTCCGAACCATGCGCTTGCCCTCCTGAACGACAGTCGACGTGCGTCCGTGAAGGTTTACACACGACTCGAACATCGCGCATTAACATATCGTAAACGATACTTAATGGGGCAACGTCACCGACGCCAGAACTCTGGCCGAAGCAGGACCAGGACCGTGAACAGCTCAAGTCGACCGAGCAACATGGCGAACGCCAGCAGCCATTTCGCAGTGGCAGGCAATGTCGAGTAGTTGCCGGCAGGTCCGACAAAGTCGCCGAGCCCGGGCCCGACGTTGCCGATCGCCTGAGCGGAGGACGACAGCGAGGTAACCAGGTCGAGACCGAGTGCGGAGAGCAGCAGCGTGAAGAGCCCCACCGTCATGATGTAGATGGTCAGGAAGGCGACGATGGAGAACGGCACATCCTCCGGCAGCCGTCGGCCGTTGTAGGAGAGCGAGACGATCTGATTGGGGCTGGTCAGCCGGGTGAAGTGGTTGCGTGCCAGGATGCCGGAGATCTGCAGGCGGTAGATCTTGATGGCACCCGCCGTCGAGCCCGAGCAACCGCCGACGAACGTGAGAACGAGAAATACGCCGACGGCGAGCGGCCCCCATTTCGTGTAGTCGTCGGAGGCGAAACCCGTGGTTGTGACGATCGACACCACGTTGAAACTCGCAAGGCGCAACGCGTCGAGGATCGGCATGCCCTTGGTCAGCGCCAGCCAGACACCCAGCACGGCCGACACGCCGACCACGAAGCCGACGAAGCCGCGTACCTGCTCGTCCTCGAGCAATGCCCTCGGCTCTCCGCGCAAGGCCCGGATCAGCAGCACGAACGGCAGCGCGCCCGAGAGCATGAAAAGGGTGCCGGCCCACTCCATCGCCGGAGACTTGAAGAACGCGAAGCTTTCGTCATGGGTCGAGAAGCCTCCCGTCGATAGTGTCGCGAGCGCGTGGCAGATGGCGTCGAACAGTGTCATGCCGAGAGCCAGGAAGGTCAGCGCGCAGAGCGCGATCAGAAGAGCGTAGATGCCGGCGATGCCGGACATGAGCTCGATGGCTCGTGGCACAACCTTTTCGGATTTGTCGGAGCTCTCCGTCTGGAACAGCTGCATGCCGCCGATCCTGAGCTGCGGCAGCACTATGATGGCCATCACGATGAAGCCCAGCCCCCCGATGCCTTGAAGCATGGCGCGCCAGGCGAGGATCCCGTGCGGGAGCTTGTCGAGGCCGACGAGCACGGTCGAGCCTGTGGTGGTCAGGCCCGACATCGCCTCGAAGAAGCTGTCGGTGTAGCTCAGCCCGAGCAACGTGAAAGGCACCGCGGCGAAGGCGGTGAGCACCAGCCAGCTCAGCGTCGTCAGCAGGAAGCCGTCCTTGATCGACAGCCGTACCGGTTTTTCGTCCCAGGCGGCGACGACGAGCAGCGAGGCAACAATGAAGGTGAACACGGCGCCGACGGCGAACACCTTCCAGCTGTCGTTGCGGTGGGCGAGATCAACGAGGGCGGCAATCAGCATCGTGCCGGCGAGGATGCCGAGCAGCAGGCCGACCGCGTAGAGGATGGGACGAAGGTGCATGGATCCCGGCCGACGTTGTCCGCGAGCGCGCGGCTTTACTCCACGAGCGCCACAAACGGAAGTGGCCGGGGGTGAGCGGCCGGATGGACCACACTTGCTGGCCCCCCTTTCGAGGGCGCCGCAAAGGCT
Source organism: Hyphomicrobiaceae bacterium (assembly GCA_041397745.1). Classification (GTDB taxonomy): domain Bacteria; phylum Pseudomonadota; class Alphaproteobacteria; order Rhizobiales; family Hyphomicrobiaceae; genus JAWKVY01. The sequence continues at coordinate 230,769 of JAWKVY010000008.1, read as the reverse complement.
ACTCCCAGCTTGGTCCGTGACGACCTTTACCGCGATTCGTCTTGCCAAAATGTTTGCGCCGGCGCCCTTTGGCGACGACCGAGCCCGGACTCCGACGATATCGGACCAGCCGCGCCCGCCGACGGCCGCGCCGTTAACCAATCCGTCAGTTTTCGAGAGCGCGGGCGCTCTCGCGCAGCACGAACTTCTGGATCTTGCCGGTCGCCGTCTTGGGCAGGGGGCCGAATACGATCCTGCGCGGGACCTTGTAGCCAGCCAGATTCTCCCTGCACCAGGCGACGATCTCAGCGGCGCCTGCAACGGCACCGTCCTTGAGCGTGACGAAGGCGCACGGCGTCTCGCCCCACTTGTCGTCGGGTCGCGCCACCACCGCAGCCTCCAGCACCGCGGGATGGCGGTAGAGCACCTCCTCGACCTCGAGCGACGAGATGTTCTCGCCGCCGGAGATGATGATGTCCTTCGACCGGTCCTTCACCTCGATATAGCCGTCCGGATGCCAGGCTGCGACGTCTCCCGAATGGTAGAGACCGCCGGCGAATGCCTCCTCGGTCGCATCTTCATTCTTCAGATAACCGCGCATCAGCGTATTGCCGGACAGCATTATCTCGCCGACCTCCTGGCCGTCGCGCGCGACGGGCTGGCCGCTCGCGCGATCACCGACGGTCATGGTCTCGATCAGCGCATGTGGCACGCCTTGGCGCGCCATGAGCATGAAGCGCTCGTCGTCGGCCAGACCCTCCCAGGACGCCGGATGCGCACAGTAGGTCGATGGCCCGTAGCTCTCGGTGGTGCCGTAGGCGTGCAGCACATTGAAGCCGAGTGCCTCCATGCCGCGGATGATCGCCGAGGGCGGCGCTGCGCCGCCAGTCAGCACGCGCGTGCGGACCGGAAGCGGCCGGCGCGCCGTGGCCGGCGCGTTGACGAGCAGGTTGAGTACGATCGGCGCACCGCAGAGGTGGGTGACGGCATGCTCTGCGATGAGATCGAAGATGCGCGCCGGATCGATGCGCCTCAAGCAGATGTGCGTCCCGGCGGCCGCCGTGACACCCCACGTGTAGGTCCACCCCGAGCAGTGGAACATCGGCAGGGTCCAGAGATAGCGGCACTCGTGGTCGAGCCCGAAGGTGAACGCCGAAGCGAGCGCGTTGAGATGCGCGCCGCGGTGGCTGTAGACGGCGCCCTTAGGATTGCCGGTGGTGCCGGAGGTGTAGAGCAGGCAAATGGCGTCCCATTCGTCAGTGGGCCCCGGCCACGTGAACGCCGGATCGCCGCCGGCAATCACCGCCTCGTACTCCTCGCCGCCGAGCGCCGGTGCGCCCTCGGTTTCGGCATCGGCGACGTCGATCACACAAATCGGTCGGTCGAGTTGCTCGATAGCAGCCGCGAGGACGGCACCGAACTCGCGATCGGCGATGAGAACACCCGCCTCGCCATGCTCGAGTTGGAAGGCGATGGTGCGGGCATCGAGCCGTGTGTTGAGGGGATTGAGCACGGCGCCGAGCATCGGCACGGCGTAATGAGCCTCGAGCAGCGCCGGCGTGTTCGCCGCCATGATCGCGACGGTGTCACCACGCCCGACACCGCGCGCGGCAAGCGCCGACGCGAGCCTGCGACAGCGCTCCAGCATCCCGGCATAGGTGATCCGCCGTCCGCCATGCACGATAGCGGTCTTCTCGCCGAAGAACGTCGCCGCCCGCACCAGATAGGAAATTGGCGTCAGAGGCACGTGGTTGGCCTCGCGCTTTCTCAGCTCGGGGCGGTTCCAGTCCATACGTTGCAGGCTCCTCGGGCGGCGGCTCTCTCCGGAGCCGAGACTAACGATCGGCGAGCGCGCGGGCCAGCTTTGCCGTAACCAGTTCGATCGCGGCGGCGCGTGCCTCGGGGTCGGTGCCGACCTCGACGCCACGGGCGCCGGCATAACCGGTGTCGCGACGCGTGCGGCGCGGGCTCGAGGGAGAGTCGAACCCGTGCACGGCTCCCGGATAGATGACGAGGTCGACCGTGGCATCGCGGCGGGCGAGATCGCGGCAGTGGTCCGGCGGCGTCCAGTTGTCGGCGTCGCCGATCAGGATACTGACCGGCGACGCAAGCGTGAAACGGCCTTCCGCAGCCCGACGAGCCGGCACCCGACAGCCCGGGTAGAAGGCGATCGCCACCTTGAAGCGGCCGGCCGCAGACGGTCCGCCGGCCCGCACCGTCCAGAGCACCGTGGAGCCGCCATGCGACCAGCCGACGAGCGCCAGCCGGGCCGGATCCACGAACGACTGTGCAGCGAGCCAGTCGGCTGCTGCTGCCGCATCGCGCGCCCGCCGGCCGGGCCGGATCGGCCGGTTGCGGATCGGGATCGTGCAGATCTCGCGATAGCCGCGCGGATTGAAGCTGTCGGGAAACAGTACGACGTAACCAGCCGCGGTCCAGCGTCGCGCCCAGTCGGCGTGGCGCGCCGACAGTCGGCCGCGCCGGTTCAACGCACCGCCGCATCCATGGAGAGCAACGATCGCGGGCCGGCGCGCGACGTCCGCTCCGGCCGGCCTGACGAGAATGCCGCGCAAGTTCACACCGCCACGCGAGCCGAGCGTCACGGTGGATTCCGATAGCGGCAGCTGGCCCGCATCGGCGGAACGGGCTGGGTACACGGAACATGCCACGTGCGACAGACCGAGGACGGCACCGACAATCGCAGCGATCCGTCGAGCGCGCCTGGGTTTGCCGGTCGATCGGGCGATGATGTCAGAAGCAGGCATGGCATCGATCTCGACAGCTTTGGCACCGCCTATCGGGTGCGCAGCGTATCGCCAACGTGCAGCATGCGAAATGCCGTCCCTGCCGGATCACCAAAGAAAAGAGCCGACCTCGCGGCCGGCTCCAGTACCCCCCGTGGTCCGATCGTGCGGACCATCCGATGGCGCTTCTCGGTCGCCGTTGAAACCAAAGCCGCGGCGGTGCGCGCCGTCGTCTCAGTTCAAGCGCTTGCGTACGCTCTCGATGCCGTCGGCGATGAGCCGGTCGCCGACGACGCCCTGGGACTTGTCCCGGAGCACGCGCTCGGCGGCAGCCACGGCCGCGTCGACCGCGGCGGCGCGCACTTCACCGAGCGCCTGCGCCTCGGCGCGGGCGATCTTCTCCTCGGCAAGACGGGTGCGGCGGGCAAGCGATTCCTGCAGGCTCTTGCGCGTCTCGGCGGCCAGCGCCTCTGCCTCGCGGCGGGCCTGCTCGACGATGCTCCGTGCCTCGTTCTCGGCCTCCAACCCCTTGCGCTGGTAGTCGGCGAGAAGCTGCTGAGCCTCCTCGCGCAGGCGACGAGCGTCGTCGAGTTCCTTCCTGATCGCCTCCGCCCGCTGGTCGAGTGCCTTGCCCACGAGGCCCGGCACGCCGAAGTAGGCGAGCAGGCCGAGAAAGGCGAAGAATGCCACCGCGACCCAGAATTCTGGCGTGGACAGCATGCCGCCACCACCACCAGCGAGTATTACCATCATGGGCGCCACTCCTCGGGATTACTTCTGGGACGCCAGCGCGCGGCGCACGTCGTCCGGGCTCACGTGCTCGCCGATCAGGCGCCGGACGACGTCGCCGGCCGTATCCGCGGCGATCGCGTCCACCTCGGCCAGCGCGGCTGCCTTCTTGTCGGCGATCGTCTTCTCGGCGGCGGCGATGCGCGTCGCCACCTCGCCATCGACCTTGGCACGCTCGCGATCGACCTCGGAGGACAGCCGGTCGCGCGTCTCCTTGGCCATCGCGCCGGCGCGACCGCGCGCCTCCGCCAGCTTCTGCTCGTACGTGGCAAGTGCCTTGTCGGTCTCGCCCTTGAGGCGCTCGGCCTCGTCGAGATCCCGCTGGATGCGGCTGCGACGCTCCTCGATGACCTCGCCGATACGCGGCAACGACACGCGTGACAGCACGTAGTAGAGCGCGCCGAACGTAATCGCCAGCCAGAACAGCTGGGCGGCGTAGTATGTCGGATCCAGCTGCGGAAGGCCGGCCTTCTTCTCGGCTGCCTCGGCGGCTCCGGCGAGAAGACACATGAGCAGCGCTGCTCGGAAGATCATCGGGGTCTCCATCACTCGCGCCGGCAACGCCGGAATGCGGACGGCCAAGCGGCCGGCACGCGGCCGGCCGCCCCTGAGCCCTGCTGCGAGATCAGCTGAACAGGATGATGAACGCGATGACGAGACCGAACAGACCGGTCGCCTCGGCGAGCGCGAATCCGATCAGCAGGTTGGTGAACTGTCCCGGTGCGGCGGAAGGATTGCGCAGCGCGCCCGAGAGATAATTGCCGAAGATGTTGCCGATGCCGATACCGGCACCGATGAGGGCGAAGCAGGCGAGGCCCGCACCAATGAACTTGGCGGCATTCGCGTCCATGAGAAGTCTCCTTCAGAGCTCAGGTGAAAAGTTGCAGCAGGCAGGCCGGACGGCACCGGCCGGCCGGCAAGGCGGGTTCAGTGGTGATGCATGTTCACTGCATCGTTCAGGTAGATGCAGGTGAGCACGGTGAAGATGAAGGCCTGGATGAAGGCCACGAAGAATTCGAGCCCGGTGAACGCCACCGTCACCAGGAACGGCGCGATGCCGCCGACAACGCCGAGGCTGACGATGAAGCCGGCGAACACCTTGAGCATGGTATGGCCAGCCAGCATGTTGGCGAACAGACGGACCGAGAGGCTGACCGGGCGGATCAGGTAGGAGATCAGCTCGATCGGCACGATCAGAGGCATCAGCCACAGCGGCACGCCATCAGGCACGAACAGCTTCATGTAGCCGACGCCGTGGCGCGCGAAACCAATCGCGGTGACCACGATGAACACCATCGCGGCGAGGGCGAAGGTGACGATGATGTGGCTCGTCACCGTGAAGGAATACGGCAGCATGCCGAGCAGATTCAGAACGAGAATGAACACGAACAGCGTGAAGACGAAGGGGAAGTATTTCATCCCCTCGGTCCCGACGTTTTCGCGGATCATATTGGCCACGAACTCATAGGCGAGTTCAGCGACCGATTGCAGCCGGTTCGGCACCAGCGAGCGGCCGCTCATCGCCAGGTAGAGGAAAGCGCACACGATGCCGACGCCGGCGACCATGAACAGCGACGAGTTGGTGAACGACAGGTCGAGGCCACCCACATCCAGCTTGAGGATGCGGTTGATCTCGAACTGATGCATGGGGCCATGGCCCCCTTCGGCTCCTGCTGCAGCCACCCGTCAGCCCTCTCGCTCCACCGCCCCGGCCCGTTAACGCCGGTCGGCCTCGTCGTCCTCGTCCCGCACCGACGGCGCCGCCCTCTGCATCGGCTCCGCTTCGGCCTGCATGCGCCGTGCGGTCCGGATGAGATTCAGCATGCCGGCCGCGAAGCCGAGAATGATGAACACGATCATGAAGGCCGGTCGGGAATTGAACGCGCGGTCCAAAGCCCAGCCGATACCGAACCCGATCGTCACCCCGGCCACCAGATCGATGGCCATCTTGAACCCCTGCCCCAGGACCGATTGGCGTCTGCCATCCGATCCTGCGCTCGGCCTGCTCCCCCGCGCCTCGTCGAGGCGACGGCCAAGCTCGGAGGATCGCTGGCGGATTTCCGCGCGTTCCTCCGGACCGAGGCCCTTGCCGTCCCTGGACCCAGCCGCCGTGCCCGGCCCATCCGCAGTCGACTTGTGGTCTTCAGCAGACATGGCGAGCAAGCCCGGATCCGCGGGAAAGGCAGAGCATCGGCGGGTCGCCGACGGCGCGCAACCTAGTTAGCCCCCCAGGGGGTGTCAAGCTGAGCACCCCCCGACATTCGACGGGCCGGGTATGGCGAAACCGCGCAGGCTGCCGACCGCTGCAGCATACCCCGGGGCAGGCCGCCGGGCCGCCCTCCGAGCCGGTCCGCGCACAACATTCCTTAACGCTATTCGACTACCTCAAGAGATCTGGCGGAGCGGGCTCGGGCAAAGGCGGGGTGCGAGCGGTGACAATCACCATGTTCGACATCGTTTTCTGGCTGCTGGTCGGGCTCATCGGCCTCGTCGCCTTCGCCATCGAGGGTGGCCTCGCGACTCGCCATCGCCGTGTCATGCTGGTTCCGCTGTTCGCTGCCCTCGGCTCTGCCATCTCGATGATGTTCTTCGTCGAGGACAAGTCCGAATTCAAATTCGAGAAGATCGTCAAGCAGGTCGGTCCGGGCGGCAAGCGCAAGGTCGTGCAGCGCAACCGGGCGGGCGCCGACGACGAGGAAGGCGTCGAGATCGTCGAGATCAACGAGGAGGTCGAGCGGATCGGCCGGGACGGGACGACTGACCTTCTCTCAGAGGACGGCGGTCTCAAGGACTGCCCCACCTGCCCAGTGATGATCGCCATCGGCGCCGGTTATGCCAGCGTCGGCTCCCCGCCGGCCGAACCCGGACACGGCCCCGACGAGGCACCGGTGAAGCGCGTCGCGGTCGCCGCCTTCATGATCGGCAAGTACGAGATCACCGTTGGCCAGTACGCCGCGTTCGTCGAGGACAGCGGCCATGTCTCAGCAGCGGCGTGCATGATCAATGGCGCCGTGGTCCCTGGCGCCAACTGGAAGAAACCCGGTTTCGCCCAGTCGAAGAACCACCCCGTCGTGTGCATCGCGAGCACTGACATGGACGCATACGTCGAATGGCTGCGCCTGAAGACCGGCCGCCGCTATCGGCTGCCGAGCGAATCGGAGTGGGAGTACGTCGCCCGCGCCGGCGGCACCCAGCCCTACTGGACCGGCCCGGCGATCACCCCCGACAAGGCGCGCTTCGGCGTCTCGGCAGTGCCCGCGCTGCTGCAGAAGACCAGCACCGCCCCCGCCAAGGATGCCGACAAGCCTGGCACGGTGACCGCCGGTCACGGCGGCCCCAACGCCTTCAACCTGTTCGACGTGCACGGCAACGCCTGGGAGATCGTCGCCGACTGCTGGCAGGACGATCACGCGAGCCTGCCGGCCGGTGGCAAGGCGATCACGCGCATTCCCTGCCCGGCGCGGGTCGCCAAGGGCGGCGGCTGGTCGAGCGACGCGGACCGCCTGCGCGCCGCCGCGCGACAGCCGTTCGATGCCGGCCTCGCCGCGAACACGGTCGGCTTCCGCCTCGCCCGCGATCCGTGATCGCTGACCGACACCCGCAGCTCCGCCGCGGCGCGGCGGACCAAGGGTCTCAGTCAGCCTGCCGGCTCACCGCCTTCACCAGCGCCTCGACCTCGGCGCGGTAGGCCTGCCGCGAGGCGGCGCGGCTGTAGAACATGTGGCCGCCGCCGTAGACCGACAGCTTGACGCGCGCGGCACTCGGCGCCGCCGCGATCTGGTCGATGACCAGCCGGCTCGCGAAATAGGGCGTCACAAGGTCCGCATAACCGTGCGAGACGAGCACCCTGAGGCGTGGGTCGAGAGCGAGAATGGCCTCGAGGTCGCCCGCCGCCTCGTTGGCGACGCGCTTCGAGCCCCAGTCCCATTGCCTGATAAGACTTCCCGAAAGCAGATAACGGCGCTGCGGGCGCCAATTCAGCCGGTCGGCATAGAGGCCGAGCATGGCGCTCGTCACCGGCGCCGTCAGCGCCGTGGTGAAGGTATCGTGCGACAACGACAGGCTCGCCGAGGCCGGATAGGGGTCGATGCCGCCGACCGTGGCATCGTAGGCCGAGCCGACCAGCCCCTTCGCGCGGTCCAGCTCGCGCATGAACGTGGCACGGTCGATACGCCCCTTGAGGCGCGCGACGAGCGCAGGATCGAGCCCGGTCAGCTCGGTGACGCGCCTCACGATCCGCTCCACGGCCGCCGTGTCGCGCTCGCCCTTCATGACATCGACGAGAAGCTCACCGCGCGCATACGCCTCGAAGCGCGCGAGATCGGCGGCGGTCACCTCTCCTTTTCGATCGGCTGCGGCCGCCGCCTGGCTCGGCAACGCTGTCACGATGCTGAGCGGATCGCGCCGCCCGCGCCGACCGAGGCCGAAGTCGATCACCGGCGAGATCATCATCACGCCCGATAGCCCTATGCCATGCTCGGTGGCGAGCTTGCGGGCGATCTTCGGCGCGCGGAAGCCGGCGTAGCTCTCGCCCGCGAAAAGCTTTGGCGAGGCGGTCCGGCGGTGGCGGGCCAGCCAGATGCGCATGGCCGCCGAGATCGATTCGATGTCGCCATTGACCGAGTAGTAGAATTTCGCCGCCTTCTTGCGCGCTTCCTCGTCGCCGACGGTGCGCGAGTAGCCCGTGCCGACCGGATCGATGAACACGAGGTCGGTGAAGTCGAGCCACGTCTCGGCATTAGCGACCAACACCGGGGCTGCCGACGGCCGCGCGGCATCGCCATCGAGGGGCAGGCGCCATGGCCCCATCAGGCCGAGATGCACCCAGGCCGACGCCGACCCGGGACCGCCGTTCATGGCGAACGTCACGGGCCGGCGGGCGGCGTCCACACCGTCACGCGTGTAGGCGATCACCGCGATCTCGCCGGTCACCTCGCCCGACTCCGCCATCAGCGGGATCGCCTCGGCGGTTGCGGTGAACTCCAGAGTGCGGCCAGGCAATTCCAGCTTGTGGTGCGTGATCGACGGCTGCGGCAGCCGCTCGGCGCGCCGGCGCCGCGGCTCACCGATCTCGTCTGCGCCCGCACCCGGTCGGCCGCGCCGACCGCGCATCTCGCCGCTGCTGGATGGCCTCGCCGCCTCGTCCGTCGCAGCCGGAGCAGTCGGCGGAGCAGCCGGCCTCTCCTGCGCCACGACCGGCCACGACCCTGCCACGGCGAGCAGTCCGGCCGCCATGACGAGCGCTGCCGTCCGCCCGATGCACGGCGCCCATACGCACGAGGCTCGACGACGCATCGCCACTCTCCCTTGGTGCACGCTGGCTGCAACATCTACCACGCCGGTCGGGCGGTTGTATGTCGCCGCCGGAGATCAGGCCCTTCGAAGGCAGCTCAGGAAAAATCCCTCCGCCTTGTCCCTGTCCTCAGCAGATGCCATGCCGGTTCTGAAGTCCACACCTTCGAGCCTCGCCATTTCCTGACGCACAAATTCCTTTACTCGTGGTGGCACGTCATTCGCGGTTGCTTCGCGTGTTATCGCCTTCGCCGCGATCATCATCGCAATATCAGCCTTCAGCGCCTCGTCGAGGTCCAGCTCGGCGCACAATGTTGGGAAGTGCATCGGCGCCACGCAGGCTTCGGCGTGCGCCGCAAGCCAACGCAAAGCCGCCAACGGTCGAAGTACGTAGAAAACCTTCTTCAGTGGAACATCATTTCCGCTGACCAAACTGAATTGGCGGCGGGCCAAGTGATAGTAGTGGGCCATGAAACGGTCCCGCTTGCCGACTTCGTCGGCGAGCCGGATAAACGCCTGGCGAAAGTTCGGCTCGGCACGGTATACGATTGGCGACGTGAGCCACTCGACAATCACGGCGTTGCCGGACAACAGGAGCCTGATCGCCTTCTTGAGGTCCCAGCCGTTCACGTCGAATGTCGCATCGAGCGGAGTTTCAATCACGTCACGCTTCGGATAGAGCGCAAGATAGTCCTCACGTCGGCGAACAAAGACGAAGCGGCAATCGTAGTCGCTGTCGGGTGATGGAAAGCCCCAGGCACGGCTCCCACTCTCTATGGCGAATGCGATCCGGACATCCTGGCTCGCCTCGACAAAACGAAGCCGCTCGTCGATCGAGCGGACGATCGTCGGGTCCAAATCTCAATCCTCGCTCATCTTCAGCGCCGCAATGAACGCTTCCTGCGGGATTTCCACCTTGCCGAACTGGCGCATTTTCTTTTTGCCGGCCTTCTGCTTCTCCAGCAGCTTCCGTTTACGCGTGATGTCGCCGCCGTAACACTTCGCCAGCACGTCCTTGCGCAAGGCGCGGATCGTCTCGCGGGCGATCACCTTGCCGCCGAGTGCTGCCTGCACGGGGATCTGGAACATGTGCGGCGGGATCAGGTCCTTGAGCTTCTCGCACATCGTCCGGCCGCGCGTATCCGCCCGCGTGCGGTGCACGATGATGGAGAGTGCGTCGACAGGCTCGGAGTTGACGAGGATCGACATCTTGACCAGGTCGCCTTCTTCGTAACCCTTCATCTGGTAGTCGAACGACGCATAGCCACGGCTGATCGACTTGAGCCGGTCGTAGAAATCGAAGACCACCTCGTTGAGTGGCAGTTCGTAGACCAGCATTGCGCGGCTGCCGGCGTAGGTGAGGTTCACCTGCCGTCCGCGCCGGTCCTGGCAGAGCTTGAGAACCGCACCCAGATAATCGTCCGGCACCATGATGGTCGCGGTGATCCACGGCTCCTCGATGCGATCGATGCGGGTCGGGTCCGGCATGTCGGCCGGGTTGTGCATCTCCTTCATCGTGCCGTCGACGAGATGCAGGTGATAGACGACGCTCGGCGCCGTCGTGATCAGGTCGAGATTGAACTCGCGGTCGAGCCGCTCGGTGATGATCTCGAGATGCAGCAGCCCGAGGAAGCCGCAGCGGAAGCCGAAGCCGAGCGCGGCCGACGTTTCCATCTCGAACGAGAAGCTGGCATCGTTGAGGCGCAGCTTCGCCATCGCCGTGCGCAGATCCTCGAAATCGGCGGCATCGACGGGAAACAGTCCGCAGAACACCACCGGCTGGGCCGGCTTGAACCCCGGCAGCGGCTCGGCGGTGGGTTTCCTGTCGTCGGTCACCGTGTCACCGACGCGGGTGTCGGCGACCTCCTTGATGGCTGCAGTGAAGAAGCCAACCTCGCCCGGCCCCAGTTCGTCGAGCATTTCCTGCTTCGGCCGGAAGATGCCGACGCGCTCGACCGGGTGTACGGCGCCCGTCGACATCAGCTTGACCTTCTGGCCCTTCTTGAGCACCCCTTCGATCACACGCACCAGCACGACGACGCCGAGATAGCTGTCGTACCAACTGTCGACCAGCAGCGCCTTCAGCGGCTTGTCGCGCTCGCCTTTCGGGGCAGGGAGCCGCTCCACGATCGCCGCGAGCACATCCGGAATGCCGAGGCCGGTTTTGGCCGAGATCGCCACCGCATTCGAGGCATCGAGACCGATCACGTCCTCGATCTGCTGCTTGACGCGGTCGACGTCGGCCGCTGGCAGATCGACCTTGTTCAGGACAGGCACGATCTCGAGGTCGGCATCCAGCGCCTGGTAGACGTTGGCGAGCGTCTGCGCCTCGACGCCCTGGCTGGCATCCACCACCAGCAGCGCGCCCTCGCAGGCGGCGAGTGACCGCGACACCTCGTAGGCGAAGTCGACATGGCCGGGCGTGTCCATCAGGTTCAGCTGATAGACCTCGCCGTCGGTGTGCTTGTAGTCAAGGCGCACGGTCTGCGCCTTGATGGTGATGCCACGCTCCCGCTCGATGTCCATCGAGTCGAGGATCTGGTCCTGCATCTCGCGTTCGGAGACGTTGCCGCAGGCCTGAATCAAACGATCGGCCAGCGTCGACTTGCCGTGGTCGATGTGAGCCACGATCGAGAAGTTGCGGATTTTCGAGGTTTCGGTCATGGCGAGGCTCATATCATTGCCGGCGTGGCCCAGGAAGTGAGACCGAATGCGTGGTGCCACAAGATGTGCCGACCCGACATGAGCGTCGTTCACGCCGCCTCGTCGACGGCCGGCGGATGGACGTGCGTGTTCACTCGATCGGCTTCAGATCGCGGTCCGCCAGCCCGATCAGCACCGCTCGGCCGTCGGGCGCCAACCGAAATCGGCCGAAGCGCGCGCTCGCGTAACGCTCCGCCGTGCCCTCCGGGAAATGGTAGGCGTCCGTCCCGAGGATGAGTCGTCCGCCCTTGCGGCTGAGCAGGACCGGGTGCTCGTCCGGCCGCCGGTCGTGCTTCGTGACAACGATGCGCCGGACAGTGGCAACGCCGCGCGCGTCGATCGTCGCCATCGCGACGAGCGTGTCCTTGCGCGCCATCGCGCCGTCGTCCTCCGGGCGCACCTGCGGCAACCGGAAATTCAGCGCCATGTAATCGCCCTGGATCAGCGAGCGCGGGTCGACCGGTGCCAGCTCGACCAGCATTTCGCGGCCGGTCGCGACCACCTCGCGCCGCTCGCCCGTCATCAGGCCGAGCACCGCGACCGTCGCAGCAAGCCCCGCCGCGACGAGCGCCGTGCGTCCGTCGGCCGCTTCGCGGCCCAGCGCGGCTCCTGATCCGTCCTCCATCACGTCGCCGCCGTCGAGCCAGACGGCGACGGCGATGCCGAGCCCGAGCGCGACGAGAATTGCCGCCTTCGTCGTGAGCGGCAGGCCGAACCAGTAGTAGTAGGTGCCCCCGATCCAGAGAGCGGCGATCACCGCGCCGATCGCGGTGATCCGCCGCCCGCTCACCAAGGCGGCAGCCAGCACTGCAAACGGCCCGGCCAGTGTCGGCATGAGAAAACTCGCCACCAGAACCGTCGCACCGACCGCCACGGCCGTGCGAGACGAGAGCGCCGGCCACCGCCGCCAGACGAGCGCCAACGCTGCACCGGTGACGACCACGGCCGCCACCCGAAGCGGCGTCACCGTGAGCGTGACCGGCAGACTGGCGGTCCAGAGAGCACTCCCGGCCCGCCCGATCGACTGTCCCCCGACGCCGCCGCCGAGGAACGTCGGCCCGCTCGACCACACTGCGGCCGCCAGTGAGATCGTCGTCCAGCCGCCAAGCCAGGCGTCGATCTGGTGGCGCGCGACGACCGCCCGATCCTTCGCGGCGGCGAGGCCGAGCATTGCCGCCGCGGCGACGACGAGAAGGATAGTCCATGCGATGCGGCCATGGAGGAACACCGCCTGGACGCTGTCGAGGACGAGCATGGCGGCGAACAAGGCGGCGCATGCGCCGAGCAGTGCGGCCGTCGCATTGCGCATGAGCATTGCCAGGCCGCTGACCAGAGCGAGCAGAGCGAGGCTGCCGCCGCTTGCGCCGAGGTCCCGTATCAGCGCAACGGTCACCAGCGAGAGCCCGACCACGACCCCGATGAAAGCGAGTTGCTGGACAAACAGCGAGCGTCCGCCGGCCCACGCCACGGCGACTGCCGCAGCCAGGATCGGCAAGCCGAGCACGAGGAACCCGGCGCTGTTTGTCAGCAGACCGCTGAACAGAAGGCCGACCACACCGAGGAACGGCAGTGCCGTGAAGATCGCGCCGAGCCCGGTCAGCACAGTCACCGGCCAGGCGTGGCCCGTGTCGTCGCCGCGCCGCCCGGCGAGAGCGGCAGGCAGCGCGTTCCGCTTGCGCGCCAACGCCATCAGGCCGGCCGCACTCAACGCGAAGATCGCAGCCCACGCGATGCCGATCGCGAGCAGGCTGCCGGTGCCGAGGTCGCCCCGCGCCGGCAAGAGGGCATGTGCCGCGTGTGCCATCAGCACCGCATCGATGCCGAGTACCAGGACTGCGCAAAGCGCGAGGTCGAAGCGGCGCGCCATCGCAAGCGCTGCAAGCGAGCCGCCAAGCACCACGATGCCGCCGACCTCGAGTAGCGACGAGCCGCCCCGGCCGCCGACGTCCGGCATCGCGTAGGTGGCGACCAGCGGCACGGCAGCCACCGCGGCGAGGCGGAACGCCCAGCGTGTCTTTCCGAGCCATCGACCGAGGCCGAACTCCGGGAACAGGAGCAGTGCGATCAGCACGGCCATCGCCCAGCCAGCCAGCACGACCGGCACGTCGGCCCCACGTGTCGGTCGGCTACCACCGGGGCCCGCCAGATTGGCCGCAAGCCACAGCCCGAGCGCGGTCGCCGCCACCATCACCACCAGCACCCACACCGCATCCGAACGCGCGGCGAGCGCCCAGGGAACCGCCAGCGCTGCCCACAGCGCAAACAACTGCCAGGGATCGGCGCCGGTCTGGAAGGTCTGTCCGTAGAGCGCCAGCAGGCCGCCGGTGCCCAGAATGCCGACCAAGGCTGCCGCCGGTCTCGCCCGGTCGGAGCGCGCCGCGACCATGCCCGCGGCCAGCGTGACGATACCGACGAGCACGAAGCGGCCTGTCGTGCCGATCGCCAGCCAGTGCGCCGCCACCCAGAGGACGACGCCGAAGCCGATCAGCGCGCCGGCCGCGACGATGGCGGCGAGCGCCGCACGCTCGGCGATCGTGTCCGGCAGGCCGCCGTGCTCGGCGCTCTTGTCGAGAGGCATGTGAAGCAGCCTTTCCGGCCGTGCCGCTGCAGGACGCCGCCGCGATCACCCGCGCGCCGTCAGCGCCTTCGCCTTCTCCAGCGCCACATAACTGTTCGAGGCTTCAGTCACGCTGAAGTGCTGGAAGAACCCGAAGCGGCTCAGCGCCGCGCGCGGCTGGCGCTGGAGGCCGGACATGATGATCCGGCAGCCGTGCTTCTCGCAGGTCCGGGCGAGACTTTCGAGCGTCGAGATGGCCGTCGCGTCGATCAACGGCACCTCGCGCATCCGCAGGATCAGCACCTTCGGCCACGTCTCGAGGGTCGTCAGTTTCGCCGAGACGTTGGCTGCCGCACCGAAGAACAGCGGACCTGAAAATTGCACGACGCGGATCGCATCGGGCAGCTCCATATTCATGATCTGCGACGTCGGCGGCCGGTCCGGATCGAGGTCGTCGCGATCCTCGTCGATGACGCTCCGGCCGCCCAGGTCGATGCCGGGCAACTCGGCCATGCGGTGCATGAACAGCATGGCGGCGAGCACCACGCCCGTTGCGATCGCGGTGTTGAGGTCGACCAGCACGGTCAGCAGCAACGTCACCACGAGGATGATGCGATCGTCATTGGGCGCCCGCGTCAGGAAAGCCTTCACCTCCCGCCACTCGAGCAGCCTCCAGGCAACGGAAACGAGCACGGCGGCGAGGCACGGCAGTGCCAGGTGCGAGGCGAGCGGGGCTGCGAGCAGCATGAACGCAAGCACGAATACCGCGTGCAGGACGCCCGAAACGGGAGTTGCCGCGCCGGCTGTTATGTTGGTGCCCGTGCGGGCGATGACGCCGGTCGCCGGCAGGCCGCCGAACAGCGGCGAGGCCATGTTGGCGACGCCCTGCGCCACCACCTCGACATTGGAACGATGGCGCGTCCCGGCCATCGTGTCGGCGGCGACGGCCGACAGCAGTGATTCGACGCCGATCAGGAAGGCGAGCGTGAGCGCGGTCGGCAGGATCGCCGTGATGCGCGACCAGGAGAGGTCGGGCAGCGTCGGCGCCGGCAGGCTTGTCGGCAGGCCGCCGAACCGCGTCTGGATGGTCTCGACGGGCAGGGAGAGCAACGCAGCGACCGCCGAGGCGCCGACGACGGCGATCAGTAGCCCGGGCCAGCGCGGGAGGTAGCGCTTGAGCAGCAGTATGACGGTAAGCGTGCCGAGCGCAACGGCGAAGGCTGCAGCATTGAACGTGCCGCGGATGTCCCACAGCGCGCCGAGGCGAGGAATGAAGTCGGCTGGCAGCTCGCCCCTGAGGCCGAGGAAATCCTTGACCTGTCCGACCAGGATCAGCACGCCGATCCCGGATGTGAAGCCGATGATGACCGGCCCCGGCACGTACTTGACGTAAGTGCCGAGCTTGGCGAAGCCGGCTATCAGGAGCACAAGCCCGGCGAGGAATGTCGCCGTCATCAGTCCGGCGGTGCCATGGTCGTGCACGATATGCGCGATGACGACGATGAAAGCCGCCGCCGGCCCGCCGATCTGGAAGCGGCTGCCGCCGAGCGCCGAGATGAGTAAGCCGGCGACGACCGACGTGACGAGCCCTTTGTCCGGCGTCATCCCGGCGCCGATGGCGATAGCCATGGAAAGGGGAAGCGCCAGGATGGCAACGGTGATGCCGGCTATCGCATCGCGCTGGAAGCGTTCGGCACCATAGCCCTCGCGCAGCGCGATCACGAGTTTCGGTATGAACAGGCGCCAGTAATGGGAAACCGGCGACCGGTGCGGGGTGCCGCCGCTCAAAGTACTGTCCATGACATCTCGACCCCGGCCCGGCAGGTCGCGTCGCGGCCGGGTGGCCGCTGGCATGATTGGACGTGCCCCGAGTCGGGCGAACGATAGGGCGCGTGCTTCCTCCGGGTCAAGCGGCGACGACCCGCCGCACCGACGTCACTGCGCCGGCCGACCCGCCTGCACCGACGGCGTGCGCCCGCCCGGCAGCGACCAAAGCGTGCTGGCGCCGGCATCACCGCCCATGAAGGTCGAGGGAAACACGCCACCCCACCTCTCGATCTTCCGATACTCGACGACGAGTGGATTCTTGGCCAGCGCCTCGCCGAGGATGCGCACCGCCTCCGCCTGCGCTTCGCCCTGCACCTTGATCTCGTAGGCGCGTCCATCGGCGCGCGCCTTGTCCGCGTCGCGCTGCGCCATCGCGGTCTGTGTCACCTGCGTCGTCGTCAGCTTCTGGCGCTCGAGCACGAAGCGCTCGGTCTCCGCCTGCTCGCGTGCCACCTGCTTGTCGCGGATCGCCTTGGTGTACTCCGGCGGGAATCCGATGTTGACCACCGAGAAGCCCGTGATCTGGATGTCGTCGGGCATGCGGGCGGCGAACGCCTGCTGCGAGCGGTCGCGGTACTCGGTGCGCTTGCGCAGCAGATCGTTGACGGTATAGCCACTGGTGGTGCCTTTCACCGCATCGTTGAGGCGCGGCTGGATGATCCGCTGCTCGAATTGGGCGAGCGAGCCGAACTGCACATACAGATCCTTCACGTTGTTGCGCTTGACGAGCCAATTGACCGTCACCGTGATCGGCAGCTCCAGCGGATCCTGGGATGCAGCATCGAGCTTGATTGTGAAGGCACGCTCGCGCACCTCCATCTCCTCTACCGTATCGGCGTAGGGTATCTTCAGGTGTAGACCCGGATCGACCACGTCGATGACGTTGCCGAAGCGCTTGACGATACCCACATGGCCAGCGTCGATGCGATAGATGCCCATCCATATGATCGACAGCGCGACAAGGCCGACGATCAGCGCGAAGATGCCGCCGAACCGGAACGATGGCGTCTGCGGCAACTGTGGCATCGCCGGCAGCTTCGGGAATTGCGGCGTCGGCATCTTGGCCATGGCGGGCCCTCCAAAATACGAGCAGATCGCTGCGAACGAAAATCAACCGAAGCGTTTCATAACAGACCGCGGGTTAATCTAAAATTTTTCTCCCGGTTTTCAATTTATTCTCTGCAGTTCCAACGGTCATTCGCGCTGACGAAGGTCAGGCCGGCCGCCGCAGGGCGAGCCGAGCCACGCGCCCTTCTCCCCGATGACCCTCGCCTTCGGCGAGCAGCACGCGGCCTTCGAGCGCCTCGACGACCTCATAACCGTCCGCCGCGTTGAGCATCTCGTCGATATGGTAGGCGAAAGCCGGATCGGAGGGCCCCATCCCATTACGCCGTTCATGGCGTGGACCAAAGCCTTCCATCACCAGCCAGCCTCGAGGTGTAAGGCAGGCCATCGCACATTTCAGCGCGCGGTCGAACGTCGGCGGATCGCAATGCAGGTAGATGAGGAATACCGACTCGTAGAGCTTTCCGGCCGGCGGTTGCCATGCTCCGAGATCCGCCTTGATGCGCTCGACCGTCACGCCGGCGACGCGATCGGCGGCGGTCGCCCGTTCGGTTGCGACCTCGGAGAGATCCACCGCCGTCACGGCAAGCCCCTCCTTGGCGAGGAAGCGCCCGTTACGACCATCGCCGTCGGCCAGCATCAATGCCGAACGCGCTGCGAAATCCGATCGCGCCAGTATCTCGCGCACGTACTCGTTCGGCGCGTCGCCGTAGAGCGGGCCGTCGCGCTTGAGATATCGCTTGTCCCAGTCGACCATTTCACCTCCGAGCAGTTCAGGCGCCGTTGAACCAGACCGTACCGAGCCCGCTCGTGTCGTAACCCTTGAGCTCGCTCGCCCGCGTCCGGAAGCGGTCGCGCTGGCAGAATTGCACGAGCGCCTGCATCGGCGGCTCGAACCAGTGGCGCCGGTCGACCAGCAGGTCGAAGCGCTCCTGGATCACCGGCACGAACGCAAGGCGCAGCTGGCTGGCCAGCGCCTCGAGGCCGAATGCGACATCGGCACGGCCCTCGAGCACTGCGAGCGCCGCATCGCTTTCGGATCGCACCGCCGGCACGATGGACATACGCGCACGATCGATCCCGGCCTTGGTCAGCAGATGATCGAGGATCTGCTGGCTGCCCGCCTCGCGCTGACGCGGCACCAGCGTCAGGCCCGGGATGTCGTCGAGGCCGGAGACCCGCTTGGCGTGCCGTGGCTGCACAATCAGCCCGCGCTCGCGCTTGGCCCACTCGACGAGCACGACCTGCTCCCCCTGGAATCTCTCGGCGACGAGCGGCACGTTCCAAGATGTCGTCGCCCCATCGAGCACGTGCAGTCCGGTCGCGATGCCTTCCGATGCCGCGAAACGCTCGAGGCCGTCGAGGCTGCCGTCGAAATAGGTCGCCAGCCCTGCACGGCTTTCCCTGAGCGCCCAGTCGAGCAGCGGGTCGTGGCTGCCGAGAAACACCGGCTTGCGCTCGGCGACGACGGCCGTCGCCCCGACGAGACCGCTCGAATTATGCTTCAGCCACGCCAGCACTTCGGCGCGCGGAAACAGCAGCTTGCCCATCGCACGCGACACCGGCACCTCGCCCGAGGCCGCCAGGTCATAGACCTTGCGCTCCTTGATGCGCAGCAGCTCGGCCAGTTCCTTGGTCGTCAGGTATTCGTTCATGCGGGCTTTGGCGCCTCGTCCCTCTCGGCCCTTCGGGCCGGACGTGACATTTATCGCACGGTTCGGGCGCGTGGCCAGAGCCCCGGCGCTGCCGCGACCGACCGTCTCACGCACGATGATAGGGATGCCCGGAAAGAATGGTCGCGGCGCGATAGAGTTGCTCGGCGACGATCACGCGGGCGAGCCCGTGCGGCAGCGTCATCGCCCCGAGCGACAGCGCGAGCCGTGCCGTCGCGCCCACTGCCTCGCCCTGACCGTCGGGACCGCCGAGCACGAACGCGACACTTTCCGTTCCCTCGTCGCGCACACGTGCAAGCCAACGGGCGAATGTTTCCGACGACATTGTCCTGCCGCTCTCTTCGAGCGCTACGACCAGTCCTGCGTCCGCGACCTTCGCCAACAGGCGAGTGGCCTCGTCCTGTCTTCGCGATTGGGGCTGCGGCTGGCGGCCCTCGGCAAGCTCGATCGTCTCGACGGGACCGATCGCCAGCGCCTTGCCGGCGGTCGCCAGCCGTCGCGTGTAGCGATCGTAGAGTGTGCGCTCGGCTTCGTCCTTGAGGCGACCGATGGCGGCGATGACAAGGCGCATGGGATCTGCTCCCGAGCTTGCTTCTGAGCCGACGCGGCCGGCGATGTTCCTGCCATCGCCGGCCGATGCAGTGTCTAGCCTACCGTCACCGCCGGGTCGCGATGCTTCTGCGCCGCTCCCCCGATGCATCGTCGAGCACCGAGTCGATCTCGCTGCGCGTCAGCCCGATATCAGCCAGCATCCGGTCGTCCAGCCGCCGCAACTCGGCCGCTGCGAGGCGGCGTGTCCGCGCCTGGGCGATCAATTCGAACCGTTGCATGATCGCCTGACCGAAGCGGCGCAAGAGGTCCTGCAGTGTCGATTCTGCAGCGAGCACCTGCTCGTCCGCCACGTACGTATCAGATAGCCGTCTCATGATCCCGCTCCTTCTTTGCGAGGTTTCCGCCACCGGCTGTCCGGTGACCGAGCGGGTTGTAGAGACGTCTACGGCGGCCTGCTGTTCCGCGAGGAACCGATCGCTTATGGGCCGGCCCGGCGCCGCCGGGTCAGGGCGTCCAGGGTTTTGCCGGCTCGCGCTTGTCAGTCTCCGCCGCGTCCGCCCGCGTGATCTCCCGAGTGAGCGAGAACAGCGCCTCCCGGACGCCGAGGCCGGTCGCCGCCGAGATGACGAGGGGCTTCTTGCGCGCCGCTTTGCGCAGCGCCTCAGCGCGCGCCTCGAGCGTGGCGGCATCGACGGTATCGCATTTCGAGAGCGCGACGATCTCCTTCTTGGCCGCGAGTTCGGGATCGTGCGCCTTGAGTTCGCGCCTGACCGTCCGGTAGTCGCCCGCAACGTCCTCCGCGTTCACGTCGACGAGATGCAGGAGCACCCGGCAGCGCTCGATGTGTCCTAGGAACCGCGTGCCGAGCCCCGCCCCTTCGGAGGCCCCCTCGATCAGTCCCGGGATGTCGGCGAGCACGAAATCGACGTCGCCCGCCCGCACCACGCCGAGGTTCGGGTGCAGTGTTGTGAAGGGATAGTCCGCGATCTTCGGCTTGGCGGCCGACACGGTCGCGAGAAACGTGGATTTGCCCGCATTCGGCAGCCCCACGAGCCCGGCATCCGCGATAAGCTTCAGCACGAGCCAGATGGTCAATTCCTCACCCGCCAATCCGGGATTGGTGCGTCGCGGTGCCTGATTGGTCGCCGATTTGAAGTGCGCGTTGCCGAAGCCGCCGTTGCCGCCCCTGGCGATCAGCACGCGCTCACCCGGGCTGGTGAGATCGGCGATAAGCGTCTCACCCGCCTCGTCGAACACCTGCGTGCCCGGCGGCACCTTGATGATGCAGTCCTCGCCGTTGGCGCCGGCACGGTTGCGACCCATGCCGGGCGTGCCGTTGCGGGCCTTGAAGTGTTGTTGATAGCGGTAGTCGATCAGCGTGTTGAGGTTCTCGACGCACTCGATCCAGACGTCGCCGCCCTTGCCGCCGTCGCCTCCGTCCGGACCGCCGAACTCGATGAATTTCTCGCGCCGGAACGACAGGCAGCCGTTACCGCCATCGCCGGATTTCACGTAGATCTTGGCCTGGTCGAGGAATTTCATGGTGTGGGGGTTCCGGCGGTTGCGGCGACGAATGCCGCACGTGTCAGCGCGGTGTCGATATGGCGGACGTCAAGGTTGCGCGGAGCACAGCGCACCACGCTCTCGCCGGTGACGACGAAGCCGAGCTTCCTCTGCACGGCGAGCGAGGCTGGATTGTCGTGGAATACGCCGCTGTAGATGGTCTCCAGCGATCGTGTCGCAAAGGCGTATGCGACCAACGTGGCGACTGCTTCGGTCATCAATCCTTGGCCCCACCACGGCTGGCCGAGCCAGTAGCCGAGGATCGGCCGACTGCCGGCCGCGGCAAGATCGACCACGCCGATCACCTCGCCAGCGTCGCCGGTCGGGGGACGCGGTGTGATCGCGAGCGTCAGCGCCGGATCTTCTTGAGGCCGCCGCTCCATCCGCCCGACGAAGTCCTGCGCATCGGCAAGGCGATACGGCCACGGTGGCAGCGCCAGCATCCGCGCCACGTCCCAATTGCCGAGGTGGCGGGCAATAGCCCGCGCGTCCCCCGGCACCAGCCGGCGAAGAAGGAGGCGAGGTGTTTCGATCGACGTCATCTGGTCCTCGCTCTCACTGGCGACTCAGCGCGCGCTCCAGCTCCAACCTGTCGACCGGGATGGCGGCTCCGCGCGCCGGCATGTCCATCGTCGTGGTCGCGACATGTCGAAAGCCGGCCTTCTCGAGCACCCGTCGCGAGGCCGGATTGACCGTGCGGGCATAGGCCACCAGCCGATCCGCTGCGGTCAGACGGAAGATCGCGTCGCGGTAAGCTCCAAGTGCTTCGCTCATCAGGCCCTGGCCCCAGTGCCCAGGAGCCAGCATATAGCCGACGCCGTGCTCCTCGACAGCATCCGCGACCGGGCGCCCTCCGATCAGCCCGATGACCCGGCCGGACGCCGGCTTCCGCTCGATCACGAACGCGAGCCCACGCCCATCGCTGTTGCTCTGTCGCATCCAGTCGATACGGCGTACGACCTCTCCCGGTGGCAGCGGAAACGGCCACGACGCGGTCATCGTCGCTACCTCCTCGAGCCCGGCGAAGTCGGAAATCTCCGCCTCGTCGCGCCGCTCCGCCCAGCGCAACCACAGCCGCTTCGTCTCCAGTCGGAACACGTCCGTCCGCGTTATCTCCGGCAGCATGTTCGCCTCTCGCAAACGTATCGAGGGGAGGTGGTGGGCCACCTCCCCTCGCGCGATGCGACCGTGTCGGAGATGAGCCCTCCGGCTCTACTCCGCGGCCTCCGCCTTGAGCGGGGCGACGGAGATGTAGGTGCGACCATTGCGCTTGGTATCGAACTGCACACGGCCTTCGACGACCGCGAAAATCGTGTGGTCGGTGCCCATGCCGACGTTCTGGCCGGGATGCCACTTGGTGCCGCGCTGGCGGCAAAGAATATTACCAGGAACGACGTGCTCGCCGCCGAAACGCTTGATGCCGAGGCGCTTCGACTCGGAGTCGCGGCCGTTGCGCGTCGAGCCGCCAGCTTTTTTCTGTGCCATGGGGGGTGATCCTTCTCGATGTCGGGACGGCGCCGAGGCGACTCAGGCGCCGATGATGTCGGTGATGCGGACCTTGGTCAGATCCTGGCGATGGCCGATCTTGCGGCGCGAATTCTTGCGGCGGCGCTTCTTGAAGGCGATCAGCTTGGGACCGCGTGTCTGCTCCACGAGCTCGGCCACCACCTTGGCGCCGGCAACCGTCGGCGCGCCGACCTTCACGGCAGTGCCCTCGCCCACCATCAACACATCGGTGAACTCGATGGTGCCGCCGGCCTCTCCGGCAAGCCGCTCGATCTCAAGCGTATCGTCCTTGGCGACGCGGTATTGCTTGCCGCCGGTCCTGATGACTGCGTACATTTTTGATATTCCTCGTTCTTCGCGCCCGTCGGCGCCGCGACTACAGGCGATCTGCACCTGAATACGCGGTCTTCTCGAGACCGGCCGGAGCGTCTGCAAGGACGCCACCCGCGCCAGCCCTCGGCGTGAAAGCCGGTGAAGCCTGAGGCAGCAGTTCGTGCGCGCACAGCGGCTGCCGGCGCGAGAGCGCATCTTATGGGTGACGCACGAACGGAAGTCAATGCACGGCCGATCACCCCGCCGATCGACCGCTGCGCGGGCTCGAGGACAGGCTCGGACTTGCCACGACAACCACCGCGCCCCATGTCTCTAGGCAACTGCGGCCATCCGACGACCGGCCAAGCTTGGACAAGGAGCTTTTTCATGATCAGAGCCCCGAACCGCGGCCTCACGCTGCTGGTCGCTAGCGCCGGATTGCTGGTACTTACCCAGACGGTCTCAGCCGAGAAGCCGGCGCCCCGCGCGGAGGGCAAGTCGAGCGTCACCCGTCCCGACAGCGAAGTCGTCACGCGTCACGACGGCAAGACGGTCGTCGAGGCACCGACGACGCGAGTCGAAACCGACGAGGCAGGCCGTACCAAGGTCCGCGTGCGAGCACCCCATACTGCGGTTGATGTAGATACCGAGCGCCGGCGCGTGCGCATCCGCGTGCCGTACTACTCGGGCGACATACGCTGGTAGGCGTCGCCGCCTGCCGACGCTCATCCCCCAGGCAGCACCAGCACCCGCTGGCGGGCCGGCAGGTTGGCGCGCGACAGGACGGTCGTCGGCACCGGGCTCTCGACGACCTCAAACACCTTTCGCGCCTCGGACAGGAAGCGCTCCAGCGTGAACCGCGAGAAGTAGTGCATCGGCACGATCAGCGGCGCCTTCAGCGCTTTCAGAACTTCCATCATGCCGGGCACGTCGAGCGTGTAGGAGCCGTCGACCGGCACCAGGACGACGTCCATCTGTCCGATCTGGGCAAGGTGCTGCACCGTCAGCGTGTGGTGCAGGTGGCCGAGGTGGGCAATGCAGAGGCCGGCGAGTTCGAAAATGAAGATCGAGTTGCCGAAGCGCCCGCCGCTGTCGTCGCCCGACCAGGTGCGAATATTGGTCGGAATGTTCCTCACTCGCACGTCCTCGTGGCTGAGATCGTGGATTGCAGCTCCCCCGGACGGATTCCAGCCGCGCAGGATGTGTTTGATGCCAGCCTGCGGGACGTAAGAGTGATGCGTCTCGTGCGCGAGGTTCATCGTCGCAATGTCGGGGGTCAGTGGCGCACGATAGATGTCGTTGTAATCGGTCGAGATGGTGACGCCCTTGGCGCTCTCGATGAGGAAGGTCGAGTGGCCGATATAGGTCAACCGCGCCTCACCCGGCTTCAGGCCGCCCGTGACAGAGGTCGCCTGCGCCAGCCGCACCGCCGCCTGCATCACGCGCGGGGCCACTCCCGGCGCCTCGGACAGCGCGAGGCATCGGTCGGGCGCCGGCTTCGGCTTCGGCGCCGGGACCGGCGATTGAGCAAGCGCGCTGCCAGCGGCGAGAGACGAAAAGATGGTCGCACCTATGAGGCGCGCGGCACGCGAGAACACCATATCTTGGCTCCGGTGTCGTCCAACCGCCGCGATCAAAGCACGGGACCCGTCGCTGTTCCAGCCCGCACGGCAGGCAGCCTGCTCAACAATCGGTGTGCGCGCGCCAATCGGCGGCAAGCGCCCTGACGAGCCTCAGGCAGAGAAAAACGGCGATGACGCCGAAAACTATGCCGCTCGCCATGAAGCCGGCGAGCGCACCTGCTGCCCCGGCCACCGCGCCACCGAGCCACACCAGCGGCACCGTGCCAAGCGTGGCCCGCCCCCAGTTGAGAGCAGCCGCGAGCCGCGGCCTACCGAGCGTGTTGAATGCTGCATTCGAAACGAAGAGCAGACCGAGGAAGAAGAACAGCGGCGCCACCAGCCGGCAGAACACCAGGATCAGCTCCGCGGCCTCGCCTCTGGCGTCGAACAGCGTCACGATGCCGTCGGCGGCAAGCGCCAGCAGGAGCCACGCAACGAGCGTGAATGCGGCCGTCACCGCAACGGCCTTGACCAGCGTCTCCTCCAGTCGCGCACCGTCTCGCGCGCCGAAGTTCTGCCCGATGATCGGACCTATCGAGCCCGACAGCGCGAAGATCGCGCCGAACGCGACGGGGTAAAGCCGACCGATCACCGTCCATCCGGCCACCGCATCGTTGCCGTGCGAGGACATCGCGGCTGTCATCCAGGCGTTGGCGAACGGCGTGGCGAGATTGGTCACCACGGCGGGTAGTGCCACCGCGAAGATTGCCGCCGTGTCGGCACCGAGCCGTTCCCAATCCACCGGGCCGAGCGCATCGTGGACGCGTAATGCACCGTAGAGTCCCACACTCGCCGCCATGAGCCGCGCTGCAATCGTCGCAAGCGCCGCACCATCGAGACCGAGGCCCGCCCCGAAGATCAGCAGTGGATCGAGCACGACCGCCACGATCGCGCCGGAGAGCGTGATGTGCATGGCGCGCGTCGCATCTCCGAGGGAGCGCAGGATCGCGGCGCAAGACATGGCAATGGCGAGGAACGGCATGGCCGCGATCACCATGCGGCCGTAACCGACCGCAAGTGCATGCGTGCGCCCTGTCGCGCCGAGCAGCGTCAACAGCGTCGGCAGCAACGCCAGGATGACGATGGCCAGGATCGTCGCCACGGTGAGCGAGAAGATGAGGCCGTGGGTCGCCAGCCGGCGCGCATCGGTGCGGCGCCCCGCTCCGATCGCCGGCGCCACCGAGGCGGTTACCGCAATCGAGAGCCCGATGCCGGCTGCCACCGCGAGGAAAACCAGCGACGACGCGAATCCGACTGCGGCCACCACCTCGACGTCGTTCAACATCGACAGGAAGACGATGTTGGCGAGGTCGCCGACGAATATCGCCATCAGGCCGACGGCACCAGTGCCGGTCATCACCAGGATATGGCGGAGGATCGAGCCCGTGACGAACTTGGCGGGCGGCCGCCCGATGGCGCCCGCCCGTGCAACGCGCTCAGACACGTCGGCGGGCCTTGATCGCCGCCGAAAGGGTCCCCTCGTCCAGATAGTCGAGCTCACCACCGACCGGAACACCCTGCGCGAGGCTCGACAGCGTGACGTCCGCGCCTGCCAATGCATCGGAGAGATAGTGCGCCGTCGACTGGCCCTCGACCGTAACGTTGAGTGCGAGCAACACCTCGCGCACCTCCGGCCGCGCGGCGCGCTCGACGAGCCGCGGGATGTTGAGCCGCTCCGGCCCAATACCGTCGAGCGGCGAGAGGTGCCCGCCGAGTACGTGATAGACAGCGTTGACGACTCCGGCGCGCTCGAGCGCCCAGAGATCGCCGACCTCCTCGACGACGACGATCAGCGAGCGATCGCGGCGGAGGTCCTGGCAGATCGAGCACGGCGCGACGGTGTCGATGTTTCCACACTCGGGACAGGTGACGAGACGCTCTGCCGCCACCTTCAACGCATCGGCAAGCGGCACGAGCAGGTCCTCGCGGCGCTTGACCAGCGTGAGCGCCGCCTTGCGCGCCGAGCGGCGGCCGAGCCCCGGCAGGCGCGCCAGCAGCTCGACGACGCGCTCGATCTCGGGGCCTGCGACCTTCCTGGACATGGCGATGCGTTGGCAGGGATTCGCGTCGGTGAAAAGCGCCTCGTCTTCAGACCACACGAATACGACGACAAACGGCCGTCGGTTCCCTGCCGCGGCAATGCCTCCGGCCGGCACCTCACGCGCAGGCCGGAACGACGATCACTTGAAGATCGGCTCGAAGCCGGCCGCCTTCAGCTTCTCCGACCGGATCTTCATCCACTCGGCGATGAACGCCTGCTCGTCAGCGATGTTCTTCTTGTTGACGTCCGCCCAGGCGGCCTTCAGCACCTGCTGGCGCTTGATGAGCTTCTGGTTGTTGGCTTCGGCGGCGGGCGTCCACTTGCCGATCGACTTGAAGTAGGCGACCGCGCCCGGGTGATAGGGCACCAGCCACGCGAAGTCCTGCTTCTCGAGGGCCCAACCGTTGATGCCCGGCGACGCGTCCTTGTACTTGGGGAACAGCTCGACCATCGCCTTGGTCATCGCGTGCACGATGTCGTCCTTCTGCGAGGCGTACGTCATGAGCACCGGGTAAGGGTATGATGGGCCGATGTGAGGCTTTTCCTTCGACATGTTGGCGCCGACCGTGCCGACGTTCGGCTGGAAGAACGGCGCGATCGCCTTCAGACGCGCCCAGGCTGCCTTGTCGTCGTGCGGCAACGGCGGCCAATAAAGGCCACGCGGGGAATTGGCGACCTCGTAGGCCTTACCCGATGCGGTCTGCGCGAAGGCGGCATCGACCTGGTTGTTCTTGATGCCGTCCCATGACTGGCCGAAACCGGGGAATTCCACCTTTTTCACATCGGCCCAGGTCAGTCCGCCAAACGCCAGGATCGCTTCGACGTTCTGATTGAGCGACGGTGAGCCGACCACCCAGGCGACGCGCTTGCCCTTGAGATCCTTGATCTCCTTGATGCCGAGGTCGGCGGCGACGCCGACCGACAGGTTCGCGTCCGAGCTGGCGAGCATCAGGATGCGCAGTTCCTGCGGCCCCCACGACTTTCGTGCAAAATCGAAAACGCCCTCCTGCGCCATGAAGCTGGCGCCAACGCCGGTGGCCGAGAACTCCACCTTGCCGGCCTTGAGCGGAAGCGTGCGCGAAACATCGTTCTTGCCAGGCAGCACGCGCAGGTCGACGCCGAGCGAGTCCTTCAACGCCTTGCCGATGGCGACCGACTGGTTGTAGCCGGACGATCCGACGCCATAGGCCGTCCAGGACAGCGGATTTGGCAGCTTCGTGTCGGCAGCCTGCGCGAGCCCCGCGCCCGCAAAGGCGGCAATCGCGATGGTGAAGGCGTAGGCGTGGCGCTTGGGCCAGTGATGCTGCATGGCGTTCCTCTCCTGGTTGACGACGGCGGGCGGTCGTCCTGCCGCCCTTCGACGCCGACCTTAGCCGAACGCCTGCATGGCTCCAAGGCGTCCCCTGCCATTGCCCCGTCCGTCGCCACTCGCCTAATCTCGCACCATCGGCCCGTCGGGCCGCAACAACCGAGAACCTCAAGGAGCCCGAGGACGTGTCCCGCAAAGTCGTCGTCACCTGTGCGCTGACCGGCTCGGCCGCGCCGCGCGAGAAGAACAACGCCGTGCCCGTCACACCGGCCGAGATCGCCACGTCCGCCCTCGAGGCAGCCGAAGCAGGGGCCGCCATCGTCCACATCCACGTGCGCGACCCGAAGACGGCACAACCGTCGATGGAGCATCATCTCTACGAGGAGGTGGTCGAGCGTATCCGCGCGAAGAATTCCGGTGTCGTGCTCAACATCACGACAGGCCCCGGCGCGCGCTTCGTGCCGGACGCGAAGAACCCGAAGATCGGCGGTCCAGGCACCTCGATGGAGGCGCCCGAGACCCGCGTCGCCCACATCGAGAAGATCCGCCCGCCAATCTGCACGCTCGACGTTGCCTCGATGAATTTCGGCCCGTCGGTGTTCGTCAACACTCCGGCCCATCTCGCTGTCATGGCCGAGCGCATCAGGTCGGCTGGCGTCAAGCCGGAGCTCGAGGTATTCGACCTCGGCCACATCGAACTGGCGAAGAAGCTGATCGCCGACGGCCTGATCGCCGCCCCGCCGATGTTCCAGCTCTGCCTCGGCATCTCGTACGGCGCACCCGCCACGCCGGAAAGTGTCATCCTGATGCGCAACTCGCTGCCCCAGGGTGCCAACTGGAGCGCCTTCGGCATCGGCCGCTTCCAGTTCCCGATGGTGGCGCAGGCGGTGATCGCAGGCGGTCATGTGCGCGTCGGCCTGGAGGACAACCTCTATCTCTCGCGCGGCGAGCTTGCCCCCTCGAATGCGGCGCTGGTCGCCAAGGCCGTGAAGATCATTGAGATGCTCGGCGAGAGCATTGCCTCGCCTTCGGAGGCGCGCGACATCTTCGGGGTGAAGCGATGATCAGCGCTGACCTCACCGGCAAGCGGGCGCTTGTCACCGGCGGCGCGTCCGGCATCGGCCGCGCCACGTCCGAGGCGCTCGCGCGCTGCGGAGCCGTCGTGGCCGTCAATCACCTCGCCGGCGACGAGGCGCGCGCGGCCGAGACCATCGCCGCCATCAACGCGGCCGGCGGCCAGGCGGTTGCGGCGGCGGGTGACGTGTCGGACTCAGCCGACGCGGCACGCATGGTGGCCAACGCGATCACGGCGCTCGGTGGCCTCGACATCCTGATCAACAACGCCGGCACGCCGGCCACCATCGAGCCGATCCCGCTCGACGACTTCGAGGCGATGGACGAGGCGAAATGGCAGAAGATCCTGTCCACCAATCTGATCGGCCCGTTCCGCTGCGCCAAGCAAGCGGCCCCTGCGCTCAGGGCCACGAAAGGGTGCATCGTCAATACCGCCTCGATCGCTGGTCTCGGCGGCCAGGCCTCGTCGATCGCCTATGCGGCCTCTAAGGCAGGCCTCGTCAACCTGACACGAAATCTCGCCAAGGCGCTCGCTCCCGACATCCGCGTCAACGCCGTCGCACCGGGCCTCACCGACACGCCGTGGACAAAGCCCTGGCCAGCCGAGCGCAAGGAGAAATCGATCGCGAACACCGCGCTCCGCCGCATGGTACGGCCGGAGGACATCGCCGACGCGATGGTGTTCCTCGCCGCTCAGCAGGCGGTGACAGCCCAGACGATTGTCGTCGATTGCGGCCGCAATCTCTAGTCTCCCGAGGAGTCTTGCCGATGCCCAGCCGCGCCGCCGATCTGCTCGTCGACTGCCTTACCGCGCACGGGGCGGACCGTGCCTTCTGCGTGCCGGGCGAGAGCTACCTCGCCGTGCTCGACGCGCTCTACATGCGCAATGACGTGGAGACGGTCGTCTGCCGGCACGAGGGCGGCGCCGGTTTCATGGCGGTCGCCGACGCCAAGCTGACGGGGCGCGCCGGCATCGCCTTCTGCAGCCGCGGCCCTGGTGCCACCAACGCTTCGATCGCGGTGCATGTCGCCGAGCAGGACGCCGTGCCGCTGATCCTGTTCATCGGTCAGGTACCGCGCCACGAACTCGGCCGCGGCGCGTTCCAGGAGGTCGACTACGCGCAGATGTTCGGCGGCTTCGCCAAGCTCGTCGTGACCGTCGATGACGCCGCGCGGCTTCCCGAGGTGATCGCGCGCGCCTTCCTCGTCGCCGAGACACCAACCCCGGGTCCGGTCGTTATCGTACTGCCGGAAGATATGCTCGAGGACGAGACGGGCGCAGAGCCGATGCGGCCATTCCCTGTGCCGCGGGGCGCGCCGCCGGCGCCCGAGCAGGTCAGCGACGTGGTGAGCCTGCTGGCCAGGGCCGAACGCCCCCTCGTGCTTGCCGGCGGCGCGCTCGCACATCCCAAAGGTCGCCTCGCGTTGCGTGCTGCATCGGAGGCACTCGATCTGCCCGTGGCCCTGACGTTCAAGCGCCAGGAGATCTTCCCCAACGCGCATCCGAATTACGCCGGCCACCTCGGCTTCAAGATCCCGAAGCCGCTGGTCGCCCTCTACGCCGAGAGCGACCTCGTCATCGCCGTCGGCACGCGGCTGACCGAGGTGACGACTCAAGGCTACACGTTCCCTAAGGCACCTGACCCCATCCAGCCGCTGGTGCACGTGCACGCCGACGCCCGCCACCTCGGACGCAACGTCCGCCCGACCATCGCTGTCGCCGCCGACCCCACCGCATTCCTGCTCGCGCTGGCCGGAACCGGCCGGCCGACCGGCGCGCCGTCGCGGGCGCAATGGATCGAGCGCCTGTCGGCGCCCTGGAAGGCCGCCCGTGCCTGGAAGCCCCCCGCCGACGGCCTGCTCGACATGGGCGCTGTCGTTGCGGCGTTCGCCGGCCGTATCGCGGAGGATGCGGTGTTCATCACGGACGCCGGCAATTTCTCCGGCTGGCTGCATCGGCACTGGGCCTTCAACGGCCGTCAACTCATGATCGGCGCGGTTGGTGGCGCGATGGGCATCGGCATGCCGGCGGCCATTGCAGCCGGCATGCGCCTGAAGGGCCGCCAGATCGTCACATTCCTCGGCGACGGCGGCGCGCTGATGACCGGATCCGAACTCGCCACCGCCGTGCGTCACGGGGTTCCGGTGAAGATTTTCATCTCGAACAATTCGAGCTACGGCACCATCCGCCTTCACCAGGAGCGCGCCTACAAGGGCCGCGTCGTCGGAACAGAGCTCAAGAACCCCGACTTCGCCCGTTGGGCAGAGAGCTTCGGTGCCAAGGGCCTCACCATCCGCACCCTCGACGAAGTCGACCGCGTGGTGGCCGAGGCCATTGCCCATGACGGCCCCGTCGTCGTCGACGTAGTCACCGCCGTCGAGCACATTGCCCCCGGCCTGCGCATCTCCGATCTCTGAGGAAAGCGAGCACGCCATGACCAGCACGACAGACGTTCGCCCCGTCACCCTCGTCACCGGCGCGAGCCGTGGCATCGGCGCCGAGATCGCGGCCGACCTGACGCGCCGCGGTCACCATGTCATCGGCCTTGCCCGCAAGAAACCCGAAGGCTTCGCCGGCACGTTCGTCGCCGCCGATCTTTCCGACGCGAAGGCGACCGCCGGCGCACTCGCTGAGATCGTCGGGGCCTATCGGCCGCTGCACCTCGTCAACAACGCCGGCATTGCCATCAACAAGCCGCTCGCCGAGGCCTCGCTCGCCGACTTCGAGGCGATGATGGCCGTCAATCTGCGCGCCGCCTTCCAGGCCATGCAGGCCGTCGTGCCGGTCATGCGTGAGGCCGGCTTCGGCCGCATCGTCAACATCGGCTCGCGTGCCGCGCTCGGCAAGGAAGGCCGCGGCATTTACGCCGCGACCAAGGGCGGCCTGCTGTCGATGACGCGCACGATCGCACTCGAGACGGCGCGTGCCGGCATCACCTGCAATCTCGTCGCGCCGGGCCCCATCGAGACCGACATGATCCGCATCGGATATCCGGAGGGCTCGCCCGCCCGTGCATCACTGACGGGCCAGGTGCCGGTCGGCCGCTTCGGCC
Source organism: Hyphomicrobiaceae bacterium (assembly GCA_041397745.1). GTDB lineage: Bacteria > Pseudomonadota > Alphaproteobacteria > Rhizobiales > Hyphomicrobiaceae > JAWKVY01. The sequence goes on along the minus strand of JAWKVY010000008.1, from coordinate 199,108 downwards.
GACCGGAGGAGATCGCCCACGCCGTCGCATACTTCCTCGATGCCGCCGCCGGCTTCACCACCGGTCAGGCACTCTACGTCTGCGGCGGCCTGACGGTCGGCGCGGTACAGGTGTGAGTCAGCCCGAAGCAGTGCCCACCACTGTCGACATCCGCCCGATCCGTACGTCGGATGCGGCGCATGTTGACCACCTGTACAGGAAGCCTTCGTCGCCCTCTGGTCCTGCCGCCCGTTGCGATGGCCCTGTCGTCGTGCGACGCTTCGTTATTGAACTGAGCATCGGGGTTTCCGCCATGATCTCTGCGCATCGTTTCCGCGCGATCCTGACACCGTGCGTCGCAATCCTCACGGCAACCGCCATCGGCGCATCGGCGCTCGCCGAGGCCAGCGGCCCCGACGCCTTCGATGTCACCGGCGTGCGTGCCGACGACACGCTCCATATGCACGACAGGCCGAGCGCGCGCAGCCGTACCATCGCCCGGATACCTGCCAACGCGAGAGGCCTGAAAAATCTCGGCTGCAGAGGGGCGCCAACTTTCCAGCAATGGCTCGCGATGAGCGAAGACGAGCGCAAGCGGCAGGCCCGCGGTCACTGGTGCCGCGTGGAGTTTGCGGGCAAGAGCGGCTTTGTGTCGGCACGCTACCTGAAGGAGGCGAGTGCACTGGAAGCGCCGGCAGCCGTGACGACCTTCGGCGCTTGGCGCCTGACATGCGGCGCGCCCTGCGCCCTGACACAGATCGCCGTCGGCACGCAGCGGCGCGTCAGCCTGCGCATCGAAAGACAGGAGGGAGAGAACGCGCGCATCATCATCGAGCGGAGCGGGCTGCCACGCCGCGGCAAATTCGGCGTCTACATGGACGGCGAACTCATCACCGAAGGCCCAATCGAAGGAATTTACGAGGCGACCAGTCGCCGCTTCGTCCTTCAGCCCGACGACATCACGGTCGGGCTCATCCGCCAGATGCGCCGCCACCGCAACATGGTGGTGAGCTTCCCCGGCGAGGACCGCGGCGCCGAGATCCACCTCGACCGGTTCGACGAGGCCTGGCAGGCGCTGGCCAAGGCCCGCCCCTAGCCGGCCCCCTCCAGCCGTTTCAACGCCACGGCGAAGCGCGCGATCTGGCCCTCGAAGACCGCCTTGCGCTCGCGGTTCTCCTCGACGACGTCCTCCGGCGCCTTGGCCATGAAGGCGGCGTTGGAGAGCTTGCCGTCGACCTTGGCGATCTCCGCGCGCGCCTTGGCGATCTCCTTCTCGAGCCGCGCTTTCTCGGCCGCGAGGTCGATGACGCCGGCGAGCGGCAGTGCCGCCGTCGTCTCGCCGGCGACGATCAGTGCCGCGCCCTTGGGCGCCGCTAGCTCGAACAGGATGGCGTCGAGGCGGGCGAGCCGCTTGATGGTGTCCTCGTGATCGACGGCGCGGGCGCGCGTGGCTTCGTCGGCGGCGACGATGACCAGCGGGATCTTGGCGCCGGCCGGCACGTTCATCTCGTTGCGGAGCGAGCGCACCTCGGAGACGAGACGGACCACCCAGCCGATCTCGGCGTCGGCCGCCGCATCGGCAAGCCCTGAGTGGCGCGGCCACTCGGTGAGCGCGAGCATCGCAGCCCGCGTCGTGCCAGGGGCCGCCGTCCGCTCCCACAGTTCCTCGGTGATGAACGGCATGAACGGGTGCAGCAGCTTCAGGATTTCATCCAGCGTCCAGGCGGCGAACGCGCGCGTCTCGGCGATCGCGTCCTGGTCGTGACCGGTCAGGATCGGCTTGATCAGTTCCACGTACCAGTCACAGAACTGGCCCCAGACGAACTCGTAGGCGGCACCGGCTGCGTCGTTGAATCGGTAGGCCTCGATCGCCTCGGTGATGGCGCGGTTGGCGCGCTCGACCTCGCCGGCCATCCAGCGGTTGATCGGCTGCTTGGCCGAGCGGGGATCGAAGCCCGGCACGCCGACGCACTCGTTCATCTCGGCGAAGCGGGCGGCGTTCCAGATCTTGGTCGCGAAGTTGCGGTAGCCCTCGACGCGATTGTCGGAGAGCTTCACGTCGCGGCCCTGCGTGGTAAGGGCGACCATCGTGAAGCGCAGCGCGTCGGCACCGTAGCGGTCGATGAGGTCGAGCGGGTCGATGACGTTGCCGATCGACTTCGACATCTTGCGGCCCTTCTCGTCGCGGACGAGGCCGTGGATGTAGACGTCGCGGAACGGCACTTGCGGGTTGCCGTCGGCATCCTTCATGAAGGCCATGCCCTGCATCATCATGCGGGCGACCCAGAAGAAGATGATGTCGAAGCCGGTGACGAGGCAGGCGTTCGGGTAGAAGCGGGCGAGTTCCTTCGTCTGATCGGGCCAGCCGAGCGTCGAGAACGGCCAGAGACCGGAAGAGAACCACGTGTCGAGGACGTCGGGGTCTCGCCAGAGTGCGATCCGAGTAATCGCTTCCTGCTGCTGTTGGCGAATGTGATGGACTCGCGCCGCGGCCTCGCTCTCGGCAATGAACACGTCACAGCCGTAATGCTCCTTAGTGCGTTGGAGCACTTCATCTTCATTAAGCGCGATGAACCGATCGTGTCCCTTCTTGCCATCGAAGGCAAACTCAGGTTCGGGACCGAAATCTATCTTTTCCGGCCCATACCACGCCGGAATCTGATGCCCCCACCACAGCTGGCGGGAGATGCACCAGGGCTGGATGTTCTCGAGCCAGCGGAAATAGTCGGCCGCATACTTCTCCGGCACGAAGCGCGTCTTGCCCTGGCGCACCGCTTCGAGCGCAGGCTTGGCGAGCGTCGCCGCGTCCACGTACCACTGGTCGGTCAGCCACGGCTCGACGATGGCGTCGCCGCGCTGCGCGTGCGGCACGGCGTGCGTGTGCGGCTCGATCTTCTCGACGAGATCGAGCGCCACGAGGTCGGACACCACCTGCTTGCGCGCCGCGAAGCGATCGAGACCGCGATAGGCGGGCGGCGCGTTCTCGTTCACCTTGCCGGTGGCGTCGAGAATGTTGATCACCGCGAGCCCACAGCGCTTGCCCACCTCCCAGTCGTTGAAGTCGTGCGCGGGTGTAATCTTCACCGCGCCGGTGCCCTTCTCGGGATCGGCGTAGGTGTCGCCGACGACGGGGATGTCGCGACCGCACAGCGGCAGCGCCACCTGCTTGCCGATCAGGTGGCCGATCTTCTCGTTCTCGGGGTGGATGGCGACGCCGGTATCGCCGAGCATCGTCTCGGGCCGCGTGGTGCCGACCACCAGATACGTCGCCGGATTCTCGGGATCGTAGGTGACGCCCGCCAACGGATAGCGGATGTAGTACATGTGGCCCGACGGATCCTTGTCGAGCACCTTGGCGAGCTTCGCCGCATCGAAGGCGACAAGTTCGCCCTCCTTGTTCACCTCGCCGCGCTTCCACTTGAACGAGCCCGTGTGCTCGCGCGGCTCGACTTCGAGGTCCGACACCGCCGACTGGAACGCCGGGTCCCAGTTGACCAGCCGCTTGTCCTTGTAGATGAGGCCCTGGTTGTAGAGATCGACGAACACCTTCAGCACGGCCTTCGAGAGGCCTTCGTCCATGGTGAAGCGCTCGCGGCTCCAGTCGCACGAGGCGCCGAGCCGCTTCAGCTGGCCGACGATGGTGCCGCCCGACTGCGCCTTCCACTCCCAGACCTTCTCGAGGAACTTGTCGCGGCCGAGATCGCGGTAATCGATCTGCCGCTCCGCGAGTTGCTTCGTCACCACGAGCTGCGTCGCGATTCCGGCATGATCGGTGCCCGGCTGCCAGAGCACGTCCTTGCCGCGCATGCGCTCGAAGCGGCAGAGCACGTCCTGCAGCGTGTTGTTGAGCGCGTGGCCCATGTGCAGCGAGCCCGTCACGTTCGGCGGCGGGATGACGATGCAGTAGGGCTCGGCGTTGGCGCGCTCGGGCCGGCCGGCCTTGAAGGCATCCGCCTTCTCCCACGCCTCGTGGATGCGGGCCTCGATGTGTTGGGGCTGGAACGTCTTCTCGAGCATGGGGGCCGTCACTGGTTTTCTGTGAGAGACGCCTCGTACGACCCGCCCTCCGGCGCGTCAACCGCCGGCCGTGCGCCTCTCTCCGACGATCCGAAACGAACGAGGGCGGGCACCGTCGGCGCCCGCCCCACTTCGCGAACACGTCGTGCGTACGGTTCAGTTCGGCTTCTGGCCGCTCTTCCTCTGCTCCCGCTCGGCAAGCTCGGCTTTCATCGCCTTCTCGACGATGGTCGGCATGTTCTCGTCGAGCCAATCGCGCAGCATGGGACGCAGCATCTCGGCGACGGTGTCTTCCATGGTCCTCGCCGTGGCCCTGCTGGCTCCGCCTGGTGATACCACGACGGCCGGTCTCGTGGCGGAGGTCGGCGGTACATTGACGCTCGGGACCGGCGCGGCAGCTTCGGCGAGCGTCACCCCCGCGGCGGTCGAAGCAGGCTTCAAGCTCTCGCCGACGTTCTCGTCCTTCGCCTCCGGGCGTTGATCCGCCACCGACGCGGCGGCCACCGGTGCGTCGACTGGCTCCGCTGGCTTCTGGGCGACAAGCGGCCGACCGCCGAGCGCTGCCTCGATACCGCGCGAGCGTGCCTCGTCGGCAGCGACGGCCGCGCCTGCGACCAGAGGTGGCCTAGGCGTCGACGTACCTGCAACCGGCGACTGAAGTTCAGGCGCCGGCGCGGATACCGGCCGGGACGGTGCCGCGCCGGCCGACGGTGCGTCGGGCGTCGCAGGTGACGGCATCGCGGGGTTCGGTGACGGCGGCGCGGGAGCTGCGACCGCCGCAGGTGCGGGGGCAGAAAGGGGGCCGGGAGGCGCTGCTGGGGCTGGCGCGCCGCCGAGGCTTGCGCTGGCGCGGACGGCACCGATCAGACTCGCCAGATCGTCGCCGAAGTTGCCGGCTGCGGGTTTGGCCACGGCCGGCACCGGAGGCGCCGCCGTCAGCGAGGCCACGCCGGTTGCGGAGGGCGCTGTTGGCGAAGCGGGCGCAGGAGTGGCGCCGAGAGTGCCCCACTGGCTCGGACGCTGCGGCTCGACCGGTGTCGGGGCCGCGACGGCCACCGGCACTGTCGCGGGCGCCCGTGCAGGGGTTGGATCGCTGGCGCGTGCGGCTGGAGCAGTGCCCGGCTTCGGCTCCTCCGCGATGATCCGGCGGATGGACGCCAGGATGTCGTCCATGCTGGGCTCTGCGGGCTTACCGTTGGCCGACATGACTTGACCTCGTGCTCTCTGTCACTGGCGGCGAGTGCCGCAATTCAGCGACGCAACGGCCCGTACGCGGTGGCCGCCCAGCGTCGCGTCTTAGCGAACTTCTGAGCACTCGGCAGCCGCAACGCAAGCCACGCATCCTGCCCGGACGCAAAAAACGTCTGGAGAAGGCTTCGTGCGGGAGCACCATGACAAAGGTGTGGCAGACAGGCCGCGGCTGGCGTCACCGCGCTCGCTCGGCGCGGCGCCGCAACGGCACCTGAAATGGTCGAGGCTGTTCTCGATCGGGCCTACTTGTAGGCCTCGTGCCGCCCGTGGCTCTCCCACAAATTGCGGCTTTCACGGCGTCCGTCGCGATGCGTGATGGAGATGCCCCACCATTTCCGGCGCACCTCGTGATAGTGCACGTCCGGGTCATAGACTTTTGCAGTGAGCGCCAGATCCTGTGACGACAACCGCCCAACTGCTGACAGCACCGTATAGGAAGCAAGCACCAGATTGCGCTGATCGGTGACCTGCGTCACCTGTGCGTTGAGCAACTCCTGCTCGGCATTCAGCACGTCGAGCAGCGTACGCTGGCCGACCTTTTCCTCCTCGCGCACACCAGAAAGTGCCGTCTGGCTCGCCCTGACCTGCGCCGCGTCCGACTGCACCGCCGCGCGCGCAGCCGCGAGCTGCGACCATGCATTGACGACGGTGGCACGGGCCTCGGTCCGCGCCTGCTCGACCTGCTGCAGGCGCTGGATATGCGTCTGCTTCGCCTGACGAACCTGCGCCTGGACGCCACCTCCCTCGTAGAGCGGAACGGTCAAAGTGCCGGTTACGGTCGTCACCTCACTCAGGTCGAGCGTCTTCGAAGGATCGCGCGTCGCAGTGTAGCTCGCGCGAAGGTCTACCTGCGGCAGCAGCGTGGCGCGGATCTGGTCTACCGTGTAGCGGGCGGCCTCCTCGATGTAGAGTGCAGCAATCACGGTCGGCGTCTCGCGCATTGCGATATCGATCGCCTGATTGAGCGAACTCGGCATGCGACGGGAGGCCGGTTGCGGCGGCGACAGCGCGCCCGGCGGATGACCGATCACGCGCTCGTAGGTGGCGCGGCTGGTTTTGAGGTTGGCGCGGGCCAGATCGAGCGCCGACACCGCACCGGCCCGCCGGGCCTCGGCCTGGGCTACGTCCGTCTTGGTCACCTCGCCGACGGCGAACCGGTCTCGGGTCGCCTTGAGCTCGCGGCTCAATACCGTGACGTTGTTCTCCCTGAGCCTCACGATCGCCTGGTCACGCACGACGTCGGCATAAGCCTGCACGGCCGCGAGCAGCACCTGCTGCTCGACCGAGCGCAGCGTCTCGCGTCCCGAGCGCACCGTCGCCTCGGCGACGAGTATGGCGCTCGACGTGCGAAAGCCGTCGAACAGGTTCTGCGTGAGGTTGGCACCGATCGATTTCGGATAGATGCTGCCTTCGCTGGCGGAAGGAGGACGCGTGTTCGTATGCTGGAAAGTCGTCGTCGCCGTCGCATTGATGGTCGGCCGATAACCTGCGTGAGCCCGCGATACCTCCTCGTCCGTCGCGCGTTGGCGGGCCCGCTCGGCGTCGAGCTGCGGGTTCGTGCGATACGCTGCGGCCATTGCCTCGCGGAGGGTCTCCATCGAGCCGGCTTCGGCAACCGTCACACCGACGCCGACCACCGTCAGAGCCAAGGCCAGCGCCTGCAGCCAAGCAGCGACCGAGCGAGCGTTCGCCCGCGCGCCGCATGGCTGGAGCAGCCTGATATCTCGCATCTGGCCGTGATCCTGTTGAATGTTTGCCCGACGCGGCTACCGATCCCAAAGGACACATACGGAGATTCGACCGGTACAGCTATTGCGAGGCGACGACGCGTCCGCGCGTGCACAAGCACCGATCACGACCATACAGAGGTTCGGGCGCTCCGGGCGAGCGCCGCCAACGCGTTGTTCAAAAAAGAAATCCCCACGTTGCCCACAGTCCACACCGGACTGAAGCGAGCAAATCCACCCCACGTGGCGGAAGGGACACACCGGTGAACCGTCGTGGCCGCTCAGTCGCTGAACGAGCCGCGGACGACCGGTCTCGCGGGTGCCGCGCCGGCCGCGCTGCCACGCAGCATCACGACCGGCAGCGAGCCGGTGACGACCGGTCGCGGCAACGCCGCTGGCCGAAGCGCGACGGTGGCTTCGGCTCGGGGCCGCATTTCACCGGCCGGCGCCGACCGATGGCGGCGGGCAACTGTCGGCCGCGCGGCGGGCTTCCTCGTCCTGGTCGCCGTCGCGCTCGTCGGCGGATGTCGGCTTGGAGCCGTGCCGGCGCCGCTCGTCGGAAACCAAGCCGGCGAGCCGGCTGCCGGTGTCGCGAGGCCCGACGATGCGCCGCCCGGCACGTGGCCCGGCAACACGATCGGCCCACCCCAGGGTTGGCCGTTCGCACCGCTTGGCGCCACTTCGCCGCCGCGTGGAGGCACCCGGCCGAGCGAGCCGGTTTCCTCGAAGCTGCCATCGAACGGATCGGTCTCCACGAGTTGCAGCCCGTCCCCGTCGCTATCGTCGTCGATCAGGATGGGGCGACGGTCCGCACGCGCTGCGATCGAGGTGCCGTACCATCTGCCACGCGCCCGATGATAGTGAACGTCCGGATCATAGACATCGCTACCGAGTTCCAGGCCGGTTGCATCGAGCCGACCGACCGCCGCGAGCAGGGTGTAGACCGCGACCGTAGCATCGCGGCGGGTGCGCACCCGCGCCGTTTCGGCGTCGAGCAGTTCCTGCTCGGCGTTGAGCACATCCAGCAGCGTCCGCTGGCCGACACGCTCTTCCGCCCTGACGCCCTCGAGCGCGACCCGGTTGGCCTCGACCTGTGCCGCATCGGATCGCAGGCGCGCGCGTGCCGCCTGGAGCCGCGACCACGCCGCCGTCGCGTTCGCCTGCACCTCGGCACGCGCCTGCTCGACTTCCTGCAGTCGGCTGACGTGCGTGTGCTTGGCCTGGCGCACGCGCGCCGACACCTCGCCGCCCTGGTAGATCGGCACCCGCAGGCGACCGACGATGCTGGCGGTCTGGTCGTCGTCGAGGCCGGAGGACGTCTCGAAGCTGCGCGAGTAGCCTGCCTCGAGGCGCACCTCCGGCAGCATCTCGCCGCGAATGCGATCGACCGAGTGGCGCGAGGCCTGCTCGCGGTAGAGTGCCGCGATGACGCTCGGGCTTTGCCGGTCGGCGATGCGCAGCGCTTCCTCGATCGTGCGCGGCGCAAGCTTGTGGCCGGCCCCCGGCTGCACCAATCGGCCGGGCTTGTGGCCGATGACGCGGATGAAGGTCGCCCGGCTCGCCTTGAGGTTGGCACGCGCCTCGTCGAGCGCCGAGACGGCACGGGCGCGGCGTGCACGAGCCTGCGCGACGTCGGTCCTGGTGATCTCGCGTACGCCGCGACGCGCCTCGGCGGCGGTCAGCTCCTTCGTCAGCACCTCGACGTTGTGCACGTTGAGTCGGACGAGCGCCGCATCCCGCACGACATCGGCATACGCTGTCGCGGCCTCGAGCAGCGTCTGCGCCTCGACCAGGCGCAGGTTCTCCCGCGCGGCTCGCACCTGCGCCTCGGCTTCGGCGACCGCATTGGCTGTACGGAAACCATTGAAGATCGGCTGAGAGAGCGTGACGCCGTAGCTCCATGGCTGGCTCTCGCCACTGCTCGACGACGTCGGCTTCGTGACCGACTGGCGCATGCCGTAGTCGGCCTGGCCCTGCACCGTCGGCCGCCAGCCGGACCGGGCGCGTGCGACCTCTTCGTCGCTCGCCCTGAGCCGCGCGCGCTCGGCATCGATGCGCGGATTGGTCTGGTATGTGGCGGTCAACGCCTCGTGCAGCGTTTCAGCGCGCGCCCGGGGCGCGGCGAGGACGATCGCAAGCATAGCGGGAACGGCGAGCCAGGCCGCCGCACGCTGGCGCGTCGCCGTGACGCGTGCGCGTACCGTCCTTCGCTCAGACCGAGCCGAACCCGTCCGCCTCGTCTCCACGCCCTGTCCCGCCCCTTGAGCCCGACGGCAATCCCACCACATGCCGATGGCCGTACGGCTGCCGTCAGAAAAGGCGCTCGCCGCCTTCACCCTTTGCTTGTCGGGGTGTTCGGGTTGACGAAGGGTTAAGGCGTGTCGCGACGTCGAGAGCGCCGACGATACGACAGGCTCAGAACACGAACTCCGCTTTCCTCTCGAAGCCGGGCAGAACGTGCGCCGTCGCCTCGAACAGCGTGCGGCAGGCGAAAGCAGCACCGCTACGCCGCCATTGAACGACGCGTCCGAGGTCGCCGCTGGTGACGACGGCAACGATCCGTCCGCCGTCCTTGAGCTGGTCGAGCAGCACGTCCGGTTCCACCGCCACGGCGCCACTGACGAGGATCGCGTCGTAGGGACCTTCCTGCTCATAGCCATCGGCCAGCGTGCCGGTCACCACGGCAACGTTGTCGGCGCCGAGTTCGGCCAGCGCTTTCGTGGCCTCGTTGGCGAGGCTCGCGTCCGATTCGAGCGCCACCACCGTCTGCGCTATGCGCGCCAGCACGGCGGCCCCGTAGCCGGTTGCCGTCGCGATTTCGAGTGCGATGCTGTCGCCGTCGAGCTCGAGTGCCTGGATCATCCGTGCGACGAGCCGTGGAGCCAGCATCTGCCGGCCGTGGCCCAGCGGCAGCGCCTGGTCGGCGTAGGCGACGCTGCGCAGGGCCTCCGGCGCGAAGCGCTCTCGAGGCACAGCGGCCATGGCGCGCAGCACGCGTCGATCGGTGACGTCGCTCGGACGGATCTGGCTCTCCACCATATTGGTGCGCTGGACTGCCGGATCGATCATGATGGTGTTGCTCGCTGCCCTCTGACGACTTCGGATGCGTGCCTCTCGGACGTTCAGCCCCACCGTCCGGACAGTGCGCCCAGGACGGGCAGCGAACCGCCATTGCACGGCGCTCGTCGGGTGTGATACATGCCGGCTTCGTTTCCGCGCAACCGGCTTGTTAACATACGCGTGCTACGCGTTGTCTCGCACCGGTCCCGCGGGACCGTCCCTTGCATGGCGTAAGAGCGTCTCTGGGGCCTCGTGGCGGAGTGGTTACGCACCGGACTGCAAATCCGTTTACCCCGGTTCGATTCCGGGCGAGGCCTCCAGCACCCCCCATGCAGCCGGCGCGGCGCGCCGGCACACGTGGGCGATGTCAGTCCTTCACCGTCTTGACCACGCTCGAAAGCGGGCGCTCGGCTCCGGCCGCCGGCAGGCCCCGCACATCCTTCTCGATCAGCTTGTCGAAGTCCGGCAACGTTTTCAGTGCATCCTTTGAGCGCATGTGAACGATCCGATAGCCGCCCTTGGCCAACGCGTCGAGCAACGCTGGCATCGCCTTGGCGGTCGTCGGCTGGATATCGTGCATCAGTACGATTCCCTTGCCGCGCTTGTCGAGCTTGGCCATCACGGCCTTCACCAGCCGCTCCGGCGTCTGCACCTTGAAGTCGAAGCTGTCGATATCGGTCGAAAAAACGCCGATCCCCCGCTTACCGAAATGGGCGAGGGTGTCCTTGCTGTCGCGCAGGAACGGATAGCGAAAGAAGGTCGCGACCGGCTGGCCGAGAGCCCGCTGAACCGCACTCGCTCCGCGTTCGATCTCGTCGAGCGCCTGCTCTGCATTCATCTTCGAGAGGTTCTTGTGCGACCAGGTATGAAGTCCGATCGTATGGCCTTCCTTGGCCACGTCGCGCAGGATCTCGGGAAGGCCCAAAGCCATCTTGCCGATCGAGAAGAACGTCGCCTTCGTGCAGTGGTCGGCCAGGGCCTTCAGGATGGCGTGAGTTGTTCTGACCTGCGGCCCGTCGTCGAAGGTCAGGATCACCTCCTTCGGCTGCAGGAAGTCATAGGCCCGGTAATGCTCCATGCCGAAGCCGGGGCCACCGGTCGTATCGATTTCGACGGTGCGCGCGACACCGAGAGCGTTGGGCTTGCCAGGGCAGGTCGCGGCGTGGCCGGGAATGGCTACGAGCACACTTGCGAGCGCGGCGAGTATGAGGCGCATGTGACGAATTCCCCCAATCATGAACCATGTAAAGACGGAACCTAGACCACCTCGCGTGACGCGTCAGCCCTCCAGTGCCTGCATCGCCACACCTCTGCGGTTGTATCCGCCAGGATCCGATCGAAATCGAGCGTCGCAAATGCGGCGTAGCTGGCTTTCGAGGGCTGGTCAGGCGGAGAGCTTTCTGCTATGAGCCCCGCTCCTGAAGTCTATGTCACTGATCCGCGGTAGCTCAGTGGTAGAGCAACCGGCTGTTAACCGGTTGGTCGTAGGTTCGAATCCTACCCGCGGAGCCATTGCGTCCTGAATTTGCAGAGAGCCGCCCCGAAGTTCGTCTGCTGGCGTCGGCTGACCTCAGGTGCTTCATTCGCTGGCTCGCCCGCTTCGGCCAATTCCCATACCTTCTGATGATCGCAGGTCGGTCCTGACGCGCTGGCGGACGAACCCGTGTCGCTTCTCCAGTGACCCGGGCGCTGATGTCGGCGATTCCCCGTCGATCGGAGTCAAAGCACGGGAGGCACCACCTTGAGGCCGGCGGCCAGAATTGCGTCGTGGAGACGCCTGATATGAGCCGGGCCTACCTCGCAGCAGCCGCCGACGACCGTCGCCCCTGCCTTGATCCAGTCGAGGACGAAACGCGCGTAGGAGTCCGGGTCGAGGTCCTGTCGTGCGCGCAGCTGTTCGCGAGTTCGTCCCGGCAGGAACGCCAGAGGAATACTGGTGAATCCGTTGGCATAGCCGCCGGCCGGCCGACCCGTACCGACGAGATCTCTCATCGCCGCGCTGACGCTCTCGGGTGCGGTACAGTTGGCTAGCACCGCCGCGATCGGGAGATCAGCAAGAGCGGAGAACGCCGCGCCGATCGCTTCTCCGGAGCGCAGTTCCGTACCGCCACCGTCGACGAGTGACCAGCCGACCCACACGGGCTTGCCAGTTTGCGCGGCCGCACTCGCCGCCGCGCGTGCCTCTTCGGCCGTCGACATGGTTTCGCAGATGAAAAGGTCGATATGCGGTGCCTGCAGCTCCGCAAGCGCGCGATACTCGGCGAAATTGACCTCGAACGGGCGCACCCGATCCGGGCGGTAACTGCCGTTGAGCGGTGGCAGGCAGCCGGCGATCGCGACGTCGGCCCCTGCCATTCCGGCGGCGTCGCGAGCCCTGAGTGCCAACTTGCAGGCTTTCGCCTGCAGCGCCTCGACCTCATCGACTGCATCGATCATCGCCATGCGCGTGAAGGTCGCCGCGTAAGCATCGACCGTGATCACGCGTGCGCCAGCGCGGATGTAGTCGAGATGAACCTCTCGGACGAGATCGGGCTCGGAAACGAGGTACTCGGCCGACCACCGACGCGGCGCCTGGTTCTTCGAGCGGTTGAGCAGTTCCTGCCCAGTGCCACCATCAAGAAGGACGATCCCCGCCACCTGTCGCTCCTGGCCACCACAGTTCATCCGCACGCCTGCTCGAAAAACATCGGACCTGGCGACCGCCGTCGACAAGCGAGAACTCCGACCGGTATAGATGAAGCAGATTTGCTGCATGACGCGGATCGGAACGCATGGGCAGGGCCCCGAGACGATTACCGCTCACAGCTCTGCGGACCTTCGAGGCGGCCGCACGTCTGGAGAGCTTCAAGGATGCCGCCGAGGAACTCGGCGTCAGCGCAACGACGGTATCGAACCAGATCCGATCGCTCGAGCGCGACTGGAACTGTCAGCTGTTCATCCGCAAGACTCGTCAGGTTCTGCTCACCGATTCCGGCCGATCGCTGGCGCACGTCGTCAAGCGTGCGTTCGACTCGATCGAGCGGGAGGTCGCGCAGCACACAACCATCGCGAAGCGACGCGTGGCCCTCTCTGTCGGACCGATCTTCGCTGCACGTTGGCTGATGCCGCGCCTGAAGCTGCTGCGGCGCGCCCATCCGGACATCGAGCTGACGCTGCACCACGGCCCACGCATCACGAGCGTCGGCATGATGAGCACGCCGATCGCAGTCGATTGGGGGCACGGTGAATGGGCTGGGCTCGACGCCGAGAAGCTGCTCGACATCGTTTATTCGCCCGTTGCGAGCCCTGGCCTGATCCACGAGGCCGGCGCCGTCACGCGCCCGAAGGATCTCGCCCGGCTGCCGGTGATCCATCAGCACGACCGTTCGGAATGGAGCGCCTGGCTCGCACTCGCCGGGGTTGCGAAACTCCGGTTCGCATCCGAGACCGTCATCCTCGATTCCAACGTCGTGACGCAGGCTGCCATGGACGGGCAGGGCGTCGCCCTCGGCATCTTTCCCTTCATCCAGGACGAGGTCGACGCCGGGCGCCTGCTGAAGCTGTTCGATATCGATCTCAGCCCGACGCGCTCGTACTTCGTGCTCACCCGACCCGGCAGCGGCCAGAGTCGCGAAGTCGAGACCGTACGCAAGTGGCTCATCGACGAGGCCCGCCGTTCGACGAGCGGCAATAGACAGCGAAATCTTTATCCATGATCCCTGGTTTTGTCGTTTGCGGCAGCCCGTTGCGACGTTGAAGATCGGCGGCCAAGCGCGCTGACAGCGCGGCGCCGTCGCTGGCGGTCATAAGCAAACCGGGAGGAGAGAACGGCATGCGCAGCGCATTCGTTTTTGCAACGGCGATGTTGGTCGCGAGTTCGGTCGCAGTGGCCGCCCCGAAGGGCACGTTTCGCCAGGCGCACGAATACGGCTCGGGCACGAACTCGGACCTCGACCCGATCTCAAAGGGCCGGGTCTTCCAGATCACCGAGAAAATCATGAGCCGGCTCGTCCGGCCGGACATGGACGGCAAACCGAGCCCCGATCTCGCCGAGAGCTGGTCAGCCAATGCGACGGCGACCGAGTGGACTTTCAAGCTGCGCAAGGGCGTAAAGTTCCACGACGGACGCCCGTTCGATGCGAAGTCGGTCGTCTACTCGCTCGGCCGCGTCCGCGACCCGAAAATCGCGTCGCCGGCAGCTTCCACGATCAAGATGGTGAGCAAGATCGAGGCCGTCGACAGCCACACCGTCAAGCTGACGCTGTCGGCCCCCTACGCCGACATGCCGATGCAGCTGATGGACTATCGACTGCGCATGATCCCGGAAGGCTCGGGCGACACGGTCGCGAAAAAGCCGATCGGCACCGGCCCCTTCAAGCTGGTCACCTATGATCCCGCCGGCACCACGGTACTCGAGGCCTTCAACGACTATTTCGAGGGTGCGCCGGGCGTGGCGCGGATGGAGATCATCGGTATTCCGGACGCCCAGGCCCGTCTGCAGGCCCTTCTCGCCGGGCAGATCGACATGGAGCGCGGAATCACGCAGCAGCAGCGTCCGCTGCTTGCCGGAAATGCCAAGTTCAAGCTGCAGGACGTCCCGACCGGCAACTGGCGCGCCATCGTGTTTCGTACCGACATGGCGCCGTTCAATGACGTGCGCGTCCGCAAGGCGCTGCGCCTGGCCGCCGACCGCAAGCAGATGCTCGACCTCGTGCTGGGCGGCGGCGGCGTCATCTCGTGTGACAACCCGGTCGCGCCGAAGGACCAGTACCGAGCCAACTGGGACTGCCCACAGGACATCGCCGCGGCCAAGAAGCTGCTGGCTGAAGCCGGCCACCCGAACGGGATCACAGTGGAGATCCACGTTTCGACCATCGAGCCCTCCTGGGCGACGATCGCCGAGGTCTACCAGCAGCAGGCAGCCAAGGCCGGCATCAAGGTCAACATCGTGCGCGTGCCGAGCGACGGCTATTGGAAGAACGTCTGGATGAAGAAGCCAGCAGCGATGTCACGCTGGAATGAGCGGCCGGCCGACCAGGTGCTGCACGAGATCTTTGCTTCCGGCGAGAAGTGGAACGAGAGCGGGCTGAAGGACGAGGAGTTCGACAGGATTCTGGGCGCGGCGCGCCGCGAGCTGGATTTTGCCAAGCGGAAATCGCTTTACGAGAAGGCCCAGAGGCGACTTCATGAGAACGGCGGTTCGCTGATCCCCTATCACGTGAACCGGCTCGTCGCGACGACGGCCCGTGTGAAAGACCTCGACGCGGTGGAGAACAACTCGATCCGGTGGCACCGGGTGAAGGTCGATTGACCGGCCCCGGGAGCCGCAAGGTGAATTGTGCACCGGCTGAATGAACGGGAGCGCGGCGGGTGACCTTCCCGCCGGTTCCTGCCCGCTCACCTCGGACGGCTCTACCCGGGCCGGTCCATCTTCGGTGTCCAGCCATCCTGCCGCCGACCGTCGATGCAGAGGCTGCCCATGCTCCGGCTGATCGTCAGACGCCTGCTGCTCGGTCTCGTTACCATCGGCCTCGTCGTGGTACTCATCTTCGTGGCCGTCGAGGCGTTGCCGGGCGATGCCTGCACCGCTTTCCTGGAACGCGAGGCACAAGGCCAGTTGCTGGAGAACTGCCGCAAGGAGCGTGGACTCGATCGTCCCGCCGTGGCGCGCTTTGCGGGGTGGCTCGGTGGAGCACTCCTCGGCGACTTCGGTCGCACGGCCAGCGGCGAGCTGTCGATCGCCGAAATCGTCGGCACGCGAGCGCGCAACTCGTTGCTGCTCGCTGGCGTGGCGACTCTGATGGGAATTCCGCTCGCCATCTTCCTCGGCGTCGTCACCGCTCTCCGCCGAGACCGGTGGGCCGACGTCTCCATCTCGTCGCTCGCCATCCTCGCCATGACCGTTCCCGAATTCGTCACCGCCACCGTGCTGCTGCTGGTGTTCAGCGCATGGCTCGGCTGGCTTCCGGGAGTGGTGCTCGTCTCGGCCAACGCCCCGCTCTCGGCACTCCTGCCGCAGATCATACTGCCGGTCATCACGGTCACGCTGGTACTCACCGCGCACATTCTGCGCATGGTGCGCTCGAGCGTGATCGAGGTCATGTCGAGCGACTACGTGCAGATGGCCCGCCTGAAAGGCGTGCCCTACTGGCAGATCGTTTTCCGGCACGTGTTGCCGAATGCGCTTCCGCCGGCGATCAACGTCGTGGCTCTGACCATCGCCTGGCTGCTCGGCGGTCTCGTCGTCATTGAGATCGTCTTCAACTATCCGGGCCTTGGACGACTGATGATAGAGGCGATCACGCAGCGTGAACTCGCAATCGTGCAAACGGTCGCGCTGATCCTGGCGCTCGTCTACGTCGGCGTGAATCTGATGGCCGACGTGCTGACGTTGGTCTTCAACCCGCGCTTGCGCACCATGCACGGGAGAGAGCGGTGACGGCGGCCTCGGTGCCGGCGGGCCGGTCGCTGTTTCGAGCAGCCGAATTGATCGGCGACATCCTCTCGCGGCCCTCGGGCGCCATCGGGCTTACGCTCGTCGCACTGCATCTGCTGATCGCGCTCGCCGCGCCACTCATCGTTCCCTACGATTACAAGGCGATCAGCTCGCTTCTGATGCTGAAACCGCCGAGCACGGCGCACTGGCTCGGCACCGACCACATCGGCCGCGACGTCCTCACACGCACACTGCTTGGGGGGCGCGAGGCGTTGCTGGTGACGACGATCGCGACGCCGATAGCGGTCCTCTGGGGAGGCTTTCTCGGCATTCTGTTCGGGCTTTCGGGCGGCTGGCTCGACGACATGGCAATGCGGCTCGTCGATGCCGTGCTTTCGCTGCCGAAGATCCTGTTCGTGCTGACAGCCGCGGCTGTGCTCGGCGCCGAGCCGATCGTCCTGGTTCCCATGCTCGCGTTCTTCTACGGCGTGCCGGTGATCCGCGTCGCGCGTGCTGCGACACACGACGTCGTCGCCCGCGACTTCGTCACTGCCTCGCGTGCACGCGGCCACTCCCGCTTCGACATCATCATGCGCGAGATCCTGCCCAACGTCCGCGACGTGCTGCTGGTCGAAGGCGCCATGCGCTGGTCATGGATGCTCCTCACTTTCTCGTCGCTATCGTTCCTCGGCTTTGGCGTCTCGCCTCCAACGCCCGACTGGGGCCTGATGATCAAGGACGCGAGCCCCGTGATGTCGTTCGCATGGTGGGCGGTGCTCGCACCCATCGCCGCGCTCTCAACGCTCATCGTAGGGATCAATCTGTCGGCCGATGCGCTCGCCAAGGCGCTCGGGATAGATCGCGCGCAGAAGGCGCCGGTGTGATGGGTGCCACACTGATCGACGTCCGCAACCTTTCGATCGGATTTGCCGCTCGCGATGGCGCCATGCTGCCGATCATACGCAACATCGACCTGGCGGTCCGCGAGGGCGAGACGGTCGGCATCGTCGGCGAGAGCGGCTCAGGCAAAAGCACGCTGGCGCTCGCCATGATGGGATACCTCAAAGGCGGCCTGCGCGTTCTTTCCGGCGAGGCCCGGTTTCGCGCCCGCGACACGTTCGCACTGTCGAACCGCGCCCTCGAGGAAATCCGCGGAGGAGATCTTGCACTGATTCCGCAGAACGCGGGTCAGGCGCTGACACCAACCCTACGGATCGGCGCGCAGATGGAAGAGGCGTTACGCCTGCACAGCTCTGTGCCGAGCGCCGGCCGAGCTTGGCGGTCGAGAGAATTGCTTGCGCAGGTGCGCTTGCCGGATCCGGCCGCGCTGCTGGCGCGATACCCTCACGAGCTTTCGGGCGGCCAGCAGCAACGGGTTGCCATCGCCATGGCACTCGCTGGCGAGCCGAATGCACTATTGCTCGATGAACCGACGACCGGCCTCGACGTCACCACGCAGGCCCACGTGCTCGAGTTGCTGCGCGATCTCGCCTCGCGGACCGGCACCGCGATGGTCTATGTGAGTCATGATCTTGGCGCCGTTGCGCGCGTCTGCGACCGCGTCGTCGTCATGTATGCCGGCGAAATCGTACTCGACGGGAGCGCGCGCGATGTGCTCAGGGCGCCGGCGCATCCCTATGCTCGGGGGTTGATCGCCTCGATCCCGCGCCTCGACATACCGGTGCTACCCGAGGCGATGGAAGGGCGGCCGCCGCGACCCGGTGGCGCCGGCGCCGGCTGCGCGTTTGCTGAGCGCTGCCCGCTTGTCGTCGACCGTTGCCACTCGCAGCGTCCCGAACTGGAGGACCGTGGTGGCGGTGTCCGAATCCGCTGCCATCGCGCCGGAGAGGAGGTACGTTCCGGCGCGACGAGAAAGCGGACTATTCCTCGTCAGCGGCGCATGGACGGCGACGGTCGTGAGCTTTTTTCGCTCGCCGACGTCTCGATCAGCTATGCCCGGCCGGGCTTCATCGACCAGTTGCTGGGCCGCACATCAGCCGGCGTCCCGACTGTCGATGGCGTCTGTCTCTCAGTCGTTCGTGGCGAGACGGTCGGCCTCGTCGGTGAATCCGGTAGCGGCAAGTCGACGATCCTGAAGGCGATCGCAGGTCTCGTGCCCCCAAGCTCCGGCACTGTGTGGTTCGATGGTGCACCGCTGGACTCGCACGTCGATCGGCGCACGAACATGGAGCGACGGCGCATCCAACTCGTCTTTCAGAACCCGGATGCCTCGCTAAACCCGCGCCACACGATCGCGGAGATCCTGGCACAACCGCTGCGGCTGTATCTCCGTCTCGATGCCGCGGCCATCCGTGAGCGCAGTGTCGCTCTCCTCGATCGCGTCCGGCTCGGCCCGCACTACCTCGAGCGCCTCCCGAGCCAGCTGTCTGGTGGCGAGAAGCAGCGCGTCGCCATCGCCCGCGCCTTCGCGGCCGAACCTGAGATCGTGCTCTGCGACGAGGTCACCTCGGCGCTGGACGTGTCGGTTCAGGCCGCCGTGCTCGGCCTGCTCGATCAACTCAGGTCGGAGAACGGTACGACCTGTCTATTCGTCTCGCACGACCTGGCCGTCGTGCGCGCGCTGGTCGACCGCGTCGTCGTTCTCTATCAGGGGCGCATCTGCGAGGCAGGTCCTGTGGCGGACGTCTACGCAATGCCGTCGCACCCCTACACCGAAATGCTGCTCGGCGCCGTCCTGGAGCCAGATCCCGATCATGCGCCGGTACTTCTCGGCGAGGATGTCGTCGAACGCGCGCCACCCGCGCAGGGCTGTCCCTTCCAGCGCCGCTGCCACCGCAAGCTCGGAGCAATCTGCGAGACGACGGCGCCGCCGTCCGAGGAGAGTGGCGGCGGACACATCATCAGGTGCCATATTCCGCGCGAGGAACTGGCTCGCCTGCAGGGAGCAGCACCGGCGTCGCCGACTCGTCGAACGTCTTCGGGAATAGACTGATGGCGAACACCGGCAAGCTCGTTATGGACGGCTGCCGTGTCACGGTCGCGCCGGATGTCGCCAATGCTCGCCTCACGCGCATCCTTGCTGCCTCAGGCTGCGGCAGTGCAACGGCTGCAGCGGTCGCCGCGCATCTGGTAGATGCGAGCCTCTGTGGCGTGGAATCGCACGGCGTCGTGCGCGTGCTGCAATACGCCGAGCAGTTCAGGTCCGGCTACATGCGCGCCGACGCGGGTCCGTGCTTGAGTGTGACGACGCAGGGCATCAGCGAGGTTGACGGATGTGGCGGCATCGGCATCCCGGCGATGACGCTCGCGATCGACACAGTCGCCGAGCTTGCCCGACGTGACGGCATTGCCCTGGTGCCTGTGCGCAATGTCGGCCACACTGGCCGGCTGGGCGCATTCGCGGAAGCAGGTGCAGACAAGGGCTGTCTCGTCTTCATCGTCGGCGGCGGCGGCCGGCAGCGCTGGCGGCAGGTCGCACCCTACGGCGGTCGTGCGGCAGTGTTGCCGACGAACCCCTGGTGTATGGGCATTCCGGGCGGCGCCAACGGTCCGGTGGTCATCGATTTCGCGACCTCGATGGTTGCCGGAGGCTGGCTCATCGCAGCACGCTCGGCAGGCGCGAAGATGCCGGAAGGCGCCATCGTCGACCCGGACGGCCGACCGACGCGCGATCCGGAGGATTATTTCGCCGGCGGCGCCATCCTGCCGAAAGGTGGTCCGATGGGGTACGGTCTGGCGGTGATCGCCGAACTCCTCTGCGAGGCGATGCTCGGGCCGGTAACGACAGAAGTGAACTGGCTGACGCTTGCGGTCGACTGTCGCCGCCATCGCGATCCTCACGTCATGCGTGCGGTTGCGGAGGAGATCCTGGCTGAGCTGCGTTCCTGCCCGCCCGCCGACGGCTTCGAGCGCGTGGAAGTGCCCGGCGAACGCGAGCGCGCGCGACGAGCCGCCGGGCTCGCGCACGGTCTCCAAGTGCCCGAGCGCACTTGGCAGGACATTCTTGCGCTTGAAGCCGCGACCGATTGAGAACAGCGGTTCGTTGCGCTGAGCGGGCACCGAGCGCCTTCGAGCGCGCACCGGCGGACGCACGATCGATCGCTCCGAACATTTTCGTAGACGATGCGTCGATCCCGCGCTGAGCATGCGACGGGCCCGGCGGAATCCGCTCGATTCATTGTCAATATCCAACAGATCATGTAACTAATCTTCCACAACAGATCACGCGCAGAGTGGTTGCGGCTCAATGAGCACCCTGATCAACCTCGTCGGCAGCGTGGCGCTTCTGATCTGGGGCGTCCGTCTCGTCCGAACGGGCATCATGCGGAGTTTCGGCTCCGAAATGCGATGGCTACTCGCCGCCGCCGGCGGGCGACGCGTCCTCGCCATGTTGAGCGGGATGGCGATAACCACGCTCCTGCAAAGCAGCATGGCCACTGCGTTGCTCGTCTCCTCTTTTGCTGCCCGATCGGCAATCTCCGGCGCCACCGCCATCGCCGCCATCCTCGGCGCCGATGTGGGCAGCACACTGGTCGTGCAGCTGTTCTCGCAGAGGGTGCATTGGATAGGACCGCTGTTCATCGGTATCGGCGTTTTCGCTTTCCTTTGGAGCACCCGGAGCTGGATGCGTGGACTGTCGCGAGCTGTGCTCGGCGTCGGCCTCATCATGCTGTCGCTCACACTCATCAGCGAGGCGGCCGCTCCTCTGGCGCAGACACAGGGCGTGGCATCGACGATCCGGATCGTGACTTCCGATCACGTGCTCACGCTCGTGCTGGCCGTGCTGGCCACGCTGGCGCTCCATTCTTCCGTGGCGGTCATTCTGACGACTGCGGCATTCGCAACCTCGGGGGTGATAACGCTCGGGGCCGGGCTCGTCATCGTGCTCGGAGCGAATATCGGAAGCGCCATCCTGCCGCTGCTCTCGCTGATGACGGCGCCGCTCGTCGTTCGCCGCTCGCTGCTCGCGAACGTGGCCATCCGTACTGTCGGAGCCTTGGCGATGCTTCCGCTTGTCATAGTGACTGCGGATGCTCTGGCGACGACCGGCATCAGCGGGGGGCAGCTTATGGCAAACGCGCATATGGTCTTCAATCTCGCATTGGTCGCTGTCGTTCTGCCCTTCGTCGAGGCGATCGACAGGCTGCTGACGCGACTGATGCCCGAGAGCTCGGGCGGCGAGCTGACTCAGGTTGCATCCCATCTCGACGAGTCGGCTCTGTCGACGCCCGCGCTTGCACTCGCCTGCGCGTCGCGTGAAGCGTTGCGTATCGGCGATACCGTGCACAGCATGCTGCGTTCGACGATCGACGTGTTTCGCTCCAATGACGCCGATCTCAGGGGCCGTATCGAGGCGGAGGACGACGCCGTCGATCGCCACTACGAGGCGACCAAGCTTTATCTGGCCAGACTGACCCGCGAGGAACTCGATCGCGAGGAGGGCGATCGGAGCATCGAGATTATTTCGTTCACCACGAATCTCGAGCACATCGGCGACATCATCGACAAGAATCTGATGGAGCTCGCCGGCAAGAAGATCCGAACGCGCGCCTCGTTCTCGGAGGCTGGCATGCGCGAGCTGGAGGCGTTTCACTCCCGCGTCGTGTCGAACATGGAGCTCGCTCTCAACGTCTTCGTATCGGGAGATCTTGCGATGGCGCGCCAGTTGCTCCGCCAGAAGACCGAGATCCGCGATCTTGAACGGCGGTCGATCGAGCGGCATTTCGAGCGCATCGGCGCGGGAGACTCGCAATCGCTGGATACCAGCTCGCTGCATCTCGACGTGCTACGCGACCTGAAGCGCATCAACAGTCACCTCACAGCCGTCGCCTATCCCATTCTCGAGCGGGCGGGCGAGCTTGCCGAAACTCGATTGCGCAGCGGTGGGCAGGAAGTCCTCCGAGGCCCGGCGCCAAGCGATCGCGCGCCGGCTGCGCGGGAGGACAATCAATGATGTCTCCTCCGACACACGACCTGCTGGTCATCGGCGGCGGCATCAACGGCGCAGGTATCGCGCGCGACGCTGCAGGCCGGGGGCTCGACGTCGTACTTTGCGAGGCCGGAGACCTCGCTGGTGCCACCTCGTCTGCAAGCTCCAAGCTGATACATGGCGGACTGCGCTACCTCGAGCATCTCGAGTTCTCGCTGGTGCGAAAGGCACTCGCTGAGCGCGAGGTGCTCCTGTCGATAGCGCCCCACATCGCCTGGCCGATGCGGTTCGTGCTGCCTCACGTTCCAGGGTTGAGATCGCGATGGATGATCCGCGCCGGGCTGTTCCTGTACGATCATCTGGCACGACGCGCGGTGATCCCAGGCTCGTCTCAGATCCGTCTCGACCAGCAGGGCCTTGCCGGAGTTCTGTCGTCGGAGCTGCGATACGGTTTCAGCTACTGGGATTGCTGGGTCGACGATGCACGGCTCGTGGTCCTCAATGTCCGTGCCGCAGCCGATCGTGGTGCATCGATCCTCACGCGCACCAGGGTAGAGTCTGCGAAACCCGAAAACGGTGTTTGGCGCGTGACCTGTCGCGAAGAAGCAACCGGCACGACGTCCGAACTCGCGGCGCGCGTCATCATCAATGCCGCGGGCCCTTGGGCGGACCGCGTGTTGGCCGACCTGCTGCGTCATCGCGATCGCCTCACCAGCAAGCCGCCTTCCTTGAGACTGGTGAAGGGCAGCCATATCGTCGTCTCGCGAATCGCTGCGATCGAGGATGCGCTCATCCTACAGAACAACGATGGTCGCGTCGTCTTCGTGCTCCCCTACGAGCAGAATTTCTCGTTGATCGGTACGACGGACGTCCCCTTCGCCGGAGATCCCGGCAGCGCTGCGGCCAGCGAGGAGGAGATTCACTATCTCCTCGATGTCGTCGGCCGACAACTCGCTCATCCGCCGCGGCGTGAGGATGTCGTGCATTCGTTCGCTGGCGTCCGGCCACTCTACGAGGAGGACACCGGCAAGTCGGCCTCTAGCGCCTCGCGCGATTACTTCCTCTTGACCACCGAGGAAGAAGGGTTGCCACCCATCGTGTCGGTCTTCGGTGGTAAGATCACCACCTATCGTCAGCTTTCGGAAACCGTCATCGATGGATTGGCCCGGTGGTTTCCGGCCTTACCGGAGGCATGGACGGCATCTGTACCGCTACCTGGCGGCGACCTGCCCACGGGCGGCTTTTCTGCATTCGCCGCCGACCTGGTCGCGCGACTGCCCGGTCTTCCGGCTCGGGACCTCCACAGCCTCGCACGCCGTCACGGTACGCTGGCATGGAGCGTGCTCGACGGTGCGACCGACGTCGCCGACCTCGGTCGACAGTACGGACCGGGCCTTTTCGAGCGAGAAGTGGTCTATCTGAGGGATCGCGAATGGGCGCGGACGGCCGAGGATATTCTTTGGCGACGCACCAAGTGCGGCTTGCACATGACGCCGGCGGAACGGATTGCAGCCGCTGAAACCCTGGGGGCCGAGGCATGCGCCGTCTGACTCCGTTTTCCCAGATGACCACGGAGGCGCTTGCGGCAAAGCGCGTCGTCATGCTGGACGTCGATGACACGTTGACCACCGACGGGCGCCTGACGCCGGAGAGCTACTCTTCACTCGCCAGCCTCAAGGCAGCGGGACTCGTCGTCATCCCGGTGACCGGCCGACCCGCGGGCTGGTGCGATATGATCGCCCGGTTCTGGCCGGTCGATGCGGTGGTCGGAGAGAACGGCGCCTTTTCATTCCGCTACGATCATGCCGGTCGCCGCATGCACCGCACCTACGCCGCTTCCAGCGATGAGCGCGCAGCACAGCGCCAAAAGCTGGATGCCCTGGCACGCCTCATCCTCGCCGAGGTGCCCGACGCAGCGATAGCCAGCGACCAGAGCTACCGAGAGGCCGATCTCGCCATCGATTTTGCGGAAGATGTCGGCCCGCTCGATCGCTGCGCCGTTGCCACTATCGTCCGGTTGTTCGAGGAAGCCGGTGCAGTCGCCAAGGTCTCCTCGATCCACGTCAACGGATGGTTCGGAGCCCACGACAAACTGTCCACGGCGCTGCGCCTTCTTGCCACCGAATTCGATTGTGGTGCCGAAGAGGCCAAGGCCACCGTAATATTCGTCGGAGATTCTCCGAACGATGCGCCGATGTTCGGCTATTTCGACGATGCCGTCGGGGTCGCCAATGTCCTCGGCGTCGCCGACCTCTGCCCGGCCCTCCCCCGGTGGGTGACGCGAGCGCGCAGCGGTGACGGCTTCGTCGAGGTAGCGGCGTCACTGCTGTCCAGCCGCAACCTGCCTCACGCGTGAGGTTCGATCACGCCTCGGCAATGCACAGCTCGACGCCGCTTGCCTCCAGCATCCTCTCGATTCGCGCCGGCGGACTGGCGTCCGTGAAAACCGCATCCACGTCGGCGAGGGAGCCGATCCGAACCATTGCGGCCATTTCGAACTTGCTGTGGTCAAGGGCCACGAGCTTTCGACGCGAAATGCGCATGGCGGTGGTCGATACTCCGATATCGCGGAAATCGAAATCGAGCAGGTCTCCCTCAGGGCTGACGCCACCGATACCGAAAATCCCGAAACCCACCCTGAAACGCTCGAGGAATTCCCGCGTCGCCTCGCCAGTGGTTGCATGATCGTTGTGTCGCAAGATGCCACCGGCCAGGATGATCTGGAACTCGGTGCGTCGGCTCAGGATCGTGGCGACCGTCAGGTGGTTGGTGATGACGGTCAGGCTCCGATGACCGAGCAGCGCTTCCGCGACCGCCTCCATCGTCGTGCCGATGTCGATGAAAAGAGTCGCGCCATCCGGAATGCGTTGCACCAGCGCGCGCGCGATGCGCTGCTTCTCGGCCGCGAAACGACTCCGTCGCGATTCGTAGCCGAGGTCGCTCGGGCCGTGCGGCAATCCCGCCCCGCCATGCACCTTGTCTACAAGACCGCGATCGGAAAGCGCCGCGAGATCGCGCCGGACGGTTTGCTCCGAAACGCGGAGCGAGCCCGCCAGCTTCGAGATCGACACGAAGCCGCGTTCGGCAATCAGCTTCAGAATTAGCTTCTGGCGATCCGGGACGTCGAGTTTCATGAGGTCAGCCTTGGGGATGAGTATCCCAGCCCACCACAGCGCAATGTCACAATCAACCAAAGAGCCGCAAAATATCGGGAGACCTACCACTGTGACCGCCCATCCTTGGCGTCCTGGCGGCAGCTCAGATGATTGCGTGGCGAACCTTGGCCGAAACCCACTCGCTCACGACCACGGTCGCGATGATGACGAGCAGGATCAAGGATACCTGTGTCCACGCGAGCTGAGTGATCGCTCCGTTCAGTTGCAGCCCGATCCCACCGGCGCCGACCAGACCGAGCACCGTCGACTCCCGAATGTTGATGTCCCAGCGGAACACCGCGATGCCTGCGAAAGCCGGCAACACCTGTGGGACGATGCCATAGCTCATGATCTGCGCGCCGCTCGCGCCGGTCGCCTTTATGGCCTCGACCTGCTTCTCGTCGATCTCCTCGATCGCCTCATAGAGCAGTTTCGCGCAGAACCCGATGGAACGAATGGCGATGGCGATGATGCCGGCGAACACGCCGGGACCGACAATTGTCACCAGCATCAGCGCCCAAATCAACGAATTGATGGAGCGAGATGCCACGATGACGAACAGCGCGATCGGACGGACCAGTGTAACGCTGGGTGTCGTATTACGTGCGGCGCAGAATGCCACCGGCACAGCCATCACGAGAGCGAGCATCGTCCCGAGCGTCGCGATGTTGAGCGTGTCCCACATCGGTCGCCAGAGCTCGGACATGAAACGCCAGTCGGGAGGGACCATCCTGGAACCGAGGTCGGCCGCCTGGCTAGGTGCGTCCCAGACGAACTCCCAGATCGTCTTCTCGGAGATGAGTTGCCAGCACAGGACGAAGAGGGAAGCGCCGAGAAGCCAGCCGCCCCACGCCAGAAGGTCACCTGCTGTCGACCGGCGGCGCCAGGACCTGCGGTCTCTGTCCTCGTCGATCACCATCACTGCACCCAGCGTCTCAGGTAGCCTGAGCTGTATTCCACGAGCATCACGATCGCGATGATGACGATCAGTATCGCAGCAGCCGAGTCGAACTCATACCGCTCGAAGGCGGTGTTGAGCGTCGCCCCGATGCCTCCGCCGCCGACGATGCCGACGACGGCCGATTCCCGGAAATTGATGTCGAACCGGTACAATCCAAGCCCGATCATGCGCGGCATCACCTGCGGCTGGACTCCGTAGTTGATCCATTGCAACCAGCTCGCCCCTGTCGCCTTGACCGCTTCCGCCTGCTTCGGATCCATGTCCTCGATGTCTTCCGCAAGCAGCTTGCCATAGAAGCCGATAGTGGCGAAGGCGATGGTGAGGAAGCCGGCAAACGGCCCGAAGCCAAACAGCTTGACGAAGAAGATCGCGAGAATGATCTCCTGAAAGCTTCGCGAAACGGCCAGGATCGCGCGGCAGGCGTAGTACACCGGCGCTGGCGCCAGATTGCGCGCCGCCCCTATCCCGACCGGGATAGACAACGACACACCGACTACCGTGGCTGCGACGGTCATCCAGATGCTTTCCAGGATGCCGTCGTAGATCTCGCTCCAACGGCTCGAGAAGTCGGGGGGAAAAAACGCGGCAACGAATTGCCACCCGCGAGGCAGGCCCTCGTAAACGCGCTTCCAATTCACGTCTACCGTGCCCAGCGCCGCAGCAAGATAGAGCGCAACGGCAAGGACCAGCCCCCAACGGACAAGCGGGCTTGCGATCAAAGGGGGCTTGCGCCAGCGGCGCGGGGAATGCACGACACTTTCGGTCATGGTGTACCCCACCTCACGTCAGCCCCGCCATGCGGTCGCGATCGAAGGTCGGGTGCGTATCATCGTGCGAGCGCGGTGCGCGCGCCGGCGTGTCATCGCTCGCTTCATCGCCCGCGTCGTCGTCACCGCCCTTCTGCATCGTCGCGGCCCAGTCCTCCTCGCCATAGATGGTGGTCAACACCTCGGCAGTCAGACCGGTCGGTGGTCCGTCATAGACGACTTCGCCGAGCCGCAGACCTACGATGCGCTCCGCGAACATCTGAGCGAGGGCGACATCATGGATGTTGATGATCGCCGAAAGTCCTCGCTCCTGACAGAGTTCGCGGATAAGCCGCATGATCTGCCGTGATGTCTTGGGATCCAGAGAAGCCGTCGGTTCGTCGACGAGCAGCAATTCCGGGTTTTGGATGAGGGCGCGGCAGATGCCGACGCGCTGGCGCTGACCGCCGGAAAGCTCGTCGGCACGCTTGTCGACCATGTGGTCGAGCCCCACCCGGGTAAGAAGCCGGAAGGCCTCTTCGATATCGGTATCCGGGTAGCGACGGAACCAGCTCGCCCAGAAGCCTACGTAGCCGAGCCGACCCGAGAGCACGTTCTCCATCACGGACAACCGCTCGACGAGCGCGTATTCCTGGAAGATCATCCCAAGCTTGCGACGCGCTTTGCGAAGCTCGCCGGTGGAAAGAGCTACCAGATTGGTACCATTGAGCCGTATAGCGCCCGACGTCGGTTCGACGAGGCGGTTGACACAGCGGATGAGAGTCGATTTTCCGGCGCCCGATGGTCCGATCAGCGCCATCACCTGCCCATCGGGCACGACGAGGTCGATTCCCTTCAGCGCCATGTCGCCCGTGCGATAGCGCTTCACCAGCTTCTCGATTTCGAGCATGCAGCCGTCCCGTTGGAACTCGTCGATGCGACGGCACCAGCGCCGGAGATCACCGGCGCTGGTGTCTCACATCATTTGCACTTGTAGGAGACGCCGTTCGCCGAATCGATCTTTCGGATCACGTTCCAGTCCTTCTTGAACGAGATCGGAATGAACTTGTCCTCCTTCTTGAACTCTGCCTTGAGAGCAGAGCCCTCCCAGGGGAAGGTGAAGAACGCTTCCTTGATCTTCGCGACGAGCTTCGGATCGAGGTTGTGCGCGTGGCCATATCCGGTGGTCGGGAATGTCTCGGACTTGTAGATCGATCGGATCTTTGCGGCGTCGACGACCTTACGGTCGATCATCCGCTTCAGCACCGAGTTGGCGATTGCCGCGCCGTCATAGTCGCCGTTCGCGACACCCAGGATCGAGTTGTCGTGCTTGCCGGAAAATGTCGGCTCGAAGTCCTTCTTCGCCTCGAGCTTGAAGTCTGCCTTGAGGATGGCCGACGGCGCCTTGAATCCCGAGTTGGACGTCGGCGAGGTGAATGCGATCTTCTTGCCCTTGAGGTCGGAAGGCGATTTGGCGGCACTCGAAGCCGGCACGATGATCTCCATCTCGTAGCCGAACGAGCCGTCTTTCGCCGCCATCATCGCGAACGGGACGAAGCCAGCGCAATTCACCGCGATCGGATTGCCACCGGTATTGACGCCCGCAACGTGCAGACGGCCCGAGCGCATCGCCTCGAGTTGCGCCGCATTGGACTGAACGGGGAAGAAGACGACCCGCTTGCCGGTCAGTTTCTCCATGTGCTTGATGAAGCCGTCCCAGACCTTGCCGTACACGGCAGGATCCTCCACGGGCGTGTAGGAAAATATGATCGCTGATGGGTTGACGACCTTCTTCGGATCGGTCGGCAGGTCGGCGACCAGATCTCCATCCCTGTCACAGTAGGCCGCATCGAGCGTGCCGCGCGGGCAATCCTGCGAGGCCGCCGGGCTCGCCGTGCCAGCCACCGCGAGTGCAGCAATAAATCCAAAGGCCCAACTCGCGGGGCCGGAGAGCGTGCCAGTCATGTCGAACCTCCCGGTTGCAGGATACATCATGGCGTGGACAGCCAATTCGGGTTAGCCACACCAATCGACGCCGGCGGACTTGCGATCTGTGCCGCCTTGATTGCAATCTACCAGATGCGTGAGTGAATTCTACCTTTTGCACGGGTCATCCCTGTCGAACGCCCGGGTAAGCTCCTCTTGTCGTCGGTCGACCTCGTCGCGCGTCTCCGCGTGTTCAGTCGCCCTCGCCTCTCGCCAAGCCCCAACACGGAGGGACTCGTGACTGGCATATTGAGCCGGCTGTTCGCCAGTCAGCAAGAACTGATCCAGTACGCGGCCCTGCCGTACCGCCTGCGAACCGGCGGCGAATGCGTGGTCGCGCTGGTGACCAGCCGAGGCACCGGACGATGGATCATTCCGAAGGGATGGCCGGAGAAGGGCTTCGACGCTCACGAGTTGATCGCCTTCGAAGCTCGTGAAGAAGCCGGCCTGACCGGCACGGTCGCGCAGACCAGCATCGGCAGCTACGTCTACCGCAAGCAGCTGCATCTGCTGGCGAGCATCCGGGTCCGCGTCCACGTTCATCCGATGCTCGTGCATGCAGAACTCGACGACTGGAAAGAGCGAGCGGAGCGCCAGCGCGCCTGGTTCGTTCCAGAGGAAGCGGCGCGGCTCGTGCGCGAGCCGGAGCTGGCGAGCCTGCTCCGGAACTTCGGGCCGCCGGGCCCATGAAGCCGTCGTTGCGACAGCGAGTAACTGTCGGCGCCGGCCCAGTCACGCCTCGATCCATGAAGTGAACATGCCGACTCATCCGCGAATGCCAGCATTGCGAAAGACATCGCTCGACAAGGACCTGCGCAAGTTCCAGCGCATTGAGGAGGTGACCCGCGCCGCTGGCCAGGGCCTGCTGGCGCCGGGCGTCGCGTTCGTGTTTCTGGCTGTCAGCGCGTTGCTCGCTTCGCTGCAGGTCGGCGCCAAGCTAGACGTGGCGGTCCTCGTCATCGCTGCCGTGCTCGCGGGCTACATGGCGCTCAATATCGGCGCCAACGATGTTGCGAACAACGTCGGCCCGGCCGTCGGGGCGCGCGCTCTCACCATGACCGGTGCGCTCGTCATCGCTGCGGTTTTCGAGAGCGCTGGCGCCCTTCTCGCCGGCGGTGACGTCGTCCGCACGATATCGAAGAACATCATCGATCCTTCGGTGGTGCCGTCTGCCAGCGAATTCATCGTCGTCATGATGGCGGCGCTCAGCGCGGCCGCTGTTTGGGTCAACGTTGCAACGTGGCTGGGAGCGCCGGTCTCCACCACCCATGCCGTCGTAGGTGGCGTGGTGGGAGCAGGCCTGGTGGCGGTCGGTTTCGATGCCGTAAGCTGGCCGGTGCTCGCTGCAATCGCGGCGAGTTGGGTCATCTCACCGGTGATGGGCGGAGTAATCGCAGCGGCTTTCTTGGCGATTATCAAAGTCAATGTGATCTACCGGGACGACAAGATCGCGGCGGCTCGCGCCTGGGTTCCAGCGCTCGTTGCCGTCATGGCCTCGGCATTCACCGGCTACCTGCTGACGAAAGGGCTGTCACACATCTTCAAGCCGCCGCCGATCCTCATCGTTGGCCTGTCGCTCGGGATGCTCGTCGTCTCCTATCTGACACTCAGACCGCTTATTCGGAGGCAGTCGGAAGGTCTGGAAAACCGAAACCAGGCACTGCGGCTACTGTTTCGCATCCCGCTGATCTGCTCGGCCGCTCTGCTTTCCTTCGCACACGGAGCGAACGATGTGGCGAACGCTGTCGGACCGCTCGCCGGCATCCTGCACGCCTCAGAAACCGGCGAGGTCGCCAGCAAGGCACAAATTCCCTTGTGGATCATGCTCATAGGTGCGGTGGGCATCAGTCTCGGGCTGATGCTGTTCGGCCCTCGTCTGATACGGACGGTCGGCGAGAAGATCACACGGATGAACCCCATCCGGGCCTTCTGTGTGGCGCTGTCGACAGCGATCACGGTGATCGCCGCTTCTGGTCTCGGTCTGCCCGTTTCGTCGACACACATTGCCGTCGGCGCGGTGTTCGGCGTCGGATTCTTCCGGGAATATTTCACCACGCACAGCGTGATCCGCCGACGCTATCTCGCGCGAAAGGGCGTCGACGACGGCGAGACGCGGGAGCTTCGCGAGGTGAGCCCGCAGGACCTGATCCGCCGCAAACTCGTGCGCCGCTCGCATTTCACGGTCATCGTCGCGGCTTGGGTCATTACGGTACCTGCGACAGCGGCGCTTGCGGCTGGCTTCTACTTCGCCTTGCGCGTTCTTGCCTGAAGATCCTGCTCGAAACGGTACGTTTGGAGCTTCAGTACGGCCCAGGAACGATCGCACTGCCGTCGA
The DNA here is from genome assembly GCA_041397745.1 of Hyphomicrobiaceae bacterium. GTDB lineage: Bacteria > Pseudomonadota > Alphaproteobacteria > Rhizobiales > Hyphomicrobiaceae > JAWKVY01. Next base: position 167,586 of record JAWKVY010000008.1, on the reverse strand, counting down.
AGAAGCGTGTGGAGCGGAAGCGGGTGAGATCGTGTCCCGGCGCGCGGCCGTGCATCAGATCCGCCATGACGCGACCGATTCCCGGCCCGATCCCGAAGCCATGGCCGCTGAGCCCCGTGGCGAGAAAAAGGCCGGGCAGCCGATGGTCTTCGCCAAGCACGGGCACCGCGTCCGGCGTCACGTCGATCATGCCGGCCCACGCCTCCACCACCTTGGTTCCAGCCAGCGCCGGGAAGCGCTGTGGCAAGCGTTCCTCTATGCGCCGGACGACCACCGGAGACGGATCCGGGTTGACGACGCGCATGCGCTCGAACGGACTCGTCTCTTCGGCGCTCCACCGGCGGGGCATACCCCAGGCGCCAGGGTAGTTCCTGGGCGCGCCGAGCCGGATGCGGACGTCCTTCGCCGACGCCTTGAGGAGATTGCGGAACTTGGTGAGGTAACGGAACGAGTTGGGTGACAGGTAGTGCTCCGCGAGATCGCCTGTCGCGAGTGTATAGCCGCCGTCCTGTCGTCGCCTCAGCGTCAAACCGGGCGACGAGACGTTCGGCACGAAGCGATCCGGGGCCGGCGCCGTTCGCGCGACCGTGGAGCGCACCGTCAGTTGAGGCAGATCCAGACCGGCGTTGGCTGCGAAATGCGTCGACCATGCGCCACCCGCGAGCAGCACCTGCGGCGCGCGGACACGGCCCTTCTCGGTCACCACGCCGGCAACCCGGCCAGCCTCGATGTCGAGTGTGCGCACTGCGCAGTTTTCCACGATCTGAACGCCCACCCGGCGTGCAGCACGCGCCAGCGCCGGCACCGCCCGGAAGGGCTCGGCACGACCGTCGCTCGGCGTCACCATGGCGCCCAGCCAGTCGCCCACGATGCCGGGATATTCGGCGTCGAGTTCCGCCCTGGTGAGCATGCGCGTGCCGAGCTGATAGCGGAGCGCCATCTCGTACCAGCTCTCGTATTTCGCCTTCTGCTCCTTGCTGGCGATGAGGTAGAGGCAGCCCGACTGCGTAAAGGTGAGATCGGCATCGCCGGTCTCCTGCGCGAGGCCGCGCCAGAGCCGGTTCGATTCCATCATGATGGGAAGCTCCGCCCAGTCCCGCCCCTGCTGGCGCACCCAGCCCCAATTGCGACTGGACTGCTCGCCCGCAACCCGGCCCTTCTCGCACAGCAGCACCGAACTGCCACGCTGCGCCAGGTAGTAGGCACAGGCCGTGCCGGCAACTCCGGCGCCGATGACCACCACGTCGACCTCTGCCGGAAGCGGATCGGCGAACTCGACCGGTGTCAGCTCCGATCTCATGGAACTCGTGCTCATGGCTGATCTCTGCAAGGCGAACTGGTTGGGCACGCGGAACGACATCGGGTCGACCGACCTGCGCCATCCGCCCGCGCGGGGGCAAACGGCCGGTCTTGCCACTTTCAGGCGCAGGAAGGCCTCGCGACAATACCGGAAACTGCATAGAGGCTCGTCGCAGCCGCAGCCCCTCGGAAGTCCAGACTGCTCGCGAGAGTGACAATCGGGAGCTACCAGGTGCTGCGAAGCTGCGGGAGGCCGGATCTCGTCCGCAGCCATGCGACGGCCACCTCAGCCACACGAATGGTTCCGCCAGATTCGTGCGCGAGCGTGTGCCCGTTTCGCAGCAGAAAGCTCAGTAGATGCAGTCGGCGCCCCTCCCGCCGTCGCTGCTCGACGATTGCAACCTTTGGAACCGATCAATCTTCCATCATGTCTTGGTCGGTACCTCACACACCCCCGAACGGCTCAAGATCCGACGATCACGCCGCCGTTAGGATGCAGAACCTGTCCCGACATGTAGGACGAATCGGCCGACGCCAGGAACAGGAAGGACGGAGCGACCTCGTTCGGCTGACCGGGCCGCCCCATCGGCGTGCTCTTTCCGAAATCCGCGATCTCGTCCTGCGGCTGGCCGCCGCACGGATTGAGCGCTGTCCAGATCGGCCCCGGCGCGACAGCGTTCACACGAATGCCGCGATCGGCGAGGTTTTCGGCCAGCGAGCGCGTGAAGGCGACGATTGCGCCCTTGGTCGCACTGTAGTCGATGAGACCGGCCGAGCCCTTGTACGTCGTCACGCTCGTGGTGTTGACGATCGCCGAACCCCTTGAGAGATGAGGCAGGCACGCTTGGGTCACGAAGAACATCGCGAATACGTTGGTCTGAAATGTTCGGCGGAGTTGGTGTTCCGTAATATCGCGCAGGTCGCTGTCTGGATGCTGCTCGCCCGCATTGTTGATGAGCACGTCGATACGTCCGAACGCCGCCATGGTCTCAGTGGCTACCCGATCGGCGAGTGAGCGCTCGCCGAGGTCGCCGGCAAGGCAGATCGCGCGGCGGCCTTCCGCCTCCACCGCTCGGGCCGTCGCTTCGGCATCATCGTGCTCGTCGAGGTAGGCGAGTGCGACGTCGGCACCTTCGCGCGCGAACAGCACGGCGATGGCACGGCCGATGCCGCTATCGCCGCCGGTGATGACGGCGACTTTGCCGTCGAGACGGCCTGCCCCGCGGAAGCGCGGTTGCCAATCGGGCTTCGGCGCGAGTGCCGATTCATGCCCCGGCAAACCCGGCTCTTCGTCGGAGGGCGCAATCCAGAACGACGTCGACATGGCGAAGTCTCGCGGTGATAATTTGTCCCTCAACGATGCCGCCGCCGCACGGTTCCATCACGAGGACGCACCCTCTAGAGGAGGATGATGGCGAGCAATACGAGCAACCCCGCCACGTGCACCGCAAACAGCGTCACGCTGCGCACGAACACGCGGTATGTTTCCAGATGATCCTCGTATACGTCGTCAGCGGTTTGACGATCTGGACGTGGAGAAGCCTGTCGTTCAGCCATGCTGCCGTCTCCGTCGCATAGGCGCCCGGAGCATCGCTGTCGCGCTTCAACGCCGGATCCGGCAGCGGTCGGGCATCCAATCCCTCGCTCACGAACGTGCCTTCTCGCGACGGGTTCCCGCCGCCCCGAAGTTCAGATCGCCGGGAGACGCTCGCCCGGCGCCAGTACAATGGCGCGACTCGTCGCGACGCCGAGTTCGAGGCTTGCCGCGATCGTGCGTGCCTTGTCGATGAACAGCGCGGCCGCGGGCAGCGGGCAGACCGTCGTCGCCGTCTCCTCGAACAGCGCGAGCCAGCGGTCGAAGTGACTGGCCGACACGGGTAGTCGAGCATGCGCCGGCATTGGCCGGCCATGATAGCGCCCGCTCATCAGCGTGACCGAGGACCAGAACGCGCACATCTTGTCGAGGTGCGGAGTCCAGTCCGCTATCTGCTCTGCGAACACCGGTCCAAGCATTTCATCGGCCCTGATCCGATCATAGAACGCGTGCACGAGGCGGTGGATCATCGCCTCGTCGATGCCTGTTCGCGCGGTCACTTCCGCCGCGAAGGCAGCGCGCCGACGCGGGCCTGCGAACTCGTCCTCGTTCTCGTGGTCAGGTCGCATGGTGCACCTCCGGACCAGCTTTTAAGCAGAACCGCCGGGCCGGTAGCTGTGCCATGTCGCCGCTCTCGGCAGCGCTCGCGGCCTCGACTAGGCACCCAGTATGCCCGCGATGCGGCGCGCCATGCCGCACATGCGCCGGTCACTCCCCGGCGCACTCGATACGATGGCGCCGACCGGCAGGCCGTTGGAATGTCGTCTGAGAGGCAGCGACACGATCGGACCGGCAAGCGCGGTCCACGGCGCGATGTACTTCGGATCGCCAGTCCAGGCGAGACCTTCCGGCGCCGTCCGCGGCGTCGCCGGCCATAAGCAGGCATCTGCGCCCGCCGTCGCCTGCCAGAACGCGACCCGCATCGCGTCGATCTCCGCACGGGCATCGAGGTAGTCCGCAGTGCTCGTCGCACGTCCTTCGTCCATCGCCTCGCGGAGCTTGGCGCCGACGGTGTCGGCCGGCTTGTCCTCGAGGAACGCCAGTGCGCGCGCCGCGTCGTAGAGGGTCGTCATGCGCTGCAGCTTGAACAATCTTTCGAATGGGACCGGCGAGGGGACCCGCCGTATCGAGTGTCCGGCCCCGGCGAGAGCGTCGGCGGCGGCGTCCACGGCTGCCACGATCTCCGCGTCGCAGTCAGCGATGTGAGTATCCTGCGGCATCCACACGACGAGTGGCCGGCCATCGTCGTCCGCCGCACCCGCTGCGACGAACGGCGGCATCGTCGCCTCATAGGCGTAGACGGCATCGTCGACGGTCTGCGCCATGAACCCGATCGTGTCGTAGGACGGGGCCAGCGGCGCGATGCCCCACATGCAAATGGAGCGCGTGGATGGCTTGAAGGCCGAGATGCCGCAATAGGCAGCCGGCCGGTTGACGGAAGCGACCGTCTGCGTGCCGAGCGCCAGAGGCACCATGCCGGCCGCCACCGCTGCCGCCGAGCCCGAGCTCGATCCGCCGGGCGTGTGCTCGAGGTTCCACGGGTTACGCGCCGGCGAAGGATCGAAGAACGCGTACTCGGTGGTGTGGACCTTGCCGAGCACGATGGCGCCCTGCCGCTTCAAGGCAAGCACGATTTCGGCATCACCGCGGGCGGGTCTACTGCCGGCACGGGATCGACTGTTGCAGAGCGTCGTCATGCCCTCGACGTCGATGATGTCCTTGATGCCGACGGGTATGCCGTGCAGCGGCCCGCGGATTTCAGCCCTTCGCCGCCTCCGCGGCACGCAATCGTGCAACCGCAAGTGCTCCCTCGCCGTCCACCTCCCGCCAGCACTGCACGGCACCGTCCGCTTCAGCGATGCGATCGAGACACTGTGTGACGAGCGCCACCGGCGACAGCTCTCCCTCTGAAATCGCCGCCGCCAGTCGCCGCAGTCGACCGGGATCAGCGACGGTCTCCGGCATGTCGCCTCTGCTATTGTCGACACTGGTCATGACCCCGCTCCTCCGCTTCCCGTTCGCGATTAACCACCGCACCCCGACCGCAACGAGCCTAATCGCTGTGCACCGTGCAGGTCTATTGCCCATCTGGTGTTGATTGACAGGCCGCTGGACTTCGGTCCCAAATGCCGCTGCCCAAGTTTTCCGCGCTGTCGCGACCTGCTCAGGTTTGCGCCGTTGCGGCTTGGGCTGGCCGGAGCCCCGCAGCACCGGCCCTCAGACGACAGCCAGCGTCAGGAGCGCATGAATGGACCGCCGAACAGTACTCAAGGGACTTGCAGCCGCCGGTGGCGCGGCCGCGACCAGCCATCTTGCCGCGCCAGCGCTGGCGCAAGGCAGCGCCAAGGTTCTGAAGTTCGTGCCGCAGTCGAACCTCGCCAACTTCGACCCGATCTGGGGCACGCAGTACGTCGTCCGCAATGCCTCCCAGCTGGTCTGGGACACACTCTACGGCATGGATTCGAAACTCCAGCCGAAGCGACAGATGGTCGACAGCGAGACGGTCTCCGCCGACGGCCTCACCTGGACATTCAAGCTGCGCTCCGGACTCAAGTTTCATGACGGCGAGCCCGTCCGCGCCAAGGACGTCGTCGCCTCGATTCAGCGCTGGCAGGTCCGCGACGGCATGGGCCAGCTGCTGAAGAGTGTCGAGAAAGAGTTGTCGGCTGTCGACGACACCTCTTTCAAGTGGGTGCTCTCGAAGCCGTTTCCGAAGATGCTGCTGGCGCTCGGCAAGGTCGGCACGCCATGCTGCTTCATCATGCCGGAACGCATCGCCAAGACCGATCCGTTCAAGCAGATCACCGAGTACGTCGGCTCCGGCCCGATGAAGTTCGTGCGCGCCGACTGGAAGCCGGGCGCGCTCGCCGCGTTCGAGAAGAACGCCGCTTACGTGCCCCGCAGCGAGCCGGCCGACTGGTGGGCCGGCGGCAAGGTGGTCAATTTCGACCGCATCGAGTGGGTTATCATGCCGGATCCGGCGACCGCCTCGGCCGCACTGCAGAACGGCGAGGTCGACTGGTGGGAGAACCCGATCTCCGACCTCGTGCCGATCCTCAAACGCAATCGCAACATCAAGCTCGACATCGCCGACCCGCTCGGCAACATCGGCGCCTTCCGCCTGAACCACATGCACAAACCGTTCAACAACGTGTTGATCCGGCGCGCCGTGCAGGTGGCTCTCAGCCAGGAGGACTACATGCGAGCCATCATTGGCTCGGACGATAAACTCTGGAAGCCGATTCCCGGCTTCTTCACGCCGGGAACGCCGCTCTACTCCGAGGAGGGTGGCGCGCCTCTGAAGGGCAAACGCGATCTGGCGCTGGCCAAGAAGCTGTTGAAGGACGGCGGCTACGACGGCACGCCCGTCACCTGCCTCGTCGCGCAGGACCAGCCACCCCTCAAGGCGATGGGCGAAATCACGGCCGACCTCCTCAAGAAGATCGGCTTCAATGTCGACTTCGTGGCTACCGACTGGGGCACCGTCGGCCAGCGTCGCGCCTCGAAGAACCCGCCGGGCCAGGGCGGCTGGGGCATGTTCCACACATGGCACTCCGGCTCCGACTGCGCGAGCCCGGTCGGCAACATCGCCATCCGCACAGCCGGCCAGAAGGCTTGGTTCGGCTGGCCGGACAATCCAGAGATCGAGAAGCACATCGCATCCTGGTACGATGCCAAGAGCCTCGACGAGGAGAAGAAGATCATCGGAACGGTCAACAAGCTCGGCATGGAGCACGTGACCTACATCCCGACCGGCTTCTGGCTCGGCTACCAGGCGTGGCGCTCCAACGTGTCAGGCATCACGAACGGGCCGCTGCCGTGGTTCTGGGGGCCCAAGAAGGCCTGAGCTTGTCTCGCTTACGATCGTTGCGCAGGCCGCCGCCGAGGCGGCCTGCCGCCTGCCGAACCCCGACCTACCCCACCGGCACGAGGCCCTGACCGAATGCTCGGCTATATCCTGAGGCGAATCCTGTCGACCCTTCCGGTCATGGTGTTCGTCGCACTCTTCGTATTCTCACTCCTCTACATCGCACCGGGCGATCCGGCCGCCGTCATCGCCGGCGAGCAGGCCTCGCCCGAGGACGTCGAGAAGATCAGGAAGAGCCTCGGCCTGGATCGACCATTCCTTGTCCGCTTCACCGAGTGGAGCGGTCAGATCCTGAGTGGCGATCTCGGCACGTCGATGTTCACCGGGCTACCCGTGACCGAGTTGATAGGTCAGCGTGTAGAGCCGACGCTGTCACTGATGATCGTTACCCTGTCGCTCGCCGTGCTCATCGCGGTACCGATCGGCGTGCTCGCTGCCTGGAAGGCGGGAAGCTGGCTCGATCGTGGCATCATGGGCTTCGCGGTACTCGGTTTCTCGGTGCCGGTGTTCGTCGTCGGCTACCTGCTTGCCTACGTATTCGCACTCGAGCTGGATTGGTTGCCCGTGCAGGGCTACACACCGCTTGCACGAGGTTTCTGGCCGTGGCTCGAAAACCTGATCCTGCCGTCGATCGCGCTGGGTCTGGTCTATATCGCGCTCATCGCCCGCATCACGCGCGCCACCATGCTCGAGGTGCTCTCGCAAGACTACATCCGTACCGGACGTGCCAAGGGGCTCGGCGAGCGCCCGATCCTGTTCCTGCACGCACTGAAGAACGCCGCCGTTCCGATCGTCACCGTCATCGGCATCGGCGTCGCTCTGCTCATCGGCGGCGCTGTCGTCACCGAGAGCGTTTTTGCGATCCCCGGACTGGGCCGCCTGACCATCGACGCCATCGTCCGGCGCGACTATCCGCTCATCCAGGGCATCGTACTCGTCTTCTCGTTCGTCTATGTGCTCGTCAATCTCGTCGTGGACGTGATCTACACCATGCTCGACCCGCGGATCCGATACTGATGACCGACGCACCTGGAGCAGATATGCGCGCGACCGCGAGCGCCGAGTTTGCCGCCGCGCCAGAGCTGCCAGATATCCTGCCGCCCGCGAAACCCCGTCGCGGCATCGTCGGCTTCGCTTGGCGCCACCCGAGCATGGCGATCGGCCTCGTCATCCTCGCCGCGATGGTCTTCGTCGCCGTGTTCGCGCCCTGGCTCGGCACCGTGGATCCAACCGCGCTCGCCCCGATCAAGCGCACGCGCCCGCCGGGTGCTGAGTTCTGGTTCGGCTCGGATGCGTACGGCCGCGACATCTACTCGCGGGTGCTGTATGGCGCGCGCATCTCCCTGATCGTCGGCTTCGCCGTTGCCATCATCGCCTCGCTTGCCGGGCTCGCCATCGGCCTCGTCTCCGGTTATGTGCGCGTGCTCGACGGACTGATCATGCGCATCATGGACGGCATGATGTCGATACCCCCGATCCTGCTCGCGGTGGCTTTGATGGCGCTCACCCGCGCCAGCGTCGAGAACGTGGTGATGGCGATCGCCATCGCCGAGATCCCGCGCGTTTCGCGACTCGTCCGTGGCGTCGTGCTGACGTTGCGCGAGCAGCCCTACGTCGAGGCGGCCATCGCCGCCGGCACTCCGACGCCAATGGTCATACTGCGCCACATCCTGCCGAACACGATCGCTCCGCTGACGGTGCAGGCGACCTATATCTGCGGCTCGGCGATGATCATCGAATCGATCCTGTCCTTCATCGGTGCCGGCACGCCGCCGATCATCCCCTCCTGGGGCAACATCATGGCCGACGGACGCACGCTGTGGCAGGTCAAGCCATTCATCATCCTGTTCCCGGCGATCTTCCTCTCGCTCACTGTTCTGGCAGTCAACCTGCTCGGCGACGGGCTGCGCGATGCGCTCGACCCGCGTATGGCCAAGCGCATCTGAGCGGAAAGGCAGATCCCATGGCGATGCTCGAGATTGACAACCTGCAGACTCACTTCCGCACGCCCGACGGCATCAACCGTGCGGTCGACGGCTTGTCGCTGAAGATCGAGAGCGGGCAGACGCTCGCCGTGGTCGGCGAATCGGGTTGCGGCAAGTCGGTCACTGCGATGTCGGTGCTGCGCCTCATCCCGGAGCCGCCCGGCAGGATCGCCGGTTCGATCCGCTTCATGGACCGCGAGCTTCTGCAGCTCAGCGCGAAGGAGATGCGCGATATCCGCGGCAACGAGATCTCGATGATCTTCCAGGAGCCGATGACATCGCTCAATCCCGTGCTCACCATTTCCCGCCAGATCGGCGAGACCCTGCGCCTTCACCAGGGCCTCGACTGGAAGGCGGCGGAGGGGCGCGCCATCGAGATGCTGACGCTGGTCGGCATCCCCGAGCCCACGCGGCGGGTGCGGGAGTATCCCCATCAGCTCTCCGGCGGCATGCGCCAGCGCGTGATGATCGCCATGGCACTCGCCTGCAATCCCAAGCTCCTGATCGCCGACGAGCCGACGACCGCGCTCGACGTCACGGTGCAGGCGCAGATCCTCGACCTGATGCGGGACCTGAAGCACCGCGTGGGCGCGGCGATCATGCTCATCACGCACGATCTCGGCGTCGTCGCCGAAGTGGCCGAGCACGTGGTCGTCATGTACGCCGGTCGCAAAGTCGAGGAGGCGCCAGTGCGCGAGCTGTTCGCGCGCCCGCGCCACCCCTATACGCAGGGCCTGCTCGGCGCCGTGCCGAAACTCGGGTCATCCTTGACCGGCGAGGCGGGCCGACTGGCCGAGATCCCAGGGCTCGTGCCGAGCCTCAAGCAGCGGATTACCGGCTGCGTGTTCGCCGGACGCTGCGCGCACGCCACCGAGGTCTGCCGCGCGATCGCGCCGGCGCTGGAGAGCAAGGCGCCAGGTCACATCGCCGCCTGCCACCACGCCGCAAGGGAGGCGGTCGCCGCATGACGAAGCCGCTGCTGGAGATCAACGATCTCAAGAAGCATTATCCGATCCGTGGCGGCTTCCTCGGCCAGGTGACCGCCAAGGTGCACGCCGTCGACGGCGTCTCGTTCACCATTGCCGAGGGCGAGACGCTGGCGCTGGTCGGTGAGTCCGGCTGCGGCAAATCCACCGTTGGCCGCGCCGTGCTGCGCCTGTTCGACATCACCGGCGGGCAGGTGGTGCTCGACGGCCAACGTATCGACGATCTCTCGGAAGGCCAGCTCCGCCCGCTGCGCCGCCGCGTGCAAGTGGTGTTCCAGGATCCGTTCTCCAGTCTCAATCCGCGGCTGCGCGTGCGCGACGTGCTCGCCGAGCCGATGCGCAACTTCGGCCTCGCCTCCTCCGACAAGGATATCGACAGCCGCGTCGCCGACCTGCTCGACAAGGTTCGTCTGCCGCGCGACGCCGGTTCGCGCCTTCCTCACGAATTCTCCGGTGGTCAGCGACAGCGCATCTGCATCGCCCGCGCGCTCGCCGCCGAACCCGACCTGATCGTCTGCGATGAGGCCGTTTCAGCGCTCGACGTCTCGGTCAAGGCGCAGATCGTCAATCTGTTGCAGGATCTTCAGCGCGAACTCGGCCTCGCGCTGCTCTTCATCAGCCACGACCTCGCCATCGTCGAGCATATCGCCCATCGCATCGCGGTCATGTACCTCGGCCGCATCGTCGAACTCGCCGAGAAGCGCGAGTTGTTCCGCTCGCCGCAGCATCCCTATACCGAGGCGCTACTTTCGGCCGTGCCGGTTCCAGACCCGGCTGTGGTGTCGCGGCGTGTCGTGTTGTCGGGCGACGTGCCGAGCCCCATCAAGCCACCGCCGGGCTGCCATTTCCACACGCGCTGCCCCTACGCCTTCGACAGGTGTAGAGTGGAAACGCCGGCGCTCCACGAGATCCGGCCGGGCCACGTCGCAGCCTGCCACCTGAGAAGCGACCCGCCGGCGAGATCGTAGGCCGGCGGCCCCATCGGGCAACCGGGTGTCGCATGACCGAGACGAGCGCGCTGTCCCACCGTTTCCGCCGCCTGTTCACTCCAATCACGCTCAACCGGTGTGAGATACGCAATCGTATTCTCTCGACCGGGCACCAGACTTACCTGGCCAGGGGCGGATTGCCGGGCGACGATTTCATCGCCTACCACGAGGCGCGCGCGAGGGGCGGCGCCGGACTGATCATCTGCGAATCTGCGCGCTATCATCACACCTCATTCACCGACGCCCCCGACCTGCACATCGTCAGCGACGAGGCGATCCCGCACTTCGCGAGGCTGGCAAAGGCGATCCACGCGCACGGTGCGCGGGTGTTCGGCCAGCTCTCCCACGCGGGTCGCGTCTCCAAGCGCATGCGCGGCGGCTTGCGCGAGGTACCGTGGTCGGCTTCGGTTTCTCCCGACCAGCGCTTCCACACCATCCCGCGCGCGATGCCGACCGCGCTGGTGGAAGAGCTGATCGAAGCGGTCGGGCATGCCGCCCGGCGCTATGCTGAAGCCGGTCTGGACGGAGTTGAGCTGCTGGCGAGTCACGGACTGCTGTTCGCGCAATTCCTGAACCCGGCCGTCAACCGCCGCACCGACCGCTTCGGTGGCGACCGCGAAGGCCGCATGCGCTTTCTCAGCGAGGCGCTCGCCGAAGCGCGCCGGACTGCCGGCAGCGACATGGTGATCGGCATCCGCATTTCGGCAGAAGAGCGCGCGCCAGGCGGTCTCGACGCTGCCGAGGTGATCGCTGTCTGCCGGGCACTCACCGAGCGCGGTGCCGTCGATTACGTCAATGTCACGCTCGGTTCGATGGCCGACCTCGGCGGGTCTGTTCACGTGGCCCCGCCGATGGAGCTCGAGGCAGGTTACGTGGCGCCGAAAGCAGGTCCCTTGCGCACGGCCGTCGGCGTGCCGGTGCTGGTCGCCGGCCGTATCAACCAGCCGCAGATCGCCGAGGACATCCTGGGGCGCGGCCTCGCCGACATGTGTGGCATGACTCGCGCCATGATTGCCGATCCAGAGATGGCCAATAAGGCGCACGCGGGCCGGCTCGACGACATCCGCGCCTGCATCGGCTGCAACCAGGCCTGCATCGGCCACTTCCACCTCGGCACGTCAATCTCGTGCATTCAGAATCCAGTCACGGGGCGCGAGCGCACTCTTGCCGACTTGATACCGGCACAAGCTCGCCGTCGTATCGTGGTCGCGGGCGGCGGACCGGCCGGCATGAAGGCCGCGGTGACGGCCGCCGCGCGTGGCCATGATGTCGTTCTCTGCGAGGCGTCGTCGCGCCTCGGCGGACAGGCCAACCTCGCGGCCCTGCTGCCGGAGCGTGCCGAATTCGGCGGTCTCGTGACCAACCTCGAGCGCGAGCTCGCACTGGAGAAGGTCGAGATCCGCCGCAACACGCGCGTCGATGCGGCTCTGGTCACGGCGCTCGGCGCCGAGGCGGTGATCGTGGCGACCGGCGCGACGCCGACGCGGCCCGCAATCGAGGGCGCCGACGATGGCCACGTGGTCGAGGCGTGGGACGTGCTCGAGGCCCGCGCCAATCCGGGCCAACGCGTGCTGGTCGCCGACTGGCGCTGCGACTGGATCGGCATGGGGCTTGCCGAGAAGCTGGCGCGCGACGGCCATCACGTGCGCCTCGCCGTCAACGGTACCAATGCCGGACAGAACCTGCAGCTCTACATGCGCGATCACTGGATCGGCAAACTGCACGACCTCGGCGTCGAGGTGATCCCGTATTCGCGCATCTACGGTGTCGACGCCGACAGCGCCTATCTCATGCACATCGTCACGCACAAGCCGATCGTCTGCGAGGGGGTCGACACGGTGGTACTCGCCATGGGCCACACGCCCGCCACCTCGCTCGAGGACGACTTGGCCGCTACCGGTATCGAGGTACATCTCGCCGGCGACTGTCTCTCACCACGCTCGGCTGAAGAAGCCGTCTACGAGGGCCTGATGGCAGGTCGCGCCGTCTGACATCAACCGCGGCTCAGATAATCGTACGACGCCAGCACGTGCGCGCGCACGATATGGAGGAACTCCTCGACGTCGACATGCTCGTCGTAGGAGCCCATCCCATAGGGGTAGGGCCCGTAGACGCAGGTCGGGATGTTGCGGTAGCGCCAGAGGCGGGCGTCGGTGCCGCCGAGGCTGACGATCGGCTGCGGCCGGAAGCCGCGAAGTTCCTGCACCACGCCCTGCACGTCCCGGATGATGTCGCAATCGGGATCGACCCAGGACGGCAGGTTGCAGTTGGTCTCCTTCACCGTGGCGTCGGGGAACTCGGCCATGATTTTCTCGACCTCGGCCAGCACGCGCTCCCGGCCGACGCCGAGCGGCAGACGGATGTCTGCTTCGAACGAAGCGCTCGAAGGCACCATGTTGACCTTCACGCCGCCCTTCATGGTGCCGATGTTGAGCGTGACCTTGTCCACGATCGCGCCTGCACCCGCGCCCATCGCCTTGTCCATCTCGGCGCGGCCGGCGTCGATCGCGCGGCTGACGTTGTCCGAGATCTCGGGCTCGATCGACGACAGGCTCTCGAGACGCCCCGCCAGCGCCATCGCCCGCTTGGTCGCGCTTTGCGTTGCATGCGTATAGGCACCGTGCGCCCCCGGCGCGAGCACCGTGAATTCGAGCCACATCGGCCCCTTCTCACCGAATCGAACCGATCGCGGTCCCGACGGTTCGCCGTTGAGCAGCGCATCGCCGATCACCTCGGGGTGATGCTCCATGAGATAGCGCGCGCCGTAAGGTCCGAACGTCTCCTCGTCGGAGACGGCGGTTAGCGTCAGACGGCCCTTCAGCCGCTGCTTGAGGCGCGACAGATAGATGTAGGTGAAGATCGAAGCCGTCGTGCCGCACTTCATGTCGGCGACGCCGCGTCCGTAGACCTTGCCGTCGATCAGCTCGCCGCCCCACGGATCCTTGGTCCAGCCGAGCCCGTCGTCGGCGACTGGAAACACGTCGATATGCCCGTTGAGCACGAGGTGGCGGCCCGGCGCGCCGCAGTCGAATGCGGCGACGATGTTGGGCATCTCGGGATGGGGATCGATAATCCGCCACTCGAGGCCCTCCCTCTTCAGCCGTTCCGTGACGAACGCGGCCGTGGTGCGCGTATCGCCCGGCGGATTCGGCCCTTTGCAGCGCACGAAACCCCTGAGGAATTCCACCAGATCATTGCGGTCGCTTTCGATCCATGTCTTGAGTTGCTCGCGGTCGCTGCTCATGCCTGCACTCCGGATTGCGCGTTGGAATTGTCTCACATGCGGCTGAAGACTTCGCGGCCGCCGACGTAGGTCGCCAGCGCGCCGACGTGCCGCAACTCGTCCTCGTGAACGGAAAGAGGATCGCGGTCGAGCACCGCGACATCGGCCAGCTTGCCGATGTCGAGCGATCCCTTGACGCCTTCCTCGAAACCCGACCAGGCGCCGAGCGTCGTGTAGGCGATGAGTGCCTCGCGGGGTGTCACCGCCTGTTCCGGCCCGAGCGGCGTGTCGCTGCGGCTCCTGCGATTGACCATCGCCCACATCGCCGTCCACGGGTTGGCCGAACAAACGGCGGCATCGGAATGGCCCGGAGCCGGTACGCCAGCGTCGATCAACGAGCGGTGAGGCCACATGTGGCGCATGGCGTCGGCGCCACGATTGGCGACGTAGGCATCGCCCAGCTCGTACATGAAGCCGGTCGCCGAACTGTCCACAACGCCGAGCCGCTTCAACCGCGCGAGAATCGGCGGGGTCACGTAACAGCAATGCTCGACGCGCATGCGATGATCGGCGACCGGGTGGGTGGCGAGAGCCGCCTCGATCGCGTCCAGCGCGAAGTCGATGCCACGATCGCCGACGCCTTCGATCATCACCTGCAGGCCTGCCTTGTGTGCGGCGATAGCACGGTGCTTCAGGTCTTCGGCCTCGTAGAGCAGCATGCCGCGGTTGGCTTCCGGTTCGCCCTCGATGCGCGTGCCGACGTAGGGATCGTAGTAGGCTGCGGTGCGGCCGGAGGTAGAGCAGTCCGGACACCACTCAACGCCGATCACGCGCAAGGTGTCGTCGCCGAATCCGGTGCGGATACCGGCGGCGATCAAGGCTTCGATCAGCCCGTCCTCGCGACCGCTGGCGATGATGCCGATGCGCATCGCCAGCCGGCCCTCGCGCTTCATGGTCTGGTAGGCCCTGATCGCTTTCGAGGGGGTGAGCGAGTTGTAGAGCGTGGTGACGCCGTACGAGAAGGCCTCGGCGAACACCTGCTCGAGGCCCGCCGCAATCTCCGCTTCCGTGTCGGTCTGGTGCAGGCGCGCGAGGAACACGTGCGCAGCGGTCTCACGCACGAGGCCGGTCAGGGCGCCCGTTGCCGGGCTGCGGTCGAAACGGCCGAATGGCGGGTCGGACGTCGCGGCATCTATGCCGCAAGCCGCAAAGGCTGCCGAGTTGGCGAGGCCGAGATGCGCGTCGGTACGCAGGATGAACAGCGGCCGGCCCGCCGCCGCGGCGTCGAGCTCGGTGATCGTCGGGTAGCCGCCGCTCTCGCGCTCGTTGAAGCGGTATCCGATGAACCACTGGCCCGGCGCAAGCGTCGCCGACCGCCGCGCGATCGTGTCCAGCAGCTGTGTCCGACTCTTCACCTCGGAAGGGCCGAGCGGGCACCACTTGGCAAGCCGGATCGCATAGGTATCGGGATGACAGTGCGAATCGACGATGCCGGGAATTGCCGTCGCGCCGCACAGGTCGATCACTTGCGTCTGCGCACCAATGGAATGGGCGACGTCGGCGCGTTCGCCGATCGCGACGATGCGGCCCTGCCACGCGGCCAGCGACGAGACGACACGATCTGCGCCATCGAGCGTCCGAATACGGCCTCCGATCAGCGCGACGTCAGCGTAGGCCATGCCCGTCCCCTCGCGTACCCCGCGCCTCAGCCGTGAAACGGCGGAAAGCTCTCCGGCGACAGCTCGTCGATCGTCCGACCGGCCCAGTCGCCCTTATGGATGTTCTGCCACATGTGCTCGGCGCCGGCCTGCAGGCGCGCGGCGAGCTGCGCCGGCTCGTAGCCTGGCACAACACGATCGCGCATCACGAAGCGACCATCGATGATCGTGCTCTCGAGGTCTTCGGCCTGCGCCGAGTAGACGATATTGCGAACGGGATCGCGCACAGGCGTCGTGAACAGGCTCCGCGCATTCCAGATCAGCAGGTCGGCCTTGGCACCCGGTGCGATTCTGCCGAGATCGTCACGCCCGAGGGCCTTGGCACCGCCGAGCGTGGCGGCATTGAACACGTCGGCGGCGGTGGCGACCTCGGTGCGCCGGTCGACGATCTTGGAAATCACCGCCGTCCAGCGTAGCGCCTCGATCATGCTCTGCGGTGCGGTATCGGTGGCGAGCGTCATGTTGACGCCGCGCGCAAGATAGCGTGCGAAACTTTCCATGGCGATGCCGCGCCGCGCGAACACCCACACCGCATGCGCGACATTGGCCTTCGTGTCGGCGAGAATGCCGATATCGTCACCGTGGAAGTTGGCCCACGTTCCGCCCGCCGGAATGATCGCGTGCCCGAGGATGACATCGGGGCCGAGGAAGCCGATGTCGGAGAGCCACTCGATCGGCGTGCGGCCGTGTCGGCGTGTGATCTCCTGGAACTCGGGCACGGACTGCGACGTGTGCAACGCCAGCGGCACCTTCATTTCGCTCGCCGCCGCTCGCGAGCGTCGGAGCATCGCCTCGGAGACGGTATCGACCTGCGACGGCCCGAGGTAAGCCCGGATCAGATCGCCGTGCGTGCCGTTGTGCCGGCCGATGAACCCGACCGCCTTGTCGAAGGCAGCGGCACCGTCATCCTCGAACCACTGATATTTCACCGTTCGCCCGTCATCGGTGAACCAGCGCCCTGACCGGTAGCTCTCGGCGATGTAGGTCCGAAGACCAGCCCGCACTGCCTCCTCGGCGACGACGTCTCCCATCCCACCGAGTTCCAGCACCGTCGTAGTGCCGGTACGCAATAGCTCCGCCATCGAGAAGGCGACGCAGGCGCGGCGCGCCTCCTCTGTCATGACGCGGTCACGCGGCGGCAGATACTCGAACAGGCCGGAGAGGTAGAACTGGCGGGGGCCGCGATCCTCGACGAAACTCTTGTCGATCGGCGACTCGGTAAGGTGCGTGTGAGTGTTGATGAAACCCGGCGTCAGGATGCGGCCGGCGGCATCGATGACCTCGTCAGCCTCGCCGTCGAAGCGGCGTCCGACATGCACGATCGTGTTGCCCTCGTAGACGACCACGCCATCGCGCAGGTGGCGGTGGCCGCCGTTCTGAAAGGCGATGACGTGCGGAGCCTTTATGACGACGCGTCGTGCCATGGCGGCCTCCCCGACCTGTCTGCCCTGTCAGAGTGGATCGCGCACGAGCGGCGCGGTCGAGCAGTGGATGCCCCCGCCGCCGAGACAGACGTCCGAATAGGGGACGTGCCGAACCGAGATGCCGGCTTTCTCGAGGCGCTCGGAGGTGCGCGGCGAGAGCTTGTCGGAGACGAGGATGCGCCCTGGCCGCACGGCAAGACAGTTGATGGCCCAGGCCGGATCCTCCGGCGTCAGCTCGATGGTGCGGATCCCGAGTGAGGCAAGACGCTCGATGAACACGAAGGGCAGGCGCGCCGGGTTGATCAGCGCTGTGTCCACGTCGATCATGACGAACATACCGTCGATGTGCAGGCGGTAGCCCGGGATTTCGACCCGGATCAGCTCCACGCCCTGCACCTTCAGCACCTCTTCAAGCTGGCGTGCGCCCTCCTCGTTGACGCGGCTCGACAAACCGATGACCGCGACGTCCGGCCTGAGGAACGCGAAGCTGCCGCCCTCGACGATGCCGGCGCCGTGGATCGTGCGCAGGATCGGCATGCCTATGCGCGCGAGTGCGCGCGTAACCGGAAGCTCCTCGCCGCGCCGGATGCGCGGCCCCATGCGCGTGACGATGGCACCTCCGTCGACCGCGATAACGCTGTCGCGGGTGTAGATGGACTTCATGCGCCCGGCGGCTGCCTCTCCGACCAGGACGACTTCCACCCCCTCCTCCTCGAGCGCCATGACCAGCGCCTGGTGCTGCGCGCGGTAGACCTCGGCTGGGGGAATGTCGCGTCCTATCCAGTACCAGCCGCTGGCGTCGTCCCCGTAGCCTCCGAGATCCTCGATGCGACGGGATCGGTCGATTACGTCGAGCTCGGAACCGGGCCGGTGCATCAACACCATCCTCAGCCGACCGACATCGTTGTTGCAGCCCCAGCGGCGGCCCCATACGGCCTCCTGCTGTCCGGCGCTCTCGAATGGCGGCTGCGGCTCGGAGGCGAACCGCTTGATCATCATGTTGTAGCGGAAGTCGGCCTCGGTCATCGCTGCGACGTTGGGATCGAGCGGCTTCACCATGATTGAAACACTCCCAACCCTTGGAACATCGTCAGCCGCCGCGCCGGCGCTCCGCCAGTTGCGAAAGCGCGAGCAGCGCGACGGAGAGCAGAATAAGCAGCGACGAGATGGCGGCGATCGTAGGATCGATCTCGTCACGCAACGCGTTGAACATGCGCTTGGTCAGCGTCATGTAGTCGCCGCCCGCAATGAACAGCGCGACGATTACCTCGTCGAGCGACGTGATGAAGGCAAGCAGCGCGGCCGAGATCACCGAGACGCGGATCTGCGGCAGTGTGACGGTGAGAAACGCCCACGGTCGACTCGCGCCGAGGCTGCGCGCCACCATCTCCTGGTTCATGTCGTAGCTCTTGAAGCCCGAAAGCACGGTGATGACGACCAGCGGCAGCGCGAGCACGGTATGGGCGAGGACAACGCCGGTCAGCGTATTGTTGAGCCCGAACTGCGCATAGAGAAGGAATACGCCGATGGCGATCAGGATCCCGGGCACGATCATCGGCAGCAGAAAGGCGACGTAGGCGATGGTCGCGAAGCGCCCGCGCGCCATGTGCAGTCCGTAGGCGGCGAGCGTACCGAGCGAAGTTGCCAGTGCCATGGTCAGGAGCGCTGCGAGGAACGACACCACGGTCGCGTCGCGCCACTCCGACGAGCTGACGTACTCCTGGTACCAGCGCGTCGACCAGCCGGGCGGCGGAAACGCCAGGTAGCGCGAGTCGGAGAAACTCAGAGGCACCACGAGCAGGCTCGGCAACACCAGGAACACGACGATGAGCAGCACGGCGACGTAGAGCCAGAGTCGGCGGCCGTGGGTGATCTGCGTCTCGGTGGCAGCGCCGTTCAGCATCACCGCCCCCCGACGATGCGATTGAAGCCGATCAGGCGGCCGACACCCCAGAGAATGGCGAGCGTCATGGCGAGCAGGACGACGCCGAGAGCGCTCGCGGCGCCCCAGTCGGCATGGTAGGTGACATTGCGCTCGATCTGCATCGACCACATCATCACGCGGCCGCCGCCGAGCAGCGCCGGTGTCACGTAGAACCCGAGACAGAGCACGAACACGATGATGATGCCGGCGAACAACCCAGGCAGCGACAGCGGTACGAACACCTGCCAGAAGGCGCGCACCGGCGACGCGCCGAGATTGGCTGCCGCGCGCATGTAGTCGCGATCGATGGCGCGCATCGATGCGTAGAGGGGCAGCACCATGAAAGGCAGCATGATGTGCACCATGCCGATCGTGGTGCCGGTGAAATTGTGCATGATGCGGAGCGGCTGTTCGATCAGACCCGCATCCTCGAGCCAGGTGTTGACCACGCCGCGCCGCTGCAGGAGCACGAGCCACGCGTAGCAGCGCACGAGCAGCGAGGTCCAGATCGGGAACAGCACGAGGGTCAGCAAAACCGCAGTCATGCGCCGGCCGGTCTGCGTCATGATGTAGGCGATCGGGTAGGCGAGCACGATGCAGATGAGAGTGACGAGCACCGAGAGTTCGAACGTCGTCTGCAGACTCAACGTGTAGGTCGGCAGCAGCAGCCGCTCGTAGTGCTCGAGCGTGAAGCCCTGCGCGTTGCGGAACGACATCCAGAACAACCAGCCGATCGGCACGATGACGATCAGCCCGATGAGCGCGAGTCCGGGTGCGGCGAGTGCCGCGACCGACAGGTTCTCGGCGCGCTCGGCCGCTCGCAGCGCCTCCGCGTTGCGGCCAGCGGCGCTCTGTCCCGCAGCCTCGATCGCCGTCTCCGCGGCTCCCGTCATCTGGCGACGTCCTCCGGGACCACGACCGTGTCGGCCGAAGCGAGCGCAAAGCTTACCCTTGCTCCGACGTCGGGTGTGGCCGCCTGGCTGCTCGAGGGCAGACGGGCGGCGATCTCCTCGCCGCTGTCGAGCGTGACGAGCAGAAGCAGGCTTTCGCCCTGGTAGACGGCTTCGCGAACCCGTCCGTCGAGGATGTTCGCGCCCTCCTCCGCGGCCCCGTTGTGCGCGACGTGCAGCTTCTCGGGACGCACGACGAGATGACCTCGTTGGCCGATGCCGTCGGGCAGCGGCCCGGCCGTCAGGCGACGGTCGCGGAAATAGGCGGCGCCGTCCCGCACCGTGACCGGCAGGAAGTACGACTCGCCGATGAAGTCGGCGATGAACCGGCTCTTCGGGCGCTCGTATATGTCGCGCGGCAGGCCGATCTGGCGAAAGCTGCCACCATCGATCACCGCCACGCGGTCCGACATGGTCAACGCCTCACGCTGGTCGTGAGTGACGTAGACGGTCGTCATGCCGAGCCGCTGGTGCAGGTGGCGCACCTCGATCTGCATCTGCTCGCGCAGCTTCTTGTCGAGCGCGGAGAGCGGCTCGTCCATGAGAAGTATGCGCGGCTCGAAGATGATGGCGCGGGCAAGCGCGACACGCTGGCGCTGGCCACCGGACAGTTGGTCGATACGCCGACCGCCGAGCGCACCGAGCTGGACGAGTTCCAGTGCCTCGGCGACGCGGCGCTCGATCTCGCTTTTGCCAACGCCCCTGAGCCGCAGCGGATAGCCGACATTGCCGGCGACCGTCATATGGGGAAACAGCGCGTAGTTCTGGAACACCATGCCGACGTCGCGCTTGTGCGGCGGCAGCAGCGAGACGTCGCGGTCCCCGAACCTCAACTCGCCGCTGTCGGGACGGATGAAGCCCGCGAGCACCATCAACAGCGTCGTCTTTCCCGACCCCGAAGGTCCGAGCAGAGTCAGGAATTCACCACTCGCGATCTCGAGGCTTACGTCGTCGAGGGCGGCAACGCTGCCGTATCGCTTCGTGACGTTCCGGATCGAGATGGGCAGCGAGATCGCTGCCCCGCTCCCGTTCGCCTCACCCACCCTGTCGCCCTCCACTCAATCCACGTATCGCCAGCTTCGTCCGGTCGGTTGGCGCCGGCAGGCGCGGGGACCGACCGCCGGGGCGGCCAGTCCCCTGCCATAGCATCACTTCTGGAGGAACGCGTCGAAGCGCTTCACCATGGCGTCGCCGTTGTCGACCCACCACTTCACATTCTGCACGAAGCCCTTCTTGACGTTCTCGGGCGAGTTCGGCAGGCCGGCGAGCTTCTCCTTCGGGATCACACCGGCGTCGTAACCCTTCAGGTTGGCGGGCGCATAGTTGATGAACAGCGAGATGCGAGCATTGACCTCGGGTCGCATCATCGCCGCGATCGCCTTCATTGCCAGATCCTTGTTGGGCGCGCCTTTGGGCACCATCCAGGCGTCGGAGACGAGGACCTGCTGGTTGAAGGTGGTCTTGATCTTGCCGCCGCGGCCCGGCGGCTCGTTCTCGATCGCCTGAATGCGTCCGTTCCAGGCGGCCACCAGGTCGACCTCGCCGTCCTTAAGCACCTGTGCCGACTGCGCGCCCGAACTCCACCAGACGAGCACGTGCGGCTTCAACTGCTCGAGCTTCTTGAAGGCGCGGTCCACGTCGATCGGATAGAGCTTGTCCATCGGCACGCCGTCGGCGATCAGCGCCTGCTCGAGCGCGTAGATCGGGTGCTTGCGCAGCGAGCGCTGACCCGGGAAGTTCTTCGTGTCCCAGAATGCCGCCCAGCCTTGCGGCACCTTGCCGGGGAAGGCCTTCTCGCGCCAGCCGATGGCCACCGAATAGACGATCTGCGAAACGCAGGACTTGGACTTCAGGTTGGCCGGAACGTCCGCCGCCGCTTTCAGCACCTCCTCGGAGAGTGGCTCGAGCTTGCCCTCCTTCTCGAGGATGAGGCACGTATACATGCCCTGCGTGGTGAGATCCCACGTCGGCTTGCCGGAGGCGACCTGCGTGCGCACGTCGGCGATGCCCGACGTCGTCTCCTCCTTGAACTTGATGCCCAGCTCCTTCTCGACGACATCGAACCAGGCCTGCCGCTGCGCCTTCTGGAAAGCACCGCCCCAGGAGGAAAGTGTCAGCGTCTTCTGTGCCGATGCCGGCGAGGCACCGAGTGCGACGACGAGGCCCATGCCCGCCACCGCTCCTGCAACCAACGATTTCATCCGCGCTACTCCTCCGTTGCGGCTCACTCGTACGCGCCCCTCGCCACCGGTGGGAGCCGGCATGAGGCCCGCATTGCAAATGTCGACAAGCTGATTGAAAAGACGCATTCGACCCTAGTCAAGCATCATTCGCACGCACATGTTGCCCGTGTGCTCGCCGCAGGGCTAGCGCGCGCCGACTGCAGTTGTGACACGCACTACGACGACGTACGCTCCCGGGCTGTCGAAGGTGCGGGAGGCAGGCATGGCACTTCATTTCGAGCGGACGGAGTTCGAAGCTCGCATCGCTGCCGCACGATCCGCACTCAAGCGCGACGGCCTCGATGCCGTGCTTCTCTTCGCGCAGGAGAGCCTCTATTACCTTACTGGCTTCGACACCAGCGGGTTCGTGTTCTTCCAGGCTGCCGTACTGACGGCTGACGAGACGGCGATCGTGCTGCTCACGCGCCGACCTGATCTCGAGCAGGCGCGCCGCACGTCGATCATCGAGTACATTCGCCTCTGGTACGACAGCGAGGGTGCCGATCCGTCGGTGGAGCTGCAGTCGATCCTGGCTGAGCGCGGCCTTCAGGGCGCGCGTGTCGGCATTGAATTGCGCACGTTCGGGTTGACTGCAGACAAGTACGAACTCGTGCGCCGTCGGCTCGACGGCTGGTGTACGCTGGTCGATGCGAGCCACGTCGTGCGTGACCTTCGCCTGGTCAAATCGGCCGCCGAGATTTCCTACGTGCGCCGCGCCGCCGAACTGGCCGACCAGTCACTTGAGGCGATGCTCGCAGCGTCGCGACCCGGTGCATTCGAGGGAGACATCGCGGCGGCCGGCTCGGTGCCGATCCTTGCCGGTGGTGGCGATCCGCCACCGTCGGGTCCGGTCCTCGGCTCCGGCGACCGGGCACTGCTGGTACGCAGTGCAACCGGGTTCCGCCATCTCGACCCGGTCGACCAACTGACGCTGGAGTTCGCGGGCAGCTACCGGCGCTACTCGGCCTGCCTCATGCGCACGGTCGCGATCGGGAAGGGCAACGACGTGCAGCGCCGCATGTTCGAGGTCACCCGCGATGCGCTCGCGGCAATGACCGAGGCCGCCAAGCCCGGCCGGCCGATCGGCGAAATCGACGATGCACACCGGCGCGTCTACGACGCCGCCGGATACGGTGACAAGCGCATGGCTGCCTGCGGCTACTCGCTCGGCGCACTGTATCGACCGACGTGGATGGATGTGCCGCCAATGCTCTATTCCGGCAATCCGATACCCGCCCGGCCCGGCATGGTGCTCTTCCTGCACGCGATCCTGATCGACGGCGCGGCCAACCTCGCGATGTCGCTCGGCCACACGATCGTCGTCGGTGCGAGCGGCGCGGAGGTGCTGAGCCGGCTGAAGCCCGAGTACACCATCTGCACCTGACCGACCGAACCCTCATGGCGCACCTCGATCCCAGTATTTTCACGTCCGACTGCAGGCTCGAACCATACTGGTGGGACCGCACGCCCCGCCGCCCGCGGACGATCGCGGCACTGCCGGAGGAAGTCGACGTGTTGATCGTCGGCGCCGGCTACACCGGGCTCAATACTGCGCTGGTGACGGCGCGCGCCGGCCGTTCCACCCTGGTGCTGGACGCGGAAGCGGCCGGGCATGGCTGCTCGTCGCGGAACGGTGGGCAGATCTCGACCAGCGTCAAGACGCCGTACGACACGCTCGCCCGCCGGTTCGGGCCTGACCGCGCCTTCCGTATCGTCAGAGAGGGCCACGCCTCGCTCGCCTTCATCGGCCAACTCGTCGGCGACGAGGCGATCGACTGCGACTTCCGCATCTCGGGCCGTTTTCACGCCGCGCACAATCAGCGCGCCTTCGAGGCGCAACGCCAATGGATCGCCGCCCAGCCGAAAGGGCTGGAGGTCAGAGCCGACCTCATCGACCGCACCGAGCAGCATCGCGAGCTCGGCACCGACGTCTACTACGGCGGCATCGTCTATCATGCACACGCCGCCGTCGATCCCGCACGCTATCACCAGGGCCTGCTCGAGCGCGTCGAGGCCGCAGGCGCGACGGTCGCCAGCTTCACGCCTGCAACCGCGATCGAGGCGGAGGGCAGCGCGCGCCGCGTGACGACGCCGCACGGCAGTGTACGCGCGCGCGACGTCGTGATCGCCACCAACGGCTACACGGGCACGCTGACGCCGTGGCTGCGTCGCCGCGTGATTCCGATCGGCAGCTATATGATCGCCACGGAGCCGTTGGCGCCCGCAGTGATGGACCGGCTGATGCCGGCCGGCCGCGTGGTGAGCGACACGCGTAAGGTGGTCTACTACTATCGCCCGTCACCCGATCGCTCGCGAATCCTGTTCGGCGGTCGGGTCTCGTGCAACGAGACTGATCCAGCAAAGAGCGCGCCGAAGCTGCGTGCCGAGCTTATCCGGCTGTTTCCGGAGCTGAGCGGCGTACGGGTCTCGCACTCGTGGTGCGGCACGGTTGCCTATACCTTCGATGAGGTGATGCACGTCGGGCGCCACGACGGTGTCTGGTATGCGATGGGCTACTGCGGGTCGGGCGTCGGCATGGCGAGCTATCTCGGCATGCGCCTCGGCCAGCAGGTGCTCGGCCTTGCCGAGGGCAAAACGGCATTCGACGGGCTGTCTTTTCAGACCCGCCCGCTCTACACCGGCAATCCATGGTTTCTGGCGCCGAGCCTCGCCTGGTATCGCTGGAAGGACGCCCACTGAGCCGAGCGCGGCTCAGTTCTAACCAGGTTCCTGCGCATCCGGCGGTGTCGCTGGCGCGTCGTCGGCCTCCGTCTCTTCTTCGGGGACGTCCTCTAGCGCCAGTTCCTCCTGCTCCTGCTCGTCCTCGAGCGGCAGCTCGTCGGGCATGAGCGCCGCCACGTCCGTCGGCACCGGCACCCTGAAGTCAGGCGGCAGATTGGAATCGAGGAGCCCCGCTCCCTTCAGCTCGGCGAGCCCCGGCAGATCCCTGATGCTCTCGAGGCCGAAGTGCTCGAGGAATGCCTCGGTAGTGCCGTACGTGACAGGCTTGCCTGGTGCCCGCCGCCGCCCGCGTGGACGAACCCAGCCGGTCTCCATCAACACGTCCAGCGTGCCCTTCGAGGTGGCGACACCGCGGATCTCCTCGATCTCGGCGCGCGTGACCGGCTGATGATAGGAAATGATGGCAAGCGTCTCCTGCGCGGCCTTGGAGAGGCGGCGCTCCTCGCTCGCGTGCTTCTCGAGCAGCCAGCCGAGATCGCGGGCGGTGCGAAACGCCCATTTACCGGCGACCCTGACGAGGGCGACGCCTCGTCCGGCATAGTCACGCTCGAGCTCCGCCATGACGGTGGCGAGGTCGCTGCCCTCGGGAAGCTCCGCGGCGAGCCGCTCGGCGCCGACAGGCTCGCTCGCGGCGAACAGAATGGCTTCCGCGATCCGCGCTGCCTCGGATGGAACCGGCCGGGCCAGCACCTGCTCGTTCGGCTCAGGTCCTGGCTCGCTTGAAGCAGCGATCGTCTCGAGAGGTCCTGCGACACCCTCGATCTGGTCCGTCGCGGCGTCCGCATCGCCGTCGCCATCGGCATCCGAGACGATGGCTCCATCAGGCACGTCGGCGGCGCGGCGCGCCAGTTCCTCTGCGATGCGCGCCTGCAGCGCCGCGACGCTCTCGGGCGAGCGCCCACGACGGCGAGGGCCGGCCGTCGGCGCATCTTCACCGGTTTCGCCGGCCTCCAACGGCTCGTCACCGCTCTCGACTACGCTCAGGCGCGATTGGCGCATGCGTTCACCTTCCTCGTCGCGCGCCGCAGGCGATGCAGCGCAGCCCTCGACCGACACGGCGTGACGGATACCGGCCGGTGCATCAATCCCACCGTTATCCGACCCGTTCCCACTCCGCGCCATCGACGCGCTTCCTCACATAGATCGGCGCGAACGGCGCCTCCTGATGCAGTTCGACCAAGCCCTCGCGCGCCATCTCGAGCGTCGCGCCGAACGAACTGGCCAATACGGTAGGGCGCGCCTCGGGTGCAGGCAGGTAGCTCTCCAGGCAGAGATCGAGCTGCACCCATGCACCGACCGCGCTGTCACCGACCAGCCTCTCAAGCCGTCGGCGCGCGTCCTTGATCGACCAGACGGTACGCGCCTTGACCACATGGACGCGCTTCACCGTGCGCGCACGGCTGTCGGCGTAGGCGCGCAGCAGGTCGTAGATCTCGGCCGTGTAGCGAATGTCACGCACCGACTTGACGCGCTCCGGCATGCCGCGCGCGAAGACGTCTCTGCCGAGCCGGCTGCGTGTCATCAGGCGAGCCGCCTGCTCGCGCATCGCCTCGAGCCGCATCAGGCGAAAGGCGAGCCGCTGGGCGAGTTCCTCACCGCTCGGCGTGCCATCGTCGGACGTCTCCTTGGGCAGCAGCAGGCGCGACTTGAGGAACGCGAGCCAGGCTGCCATGACCAGATAATCGGCGGCGACCTCGAGGCGCAGGCGCTGCATCTCGGCGATGAAGGCGAGATACTGCTCGGCGAGCGCCAACACTGAAACGCGGGCGAGATCGACCTTCTGTGTGCGCGCCAGGGCCAACAGAAGGTCGAGCGGCCCCTCGAAACCTTCGACGTCGACGGTGAGCGCTTCGCCGACCGCCGGTGCATGATCCGGAGTCGGCGCTTCCCACGCGTCCACCGCCGACGCCGCCGCGCCGGCTGCAACATCTCCACCTGCACGGTGGCCCATATCTCGTTCGGTCTCGTTCATCGCCTCGTTGCACCGCATGCCGGGTCGCATGCACTAGTGCCACAGTTGTACATGTAGGCGTTTCAGTAGCTGATTCAGCCAGGTTGCGCAGTGCCCGCTATGCGCCAGCCGCCAGCATCGATGCCAATGCGGCCTCGGCCTTGCGGCCGTCGTACGGGTTGTAGCGTCGCGTGATCGCCAGGCAGGCCGCGAACCGCTGGGCCGACCTGCCGGCGAGTGGCGGGGCGCCGGCCGCGACGTCGTGCATCTCGGAAAGGTCGCCATTGCAGTGCAGCGCCAGGTCCGAGCCGGCCCGGATCACAGCTTCCGCGCGCGCGCGCATCGGACCGGCCAGCGCTTTCATCGAAAGATCGTCGCTCATCAGCAAACCATCGAAGCCGATGTCAGTTCGGATCACGTCACGGATCACGATTTCGGACGTGCTGGCTGGCTGATCGGCGTCGATGTCCGAGAAGACGACGTGCGCGGTCATGGCGGCCGGCAGATCCGCGAGCGCGCGAAAGCAGGCGAAGTCTGTCGCCGACAATGTCGCACGGTCGGTGGCGACGACAGGCAGCGCCAGGTGACTGTCCGCCCCGGCGCGTCCATGGCCAGGGATGTGCTTCATCACCGGCACCGCGCCCCCCGCCATCAATCCTTCGGCGACGGCGCGCGCGAGCGATGTCACGGTCGCGACATCGGTGCCGTAGGCTCGGTTGCCGATGATGTCGTGCGCGCCGGGCACGGGCAGATCGGCGACAGGTGCGCAGTTCATGGTTATCCGCAGACGCGTCAGATCGCGCGCCGTGAGCCAAGCGACTTTCCAGGCGGCATCGCGGGCCCGGGCGGGGTCGACGGCGTGCAGTCCGGCGAATGCCGCCGCTGACGGTAGCGCGCGCCAGTGCGGCGGGCCGAGCCGCTGCACGCGCCCACCTTCCTGATCGATCAGCACGAGCATGTCGTCGCACGCGGCGTCGCGGGCCGCCTCGACAAGGGCGGCGACCTGCTGTGGCGACTCGCAGTTGCGCTTGAACAGAATGATGCCGGCCGGGCGCGCATCCGACAGGAATCGGCACTCGTCGTCGGTGAGACGAGCCCCCGAGAGCCCCGTGATGAACGCGCTTTGCGCAGCCATGCTCAGTAGGCCGAGACCCAGCAGCCGGTATATCCGGCCGACTTCAGCTGCGAGCACACACCCGCCGCCGCCTGACGCGACCCGGGCGGGCCAACCACAGCGCGGTACATCTTGCCGAGACCGCGCGCGGACAGGTCGGCTTCGCGTACTTCGGGGGTTCGGCTCTGAAGAACTGTCGGATATTTCTGCTGTAGGTCGGCGAACGCTTTGAGAGCATCGATCTGGCTGCGGCTCGAGGACAGCACGGCCACGTAGCCACTCACGCCGGCACCAGCCGGTGCGACCGCAGGAGGCGCCGATCGCGGCGCGACGGCCGCCACCCGCCGGGGCTCGGCGACAGGTGCGGGCTCCTCTCGCTGCACGCCACCGGCGCCAGCGGGCCGCTCGGGTAACGGCGGGCCGCGGTAGCGCGGCGCTGCAACACGGGCCGCCGCCGGCTCGCTGGTGGCATCGGCGGATGGCGCGGACGCACGATTGAGAGGGGCAGGCGGCGCGGCAGGAGCCGGCTGCTGCGGCGGCGTGTAGGCCCGCTGCTGGGGCGGATAGGCCGGCGCACCGCCTCCATAGCCACCGCTCAGGGACGTCCCGGGCACGACAACGGTGGCGCCAGGCACCGGAGAGGCCTGCATGACCGGAGGCTGGGCCGCCGGCGGCTGGCTGACCACCGAGCCGTCGCGTCCGACCACCACCGTCGGCACGACACGCACTCTGCCATCCTCGGAGACGCGACCGTTACCCGATGCCTCGGCTCCGCTGCGTCCGGCGGACTGGCTGTCGAGCCTGCTCAGCAACTTCGAATTGGTGTTCTGGAACTCGCGTCCGCCACGCTCGCCGGGCGCCGTCTTCGCGGGCCGGCTGTCCGCACGCACGACGGGAGTTCCGCGTTTGCCATCCCCGGCAAAGAAGGCCTTGTAGGCGTAGGCCATGCCGCCGCCCGCGACGATCGCACCGACCAGCGCGGCGACGACGAGCAACGTGCCGCCACGACGCGGCGCCGGCTCCTCCTCGACCTCGTCGTCCGGATATGGCTCCTCGGCGGCGTGTTGGTACTGCTGGTCCCCATAGCCCGGCGCATACTGCTGCGGCTGGTCCCAGCCGGGATGATGCTGGTCCGGGTGGCCGGCGTGGCCGTGGCTGTGCTGGGCTGCTTCACCTGCCTGTCCGAAGCCATATTGCGCCAGATCGTAGCCACGCGGATCCGCGTCGGCGTAGACAGGCGCCTGCGGGTAGCCGGAGCCCTCGGCCCAGCGCGGCTCGGGCTGTTCGCTGGCATAGCCATGGGGATAAGCAGGCGCCTGTGGCACGTACTGTGGCGGGTCGGCCGGCGCATAGGCCTCCGGCGTCGGCGGCGCGACCGGCGCATAGCCATGAAAGGCCGATGGCGGTCCGTGCGGGGGAACCGGTGCGTGAGCAGGACGTCCCGTCGGCGGCTCGGTACGCCAGGCCTCGGGCCAGACCCGTCCCGGCGTCTGACTGGCCGGAATCGGTGCGGCCTGCAACGCATGCTGGTCGTAGGACGCACCACGCAGATCCGCTCCACCCGGCAGCGCGGGAAACTCGTCGAGCGTCGGCGGTGCGCCCGCCTCGGAGTGCTGACCACGCGGATAGTGGTAGGCGGGCGGCGGCTCGGCCGGCCACTGCGGCGGGCGGGAATTGGTCTGCGCTGGCCACTGCAACGACGGATCAAAGGAAGATGGCTGCTGATCGTGCGGAGGCGCCGGCATACCGAAGCGCGGATCGGCGACATGCCCGTGCTGCGGCGGCGAGCCATGCGGATAGCCCGACGCGCCATCGGGATGGCCCGGCTGACCGGGCGATCTCGGAGGATAATGATCACTGCCAGCGAAGCTATCGCCAGACTGGGGCCAATCGACCGGAAAGGCCCGATCGCCGGGACGCCCGTTAGGGCCCTGATTGCGAGCCATCTCTCTGAATCCCCAACCGTCCGATCTCGAATCGTACTCTAGCGCATCTCGTCCGGAGCATGGACGCCGAGCACGGCAAGGCCTGAGGATATCACCTCTTTCGTAGCCGCGACGAGCGCCAGCCGGGCGGCGGTCAGACCCGGATCATCGGGCTGGATAAAGCGCAAATGTGGCGAATCGTTGCCACGCGCCCACTGCTGATGAAAAAGAGAAGCGAGATCATAGAGATAGAAGGGGAGCCGATGCGGCTCACGGTCGCGCGCGGCACCTTCGATCAAGCGTGGGAAGCGTGCCAGCAACCGGATCAGGTCGCGCTCGCCCGGATCGTTCAGGCGCGCCAGTTCGGCCGAGCGGACGACCGCCGCGTCTGGCGCGACACCCGGCAGCACGGGTTGCGCGTTTCGGAACACGCTCGCGGCGCGCGCATGCGCGTACTGGACGTAGAATACCGGGTTGTCCTTCGACTGTTCGAGCACCTTGGCGAGGTCGAAATCGAGCGCCGAGTCGTGCTTGCGCATCATCATCATGAAGCGCACCGGATCCCGGCCGACCTCCTCGACCACATCGCGCAGCTCCACGAACGTACCGGCGCGCTTCGACATGCGGACCGGCTCGCCGTTGCGCAGCACCTTCACCAGTTGCGTGACCGGCGTGTCGAACCTCGCCTTGCCGTCGGAGAGAGCCGCCACGGCTGCTTTCAGCCGGGGGATGTAGCCGACGTGATCGGCGCCGAGGACATTGAGATAGCTGTCGAAGCCGCGACGGATCTTGTTGTAGTGGTAGGCGACATCGTTGGCGAAATAGGTGTAGGTGCCGTCGGACTTCATCAGCGCCCGGTCGACGTCGTCACCGAAATCGGTCGAGCGGAACAACGTCTGCTCCCGCTCCTCCCACTCCTCGTCGTCGTGGCCCTTCGGGCGCGGCAGGCTGCCCTCGTAGATCAAGCCACGTGCCCGCAGAAGGTCGATCGCGGCCTTCACCTGGTCCTCACCGCCCTCGGTCAGCGAACGCTCGGAGAAAAACACGTCGTGCACGACGCCGAGCGCCGCCAGATCCGACTTGATCTGGCCGAGTAGCAGCTCGATTGCCGACGCCCGCGCGATGGCGAGCGCTTCGGCGTCCGGCTTCTGGAGCAGTGCGCGCCCGTGCGCCGCTACGAGGGCCGCGCCGACCGGCTTCATGTAATCGCCGGGATACAACCCCTCGGGGATATCGCCGATCACCTCACCGAGCGCTTCGCGATAGCGCAGCAACGCGGTGCGGCCGAGCTTGTCGACCTGCGCTCCGGCGTCATTGATGTAATATTCGCGCGTGACGTCGTAGCCGGCGAAGGCGAGAAGGTTGGCGAGCGTGTCGCCGAATACAGCGCCACGGCAATGTCCGACATGCATCGGTCCGGTCGGGTTGGCCGAAACATATTCGATGTGAACACGCGTCCCGGCGCCGAAACGCGATCGACCGAAGCCGGCGCCCGAAGCCAGGATGGCGGCAACGATGCGTTGCCACACCGCTGGCGCAAGGCGCAGGTTGATGAAACCCGGTCCGGCGACCTCCACCTCCGCGACGTCCGGATCACCCTTCAGCGCGTCGGCGATTCGTGCCGCGATGTCCCGCGGCTTCGCACCCGCCCGCTTGGCCAGCACGAGAGCCGCGTTGCATGCGAGATCGCCGTGGGAAGGGTCGCGCGGCTCCTGCACCTCGATACCGGAGAGGTCGAGTTCGGCCGGCAATGCGCCCGAAGCCGACAGACCGGCGAGCGCGTCGCGCACCTTGGCCTCGACGGCGGCGAAAATATCCATTCCATGTCCTCGCAAGGATCGTCCGGTCGGGCTCGAGAACCCGCGCCGCGGCACGACAGACCAGCGGCCCCGCCCCGCCTGCTGCAGGGTTGCGCCCGGTTATCGCAGTTCCGGCGTAGCGTCAAACAAGCGGCGATGCTCCGCGATGGCGAAGCGGTCCGTCATGCCGGCGACGAAGTCGGCGATGTGGCGCATCGCATGGCGCTCGTCGAGATCGGCGAGGTCGCGTCGCCACGTTTCCGGCAGGCTGCCGGGCTCGTTCAGGTAAAGGGTCACCAAATCGGCGACGATCCGCTCGGCGCCCGACATCACACGCAGCACCCTGGGGTGATGGTAGAGGTGATCGAAGAGGAATGTTCGCAGGTGCGCGAGTTCGCCGGCCATGGTCTCGGAGAACAGCACGACGGGCCGGCCGGCGTTGCGGATATCGTCGGGGCAGCGGGGTGCAACCTCGCCGAGCCTGACGCGTGATGCGGCGACCGCGTCGGCGATGATGATGGTGATCAGCGCGCGCGTGATGGCGTAGATGACGCGACGCAGGTCACCCTGCGTTCGCTCCCGGGTGAGGATTGGCGCCACCAATGGCACCTCTGCCAGATCGTCGAGGTCGATGAGCCCGGCACGCAGTCCGTCGTCGATGTCGTGCGTCTTCCAGGCGATCTCGTCGGAGATTGCCGCCACTTGCGCCTCGGCCGAGGCATAGCTGTCGAGGCCCAACGGCATCCTGAGGTCGAATCGAGCAAGTGCATGCATCAGCACCGGATCGCTGCGGTGATCGCCCAGGGCCGGCGGCCCGTTGTGCTTGACCAGCCCCTCGAGCGTCTCCCAGGTCAGGTTGAGGCCGTCGAAGTCGTGATACTTGCGCTCGAGCCGGGTGACGATACGGAAGCTCTGCACGTTGTGGTCGAAGCCACCGCATGCCGCGACGGCGCGATCGAGCGCGCGCTCGCCGGCATGGCCGAACGGCGGATGACCGAGGTCGTGGGAAAGCGCGATCGCCTCGGCGAGGTCCTCGTCCAGGCGGAGCTGGCGCGCGATGGTGCGGGCGATCTGGGCGACCTCGAGCGAGTGGGTCAGGCGCGTCCGGTAATGATCCCCCTCGTGATAGATGAACATCTGCGTCTTGTATGTAAGTCGGCGGAAGGCCGAGGCATGAATGATGCGGTCGCGGTCACGCTGCAGGGGATTGCGCGTCGGGCAGGCCGGCTCGTCGATCAGGCGCCCCCGGCTCGGAACCGCGCTCGCGGCATAGGCCGCCGGCCGACGCTCGCCCGGCAACAGACCGGCGCCGTAGTCCAGGGCGGCTGCGCTATGCGTCATCGGGTGAGCGAGCCTTCCCCGGCTGGCTGGTGGCGGCGTCAGAGATGGGCCGACGCACGCGATTACATCGGTCCGCCGGCCCACTTTTGCAGCTTCGGCGAAGCGCTTACATATTTATGGTGGATCGCGCAACGCGGTGGTGGCAGGCGGTACGGTCTCGCCAGCGACGACCCGTGACAATCGAGGAGCGAGACGATGAATGGGACGGTGGTCGAACAGGGCTCTGACACGGCGGGCGTGCGTCTGTCGGCGGCGGCTGCCCGCCGCATCGTCGAGATCGTCGCGGCCGAGCCCGACGCCAGCATCTTGAGGGTGAGCGTGGAGGGTGGCGGATGCTCGGGCTTCCAATACCGGTATGATCTCGTTGCGATGCCGGAAGGTGACGACACCATCATCGAGCGCGACGGAGCAATTGTCGTCGTCGATCCGGTTTCGCTGCCGTTTCTCGCCGGTGCCGAGATCGATTTTGTCGACGCGCTGATCGGCGCGTCATTCCAGATCCGCAATCCGAACGCCACGGCCTCCTGCGGCTGCGGCACCAGCTTCGCGGTCTGATCAATCCCGGTCTTGCTCCCGGTTCAGTGCCACTCGAGTGGAGCGAAGTGGTACCAGCCGAAGACGAGGCCGAGCAGCAGGATCGGCAGTGTGGCGACCGCGCAAGCGACCTTCGCCTTGCCGCCGCGCTCGATGAACCAGGCAACGGCGATACCGGTCACGGGCAGCAGCCATAACAGCACGAACGGATAGTCGAACAACTGGGGGGCCTGCTCGATGCCTTTCCAGGTCGCCCAGCGCATCGCGTCAGCGAGATATCGCGAAAGCGACGGCCACCAGAAGATGCAGGCAATGCCGAACATCACGTTGACAGCCATGATGGCGCGCAACAGCCCGGTGCGCTGGTGCTTGCGGCCTTCGTAGAGTGACAGCGGCATGGCGGCCTCCCGTGTGCGGCCGGCCTGTTGCAAAAGAGGCTGGCGGGCAAGCACCGGTTCACTCTACCCTGACGAACCTAACCGTCCGTTAAAGTGTCGCAGCGCCCGACCCTGGCAGGCGGGGACGCGGGACGGCCGCGTACGTCGCAGCGAGATTCGGCCGCGAAGCGGCGGGCACGAGGGACCATGCGAATTGCCACCTGGAACATCAACGGTATCAAGGCTCGGCTCGAGGCCGCGGTGACGTGGCTCGGCGAGAGCGGGGTCGATGTCGTCTGCCTGCAGGAGATCAAGTCGGTCGACGAGGGCTTCCCGGCGGAGCGATTCGGCGAACTGGGCTACACCGTCTTCACCCACGGTCAGAAGGGCTTCAACGGCGTCGCCATCCTCTCGCGTCTGCCGTGCGAGATCGAGCGGCGCGGCCTGCCCGGAGACGAGACGGACGAGCAGGCACGCTATATCGAGGGAGTCGTCACAGGGGCGAAGGGCGTCATCCGTGTGGCATCTATTTACCTGCCGAACGGCAATCCCATCGACACGGACAAGTACGTCTACAAGCTCGCGTGGATGCGGCGGCTGGAAGCGCACGCGCGGTCGCTGCTCGCGCACGAGGAGATACTGGCACTCGCCGGCGACTACAACGTCATTCCCGAACCGGCCGATGCCCGCGATCCCGATGCCTGGCGTGACGATGCCCTGTTCCAGCCCGCAAGCCGGCAGGCTTTCCGCCGTCTCCTGGCGCTCGGCCTCACCGACGCGGTGCGCAGTGTCGATGCGGCGGGCGGCGTCTACACGTTCTGGGACTATCAGGCTGGTGCGTGGCAGAAGGACAACGGCATCCGCATCGACCATGTCTTGCTGTCGCCGCAGGCGGCGGACCGGCTGATGGCCGTTACCGTCGATCGCCGGACCCGGAGTTGGGAGAAGCCATCGGACCACGTGCCCGTGATCGTGGAACTCGACGTTTGATGTGGCGCCCAGCCCGACGCGGCCTCAGCGGCGCCCGACCGGCCCCGACTGTAGGCCGAAGACCGGCGCTGTGCCACCCTGCATTACGGAGACGCCGCCCTCACGGCGACCGTTCGGGCCCTGCCGCTCGACCGTCAGCAGCGTGCCGTCCCGATCGGTTCGGACGCTGTCGTTACCGGGCGCGCTGCGATGCAGTCCGGGGCCAACGGCGGGCGGTGCGATACTCGGCACCTGGACACCATCCTTGCACTCGCGCCGCGGGTTCACGTCGATCTCGAGACTGCTGTCCCGGGAAGGCGGGCTCGGTTTGCCGTATTTCTTCTGCCAGCCCGCGACCAAGCCGGAAGCCTGCTCCTGCACGTCGCGCGAGGAACCGCAAAAGATCCGCTGATAGATCTCGGCGATCCAGAAGCGGTCACGCGCCGGGGCGTTGCGCAACGCCAGTTCGATCAGCGCCAACGCCTCGACCATGTTGCGATCGACGAACCGGCCCTGCGCGAAGATCTCGGCCATGGAAGCCTGCGCACTCGTGTGGCCGCGCTGCGACAGGCGTGAAATGAAGTGCAACGCGAGCTGCGCATCGGCAGCGATGCCGTCGCCGACGAGCAGCATCTTGGCAAGCTCGTACTGGGCATCGGAATCGTTCAGCCTGTTGGCTGCGAAGTTGAACAGCTCCGCCGCGCGGATCGGATCAGGTTTGACGCCGATCTTCGACAAACCGCTGTGCGTGTAGCGCCCGAGCGCCACGATCGACTGCGAGACGATCCGCGCCATGTGGTAATCGTCCGGGTCGGTGTCGTTGGCCGCCGTCTCGACGATCTCGCGATAGAGGTTGTAGGCGCGCGCGTGATCCGTATAGGGTCCGGCGTTATCTGCAAAGATCTGAGCCAAATAGAACTTCGACGGCAGCCAGCCGTTCTGGGCCGAATATTCGAACGCAGGCAGCGCAACCGCGTAGTTGCCCTGCAAGTACGCCGATATGCCGTTGTTGTAGGCTTCCTTTTGCGACTTGAACGTCACGCCGCCGAAACTTGCCGGAGGCCTGCGGGCGCCGCGATCTGCGGCCAAGGCGTCGCCTGCCGGCTGCATGGCCACACCGAGGCCGAGTGCGACGACAATACCGGCCATGCCTGGGCGAAGCCATCCGCGACGGCGCACCGCCAGCGGCGCACGATCCTGGCGCGAATGACTGCTGTTGGACGAGATCTTCACGTCGTGATGTCCACCGCTCGATCCGGCTGAGCCGGGTGCTGAATGAGCCTGCCGAACAACGCCGTCGCCAGGGCAGCGACAGGCAAAGCAGACCCGTCCGCGTTCATCTCAAGTTCATGTGCGGATGCTCGCGCCTCGATATGGCTCAATGATGGCGTGCCCCGCCCAAAACCGTGTCAGTGCTGCAACAATACTCGGGCACGTCCGATTCTCGGGCCAATCTCGCTGCTTTCTTCGAACCAATCGTGGCGCTGCCGCAACTCATCTGTCGACCGCCGGCTTGCGCGAGCCGGAGCACTCGCGTGACATGCAGACGTCATCGGGGGCATGATTAATGTCTGCGTTCGCACCTTTACCCGGCTCACATCAAGCTTGTGGCCCAAAGACGGGAGGCAGTTTCATGCAGCCATACGAGCAGACCCCCTCCACTCCGTCGGCTGTACCGGCGGGCGAACCGCTCAAGCTGACCTGGCAATGGCCGCGTGGCATGGTCGGCGTCTCGATCGCCAATTTTTTCCTGCGCATCCTGACGCTCGGAATCTATCATTTCTGGGGCAAGACGGAGGTGCGCCGCCGGATCTGGTCGGCGATCCGCCTCAACGGCGAACCGCTGACCTATACCGGCACGGGAGGCGAACTGTTCCTCGGCTTCGTCATCGTCACGATCGCAATATTCATTCCGATCACCGTCCTGATGCTCGGCGTCATGATCGCCTTCGGTCCGGATTCGGCGATCGCGCAGGCGATCCCCGGTCTGCTCTACCTCCCGATCCTTTTCCTCGTCGGCGTCGCGATCTACCGTGCCACACGCTATCGCCTCGCCCGGACGCGCTGGCGTGGCATCCGCGGAGCGCTCGTCGGGCATTCCGGCCACTACGGCTGGACGTTCTTCTGGACGCTGATCGTCGCCGGCGTGACGCTCGGCTGGGCGGTGCCCTGGCGCTCGACCAAACTGCAGGCGCTGCAGATATCCAACATGCGCTTCGGCGACCGTCCGCTGCGCTTCACCGCCACCTCGGGACCACTCTACGGGCCTTACGCGGCCGTCTGGTTCGGCACGGTCGTGCTCTACGGCGTCGCTGCCGCCCTCGTCTTCGCGATCATCGGCGAGAACATCCGCCTCGGTCAGGCGACCGGCCAGCCCATACCGCCATCGCCGGTGCAGATGGGGCAGATTGCACTGATCGTCATCGGCGCGCTGATGCTGTTGTCCATTATCTCGGCATGGTACCAGGCACGAGTGTTCAATCACTTCGCGAACCATACCCACTTCGAGAGCGCGCAGTTCTCCGGCAACGCCTCCGCAGGCGGCCTGATCTGGATCGCCATCAGCAATTTCCTCATCGCGTTGGCCGGTGTGGCCCTGCTCGCCGTGCCGGCCGCGCTGCTTGGCTACTCGGCCTATCGCGGGCTCGGCGCGATGGCTGAGAACCCGGAGGTGATGCAGGCGCTGCTGCAGACCATCCCCCTGGTCCTCTTCCTGGTCCTGGGTCTCGGCTTTTCGCTGTTCTCGCCGCTTACGCAGGCGCGACGGACCGGCTATCTCGTCCGCCATCTGGCCGTGGCGGGCACCGCGCCGCTCGCCGCCATCGCCCAGGCTTCCGGCGCAGACGCAAAATATGGGGAGGGCCTCGCCCAGGCCTTCGATGTCGATGCCTTCTGAGACAAGCCCGCTGCTGACGGGCCAGGCCCGGTACGCCGACGGCAAGACAGCCGGCTCGACGATGGCGACCGTCACGCTCACCGAGCGCGGCATCGCCATCGACACCGGAAGCTGGGAGCCACTGATCTGGCCGTACGGCGCCCTTGAGACCGCCGTGCCGCTGTCGCAATCGCGCAGCCACGACGCGCTGGTGACGTATCGCCACCAGCCCGGCGCCACGCTGTTCCTTGAAGACCAGCAACTCATCGCCGGACTGATCCGGCAGGCCGGTCATCTGTCGACCAGTGCACAACGCTGGCGATGGGCACGGCCGGTGATCGTCGGCGTCGTGATCGCGTCGGCGATCGCCGGCGTCGTCTCGCTGTCCGATCTCAGACCGGCGGCAACCATTGCCGGATGGATCCCGCAGCAAACGCGCGAGACGCTCGGGCGGCAAGTCGTCGCCTCGATGACGGCGAAGTACAAGCGGTGCGTGACGCGCGACGGCACGGCTGCGCTGGAGCGTCTGGTCGACAGGCTGAAGCGGGGTGCCGCCGGCACGACCTTCGACGTGCGCGTCGTCAACTGGGGTCTCGTCAACGCCTTCGCCGCCCCGGGCGGGCAGATCGTCGTGACGCGAGGGCTGATCAGCAAGGCCGGCGGCCCCGACGAGGTCGCAGCCGTCATCGCGCACGAGATGGGGCACGGCATCAAACTGCACCCCGAATCCGGGATCGTGCGCTCGCTCGGCCTTTCAGCCCTGATCGAGCTGATGATGGGCGGTGGTGGTGGCACGCTGTCCAATATCGGCATCCTGATGGCGGAGCTGTCCTATTCCCGCGAGGCCGAGCGCGAGGCGGACGCGGTCGCCGTCGATCTGCTGCGAGCCTCAGCGATTCCCGCGCAAGGCCTCGCCTCGTTCTTCGAGCGGATCGAGGAACTCAAGGCCGAGCGCAAGATGCGCGACGAGGCGGCCGGCAAGGACAGGGGCTGGGGCCGCAGTCTCGAGATCCTTTCGACGCATCCGCTGACCGAGGAGCGGATCGCCGCCGCTCGTCGGGTTGCACCATACCCGGCGACACCCGCGCTCGATGAGAGCGACTGGCAGGCGCTCCGATCGATTTGCAGCGCGCTGGAGGGCGGCACGGCGCCCGGCAGTCGAGGCTGAACCTCGCCATCGACGAGGGCTGGCTTCGCCGGAGTATTGAAGATGACACGGGTCGTCTGCCCGCAACCGGCCGCAGTTGGCTGCAAGGTTGCTCAACGAGCAACTGCCGCGCCATGCCGCTGCCACAATCGACACGGCCGCGGTCGATCGGACGCATGGGGGCCTTTGGATCATACATGAGACGCACGCTCCTCGCGCTTGCCACACTCTGTCTTGTCATCGTCACGGGGCTTGCCTTCGCGGCGTCCCCGTTTGTCGCCGCCTGGTCGCTGCGCGAGGCGGTACGCACCGCCGATTCCGGGACCATCGCTCGCAAGGTCGATTTCGACGGCGTGCGGCTTTCGTTGCGCCAGTCGCTCGGCGTGCATGCCGAGCTGTATGGTTTCGCCGTCGAGGCCGGCCGCCAGGTGCGGCCGACGCTCTGGCAGCGGGTCAAGTCCGCGCTCGGCGCGTCTATGATCGACCGTTTCATCGAGACCTACATCTCGCCGGATGGCCTGCCGAAGCTCTACCGGGCGAAGATCGCTTGGAACGAGAAAGTGCGTGGCAGACCAGCTCTCGATACGCTGCCATGGCGCGAGCGCCTTTCAGCGTACCTCGAGCGGCTCAAGCGCGCCGAATTCCTCAGCCTCACGCGCGTCGAAATCGAAATGGCGGACGAGCATCAGCCGGACCGGCATTTCGTCTCTCTGATGGAGCTGCAGGGCATCGAATGGCGGCTCGTGGCGCTGCGCGTCGTAAAGCCCGGCGGGATGGCCACGCCCCGTCCTGCAGCGTCGGTCGGCCGTCTGCTGGCGGGAAGCTGAGACAGCCTTCCTCTCGCCTCATGACCTCAGCCGCACGCCGTCAGGATCAAATGGCGGTCGGGGCAGCCGTCGCGCCGGTCTATCGATGCCCAGGATCTCAACCGTGAAGCCTATCGTCTCGTCCGCCACCTCGGATGTGACGTAGGCAAAGGCGAGCGAGCGGCCGGCATTGTGCGCATAGCCACCCGAGGTGACCCAGCCGACCACACGGCCGTCGTGGCTGACCGGCTCGTCGCCGACGGCGTCGGCGTCCATCACATCGATGTCGAGCAGCACCAGTTTGCGCGCGGGGACCGTCTCGCATTGGCGCAGTGCCGCCTGACAGCCGATGAAACCGCCGCGTCTGAGATCGAGGAGCCGGTCGAGCCCCGCCTCGAATGCCGTGTAGATCGGCCGGTATTCGGTGCGCCACGAGCCGTAGCCCTTCTCGAGACGCAGCGCGTTGAGGGCACGCGCGCCGAACAGGGCTACGCCCAGTGCCGCACCCTCACCCCGCAGCGCCGCCAACAGCGCGACCTGGTGCTCGGGCCTCACCCATATCTCGTAGCCGATGTCGCCGGTGTAGCTGATGCGGCCGACGAGCGCCGGGACCAGACCGATCTGCATCTCGCGGATGCTCATGAACGGGAAACCCGCCGACGTGCAGTCCTCGCCGGAGACCGCGGCGAGCAGTTCGCGCGACCGCGGCCCTGCGATCGACAGGCCGACGAGATCGAGACCGAGCGTTCTCAATGACACGCCCGATGTCGGCATGTGTGCCTCGAACCAGCGGCGCTGGTAGTCTTCGGCCTGTCCCGCGCCGATGATCATGAAGCGGGTCGGGCCGAGCCGCGACACGGTGAAATCGCCGGCGAGCTTGCCCGAGGGGAACAGCATGGGCGACAGCGCGATGCGCCCTTCCGCCGGTAGCCGGCCGGCGAGCACGCGGGCCAGGAAGGCTTCCGCGCCGGGCCCGGAGACCTCGTGCTTGGCGTAGGTCGAGATCTCCATCAAGCCGACGCGATTGCGCACAGCCTCGACTTCGCCCGCGACGACCCCATGCGCATTGGTGCGCCGCCACTGCCAGTGTTCCTCGCGCGGCGTGCCCGCCGGAGCGAACCACAACGGGTACTCGAGTCCGTAGGTCGCTCCGAAAACGGCGCCAGCGTCGGCGAGCTCTCGGTAGACCGGCGTCGTCCTGAGCGGCCGTCCCGCCGGCAACTCCTCGCCCGGGTAGCGCACGCGGAAGCGCCGCCCGTAATTCTCGACCACCTTGGCGCGGGTGTAGGCAGGCGTCGTCCAGTCGCCGTAGCGGGCGACGTCCATGCCCCAGATGTCCATGCCGGCCTCGCCCTCGACCATCCAGTTCGAAACCGCGAGGCCGACGCCGCCGCCCTGGCTCAGTCCCGCCATGACACCGCAGGCGACCCAGTAGTTCTTCAGCCCGCGCACCGGCCCGACCAGCGGATTGCCGTCGGGCGTGAAGGTGAAGGGGCCGTTGACGATGCGCTTGATGCCGGCGCGTCCGAGTGGCGGGAAATGCCGGAAGCCCGTCTCCAGATTCGCCGAGATGCGATCGAGATCAGGCGCGAGCAGGTCCTGGCCGAAGTCCCACGGCGTCACACGTGCCGACCATGGCACGCCATGAGGCTCGTAGGTGCCGATCAACATGCCCTTGCCTTCCTGGC
Source organism: Hyphomicrobiaceae bacterium (assembly GCA_041397745.1). Lineage (GTDB taxonomy): Bacteria > Pseudomonadota > Alphaproteobacteria > Rhizobiales > Hyphomicrobiaceae > JAWKVY01. The sequence goes on along the minus strand of JAWKVY010000008.1, from coordinate 126,136 downwards.
GCATGTAGATCTCGCCGTCGAAGTCGATGATGTGGATGATCTCCTCGCTGGCGGCGGCGACCTCGGGGATCTCATCCGTAACAAGATACTGATGCTCCATCGCGAGCACGGGGAGCTCGAGGCCCGCCATGCGGCCGACCTCACGCGCCCACAGTCCACCGGCGTTGACGACATGCTCGGCGACGATGGTGCCCCTCTCGGTGACGACGTCCCACGCGCCGTCCGGCCGCGGGCGCGTCTCGACGACACGCGTGTGCCGGTAGATCTCGGCGCCGGCCATCTGCGCGCACTTCGCGTAGGCGAAGGTAACGCCGGAAGGATCGACATGGCCTTCGAGCGTGTTGTGCAGCGCGCCGACGAAATGCGACGGATCGAGGATCGGGCACATGGCTCCCGCCTCCTCCGGCGTCATCATGCGCATATCGAGCCCGAGATAGCGGGCGCGCGCGACCATCAGCTTCAGGAAATCGTGCCGCTCGGGCGTCGCCGCGAGCATCAAGCCCTTGGTGAGGTGGATGCCGCAGGACTGGCCGGAGATGCGCTCGATCTCGCGATAGAGGTTTATCGTGTAGCTCTGCAGCTTGGCGATGTTGGGATCGCCGTTGACGGTGTGCATGCCGCCAGCCGCGTGCCAGGTCGAGCCCGACGTCAGCTCCGCCCGCTCGACCAGGCAGACGTCGGTCCAGCCGGCCTTCGTCAGGTGGTAGAGCACGCTGGCACCAACCACGCCGCCCCCGATCACGGCAGCTCGTACATGCGTTTTCATGACACATCCTCCTGCCGCGCCGCGACGCGTCATATCAGTTCAGGACCGTGCCGGACCGCCAACCGGCCTCCAATGCGGCATCGGCCAGCCCGTCGAGAAGGCTCGCCGCGAAGCTGCGCGCGCAGTAGACGTCGAAGGTGTCGCCCGCCCGGCGAACGAGCGTCAGTGCGAGCCCGAAGCCCCGCACCGCCGCAATGCCACCGACCGCAAACCCGCGTTCCGACAGATCGAGCGAAAGGCCCTTGCCGAGCACGTCCGCAGCCGCGCCTGCCACGCGTACACCGGCGCGGGCGTGGCTGTCGTCGACGATGACGAATCCGCCTTCGAGGCCGGCGAGGAGAGGCGTCGCACCGATCACGACGAGCCTGCGCGGCGCGATGCGGCCAACGGTATAGCCTGCGTGATCGACCGTCGCTCCTAGGGCGAGAGAGGCAGCGCCCGGCGCCAGGGCCGCCAGCGTGTCGGACAGTTGCGCCGACGGCACGCCAGGCAGTTCGAGCAGCTCGACGAAGGCAGCCGGGTTCAGCCAAGCGAGTGTGACGCCGGGCGGCGCAGTCCCACCGCCGGCACCAGCCGCGAGCCTCTCGCCGAAGGGCGACGCGCGTTCAGGCATTCTGCCTCACTCCTTGCGGATCATAGAAGATCGGACTTGTGATCTCGACGGGTGTGTGCGCACCGCGCACCGGGTCAGCCGCATAGAGCCGCTCGCCGTGCCGCTCCGGCCCGCGCTCGACGAGCGCCAGCGCGATGTAGCCCTCGCGCACCGGGCTCCAGGTCCACGACGTCACGTGCCCCTGCGACTGCCATTGGAGCTGGCCGTTCATCGCCGGTCCGGCGACGATGTGCGCGCCGCCACGCACCGGCGTGCCATCGAGCGACACGAGGCCGACCAGGCGCTTGCGCGACGGATCGGTCAGCACCGGCCGGCTCATCAAGGCCTTGCCGATGTACTGCTTCTTCTTCGAGGCCATGCCGTCGAGTCCGAGGTCGTGCAGGGTGGTTCGCCCATCGAGTTCGGCACCGGCTGGATGGCCCTTCTCGATCCTGAGCGCACCCATCGCCTCGACGCCGTAGGCGACGATGCCCGCGCTCGCACCCGCCTGCATGAGCGCCTCCCAGACAGCGAGAGCGTGCCCGCTACCGGTGAAGATCTCGTAGGCGACTTCGCCGGAGAACGACAGCCGGCAGGCCATCACCGGCGCGCCGGCGATCTCGCCGTGTCGGATCGCCATCGGCGGCATGGCCGCGTGCGACCAGTCGATGCCGCTTGCGGCCTTCGCCAGCACCGCCCTCGCCTGCGGTCCGGCGACTGCCATGGCGCCCCACTGGTCGGTGGCGGAGGCGACCCGTACGCGCAGATCCGGCCAGGCCGTGGCCAGCCACAGCTCGAGGTGCTGGAGGACGGCCGCCGCGTTCGCCGTCGTCGTCGTCATCAGGTAGCGGTCCTCGGCGAGCCGCCACGTCGTGCCGTCGTCGAATACGAAGCCGTCCTCGCGCAGCATGATGCCGTAGCGCGCGCGTCCGACGGCGAGCGTCGAGAAGGTGTTGGCATAGACACGGTCGAGGAACGTGCCGGCGTCGGGACCGGCGACGACGATCTTGCCGAGCGTGGAGACATCGACGAGGCCGACACCCCCACGCACGGCCTTCGCCTCTCGCTTGTAGGCAGCCGATATGTCCTCGCCAACGCGGAGATACGCACGCGGACGCTGCCACAGGCCGTAGTTGCCCATCGCCGCGCCGTTAGCGAGATGCCAGTCGTCGAGTGCCGTGCGACGTACCGGCTTGAAGTGGGCGCCGATCTCGCGGCCGGCCAGCGCGCCGAGAGCCACGCCGGTGAACGGCGGACGGAAGCGCGTGGTGCCGACCTCTCCGATGGTGAGTCCGCGCGCCTTGGCCATGATGGCGAGTGCCGGCACGTTGGACGTCTTGCCCTGGTCGGTCGCCATGCCGAGCGTGGTGTAGCGCTTGAGGTGCTCGACAGATACGTAGCCCTCGACATGCGCCTGCCGCACGTCGTCAGCCGTCACGTCGTTCTGCAGATCGACGAATGCCTTGCCGTAGCCGCTCTCGATCTCGAACAGCGCCAATGTCGCCGCCGGATCGCCCTCGTCGTGGACGATGGACGGGCACGGCATCGCGCGGGCCGTGGCGCCACATGCGGCAACTGCTGTGCTGCCAGCCTCGCTGCCCGATGACACGGCCTCGGCGAGGGACAGCGCGCCGTTGCAGGCGCCGGCCGCCGTCCAGGCGCCGCGCGGGACGCCAGGAACGAAAGCCTTGATGCGCTCGTCCCAGCGCGGCGGGCCACCCGATTGACTGGCGAGATGCACCACAGGCGACCACCCGCCGGCGACCAGCAGCGCGTCGGCCGGGATCCACTCGACGATGTGGCCCGGCTGCTCGGTATCGGCGAGTGCGACGCGCGCGACACCCGCTCGCCCCATCGCCTTCGCCACCACCATGCCCGCGCGCACCGTGATGCCGTGCGCGCGCGCTTCTGCGGCAAGTGCCTCTGGTGCCGTGTCGCGCGCGTCGACGATCGTGCTAACGGCGACGCCGGCCACGGCGAGGTTGCAAGCCGCGCGATAGCCGCTGTCGCCGGTCGTGAACAGGACGACGCTGCGGCCGACGGCGACACCGAAAGCGAGAGCATAGCGCTCGGCCGCCGACGCCAGCATTACGCCCGGCAGGTCGTTGCCCGGAAACACGAGCGTTCGCTCGAACGCGCCCGTCGCCAGTACCACATGACGCGCCCGGATCGTCCAGTGCCGTTGACGCGGCTCGTGCCCCTCCGGTGCGAGCTTGTGGTCGGCGACGCGCTCGACGGCGCCCAGTTGCTGGTCGTCGAAGTAGCCATAGACCGTGGTGCGCGGCATCAGCACGACGTTCTCGCGCCCGGCGAGCGCGCCGGTCCGCAGAGCCGCCCACTCTGCCGCCGGCAGGCCATCGATCGTCGCGCCGGACCAGTTGAGCGCGCCGCCGAGGCGCGGATCGCTTTCGGCGACGACGACGCTGAGGCCTGCCGCGGCGGCAGAGGTGGCGGCGACGAGGCCCGCTGCACCCGAGCCGACGACGAGCACGTCGCAATGCGCAGCGCGCTTCTCGTAGCGGTCCGGATCCGGCTCGCCAGACGCGATACCGAGGCCGGCGGCACGGCGGATCGCTCGCTCGTAGCGCATCCAGGCCTTCTGGCCGGGCGCCATGAACGTCTTGTAGTAGAAGCCGGCCGACAGCACGGGTGCCGCAAGCTGATTCACCGCCAGCACATCGTAATTGAGCGACGGCCAGCGATTCTGGCTCTCGACCACGAGGCCGTCGACCGCTTCCGCCATGGTCGCCTGTACGTTGGGCTCGCGCCGCCCGCCCGAGCGCACCGTGACGAGCGCCGAGGGCTCCTCGGCACCGGCGGCGAGGATCCCGCGCGGACGGTGATATTTGAAGCTGCGCGCGACAAGCCGCGTACCACGTGCAATGAGCGCCGAGGCGATCGTATCGCCGGGATGCGCGACGATACGCTGACCATCGAAGGTGAACGTAAAGGCACGCGACCGATCGATCAGGCCGCCCTGTGCCAGACGATAGCCGCTCACGAGCCGCCCTCCGGATCCATGCCGACCAGTGCCACGCCGGCAATCGCATGCGTGCCGGTATCGCGCGTCACACGCAGGATGCAGCGGCAGCCGTACGTGTGGTGCCAGAGTTCCTGGTGCCGGCCGAGTGGGTTGGTCCGGTCGTAGACGGCGGCAGCCCACATCTCGGCTGGCGCGTCCAGCGCAGGGCGGCTCACGCTGGCGTCGCCCATGTAGACGAATTCCGTCGTCTCGCGCGGGCCGCAGGCAGGGCAGGGGATCAACATGGCATGGGCTCGGGTTGCAACATGGCGCCAATCGGTCAGTGATGCCAGGGCACCGGGCCGGCACCCTTCTCGTCGAGCACGCGGCCGGACCGGAAGCGCTCGAGCGTGAACGCGGCGCTCAGCGGGTGCGGCTCGTCGCGCGCGATGGTGTGGGCGAAGCAGAAGCCCGACGCAGGCGTCGCCTTGAAGCCGCCGTAGCACCAGCCGGTATTGAGGTAGAGTCCCTCGACCGGCCCTCTCGTGATGATCGGCGAGCCGTCCATCGACATGTCCATCACGCCACCCCACGAGCGCAGCATCCTGACACGCGCGAGCTGCGGGAAGAGTGCCAGCGCGCACGTCGCGACGTCGTCGAAAATCGGCAGGTTGCCACGCTGCGCATAGGAGTTGTAGCCGTCGATATCGCCGCCGAAAACCAGTCCGCCCTTGTCGGACTGCGAGATGTAGAAGTGGCCGGCGCCGAAGGTGACGACGGTATCGATCACCGGCTTCAGGCCTTCAGACACGAACGCCTGCAGGACATGACTCTCGATCGGCAAGCGCTCGATGCCGGCGCGGCGCATCACCTCGCCGGTCGAGCCCGCGACCGCCACGCCGACCTTCGCCGCGCGAATATCCCCGCGCGTCGTCGCGACGCCGACGATGCGTCCAGTCGCATCCCTGAGGAAGCCAGTGACCTCGCAATTCTCGACGATGTCGACGCCAAGCCGATCGGCGGCCCGCGCGAAACCCCAGGCGACCGCGTCGTGCCGCGCCGTGCCGCCGCGCCGCTGCAGCAGGCCGCCCTCGATAGGGAAACGCGCCGAAGGGCTGGTGTCGAGGCCCGGCACAAAGCGCGCCACCGCCTCCCTGTCGAGCAGCTCGGCGTCGATGCCGGAGAGCCGCATGGCATTGCCGCGACGCGCATAGACGTCCATCTGGGCGGGCGTATGGGCCAGGTTGAGCACGCCGCGGGAGGAGAACATGACGTTGAAATTCAGGTCCATCGACAGCTCGTGCCACAGCTTCAGGCCGAGCTCGTAGAAGTGGTGGTTCTCGGGCAGGAGATAGTTCGAACGCACGATCGTCGTGTTGCGGCCAACGTTGCCGGAGCCGATCCAGCTTCGCTCGAGCAAGGCGACGTTGGTGAGACCGTGAGTCTTGGCGAGATAGTAGACGGTCGCTAGTCCATGGCCGCCGCCTCCGACAACGATGGCGTCGTAGGCTGGCTTGGGGTGCGCCTTGCGCCAAGCGGGCTTCCAGCCGGCGTGATGGCGGAACGCCTGACGGACCAGGGCGAGGGCTGAATATTCGCGCATCGGGAACCGAAGTGTCTGGTTGGAGGCGGCAGGTGGCGCAGCGAGAGTGCGCATCGGTTGGCGGTCTTGTCATCCCCCGAATGCTGAGGGCATCATTGCACGCGCACGTCACTCGCGACCGGCATCGGAGTTACAGTGCTCCCGCTCATTCCCGGAGCGCCTCTCTGCATGGCTGGCGCGATCGCAATGGCTATCGCGTCATGTACCGGGTCGACTATCGTCGAAAACGTTGGTCTGCATTGTCAGAAGGACGGGGTCCCTCATGGCAGACATCGTCGTCATCGGCGGCGGCATCACCGGGACGGCGGCAGCGTTCTGGCTGGCGAGCGGCGGTCACCGGCCCGTCCTCCTCGAAGGCCGCGCCGTTGCCGCGATGGGCTCGGGCTGGTCGCTGGGCGGCGTGCGCCAGTCGGGCCGCCACCCGGCCGAGCTGCCGCTCGCGCAGGCCGCGGTGGCACTGTGGCCGACGCTGGCGGACCGCCTTGGCAACGACACCGAGTTCCGTCAGCGTGGCAACCTGCGGCTCGCCCGCACCGAGGCGGAGGTCGAGGTGATCCGGCGGCTCGTCGAGAGCCAGTGCGCACTCGGCTTGGATCTCGCTTTTCTGCCGACGACGGCGGACATTCGCGCCGTCGCTCCGGCTCTCGCCGGCACGCCGCTCGCTGCGTCGCTGTGTCCAACGGACGGTCACGCCAATCCCGCGATGACGACGCGCGCGTTCGCCGCGGCGGCACGTCGCTCCGGTGCCACGATCCGCGAGGGCGTGACGGTTACGGGTATCGCCGTCGAGGGCGGCAAGGTCGCGGGCGTGACGTCCAGCGAGGGCCGCATCACGGCCGATGTCGTAATCGTCGCCGCGGGCATCGGCACGCCTGCGCTGCTTGCACCTCTGGGGCACGCCCTCCCGCTGTCGGTGCAGATCGTCTCGGTGCTGCAGAGCACACCGCTGCCTCCATTGCTCGATCAGGTACTCGGCGTCGCCAACGCCGACTGCGCGGCGCGCCAGGAGGTGGACGGTCGGCTGCGCTTCACCAGCGGCGTCGGCCGGTGGCCGGGCGATCCGGCGCGCTGGAGTGACGCCGCGCTGGCGCCGGGACCCGGCGAGATCGCGCGTCTCAGGGCGCTGGTCGGCGCGCTATTGCCGGCCGCGGCCGACGCCCCACTCGCCGCCTCCTGGGGCGGCCTGATCGACCTGACGCCGGACGCGTTGCCGGTGATCGACCGTCCGGACGGCATCGAAGGGCTGGTCGTTGCCGCCGGGTTCTCCGGTCATGGCTTCGGCATCGGGCCGATCACTGGCGCGCTCGCCGCCGACCTGGCGCTCGGGCTTCCTCCGAGGCTCGCCGTCGACGCCTTTCGCCTCGATCGATTCGCGCACCCGAGCGGACCGGCCGCTTCCCTCACTTTGCACGGATGACGCCATGCTCGATCCGAAGAATCGCGTGGCAATGATTTCCGGGGCCAGCCGCGGCATTGGCCTCGCCATCGCCGAGACGCTGGCCGCTCGCGGCTATCGCATTAGCCTCGGGCTGCGCACTCCGGCCAAGCTGCCTGCAAGCCTCGGCGGCTACGGCGACGGCGTGTTGGCCTGCCGCTACGATGCCGCCAGCCGCGAGACGCACGCGGCATGGGTCGCCGAGACGGTCGCACGTTTTGGGCGGATCGACGTGTTGATCAACAACGCCGGCATCGGCCGCCACGTGAGCGTGATGGAGGGCGAGGATGCCGCTCTCGACGAGATGTGGCAGGTCAACTGCAAGGCGCCGCTTTCGATGACGCGCCTCGCCATGCCTCATCTCGAGGCGGCTGGCCACGGACGCATCGTCAATGTCGCGTCGCTGTCGGGCAAGCGCGTCAAGAACGACAACGTCGGCTATGCGATGACCAAGTTCGCACTGATGGCCTTGACGCACGCAACGCGTCAGTACGGCTGGGAACGGGGTGTCCGCGCCATCGCCCTGTGTCCGTCATTCGTCGCGACCGACATGACGGCAGGCGTCACAAAGATCGCGCGCCATGACATGATCGATGCAAGGGATCTGGCCGAGCTCGTCGCGACCGCCATCTCGCTTCCCAATACGGCCACCGTCGCCGAGTTGCTCGTCAACTGCCGGCTCGAGGACACACTCTGAGCATCTGTTTTGTTCCGAGAGACGCGAATTGGCGCTTGCGCTCGGCACCGTAAGGAGAAATTCTAACGTCGGGAAGCGAGCAAGGGAGGAATCGTATGCTCAAGAATTGGACCGTCGCCGGAGCCGCCGTCGCGGCGCTGGTGGCCGCCGGCGCTACGCCGGCGTTGGCGCAGAAGAAGATCCTGGTGGTCGGCATGGCATCCGCCGACGCCGGCAAGCTCGATCCGCATCTCACCGCGACGACGCCCGACAAGGGGCTTCTGCATTGGATGTTCAACGGCCTCGTGCGCATCAAACCGGGCCGCGCCAGCCCCGAGTTCATCGAGCCCGACATCGCCGAGAGCTGGACTTCCAACAAGGATGGCACCGAGTGGACGTTCAAGCTGCGCAAGGGTGTGCAGTGCCATCACAACTACGGTGAGTTCACGGCCGAGGACGCAGTCTACTCGATCCAGCGCGCGGCCACCAAGGCGACCTCGTCCTTCTCCAATGACTACCGGGCCGTAGCCAGCGCGACGGCGCCCGACAAGTACACCGTCGTCGTCAAGCTGAAGAACCCCGTGCCGGGCTTCCTCGGCTATCTGGCCAACTACCACGGCGGCAACATGGTCTGCAAAAAGGCCGCCGAGGAGATGAAGGACGGGTTCGCCAAGAAGCCGATCGGGACGGGTCCGTTCGAGTTTGCGGAGTACCAGCCGCAGCAGTTCGTGAAGCTCGTCGCCAACAAGAAGTACTTCCGCGGTGCACCGGCGCTGGAAGGCATCACCTACCGCTACATCCCGTCGGACGCGACGCGCGATCTCGCGCTGCAGTCCGGCGAGGTCGACATGATCTACGGCAAGCAGGACCAGACCTGGGTCGAGCGTATGCGCAAGCTGCCCGGCATCAAGGTGGGCGTGATGGAGCCGGCCGAGATGTCCGCGCTCTACCTCAACGTCAAGTCGAAGCCGCTCGACAACATCAAGGTGCGACAGGCGCTCGCTCATGCCATCGACCGCAAGGGCATCGTCGCCTTCAAGGGCGCACTTGTCTCGCGGCCGGCGGTATCGGTCGTGCCGTCCGGCTATCTCGGCACGCTCGAGAAGGCGCCACTCTATGAATACTCGATCGACAAGGCGAAGGCGCTGCTCAAGGAGGCCGGCTACCCGAACGGCGTGACGATCAAGACGATCCACACCACGCTGCCCGGCATGCAGGCATCCATCGAGGCTGTGCAGGCGATGGTGAAGAAGGCCGGCATCAACCTCGAAATCCAGCTGGTCGAGCACGCCACGTTCCATGCGCAGATCCGCAAGGACCTCTCGCAAGTGGTGCACTACCAGGCGGCCCGCTTCCCCGTCGCCGACATCTACCTGACGCAGTTCTACCACTCCAACTCGATCGTCGGCACCACGACCGCGGTGACCAACTTCTCGCACTGCAGTCTCGCCGACAAGGAGATCGAGCAGGCGCGCGTCGAGCAGGATCCGGCGAAGCAGAAGGCGCTCTGGCACACCGCACAGGAGAAGCTCGTCAAAGAGGTATGCGGCATCCCGATGTTCGAGCAACTCCAGATCTGGGCGTGGAAGGACTCGATCGACCTCGGCTACGAGTTGCACGGAGCGCTGAACCTGTCGATCCCGATCACCGAGAAGACCCGCTTCACGAAGTGAGGTTGCCATCGTGATCCCGCGGAGGCGGCGCCCGTGCGGCGCCGCCTCTCGCCTCTCATGCCGCCAACTCGCCAGGACCCATGCAGGCGTTCCTCATCAAGCGACTGCTGTTTGCCGTCTTCACGCTGTGGGCGGTGCTGACGCTCGTGTTCGTGCTGGTGCGCATCGTGCCGGGCGACCCGGCGCAGGTCATCCTCGGCGACCAGGCGAGCCAGGAAGCGATCCAGGTGATGCGCGAGCGGCTCGGCCTCGACAAGCCGATGCACGAGCAGTACGTCACCTTCCTCTCCGGCGCGCTGCAAGGCGATTGGGGCACCTCGATGGTCTCCGGCCAGCCCGTCGTGCAGGAAGTGCTGAAAGTGCTGCCCTGGACCATCGAGCTGACGCTCGTCTCGATCATCATGGGTGCCGTGATCGGCGTACCACTGGGCGTCTGGGCCGCGATCAACCGCAACCGCTTCGTCGACTACACGACGCGCATCGTCTCACTGGTCGGTCTGTCCTTTCCGCCCTTCGTCTCGGCCATCCTGCTGCTGCTTCTGCTCGCCATCCAGGTGCAATGGTTCCCGGTCATCAGTGCGAGGACGGGCAGCATCGAAGCATGGTTCCAGTCGATCGCGCTGCCCGCGCTCAATCTCGGCCTGATCATGGCCGCCTACATCACGCGCGTCACGCGCTCGGCGATGCTCGAGGTGCTGCAGGAGGATTACGTGCGCACCGCCCGCGCCAAGGGCGTGCCCTGGCGAGTTGTCGTCTGGCGGCACGCGCTCGGCAACGCGCTCATCCCCGTCATCACGGTCGTCGGTCTCTACTTCGGCATCCTGATCGGCAACTCGGTGCTGACCGAGATCGTGTTCAACCGGCCGGGACTCGGTAAGCTGATCATCGGCGCGCTCAACCAGCGCGACTACACCATGCTGCAGGGGATGATGGTGATCTACACGTTCATCGTCGTCGTCGTGAACCTGCTCACCGATCTCGCCTACGGCCTGGCCGACCCGAGGGTGAAACTCAAATGAGCCCTCGAGACCCGACGACCATGCTGCCCAACGAGACGCGCAAGGGCGCCGCGCGCAGCCCCTTGGCCTATGTGCTCGCCCAGACCGTCAGGGCGTTCAACACGAACAAGACGAGTTGGATCGGTCTCGTCCTGTTCCTGGCCGTCGTGCTCGCGGCGATCCTCGCGCCGGTGCTCAGCCCGCACGATCCGCTCGAGCAGAACATCCTCTACCGGCTGAAACCGCCGACCGCCGAATATCTCTTCGGCACCGACTACTTCGGCCGCGACATCCTTTCGCGGTTGCTCTACGGCGCGCGCATTTCGCTGATCATCGGCGTCGTCTCCACGCTGATCGCCCTCGTCGTCGGCTCTGCCATCGGCATCCTCGCCGGCTACTACGGCGGACGCTTCGACATGGTGGTGATGCAGGCGATGGACGTGCTGCTCGCCTTCCCTTCGCTGATCCTCGGGCTGCTCATCGTCGCCATGCTCGGCCCGTCGATGACCAACATCATCGCGGCGATCGCGGTGACGTCCATTCCGCAGTTCGCACGCATCGCCCGCGCGCCGACCATCTCGGTCAAGGAGCGCGAGTACGTGGAAGCCTGCCGCTCGCTCGGATACTCGGACGGGCGCATCATGGGCCTCCACATCCTGCCCAACATCTTCCCCGAGATCCTGGTCATGGCCTCGCTGTGGCTCGCCGCCGCGATCCGGACGGAAGCCTCGCTCGCCTTCGTCGGCCTCGGCGTCAAGCCGCCGATTCCGACATGGGGTGGCATGATTCGCGAAGGCTTCGAGAACATCCTGGACAGTGCCTGGCTCGCGGTGATGCCCGGTATCGCCATCCTCATCGTCGTATTCGCGCTCAACCTGCTCGGCGACGGCCTCCGCGACGCCATCGATCCGAAACTCAAGGGCGAATAGCCGATGAGCGCACCCGCACCAGCGCCGCCCGCTACCGCGACGACACCGCTCATCTCGGTTCGCAACCTGACCACCTCGTTCAAGGTGGATGGCGCGTGGCGAGCGGTCGTCGACGACGTCTCTTTCGATATCGAGGCCGGCAAGACCACGGCCGTCGTCGGCGAATCCGGCTCCGGCAAGAGCGTTACTGCGCTTTCGATCATGCGGCTCGTGCCGACCGTCAACGGACGCATCGCCGGCGACATCCGCCTGGAGGGGCAGAGCCTGCTGACGCTCAGCGAGGAGGAGATGCGCGCGATCCGCGGCAACCGCATCTCGATGATCTTCCAGGAGCCGATGACCAGCCTCAATCCGGTGCTGACGATCGGCTTCCAGATCGCGGAAGCCCTCGTCTACCACCGCGGCATGGACCGACGCGCCGCCGAGGCCGAGACGCTGCGTATCCTCGACCGTGTGCGCATCCCGGCGGCCCGGCAGCGCATCCACGAGTATCCCCATCGCTTTTCCGGCGGAATGCGCCAGCGTGTCATGATCGCCATGGCGCTCGCCTGCAAGCCGCGGCTGCTCATTGCCGACGAGCCGACGACCGCGCTCGACGTGACGATCCAGGCGCAGATCCTCGAGCTCATCAAGATGCTGCAGGAGGAGGAAGGCATGTCCGTCCTCTTCATCACGCACGATATGGGCGTCGTCGCCGAGGTCGCCGACCGTGTGGTGGTGATGTGGCAAGGTCGCAAGGTCGAGGAGGGGCCGGCGCAGCGCGTCTTCGCCCACCCAGAGCAGCCCTACACCCGCGCGCTGCTCTCTGCCGTGCCGCGCCTCGGCTCGATGACCGGCCGCGCCGATCCGCTCCGCTTCCCGATCGTCGATCCGGTCTCCGGCGAAACGACCCCGCCCGTCGACAAGCCGTCGACATCGGACGAGGCGCAGCGCCCGATCCTGGAGGTCGCCGGGCTCACCACGCGATTCGACATCCGCGAGGGGCTGCTCGCCAAGGTGAAGGGACGCGTGCATGCCGTCGAGGACGTTTCGTTCTCGCTCCGCGTCGGCGAGACGCTGGCGCTGGTCGGCGAGTCCGGCTGCGGCAAGTCGACGACGGGTCGCTCGATCCTGCGACTCGTCGAGCCGACCGCCGGCACGGTGCTGTTCGAGGGCGAGGACGTGCGCGCGCTCGACGCTGCCGGGCTTCGCGCCGCTCGCCGGCGCATGCAGATGATCTTCCAGGACCCCTTTGCCAGCCTCAATCCTAGGAAGACCGTGGGTGCGGCGATCGCCGAACCGATCATCGTGCACGGTCTGGACAAGGGCTCAGGGGCGCGCGACCGTGTGGCGGAACTCATGCGCAAGGTCGGGCTTGCGCCCGACATGGCGACACGCTTTCCGCACGAGTTCTCGGGCGGCCAGCGCCAGCGGCTGTGCATCGCGCGCGCACTTTCTCTGGCGCCGAGGCTGATCGTCGCCGACGAAGCGGTGTCGGCGCTCGACGTCTCGATCAAGGCGCAGGTCATCAACCTGATGATGGACCTGCAGGAGGAGTTGGGGCTCTCGTACCTCTTCATCTCGCACGACATTGCCGTCGTCGAGCGCGTCAGTCATCGCGTCGCGGTGATGTACCTCGGCGAGATCGTCGAGATCGGCCCGCGCGCGGCGGTGATGGACAACCCGCAACACCCCTACACGCAGAAGCTGATGAGCGCGGTGCCCGTGCCGGACCCGACGCGACGGGCGGCACGGCGCGGGCTTTCCAGCGACGAGATCCCGAGCCCGATGCGACCGGCCGACTACCTGCCCCCGCCGCGCACGTACGTCGAAGTCGCGCCCGGTCACGTCGTGCAGCAGTGGACCTGAAGGCAGACACCCATGGCGGACGGCTCCGCGATCCTGTCCGCAGACTTTTCGCCACAGCCGTTCTGGTGGCGGGATGCACCTCTGCCGAGGCCGTCTCGCGAACCGCTGCCGCAGGCGACCGACGTCGCGGTGATCGGTGGTGGCGTGACCGGACTGTCGTGCGCCATCGAACTCGCCCGCGCCGGCACCGGCGTGGTTCTGATTGATCGTGACGCCATCGGCTGGGGCGCCAGCTCGCGCAATGGCGGCGCCATCTCCGCCGGCGTCACGCTTGGCCGTGCCCGCAGCCGCGCCGACCTCGAGCACGAATACGGGGCGGAGCGCTTCGGACGGATGGTCGAAGAGGCGAAATCTGCCTACGACGACTTTTTCGCGTTCGTACGGCGCGAGGGCGTCGACTGCGATTTGAGAGAGACCGGCCGCTTCGTGGCGGCGCATTCGGCCAAGGCACTCGATGAGCTGGAGCGCCGCGCTGCGCTGCTCAACGGCACGGAAGGTGGCGAGGCGGAGATCGTGCCGCGCGCGCGCATCGCCGAGGAGCTCGGTTCGTCCCGCTATCATGGTGGTCTCGTGGTCCGGCGCGCGGCGGCGCTCCATCCCGCCCGCCTGACGTCCGGTCTGGCAGATGCCGCGAGCCGCCACGGCGTCGCACTGCACGGTGACACCGACGTGCGCGCCATCATCCGACACGACGGCAGCGCGGCGCGCTGCACGCTGCAGACGAGCCGCGGCGCGATCGAGGCGCGCGAGGTCGTCGTGGCGACCAACGGCTACACCGGCACGCTGACCCCGTGGCTCGCCCGCCGGCTCGTCAAGGTGGCGAGCGCGATGGTCGCCACCGAGGAAATCGGAGTGGCGCGCGTGCGCGCCGTGCTGCCAAAGCTCCGCGTTTACGGCGACACCAAACGGCTGACCTCCTACTTCCGGCCGTCGCCCGACGGAGCGCGCGTACTGTTCGGCGGGCGGGCGCGCTTCCTCGGCCAAAGTGGCGCGCGCACCGCTGCCGAGTTGCACCGGACGATGACAACGCTCTTTCCCGACCTCGCCCGCGTGAAGGTCGCCCACGCCTGGTCAGGACATCTCGCATTCAGCTTCGATTACATGCCGCATCTCGGATACCGGGACGGCGTGCACTACGCGATGGCCTGCAACGGCTCCGGCCTGGTGATCCTCTCGCATCTCGGCCGCCGGATCGCCGACCGCATCACAGGCCGCGCCAACCGCGCGAGTGCATTCTCGGATCTCGCCTTCCCCACGAAGCCCTTCTACACGGGGCATGCCTGGTTCATGCCGCTGATCGCGACGTGGTACGAACTGCGCGATCGCCACGACATGGCACACTGACGCCGCCCATCGCCGCTTCGAGGCACATATGACGACCCTCGCACCGCTCTCCGCTTCGCTCCTGCCGTCCGCTGTCCGCGCGCGCATGGTCGACAACGGCAACGGGCTCGTCATGCACGTGCTCGAAGCGGGCGAACGGCGGCCGGGTGGCCGCACGCTGCTGCTGCTGCACGGCTTCCCGGAGCTCGCCTACTCGTGGCGCAAGGTGATGCCGGCGCTCGCCGCCGCCGGCTACCACGTGATCGCGCCCGATCAGCGCGGCTACGGCCGCACCACCGGCGCCGACATGCGCTACGACACCGATCTCGCGCCTTATCGCATTCTCAATCTCGTGCGCGACGCGATGGGCTTGCTTGCGGCGCTCGGCCTGCGCTCGGTCGATTGCGTCGTCGGCCACGACTTCGGATCGCCGGTGGCCGCCGCATGCGCGCTCGCGCGCCCCGACGTGTTCCGAGCGCTGGTGATGATGAGCGCGCCGTTCGCCGGCATCCCGGCATGGCCCGCGCCGAACGCCGACGGCGACGGCGAGCGGCTCAGCGCCATGACCGGCCTTGCCGACCCGGGCCTCGACGACCGCCTCGCCGCACTCGATCCGCCTCGCAAGCACTACCAGTGGTTCTACTCGACACGCTCAGCCGATGCCGACATGCACGCCTGCCCACAAGGCATCCACGCGTTCCTGCGCGCCTACTACCACATGAAGAGTGCCGACTGGGCGGCCAACGCGCCCCGGCCCCTGGGCGAATGGAGTGCTGCCGCGCTCGGCGAGTTGCCGACCTATTACGTGATGATGAAGCGGGACGGCATGGCCGAGACCGTGGCCAGGGAGATGCCCTCGCCCGAGACCATCGCCGCGTGCGGTTGGCTGCCCGACCACGAACTCGCAGTCTACGCAGAGGAGTACGGCCGGACGACCTTCCAGGGCGGGCTCAACTGGTATCGCTGCGTGACGGGCGGGCTGTTCGGCGCCGACCTAAAGACCTTCATGGGCCGCCAGATCACGGTGCCGGCGGCGTTCGTGTCGGGTCGGCAGGACTGGGGTAATTACCAGAAGCCCGGCGACCTCGAGGCGATGCAGGCGACCGCCTGCGCCGACTTCCGCATGCTCCGGTTCGTCGATCGCGCGGGCCACTGGGTGCAGCAGGAGCAGCCCGAGGCCGTAACAGCGGCACTGCTGGAGTTCCTCAGCCGAACCGTCGCCTGAGTTCCGCTACCTGCTCGGGTGAAAGGATGCTGAGCGGGCGGCCCTGCAGCATCAGGAACAGGCGCGCGGTCTCTTCGAGTTCCTCGATGGCGTCGGTGGCGGCCGAGAGGTTCGAGCCGGCGACGACCGGACCGTGGTTGGCAAGCAGCACGGCGTGGTGCCTGTCGGCGAGCGCGCCGACCGCCTCGGCGAGCGCTTCGTCCCCCGGCGGATAGTACGGCACGAGCGGCAGCGTGCCGACGCGCATGGCGTAGTAGGCGGTGATCGGCGGCAGGCAGTTGCAGCGGTCGATATCGGCCAGGCAGCTGACCGCCACAGAGTGCGTCGAATGGAGATGCACGACGGCGCCGGACGAGGGGCGCCTGGCATACATGGTGGTGTGCAGGAACGCCTCTTTCGTCGGTTTGTCGCCGCCGACGCAGCGGCCCGAAGCGTCGAGACGCGAGAGCCGCGCCGGATCGAGCGTGCCGAGTGACGATCCGGTCGGCGTCATCAGCCAGCCGCCGTCGTCGAGGCGGACGGAGATGTTGCCCGTTGAGCCATGCGTCAGGCCGCGATCGAACAACGAGGCGCCACAAGCGCAGATCTGCTCGCGAAGCCTGGCCGTGTCTGCCGGCTGGCTGCTCATGCGACCCTCCCGTCAGGCAAGCATTTTCCACGCCTTGATGAAGAAATCGGGTGCGCCGAAGTTGCCGCTCTTCAGCGCGAGTACGAGGCCCGATCCGTCGAGCGCTTTGGTCCAAGGCACGCCAGGATCGATCTCCGGGCCGATCTCGATCGCCGTGACGCCAAGTGCGCCGACCACCGCGCCCGAGGTCTCTCCACCGGCCACGATCATCCTCGTGAAGCCGTCGGCGACGAGCCCCTTGGCGACCGCGGCGAGCGTCTTTTCGACGAGGAGACCGGCGGTCTCTCGACCGAGCTCGGCCTGCACGCGGGCGACGCTGTCCGGATCATCGCTCGAATAGACGAGAACCGGCCCGCCGCCTTTCGCCTGCGTATCGGCCCACGTGCAGATCTGGTCGGCCGTCTCGCGGCCCATCGCCAGCGCCAGCGGATCGAGGCGCAGGGTGGGCATACCGGTCGCGATCGCCGCCTGCACCTGTCCGCGCGTCGCCTGGCTGCACGAGCCGGCGAGGATCGCCGCACGGCCGGGCTTCGCAGTCATCGGTCGCGTGCCGTCGGTCTTCTGCATGAGCCCGGCAGCGACGAAATTGTCGGGCAGTCCCATGGCGATGCCAGAGCCACCGGTGATCAGCTTGTGACCGGCCGCCGCATGGCCGATCGCGACGAGGTGGCGGTCGGAGATCGCATCGACGACGACGAACCTTTCACCGGACGCCTCGGCTTGCGAGAAGGCCGCCCTGATCGCCTGATCGCCTGCATCGACCACCGCATAGGGCACGAGGCCGACCTTCAGCTTCGTCTGTCGCTGCAGCACGCGCACGAGGTTCGCGTCCCGCATCGGTGTCAGCGGGTGGTCCTTCATCGGGCTGTCCGACAGCAACGTGTCGCCGACGAACAGGTGGCCCATGTAGACCGAGCGCTTGTTGGCGGGAAATGCCGGATTGACCACCGCGACACCGGCACCGAGTTTCTCGCTCAACGCTTCGGCGACCGGGCCGATGTTGCCGGCATCCGTCGAATCGAAGGTCGAGCAGTACTTGAAGAAGATCTGGCGGGCGCCGGCCGCCAGCAGCGCATCACAGCTTTCGAGCGACCAGCCCACCGCCTCGGCCGGCGGATTGGTCCGCGATTTCAGCGCGACGACGACGGCATCGAAGCCCGCCCATGCCCGACGCGAGGCGTCATCGGGCACGCCCATCACCTGCACCGTACGCATGCCGTTGCGGGCGAGCATCAACGCGAGGTCGGTCGCGCCGGTCAGGTCGTCGGCGATGCATCCGAGCAGCATGGGCAATGGCTCCGGTTGGCGTGTGCGGGACGGCAGTTAGCGACTTCGGATGGCCGAGCGCAAGACGCGCGTTGGAACGCGCTGCCCACCGCGCTTCTAGCCGACCGCCACCAGCACGGCACCCGCGCCGATCAGTGCGACGCCGACCCAGGCGGTCAGAGACAGCTGTTCGCCGAGCAGCGTCACGCCGAAGATGGCCACCAGCACCACGCTCAGCTTGTCGATCGGTGCGACGCGCGCGGCATCGCCGATCTGCAGCGCGCGAAAGTAGCAGAGCCACGACGCTCCCGTTGCGAGGCCGGAAAGTGCGAGGAAGGCCCACGTGCGCGGCGCGATGCCCGCCACCGGCTGGAACAGGCCGCGGACAGCGAGAATGGCGCCAAGCACCGCGACGACGACGAGCGTCCGGATGAAGGTCGCAAGATCGGAATTGACGCCCGCCACCCCGATTTTCGCGAAGATGGCCGTCAGCGCCGCGAACAGCGCGGAGAGCAGCGCCCAGGCGACCCAGGAACCGGAGGCAGCATCGAGCATCGCAGGAACTCCTCCGCTCCTTGCGAAACGGTCTTTCGCGCCGTTCCGCCGGTCACGCCTTGCCGAACCCGCCACCGGTCGGGGTGACGATGATCACCGCCTCGCCGGGGTCGAGCACCGTCTGGTCGCACCCTTCGAGCCGCTCCAGATGGCCCGAATTGCGACGCACCCAGTTCTCGCCGATCTGGCCCGCTTCACCGCCCTCCAGTCCGTAGAGCCGTACCTTTCGGTAGCCGGACAGGATCGCGCAATCCATCCGCTCGAGGAAGCGGATGCGCCGATAGGTGCCGTCGCCTGCGCACCACCTGCCACGACCACCCGAGCCACGCCGGATCGAGAACTCCTCGAGCAGCACGGGATAGCGCAACTCGAGGATCTCGGGGTCGGTCAGCCGCGTGTTGGTCATATGCACATGCACGCCCGAAGTGCCGTCGAAGCCATCGCCGGCCGGCGAGCCCGAGCAGATCGTCTCGTAGTACTGCACGCGCTCGTTGCCGAACGTCAGGTTGTTCATGGTGCCCTGGCTCGGCCCCATCGCCTTCATCGCCGCGAACAGGCAGTTCGTCACCACCTGGCTCGTCTCTACATTGCCGGCGACGACCGCGGCCGGATACTCGGGCGAGAGCATCGAGCCTTTCGGGATGACGAGATCGATCGGCTTCATGCAGCCGGCGTTCATCGGGATCGGCTCGTCGACCATCACACGGAACACATAGAGCGTCGCCGCCCGCGTTACGGGTGCCGGAGCGTTGAAATTGTTGCTCTGCGCCGGGCTGGTGCCGGAGAAGTCGACGCGCGCCGACCGCTTCTCGCGATCGACCGTGATGGCCACCTCCACATGCGTGCCCTGGTCCATCTCGACGCGGAAGCGACCGTCTTCCAGCCGTGACAGCAGCCGGCGCACGCTCTCCTCCGCGTTGTCCTGCACGTGGCCCATGTAAGCCTTGACCACGTCGAGACCGAAGTGGACGACCATCTTCTCCAGTTCCGCGACGCCGCGCGCGTTGGCCGCCACGTGCGCTTTGAGGTCGGCAATGTTCTTGTCCGGCCTGCGGGCGGGGTAGCGTGCGCCGGCGAGCAGCGCGTGCGTCTCGGCCTCGAGGAACCGGCCTTCCTCGACCAGCCTGAAGTTATCTATGTAGACGCCTTCCTCGTCGATGTGGGTCGCCTTGGGCGTCATCGAGCCGGGAGTGAGGCCGCCGATATCCTCGTGATGGCCGCGCGAGGCGACGTAGAAGAGGATCTCGGAAGACCGTGGCGCGAACACCGGCGTGATGACCGTGATGTCGGGGAGATGGGTGCCGCCATTGTAGGGCGCGTTCAGCATGTAGACGTCGCCGGGCCGCATCGTGCCCCGGCGCTCGCGGATGATGGTCTCCACGCTCTTGTCCATCGAGCCCAGGTGCACCGGCATGTGCGGTGCGTTGGCGACGAGTTGGCCGTCGGCGTCGAACACCGCGCACGAGAAGTCGAGCCGCTCCTTGATGTTGACCGACTGCGCGGTGTTGCGCAGCGATTCGCCCATCTGCTCGGCGATCGACATGAAGAGGTTGTTGAACACCTCGAGCAGCACAGGGTCCGCCTTGGCGCCGAGCCGCTCGCGGGCGCGGGCTTGCATACGACGCATGACGAGGTGATCGAGCGCCGTCACCTCGAGCCGCCAGCCCGGCTCGACCACCACCGTCTGGTTCGGCTCGATGACGAGGGCAGGGCCGGCGAGCACGGCACCGGGTCGCAGCGCCTCGCGGCGATACACCGGCGCGTCGTGCCATGTCCGCGCGGAGAAGAAGCGCGTCGTCTCGCCCGCTTCGGGCACATACGGCGCGGCACCGCCGGTCGCCTGCTCGGAAAGCACCGCGCCACCGCCTGCCGCCTCGACCTCGATGGCGGCAACGAACACGCGCTTCTCCGGCGAGATGAAGCCGAAACGCTGAAGGTGCTGCGCCTCGAAGTCACGGCGCATGATCGACGGCTCGTCGAGTACGATCGGCAGCGCGGTATCGGTACCGTCGTATCTGATGTGCAGCCATGTCGTCGTGGCGATGTCCTCGTGCGCGACGCCCTGCGCCACCAGTTCGTCGGAGGCTTGCCCGGTCAGCGCGAAGCCGAGCGTCTCGACGTCCGGCATGGTGGCCGCATCGAGCGGCGCCTCGACCGATTGCTCGCGGCTCGCGCGGATGTTGGCAAGGCCCATCCCGTAGGCCGAGAGCAGGCCGGACAGCGGATGGATCAGCACCATTTCCATGCCGAGGGTGTCGGCGATCATGCAGGCGGCCTGTCCACCGGCCGAGCCGAAGCAGTTGAGCGCGTACTCGGTAACGTCGTAGCCGCGCTGCACCGAGATCTTCTTGATGGCGTTCGCCATGTTTTCGACGGCTATCCTGAGGAAACCGTCGGCGATCTCCTCGGGCGCGCGCGCCTCCCCGGTCGCGGCCTCGATGTCGGCGGCGAGCATCGCGAATGCCTCGTGCACCGCCGCCTCGTCGAGCGCCTCGTCGCGCCCCGGCCCGAAGATCCGCGGGAAAAACGACGCCTTGAGCTTGCCGACCATCACGTTGGCGTCGGTCACGGTGAGCGGGCCACCGCGGCGGTAGCAGGCCGGCCCGGGATTGGAGCCGGCGCTCTCCGGCCCGACGCGAAAGCGTGCGCCGTCGAAGGCGAGGATCGAGCCGCCACCGGCCGCCACCGTGTGGATGCGCATCATCGGCACGCGCATGCGGACACCAGCGACCTCTGTCTCGAAGGCGCGCTCGTACTCGCCGGCGAAGTGCGAGACGTCGGTCGACGTGCCGCCCATGTCGAAGCCGATCACCTTGTCGAAGCCGGCGATGCGCGCCGTCTCGGCCATGCCGACGATGCCGCCTGCCGGCCCCGACAGGATCGCGTCGCGGCCCTGGAACAGGCTTGCCGCCTTGAGACCGCCGGAGGAGGCCATGAACATCACCCGCGGCGCCTGCGCGTCCGCCGCGCCGCCCGAGAGCGCTTGCGAGACGCGCTCGACATAGCGCCTCAGGATCGGCGAGAGGTAGGCGTCGGCGACCGTCGTGTCGCCGCGACCGACGAGTTTGATGAGCGGCGACACCTCGTGACTGACCGAGATCTGAGTGAAGCCGGTCTCGCGGGCAAGGTCGGCCGCCTTGCGCTCGTGATCCGGGAACGCGTAGGCGTGCATCAGGACGATGGCGACGGCACGGATGCCGGCGGCGTAGGCCGCCTGGAGCTGCGGCGCGAGCGCTGCGAGATCGATGGCCGTCTCGACGGTGCCGTCGGCGCGTACGCGCTCGTCCGCCTCGATGACGCGCGCGTAGAGCATTTCCGGCTTGACGATCCGCTTCGCGAAGATATCCGGCCGGTTCTGATAGCCGACCTCGAGCTGATCCCTGAGGCCCTTCGTGATCACCAGCAGCGTCGCATCACCCTTGCGCTCGAGCAGCGCGTTGGTGGCGACCGTGGTGCCCATCTTCACGGTGGCAATGCGCCCGGCGGGGATCGGTGCTTCGGAGGAGAGCCCGAGGAACTGGCGGATGCCCTCGAGCGCGGCGTCGTCGTAGGCGCCGGGATTTTCAGACAGCACTTTTCGAGCGTGAATGCGCCCTTGCGGGTCGCGCGCCACGACGTCGGTGAAGGTGCCGCCGCGGTCGATCCAGAAGTCCCAGTGCCCCGCGGCCGTGCTCGTCGTCATGTCGTCCTTCCCGCGCCGTCATGGCGCCGCATCGCCTTGCGTCAGCAGACGGCGCGAGCCGGCGCCGCCCGATGCTCAGCTATCGGGCGTCGCGGGAAAGGTCAATCGCCGGGCCAGCGTGCGGGCGCGGGCTACTTCACACGCTGCCAGCTGTCGGTCTTGCAGATGATGCCGCCGAGAACGCAGCCGGAGAGCGAGAGCGCGCCGCCCTTCAGCTCGACGATACCCTTGTAGGTCTGACCGTCGTCGAGGTTGAGCAGGCTGCCTTCCCACCGATTGGCAGCGGTGCTCTTGGCACCGCACATGATCTGCTTGCCGACCTTCGCCTTGTCCGGAGACTTGGTCACCTTCATGCCGAGCCCGCCGCCGCAGGTGAACACCAGCACCTGCGCGCCGTTGGAGCGCAGCCACGTGCCGTTGGGCGATGCGGCCGCGGCCGTCCCGGCGAACGTCAGCGACGTTGCGAGCGCGATGGCGACGCCGACGATCGCGCGGCACGTCTGCCACCTGGGCGCCCGATGGGTCTTGGCTGTTCTCATGGCGATTTCTCCCCGTCGTTCGATTTTCGACACCGGCGATCCTAGCACCGGCTGTCCGCTGCCGGCAGACGTCACGACACGTCCGGCGAAATAACACTTGTCCACGGCCGGTGACGGTGGCGGCGGCCCGGGCTGGCGTGCTCAGCGCTCGACGCGCTTCAAGGCAATGGCGAAACCGGCTATCTCTCGACCATGATATGGCAGAGGATCAGGGAAGCGATCGGTCTCGCGGAGGGCGGCCGGCTCAGGGCCGGCCTCGCCGTGCTCGCACGCCGCGACAGCCCGGGTCCCGAGGGCCGCGAGGCCAAGAGCGCCACCTTCACGGCCGCCGTCGTCGCGCTTTCGGCGAAGATGGCACAGGCGGACGGCGCGGTCGTCGAACTCGAGCGGCGCATGTTCGAGCGGCTCTACCCGGTCGATCCGCATCAGCAGCGCTCGGTCCACTGGCTGTTCGAGCTGGCCACCCACGACGTCGCCGGCTTCGAGACCTATGCCCGCCAGATCGCGACCGCGCTCGCCGCCGACCCCGACATGAAGCGCGATGTGCTCGAAGGCCTGTTCCACATCGCGATCGCCGACGGCGTGCTGCACGATAGCGAGGAGATATATCTCGCGCGCGTCGCCCACATCTTCGGCTTCTCCGAAACCGAATTCAGGGCTATCCGTGCGCTGTTCGTCGCCGACCCCGAGGATCCCTACGTGGTGCTCGGCGTCGCGCATGGCGCGAGCGACGCCGAGGTGAAGGCGCACTATCGCCAACTCGTTCGCGAGAACCATCCGGACGCCATGATGGCGCGCGGCCTGCCGACTGAATTCGTCGCAATGGCTGATCGCACGCTCGCCGCCATCAACGCGGCCTACGACCAGATCGCCAGGGAGCGCGACCTTTGAGTCTCAAGCCGGACACGCCGCTCGTCGACAGGCTGTACCCCTCGCCCAATGTCGAGCCGCGCCGCATCACCGGCCCGCCGACGATGTTGATCCTGCACTACACCGGCCTCATCGACATCGACAAGGCGATAGACTGGCTGTCGCGGCCGGAGAGCAAGGTCTCCTGCCACTACGTGATCACGGCCGAAGGAGAGATCGTGCAGATGGTCGCCGAGGCCGAGCGCGCGTGGCACGCCGGCCTGTCGAGCTGGCTCGGTGAGACCGATGTCAATTCCGCCTCGATCGGCATCGAGATCGACAATCCGGGGCACGAGCACGGCCTGCCGGCGTTTCCGCCGCGCCAGATGCAGGCCGTGGCGGGACTGTCGCGCGATATCATCCGGCGCAACGCCATACGTCCCGAGCGCGTGCTCGCGCACTCCGACGTTGCCCCTCAGCGCAAGATCGATCCGGGTGAACGCTTCGACTGGGCCTGGCTCGCCGGCGAGGGCGTCGGCCATTGGGTGGCGCCGCCGCCGGTCGTGTCCGATGGCCCGCCCGCCGAGATCGACGAGTCGGGAATCGTCGCGTTGCAGCGCCTCCTGGTTCGCTACGGCTACGACGTCCGCGCCGACGGCATGCTGGATCCAGCGGCCCGCAAGGTGATCGCCGCCTTCCAGCGCCACTTCCGCCCCGCGCGCGTCGACGGCGTCGCCGATGCAGGCACGCTCGGCGCACTCGAGCGGCTGCTCGCAGCTCTCGAGGCGGGACGAACGACGTGAGCCGGCGGGCCATCAGCGCGGCGGATGCGCGTCCGTCGGCCGCGGCGCCGGGCGTCGGGCCCTTCGACGCGACCGGCGTAGCGGTCGTGCTCGCCTGTTGTCTGATCTGGGGCGGCACGCAGGTCGCAGTGAAGATCGCAGGCCAGGCGATTCCGCCGATTTTGCAGGCGGGCCTGCGCTCTGCACTCGCCGGCGGACTGCTCGTCGCCTGGATGATGTTCCGATCGGTACCGATCCGGGTCGCGGTCGGCACCGGCGGTCTCGGGCTGATGCTGGGGCTGATCTTCTCCGTCGAGTTCTGGCTGCTCTATGAAGGCGTGGCTCGAACGACAGCGGCGCGTGCCGCACTGTTCCTCTACGCGACGCCATTCTTCGTCGCCATCGGCGCGCACCTCTTCATCCCAGGCGACCGGCTGAGCGCGACCAAGGTCGCCGGCCTCGTTGCCGCCTTCGCCGGGTTGGCGTTGGCGGTCAGCGAGGGACTGGTCGCGACGTCCGGGCGCGTCGGCTCGCTCTTCGGAGATCTGCTCTGCCTCGGCTCCGCAGTCGGCTGGGCGAGCGTCACGGTGCTGGTGAGGGCGACCCGGCTCAAGACGGTGCCACCGGAGATGCAGCTCGGCTGGCAGCTTTGGATCTCGGCCGTGGTGTTGATCGGCCTCTCCTTCCTGCTCGGCGAACCGGCGCCCGACTTCGCCAACGCGCGCGCCTGGCTCGCTTTTGCCTACACCGGCGCCGTCGTCGCTTTCGCCAGCTATGTCGCATGGTACTGGCTGCTCACCCGGCATGCCGCCTCCAAGGCTGCCGCCTTCACCTTCCTCGTGCCGGTTTTCGGCGCGTTCGCTGGCCACCTGGTCCTCGGCGAGCCGCTCGGCTGGCGCTTCCTCGGCGCGCTCGCGCTGATCGCCGCCGGCATATTCCTGGTCAATCGACCGGCCCGGACTTGACCTAGACGGCCGTTCACCCCTTAGTCCGGCGACCAGTCGGCCGGACGGCCGCTGCCGGCGCTCCGGCCTTGCGGCCTCGGCGTCCGGCGGAGGAAAGTCCGGGCTCCATGGAAACGTGGTGGCGGCTAACGGCCGCCGGGGGCGACCCCAGGGAAAGTGCCACAGAAAGCAAACCGCCGAAGCGGCCGCAAGGCCGTGGCAGCAAGGGTGAAAGGGTGCGGTAAGAGCGCACCGCGCGCGCCGGCAACGGCCGCGGCACGGTAAACCCCACCAGGAGCAAGACCAAATAGGGGTGGCCGGCGGTGACCTGCGCGAGCGGGTGGACCGCGAGCCTGTTTCCGGGCCAGCCACCCGGGTTGGTTGCTCGAGGGCGCCGGTGACGGCGACCCCAGACGAATGGCCGTCGCGGAGGGCGACCTCCAGACAGAACCCGGCTTACAGGCCGACTGGCATTGATTTTCACGGGACCGCGAGGGATGGCGCGAGGGAGATGACCAAGCTGACCTTCAACACCGAAATGGTCTTCGCCTACGGCGTACCGGCCGAAGTCGCACCCGGCGTGCAGCGCCTCGTCGCCAACAATCCGAGCGTGTTCACCCACAAGGGCACGAACACCTACATCGTCGGCCACGACACTCTCGCGATCGTAGATCCCGGCCCGGAGGATGCCTCCCACCACGCGGCGCTCATCCGCGCCATCGCCGGACGCCCGGTCAGCCACATCGTCATCACGCATACCCACCGCGACCACACCGATGGCCTCGCGGCACTCGTCCGCGCGACCGGCGCGAAGGTCGCCGGCTACGGTCGCACGGCCGCCAACCCGGGCGTACTCAAGATCGGGCCTTCCGGCGGCGAGTTCGTCGATGCCGACTTCCGCCCCGACGTCGTCCTGCGGGACGGCGACCGAATCGAAACAGGCGGCTTCGCGCTCGAGGCGATCTTCACGCCGGGCCACGCGCCCGACCATCTCTGCCTCGCGCTCGTCGGCACCGGCGTCCTGTTCTCCGGCGACCACATCATGGGCTGGAACACGACCGTCGTCGCGCCGCCCGAGGGTGACATGGGCGACTACTACGCCTCGCTCGACAAGCTCATCGCGCGCGCCGACACCGACCTCGTCTATCTGCCCGGCCACGGTGGAGAGATCGCGGAGCCGCACCGCGTGGCCCGCGCATACCTCGTGCACCGGCGCTGGCGAGAGCAGGCGATCCTCGCCGCCATTCGCGACGGCAAACCGACCATCGAGGCGATCGTCGCCCTGATCTACGACCAGATCGACCAGCGGCTGGTCAAGGCCGCCTCGCTCTCGGTGCAGGCGCACGTCGAGCACCTCATTCGTCAGCGTCTCGTTGCCTGCGACGGACCCGTCGGCTTTGCGAGCGCGTTGCGCGCACTGTAGCGGAGCCGGCGCGGCGGCCGCTTTCGGCACGCGACTTTGCATCATCACGCTTGCCACGGGCGCGCACCCTCGCCACCCGCTCGCCCGGCACGGCGGGTACGGTCGCCTGCGCCCGGGCGACGATCTGGTTCAGCACACGGCGTACCCGCTCCGCATTTCTGCCGAGGTCGTGGCGCCCCCAGCGCGAGGCGGACCGCACGTCGACGCGACTGCCCCCAGCGTCGGGCCTGACACGCACCGCGAGATCGTCGGCGAAGCCGAGGATCATCGTCCGGTCGACCGCCTCGACGACACCGCCGCCCGCCGGATCGCGTGTCTCCGCGACGATGGTCATCTTCTGACGCCGCAGCGCTTCGAGAGCCAGTTCGAACGCGTCATCCGGGCGGCGGGCAAGGTACAGTGGCGCGATGTCCGGATAGGACGCCTTCTGGCGCTCCGCCGTCTTCGGACCGCGCCAGGCCGCGGCGTTGGCACCTTTTTGCCGCATCACGCTCAACCGGGCGAAGGGTGGCGGAGTCTCTGTGTCGGTCGAAATGTCGTTGAGGCGCGGCAGCCGCGTGGCTACCGGGAGGTAGGCGATGGGCCATGCGAACAGGCCGGCCGTGACGGCGATCGCGGCGATGGCGGAAGCGCCGCCGCGAACGCCGGTGCCCCAGGTCACATAGAGCGCGGCGAGAGCCATCACCAGCGACAGCGCGGCAAGGCCGAAAGCGACTGCGAACAGGTTGAGCGCCACCGGCGTCGGCATCGTGAACAGCCGATGCAGGATGCCGGTCACGACGACAAGAGCCGCCGCGAACACGGCAAGCCGCAACGCCCATGTGCTGGCGCGGCTTTGCGGCTGCTCGTCGATGCGCTCCATCGGACCTCTCTGGCGGTACGGCGCGGCCCGCCCGGTGCGACTGGCCTAGCGACTGCCGGCGCGCCATGCAAGCCGCCCACGGCCGGCATCGTGGCGAATGGCGGCGCTCCGTCGCACACGCCAACCTGCCCGGGTTGCGCACATCTCGGCTGCAGCGCGCCATCCGGCTTTGTATCCGGCGCGGTTCGGGAGTAGCCTCTCGCGCGAATAGGGCATCGGCACGGCCGATCCCGACACCCGAGGCGAGGCAATCATGCAACAACAGCTTCTGTCCAACTTTGCCATGCGTGACGTCGAATCGCTGCTGCATCCGACGACGAACCTCGCGACCCACCGCCAGGGCGGGCCGCTGATCCTGGAGCGCGCCGAAGGCGTCAGCGTCTGGGACAGCAACGGCAAGCGCTACATCGAGGGGCTCGCCGGCCTCTGGTGCACCGGCCTCGGCTACGGCAACAAGGAGCTGGCCGAGGCGGCACGGACGCAGATGGAAAAGCTCTCGTTCACACACCTGTTCGGCGGGCGCAGCCACGAGCCGGCGATCCAACTCGCCGAGAAGATCAAGGAACTCTCGCCGGCGCCGACCTCGAAGGTGTTCTTCACGTCCTCCGGCAGCGAGGCCAACGACACCCAGATCAAGCTGCAATGGTACTACAATAACGCCCGCGGCAAGCCGGGGAAGAAGAAGATCATCGGCCGCGTCCGCGGTTATCATGGCGTCACGCTGGCCGCCGCCAGCCTGACCGGCCTGCCGGTGTTCCATGCCGACTTCGACCTGCCGCTGTCGTTCGCCCGCCATGCCGAGTGCCCGCACCACTGGCGGTCCGCCGAGCCGGGCGAGACCGAGGAGGAGTTCGCCACCCGCATGGCGGCGAGCCTCGAGGCGCTGATCGAGCGCGAGGATCCCGACACCATCGCCGCATTCATCGCCGAGCCCGTACAGGGCGCCGGCGGCGTCATCGTGCCGCCGCGTACCTATTTCCCCAAGATCCAGGCGGTGCTGGCCAGGCACGACATCGCGCTGATCGCCGACGAGGTGATCTGCGGCTTCGCCCGCACCGGCAACTGGTGGGGCAGCCAGACCTTCGACATCACGCCGGACACCGTCTCGATGGCCAAGGCGATCACGTCGGCCTACATGCCGCTCGGCGCCGTCACCGTCTCCGAGCAGGTCTACGAGGCGCTCGTCTCCGAGAGCCGCAAGCTCGGCGTGTTCGCGCACGGGTTCACCTATTCCGGCCATCCGGTCGCCGCTGCGGTCGCGAACAAGACCATCGAGATCTATGAGCGCATCGACATCGTCGGACACGTGCGCAAGGTGGCGCCGACCTTCGAGCGCCGCCTCAAGGCGCTCGGCGAGCACCCCCTGGTCGGCGAGGCACGCGGCGTCGGCCTGATCGGCGGGCTGGAGCTGGTCCGCGACAAGCGCAGCAAGCAGAGCTTCGAGCCTAAGCTGGGTGTCGGGCCAAAGGTCGTGGCGTTCGCCGAGGAAGAGGGCCTGATCTCGCGCGCGGTCGGCGGCGACACCATCGCCATGTGCCCACCGCTGGTCATCGGCGAAGACGACATCAATCAGGCGTTCGACGCAATCGCCAAGGCGCTCGACCGCGGCCTCGCCTGGCTGAAGAGCGAGCACGGCATCGCGATCGGGTAGTGACAGGGGCGACGCGGGCGGCGGCGACATGAAACCCGTTCGATCATGAGCCGGCGGTTGCTCGCACTCGGCCTGGGCGTCGCGGTGCTCGCCGCCGCGGCGCTGCTGCTGCGGCCGATCCGACAGGAGACGCCGCCCCCGTCGGCCGCCGCGCCGGGCACCACCATGCCGGTGCGCCCCAAGTCACCCGCTGCGGCACCAGCCACACCCGACGCGCCGCGCCGACCGGGCACCCTGACGCTTGCCGTCTGGAGCCTCAAGCCACGATCCGAACCGCGGTCTGTGGGATCCTTCGACAGTGCGCCGGCGGCCGTAGATCCGGCACGGCCTGCGCCTGGCAACGACCAGCAGACCTGGCGCACCACATTCGGTGCCGAGCGTCGCGACCGCCCGCGCCACGGTCGGGACGCCACTGGCCTTGCCGCCGACGTCGTCGCTCTCGCTGGCGTCACACACATGCAGGATGTCGTGCGTACGTTTTCTCGACGCGACTATTTCGCCGTGCTCTCACGCCAGCTGCTCGCCGCCGCGGGGGACCGGCCGGCGACGCCGACCACGGCGCTCGCCGTCCAGCGCACCGAGGGCCTGCGCGTGACGCTGCAGGATCACCTGCTGCTGCGCCGCCCGGTGACGCGCACGGCGCCTGCCGCCCCGCCGTCCGCCACCGCCGATACGCGCGACAATCCTTCGCTGCAGCCGGTGACCGAGGCGGAAACCGTCGCCGCCGCCGTCACCGCTGTTCGGCTCGTCGCCGACGGCAGGCCGCTCTGGCTCGTCGCCGTCGACTTCTCGGCCGACTGCGCCGATCCAATGGCGTCCGACGATGAGCCGCGCTGCCCGGCGCACGACCGGCGCCTTGCCGCCCTCGCCGAGTGGATCGCCTCGCATCGCGACGGCACTTTCAGGGCGATCTTCGCGGGCACCGGCGCCGGCCGCGTCCGCGCGATGGACGCCGACATCGAGGTACGGCCGGTGTCGATCAAGCTGCCCGGCGGATGCCAGCGGGCCGACGCCAGCATCACGCTCGTGCGCGAGCGGGTCGCCCCTTCGCTCACCGTCACCGGCGCGCGCATGATGCCCCGACAGGCACACGAGCGTTGTGCCCTTCTCGCCGAGATCGCCCATTGAGGCCGACGACCGCCAAGGAGTCTTCCACACATGCCTCCCCGCCCCGGCGCCGAGCGCTCGATCCTGATCACCGGATGCTCGTCGGGCATCGGCCTCGCCTCGGCCAGGGTGATGCAGGCGCGCGGCTGGCGCGTGATCGCGACCGCCCGCCGGCCCGAGGATCTCGCGCGGCTCGAAGACCTCGGTCTCGATGCCATCGCATTGGAACTCGCCGATCCGGCGTCGGTCGCCGCCTGCGCCGAGCGTGCCCTCAACCTCGCCGGTGGCCGGCTCAATGCGCTCTTCAACAACGCCGCATTCGGCCAGCCCGGTGCGCTCGAGGACATCACAGGCTCGGCGCTGCGCCACCAGCTCGAGGTCAACGTGATCGGCACGCACGAGCTGACGCGCCTCGTCATCCCGGCGATGCGTGCGCAGGGGCACGGCCGCATCGTCAACTGCTCATCCGTTCTCGGCCTCGTCGCGGCACCGTGGCGCGGTGCCTACTCCGCCTCCAAATTCGCGCTCGAAGCGCTGTCGGACGCGTTGCGCAACGAACTGCACGGCACCGGCATCGACGTCGTGCTGATCGAGCCCGGCCCCATTCGCACACGCTTCGTCGATCATGCGCTGGCCGCCGCGCGCGCCAACGTCGACATCGCCGGCTCCGTCCACCGCACACGCTACGAGGCGACCATCGCGGCCATGGAGCGAGGTGGCAAGCAGACCTTCAAGCTCGAGCCCGACGCCGTCGCCGCCAAGCTCGTACAGGCCGTCGAGAGCCGCCGCCCGAGGGTGCGCTATTACGTCTGCACGCCAACCTACGCGGCGGCGCTGCTCCGCCGCATGCTTCCCTACCGCCTCCTCGATCGTGTCGCCCGCGTGATGTGACCGTGACGGGCCACCCACAGCTGATGGCGGTGGCCGTCCGGCGCGTCCCCGTCCGCTGCCTCACCCAGCTCGCGATCGTCAGCTCGCCTCGAGGAACCGCTCGGCGGCGGCAAGATCGACGGAGACCAGCTGCGACACGCCTTTCTCACCCATCGTCACGCCGAACAGACGGTTCATCCGCGCCATCGTCATCGGATGGTGGGTGATGACCAGGAAGCGCGTCTCGGTGTCGGCGGCCATGCGCTCCATCATGGTGCAGAAGCGATCGACGTTGGCGTCGTCCAGGGGGGCATCGACCTCGTCGAGCACGCAGATCGGCGACGGGTTGGTCAGGAACACCGCGAAGATCAGCGACAGCGCGGTCAACGTCTGCTCGCCGCCCGACAGCAGCGACAGCGTCGCCGGCTTTTTGCCCGGCGGCTTCGCGATGATCTCGAGTCCGCCTTCCAACGGGTCCTCGCCTTCGATCAGTTCGAGGCGCGCTTCGCCGCCGCCGAACAGGATGCCGAACAGTCGCTGGAAGTGGCCGTCGACCGTCTTGAAGGCCTCGTCGAGCCGCTTCTTGGCCTCGCGGTTCAACTGACCGATGCCGCCACGCAGCTTGGCGATCGCCTGCTCGACGTCGGCGCGTTCGCGGTCGAGGTTCTCCTGCTGCGCCGAGAGTGTCTGTAGTTCCTCGTCGGCGGCAAGGTTGACGCCGCCGAGCCGGTCGCGGTCGCTCTTAAGGCGCCCGAGCTGGCGCTCGACGTCGGAGACGTTCGGCAGGGCCGCTTCGGCGGTGAGTTCGGCGAGCGCCAGAACCGCGTCCGGTGCAACATCCAGCGTCTCGCGGATACGGCGCGCCTCCTCGGAACGGCGCTGACGCGCGGCTTCGAGACGTGCTTCCGCGCGCGCCCTCTCCTCGCGTTGCGTCGAGACGGCCTGCTGGGCTCCACGCAGCCTCGTCATGGCCCCGCGGAGTGCGCTCTCCGCCGCGGCCACGGCGTCGGCAGCCTCGCGCCGCTCGCGCTCCGCCGTTTCGACCTCGCCGATCAGCTTGACGCGGTCAGCCTCGATGCGCGCCGGCAGGTCGGCGCCGTCGTCGAGCTCGCCGCGCGTCTCGGCGAGGCGCGCCTCCAGCGCGTCAATCTGGCGCCGCGCCCCCTCGATGCGCATCATCAGTCGCTGCCGCTCGGAGCGCATGCCCGCAATCCGCTCGGCCCTCAGCTTCTTCTCGCGCTCGTGGCCGGCAAGCTCGGCGGTGAGCGTGGCCAGTTCGCCGCGCGCCGCCTGCAGCACCGCCTCCGCGTCCCCGGCCTCGGCCTCGAGCGGCGCGCTCGCCGGCACGTCCGCCAACTCCGTCTCGCTCGTCTCGACCGCGGCGACCGCATCGATAAGCGCGTCCGCGATCTCGGCCTCACTGTCACGCACCGCCGACAGGCGCGCATCGGTTTCACGCGCCGCCCGCTCCAGTTCCGAGACGCGCTCGCGCACGCGATGCAGCGCGGTCTGGGTTTCGCGGCCCCGCTGGCGGAGCCCCGCTTCGGCAGATCCAGCCGCGCGCACCGCCGCCTCTGCTTGCGCCAGCGCCGCGCTCGCCGTCTCTGCGGCGCCGCGCGCCTCGGCCTCGCGCTCCCTCAGACCCGCCAGTCGATTGCGCTCGGCGAGCCGTTGCGCGGCGGCGGTCGGTGCATCGCCTGCCGCGACGAAGCCGTCCCACCGCCACAGGTCGCCGGCCTTGCTGACCAGACGCTGGCCGGGCTTCACCCGCGCCTGCAGGCGCGCGCCGGTCTGCGCCTCGACAACGCCGATCTGGCGCAGGCGTCGCGCCAACGCCTTCGGCGCCTCGACATGTGCGATCAGCGGCTCGGCCTCGTCGGGCAGGGCGCCATCGGCCTCCTGCGGATCGACCTCGCGCCAGTGAACCGGCTCGTCCTCGCTGAGGGACGCGTCGAGATCGTCGCCGAGTGCCGCACCGAGTGCCGTCTCGTAGCCGGGCGACACCGAGATGGTGTCGACGATGCCCTCGCCGCCGCCCGTCGCCGGCAGCAGCACCTTGGTCAACGTCGCCCGCTCGGTCTCGAGGGCACGCAGTGCCAGCACCGCCTGCTCCGCCTCGCCCTGGCGCTCGCGCAACTGTGCGGCCGCCTCGCCGCCGGCGGCCATCGCCAGCTCGATGGCATCCTCGATCTCGGCGAGTGCGGCGGCCAGCTCGCGCCCTTCCGCCTGCGCCTCGGAAACCTTGTGGGCCTCTGGTGCACGCCCCGCGATGGCGGCGATCTGGGCGGCCACCTCGCTCTGCCGCCGCTTGAGCCGCTCGAGCGCTCCGCGCCGCTCGGCGAGCGCTGTTTCCGCCGTCCGCCGCCTCGCCCGCGCCTCGTAGACGGCTGCCGTCGCCCCCTTGAGCCGCTCCTCGGCGGCAGCGACCAGCCGCCCACCCTCGCCGATCGCCGAGGCGAGCCCGGCCGCTATGTCGTCGGTCTCCGCCTCGGCCGCCTCGCTCGCCCCGATCAGGCCGACGAGTTCGGCGACGCGCTCCTCGGCCTCGGCCACCTGTTCATTCTCGCGCGCGTGGTCGGCAGTGAGCTGGCGCGCCCGCTCGACGAGTTCGGCCTGGCGCTGTCGTTGGCGTTCGGCCTCCCGCTCGAAGGTTTCCTGGCTGATTTTCACGCGCGCGAGCACTGCGGCGCGGATCGCCTCGTTCTCGCGCAGCTTGCCGATCGGCTCGCCGGCGGCCGCCTCCGCGACCGTCGCCTCCGCCTCCTCCTGGGCCGCCCCGGCGAGCGCCGTCAGCGCCACGGTGAGCGCCTGCTCCTCCCGCTGCACGTCCGCCTCGGCCCCGGTCCAGAGCAGATGCAGGAGCAGCGCATCGGCCCGGCGGATCTCGCCCGACAGCTCCTTGTAGCGGCGCGCCTGGCGGGCCTGGCGCTTGAGGCTTTCGACCTGTGAGGTGAGCTGTCCGATGATGTCGCCGAGCCGGGCGAGGTTGCCCTCGGCCGCCTTCAGCCTGAGCTCGGCCTCGTGCCGGCGCGAGTGCAGGCCCGCGACACCCGCGGCGTCCTCCAGGATGCGGCGGCGCTGCTCCGGCTTGGCGTTGACGATCTCGCCGATCTGGCCCTGGCGCACGAGCGCCGGCGAGCGCGCGCCGGTCGCCGCGTCCTCGAACAGGATCTTGACGTCGCGTGCCCTGACTTCACGGCCGTTGACGCGATAAGCGGAGCCCGCCTCGCGCTCGATCCGGCGCGTAATCTCCAGCGTGTCGTCGTTGTTGAACTCGGTCGGCGCGCGCCGCGCGCTGTTGTCGAGGAACAGCGTCACCTCGGCCCAGTTGCGTGGCGGCCGCGAGGTCGTGCCGTTGAAGATGACGTCGTCCATGCTGGCCGCGCGCATCGACTTGTGCGAGGTCTCGCCCATCGACCAGCGCAGGGCTTCGAGCAGGTTCGACTTGCCGCAGCCGTTCGGACCGACGACGCCGGTGAGGCCGTCGAGAATCACGAGGTCTGTCGGCTCGACGAACGACTTGAAGCCGACCAGCCTGAGGCGCGTGAGTTTCATGGCCCTCGTTTCACCTGCTGCGTGCGGCCGCCGACAGCGGCGCCGGCACGGGCCCCGCTAGCGGCGTTGCGCGCCCGCCATCCTGCCGCCAGCGCTTCGCGCCGCCACCAGAGGATCGACCATCGCCCTGATCTCCGCCATCGTCAGCACGCTTTTCACCAGCCTGCCGTCCACGAAGAAGTTCGGTGTGCCGATCACGCCGAGCGTGCGCCCGCGGTCCTTCATCCACTTCAGACCCTCCACCAGAGCCCGATTCTGGGTGCAGGCGTCAAAGGCTGCGCGCGTAAGACCCACGCCTTTTGCGACCTCGAAGATCGGGTCCTTGCGCACCTCCTGGCTGACCCATCGTGCCTGCTGGGCGAGAAAACGGCCGTACAGGTCGAAATACTTCTCCGCCGGCACACAGCGCAGCGCGATCGTCGCCATGCCGGACTGGAAGCCGATCGGAAATTCACGCAGCACGAAGCGCACCTTGCCGGTGTCGATGTACTCGCGCTTGAGCTGCGGGAACACGGTCAGATGGAACTGCCGGCAGTAGGGGCAGGTCAGCGACATGTACTTGATGATGGTCACCGGCGCGTCGGCGCGCCCGATCGCCATCTCGGAGAGCGGCCCGGTCTTCATCACCTCGGCGGGCGACGGGTTGGCGATCACCGCGCGTAGCGGCGAGGCGGTCTCGGTGCGCTCGCTGAACGGGTCGAAGCGGGCCGTCTGCTCTGCGCCGCCGGATCCGGCGCCCACTGCGCCGGTCCGTGCCACGGC
Organism: Hyphomicrobiaceae bacterium; assembly: GCA_041397745.1. Taxonomy (GTDB): domain Bacteria; phylum Pseudomonadota; class Alphaproteobacteria; order Rhizobiales; family Hyphomicrobiaceae; genus JAWKVY01. The sequence continues at coordinate 90,631 of JAWKVY010000008.1, read as the reverse complement.
ATCGCCGGCCGGCGTGGTGGCGAGTTGACCGGCGCCGCCACAAGCCGCAGCCGCCAGGGCCGCGACGAGCGCCAGCCCGCGCACCGCCACCGCAGCCGGCCCGATGCACCGCGCGCCGGCCGTCATCAGGCGCCCTTGAGCAGCGGCTCGAGCGCCTTGTCGAATGTCGAGATCATGTCCGAGCGGCCGTCCAGCCGCTTGCCGTTGATGAAGAAGGTCGGCGTCGAATCGACCTTGAACTCCTTCGCCGCGCGGTTGCGCACGGCCGAGATCTTGTCGAGCAGCCCCTGGTCCTTGAGGCAGGCGTCGAACTTCGCCTGCGTGAAGCCGGCCTGCTTGGCGATCTCGAACAGCTTCGGGATCGGGTTGCGCACCACCCACGTGTCCTGCTTCTCGAACAGCACGCCGAGCATGGCGAGTTCCTTGCCGGGGCCTGCGCAGCGCGCCAGCATCGAGCCGGCGGCGGCCAGCTGGTCGAACGGGAAATCGCGGAACACGAAGCGGATCTTGCCGGTGTCGATGTACTTCTTCTTCAGCTCCGGGAACACCTTGTTGTGGAAGTTGGCGCAATGCCCGCAGGTCAGCGAGGCATACTCGACCACCGTCACCTTGGCGTCCTTGTTGCCGTAGACGAGGTCCTCGAGTTCCATCGGACGCATCAGCGCGTCGACGCTGACGTCACCGCCGCGCGCCATGGCCGGGCCGAGCATGGCGGCGAGCGCGACGGCGCTGGCGCTGGCGAGCGCGGCGCGGCGCGAAACGAGAAGCGGAGTGGGGCGGGTGCGACCTGTCATGTCGAGGAATGCTCCGGATGGCTGGTTCGGCGGTTCTTCCCGGCGAATACGGCAATTCCGCGCTGAACGCCACCTGAATGGCGCTCACAACTGCGTGGCGCTGAGACGCGGCCCGCCACTGGCCATCCGTACGGGACGCAACACACTGATCCGACGCAATATTTCCCGGCGCTGAACATCGCGCGCGGCCGGCACCGTCATACAAGCGTGCCGTGCGATCCGCCGGGATAGCGTTGATCTGATGTTGCTATCTCGGTGATGCGATTTGCATCTACCGTCGCATCGCCGTGATGACGGTCGGCATCCGGCATTCGCAGACTGTTCCGGGATTGCGCGGGGTCCTGCGAAACGGCTTCCAGCACGTGGTGTCACAACGGCGCGATCTGCGGCTCCCGCGAGTAGCCGCACCTCACCGCTGACACGCCTCGTCCATCAACTCCTTCTGTTCCGCCGCCAGCTTGTCGACGTCCGCCGCCGTTTTGGTGCATTCCGGACGCTGCCGGCGCAGTGCTTCTCGCACGGCCTGGAGACGCGCCTGCTCGTCCCGGTGCATCGCACATTTCTTCCTGGAATCAGTCGCAATGTTGATGTCGTTCAAGTTCAGCGCGGCCTGCGCCGTCAGCTGCGCGGCCAGCGCCAAGCATACCTGCGACGGCTGGGCGACGGCGGACCCACACAACATCGCCAGCGATGCAATCGACAACGCCAAGACCCATGGCATGATTGGTCTCTCCCCACCCCTGACACGACCCCATCGATCGAGCCGACTTCACCCTATCGCGCGGCGCAGGGCCTGTCATTCGCAGCCGCCCAGTCCCGTGTCGGCGACAACTCGCGGGATGCCGTCATCATGCAGGGAAGCGTTGGGATCAGCCGCCTTGAGGCCGGCCTCCGCCGGAAAATAGCCGCCGACAATCGAGATGGTACAATTCGACGGCGTTGACGAGAGCGGCGATCTGCGAGCGCGCGGCGGCTGTCAGACGCTCCCCGCGCCGCTCTCCTTGACATCCCCTGCCCCCCATGGCTTGTCCGCCGCGACACGTGGGCGGCCGGGCTCCGGCAGCCCCACTGGCGCGTGGCCGACGTCACGCCCGCGCGCCGATCGTTTGCCCTTTCATGCCGACAAGAAAGACTCACGCCATGGCCGAGGCCACATTGCACCGCTATCGCTCGCACACCTGCGGCGGGCTTCGCTCGTCCGACATCGGCGCAAACGTGCGCCTCTCGGGCTGGGTGCATCGCGTACGCGACCACGGCGGTGTGCTGTTCATCGACCTCAGAGATCACTACGGCCTGACGCAGGTGGTTGCCGACCCCGACAGCGCCGCCTTCAAGGCGGCCGAGACCGTGCGTTCGGAGTGGGTGATCCGCGTCGACGGCAAGGTGAGGAAGCGCCCCGAGGGCACCACCAACGCCGACATGGCGACCGGCGAGATCGAGCTCTACGCCAACGAGATCGAAGTGCTGTCGGCGGCGAAGGAGCTGCCGGTTCCGGTGTTCGGCGAACCCGACTATCCGGAAGACCTGCGCCTCACCTACCGCTTCCTGGATCTCCGCCGTGAGACGCTGCACGCGATCATCATGAAGCGGCTCGCCATCACCCGCTCGATCCGCGCCCGCATGCACGAGGCCGGCTTCAACGAGTTCCCGACGCCGATCCTCACAGCTTCGTCGCCGGAAGGCGCGCGCGACTTCCTGGTGCCGAGCCGCATCCATGCGGGCAAGTTCTATGCGCTGCCGCAGGCGCCGCAGCAGTACAAGCAGCTGCTGATGATGTCGGGCTTCGACCGCTACTTCCAGATCGCGCCGTGCTTTCGCGACGAGGACCCGCGCGCCGACCGGCTGCCGGGCGAGTTCTACCAGCTCGACGTCGAGATGAGCTTCGTCGAGCAGGACGACGTGTTCACGACGATGGAGCCGATCGTCACGAAGCTGTTCGAGGAGTTCGCGCCGTTGGCAGCGGACGGCAAGAAAATGACGGTGACCAACGGCTGGCCGCGCATCCCCTACGACACGGCGATCGCCAAGTACGGCTCCGACAAGCCGGACCTGCGCAACCCGATCGAGATGGCCGATGTGACCGAGCACTTCGCCGGCTCCGGCTTCAAGGTGTTCGCCGGCATGATCGCCAAGGACCCGAAGGTGCGCGTTTGGGCGATCCCGGCGCCCGGCGGCGGCTCACGCGCGTTCTGCGACCGCATGAACTCGTGGGCGCAGGGCGAAGGTCAGCCGGGGCTTGGCTATATTCTGGCGCGATCCCGACCCGAGGGTGCGGCAGCACCTTCTTGGCCGATCGTTGAGGCGAAGAACATCGGGACGCCAGATTGCAAGAATGAAGGAATTGGGCCAGCCAGAGGCAGCCGGTCCAATTGCCCGTGCTTTGGGCGCCGAGCGTTGCGAAGAATTGAGAAAGTCATTTGCGCTCAAGGAAGGCGACGCCGTGTTCTTCGTCGCCGGCAACCCCGCGAACTTCTACAAGTTCGCCGGCCTCGCGCGCGACCGCGTCGGCGCCGAACTCAAACTCATCGACGAGAGCAAGTTCGCCTTCGCCTGGATCGTCGACTTCCCGTTCTATGAGTGGAACGAGGAGGACAAGAAGGTCGACTTCTCCCACAACCCGTTCTCGATGCCGAAGGGCGGCCGCGAAGCGCTCGAAGCCGCCGAGAAGGCCGGCCGCGACGCGATCCTGGCTCTGAAAGCCAACCAGTACGACATGGTCTGCAACGGCTACGAATTGGCTTCGGGCTCGATCCGTAACCACCTGCCCGACGTGATGGTGAAGGCGTTCGAGATCACCGGCCTCGGCAAGGACGACGTCGAAGGAAAATTCGGCGCGCTCTACCGCGCGTTCCAGTACGGTGCCCCGCCGCACGGCGGCTGCGCGGCCGGCATCGAGCGCATGGTGATGCTGCTCACCGGCTGCAAGACGGTGCGCGACGTGGCGCTGTTCCCGATGAACCAGCAGGCGAGCGACCTGTTGATGGGCGCGCCGAGCGAGGCGACGCCGAAGCAGCTGCGCGAACTGCACATCCGCCTGATGCCGAAGGAGCAGGCGAAGGCCTGAGCGCGGTTGCGGTGGGCCGACGGCGGCCATCAGCCGCCCGGCCGATCGCAGAGTCTCCGAGGCAGATCAGCAGCGAGCCCGCTCTCAGAAGTCCAGCGGCGCGTTGTCGATGACTTCTTTCATGACGAAGAACGTTCGCGTCTGCCGCACGCCCGGAAGACCGATCAGCAGTTCGCCATGCATGCGATTGAAATCCGCGATGTCGCGAACGCGGATCTTCAGGAAATAGTCGAAGTCGCCGGCGACAAGGTGACAGTCGAGAATCACCCTCAGTTTCTTGGCAGCCGCCTCGAATGCGGCAAAGCTCTCCCGTGTCGAGCGGTCGAGAACGACACCGACGATGACCAGCGTGCCGCGTCCAACGCGTTCCGGCGCCACTGCGGCGCGCACCGCGCGAACGAACCCGTTCTCGAACAGGCGCTCGGTGCGCCGGTGACAGGTGGCCGGGCTGACGTTCAACGTCTTCGCCAGATCAGCGTTCGTCGCACGCCCGTCCTTCTGCAGTTGCTGCAGAAGCTTGCGGTCGACCCGGTCGAGCTCCTCGGGAGTGGTGGATTCCTTCATTTTTCCCGCATTGAATGGAAGATACATTCAATCTGCGCAGTCCATAGGAATGCATCATGGCACACCTGCCCTAGATTTTGAAAGCACCTCCCGTATCAGCTGGGCTAGTATTTCCACCAGTTCACACCGTGGAGGCGGACATGCTGCGATTGGACAAGTTCGAACGCTACCCTCTGACGTTCGGGCCGACGCCCATCGAATTCCTGCCGCGCATGACCGAGGCTCTCGGCGGCAAGGTGCAGATCTACGCCAAGCGCGACGATTGCAATTCCGGCCTCGCCTTCGGCGGCAACAAGCTGCGCAAGCTCGAATACATCGTGCCGGATGCAATCGCCTCCAATGCCGATACGCTGGTGTCGATCGGCGGTGTGCAGTCGAACCACACGCGCATGGTGGCTGCTACCGCTGCGAAAATCGGCATGAAGTGCGTGGTCATCCAGGAGAGCTGGGTGCCGCACGAGGACGCCGTCTACGATCGCGTCGGCAACATCCTTTTGACGCGCCTGATGGGGGCCGACAGCCGCATCGTGCCGGATGGCTTCGATATCGGCATCCGGAAGAGCTGGGAGGAGGCGATCGAGTCGGTCAAGAAGGCCGGCGGCAAGCCCTATCCGATCCCCGCCGGCGCCTCCGTGCACAAGTATGGCGGTCTCGGCTACGTCGGCTTCGCGGAGGAGGTGCGAGCCCAGGAGAAGCAGATGGGTCTCAAGTTCGACTACATCATCGTTTGCGTCGTCACGGGCTCAACGCAGGCCGGCATGATCGTCGGCTTCGCAGCGGACGATCGCGCGCATCGCGTCATCGGCATCGATGCCGCCGGCACGCCGAAGCAGGTCCGTGCACAGGTTCGCGAGATCGTGGACAATACGGCTGGTCTGGTGGAACTCGGTCGCAAGGTGCGTGACGACGAGATCGTCATCCTCGAGGACTACGCCCACCCGGCCTACGGCGTACCGAGCCACGAGACCAACGAAGCGATCCGCTTCGCCGCACGGACCGAGGCGATGATCACCGATCCGGTCTACGAAGGCAAATCCATGCAAGGCATGATGGACCTCGTGAAGAAGGGGTATTTCCCCGACGGGTCGAAAGTCCTTTATGCCCACCTTGGCGGGGCGCCGGCGATCAACGGATATAGCTACACCTATCGCAACGGGTGAGGCATCAACCCGATCGTCGCGCGCGCGCCGGCGGGAGTCCGCAGCGCGGATCGCTGAGCTGCGATGTGCTGCGCTGCGATCATCCGACGCCGAAAGAAGGTGTTCTTCCTGGTACGCGAGGAAACGATCAGATCGCTGCGCTGATAGCCTCCGCGCCGTGACTGACGCGTCGCTCACGGGAGGCACCCATGACTAAAGCACTCGCGGAATTCATAGGCACGTTCACGCTCGTCCTCTTAGGCTGCGGCGCGGCCGTGATCGCCGGCAAGGAGGTCGGCGTGCTCGGCATCGCGTTCGCGTTCGGCCTCGCGCTGATCGCCATGGCCTACGGCATTGGCCCGGTGTCGGGCTGCCACATCAATCCGGCCGTCAGCCTCGGCGCGCTGCTGGCGGGACGCATGTCGACCGGCGATTTCATTCTATATGTGATCGCGCAGTGCGCCGGCGCCATCGCCGGCGCAGCCGTGCTCTATCTGATCGCGACCGGCAAGCTCGCCGGCCACGACGTCGCCAAGGCCGGCCTCGGCCAGAACGGCTGGGGCAAAGGCTATCTCGGCGAGTACGGGATGCCGGCCGCCTTCGTGTTCGAGGCGGTGGCGACGTTCCTGTTCCTGGTCGTCATCCTCGGCGCGACATCGGTCGGCGCGCCGACGTCGCTGGCTGGCCTCGCCATCGGACTGTCGCTGGTCGTCATCCACATCGTCGGCATCCAGATCACCGGCGTGTCGGTGAACCCGGCGCGCAGCCTCGGCCCCGCGCTGTTCGCTGGCCCAGGCGCACTGTCGCAGCTCTGGCTGTTCGTCGCGGCACCCTGCCTGGGCGCGGCAGTCGCCGGATTGCTGTTCCGGGCCGGGTTGATGGAGCCCGAGCCTGCGCTTTGAACTCTGCTCGCGATACGAGACGGCCGGCGACGCCTGAAAGCGCCGCCGGTCGCCGACCGGGCCCTAGTGACGCCCGCCCCGCCCACATCTGGTAAAGGCCCTCGGCGCTGCCTACATCCGTTGTCGGTAACGATGTCGCGTCGCGGGGGCAGGGGTGCAGTCAGCCAGCGTTGCTTGGGCCTCCGCGCGTTTCTCGCGCGGGCGCCCGCCGACCAAGGGCGACGAGATCCGCGCCCGCATCGAGGCCAATCGGCTGAAGCGCCTCGCCATCGCCGAGGCGATGAAAGCCGAGGCCGGCGTGACACGCCACGATCTCAATCGCGAAGGCGAGGGCGGCCTCGCCTTTATCGGCACCGGCGTGATCCTCTCGCCGGAGGGGCGCAATATGCGCCAGCTCTACATCGTGGCGCACGAGTGCGGTCACATCTTCCTGCACAACGACGGCGAAGGATACCTGTACCCGGGCCACCTCAAGGAGATGGAGGCCGAGAGCTACGCGCATCAGGCATTCCGCGAGCATGGCATGCGGCTGCCGGCGGACCTGACGCGATGGGGCCGCCAATACGTCGGCTCGTGGATCGAGAAGGACCGCGCCGCCGGCATCAGGATCGACCCGCGTGCCGAGGCCTACGCCGTCGGCGCGCGCTCGCCCTACGAGCCGCTGCGCATGGTACCCGACACCTGGAACGAGGCGGTGGGCCTGCCGACGCAGTTGCCGGCCACGGCACGGGCGGACGCCGCCGTCGCGCCTGCCACCTCCGCTCGCCCGCTCTCGGCGACCCGGCGGGAGTCCGGCGCACTCCTGGAGTTCGCCTTCAACAGTTTCATTGGCGGCAGCGGCCTGTGCGCGGTCGGACTGTGGGTCCTGCGCGACTACGGTATGCTGCCCGACTGGTTGACCGTCAGCGATCCTTTCACGAAAGTCCATCCATGGGCCTGGCTGACGGGCGGCCTGCTGGCCAGTTGCCTCGCCACGTCATTGCGGGTGGCAAGCGTCCTACGGCCCGATGACTGACGTGCCCGAAGGACTCGCATGGACCGCGCATGACCTCCCTCGAAGCCCTCGCCCGCGCCATCGACCGCGCGCTGCCCGTCTCCGGCTACTGGCGTCAGCACATCTATTCGTACTGTGAGCGCGGCCCGAGCGCCGCGTTCTGGGCAGAGCCGCTGAACGCCACCAGCAACGTCGCGTTCCATCTGGCGGCGCTCGCCGCCCTGGTGCTGTGGGCGCGCCAGCGCGCGGAAAACCGCCGCATCGTCGATCTGGTGCTGATCGCCACCGTATTCGTGATCGGGACCGGCAGCTTCCTGTTCCATACGCTGGCGACGCGGTGGGCCGCCGTCGCCGATACCGCGCCGATCGGCCTGTTCATGGTCGGCTATCTCGCCTATGCGGTGAAGCGGTGGGTCGGCTTCGGCTGGGTCATGACGCTCGCCGCGCTCGGCGTGTTCTACGTTGCGCTGTGGCAGTCGAGCGTCGTCAGGTGCGGCGGCGGCCCCTGTCTCAACGGCTCGGTCGCCTACCTCCCCGCATTGGCCGCGCTGATCCTTGTCGGCGGGTGGCTCGCGATCCGCCGTCATCCGGCGGGCACGTATCTCGTCGCGGCGGGTCTCGTCTTCGCGGTATCGCTCACCTTCCGCACGCTCGACCGCGCGCTCTGCCCGTGGACCATCATCGTCGCGAGCCGTCCATGGGGCACGCACTGGCTGTGGCACATCCTGAACGCGTCGCTGCTCTACCTGCTGCTGCAGGCCGCCATCCTGCACGGCGCGCGACGGATCGGGAGAGGGCGCTGAGCACACCTTGCCAACATCGCCGCCTGCCCCGATAAGCAGCGCGCAAGCGGACGTGGTGGAACCGGTAGACACACAGGACTTAAAATCCTGAGATGGAAACATCGTGCGGGTTCGACTCCCGCCGTCCGCACCAATTTTATTTGCGCGCAGCCGCCACACCAACCCTGCGCGCGTTGGTTCCGGTTCGAGGAAAGTCCTCTCGCCTGCACCTAGCGCTGAAGTGGCGCGGCGGATCGCGGCGTGCTGGCGGAGCAGATCGCACGGCCGGGCCTCCGACGTCCACGGGCCTCTCCTGTTCGGCGGGTCGGGGAACGACACCATCCCTGGCTGCGGCGACTTCTTCTACGTCGCCGAAGGCTTCGGCACCGACACGATCACCCACTTCAAGGACGACAGCGACAGGTTCAACCTCGCGGCCATCAGCAGCCTCGACGATTTCGGCCAGCACATCTTCACGCGGACGGCGCCCACGTGCTGAGCTCCGTTACCGTCACACCTGCCGACACCATCCGCCTCGAGAATGAGCTCGTCGCGCAGTTCTCGGCCGCGGATTTCTTCTTCTGAGAGCGTGGGGCGTTGGACGCGGTGGCGAGGATCTGGCGCTCTCGTTGATGCCGTGCCTTTTCGCCACCACGGCGTAAAATATGGAAAAGCAAAAAATCTTGGCGGAGAGGGGGGGATTCGAACCCCCGATACAGTTGCCCGTATGCCGCATTTCGAGTGCGGTGCTTTCAACCACTCAGCCACCTCTCCAGGGTGCCGAAACGCCGGACTGGCCGGCGAAGCGAGGCTTGTAGCCGCAGTTGCGGCGACGTGCAACAGACAAGCGCCGCGGCGCGCGTCGGCACCCGAAGCGGCGGCAGCAGGCCGCGGGTGCGGACGTCTCAACCTGCCGTCAAGCCGCCGCCATTGCTGCAAAGCCGCGCTCGAGGTCGGCGATGATGTCGGAGGGGTCCTCGAGGCCGACGTGGAAGCGGATCAACTGGTTGCCTGACCAGCCGGGCACGCGACCGTAGGTCAGCACCAGGCTCTCGAAGCCACCCCACGAGGCGCCGATGCCGAACAGTTTCAGCGCATCGATGAAGCGGTAGACCGCCTTCTGGTCGATGCCAGCCTTCAAACCGATCGAGAAGAGCCCGTTGGCGCCCTTGAAATCACGCTTCCAGAGGGCGTGGCCGGGGTCGGTCTCGAGCGCCGGCCAGAGTACGCGCTCGACCTCGGGCCGCTGCTGCAGCCAGGCGATCACCGCACGGGCATGCTTCTCGATCATGGCGAGGCGGGCGGCGGCTGTCCGGAGCCCCTTGAGGGCCTGGAACGCATCATCGGGAGATACCGTCTGGCCGAGCAGAGCGGCGTCGTCCCAGAGCTGGCGGGCGCAGCGCGCGTTGCCGGTGACCGAGCCCATGACGAGGTCGGAGTGGCCCGCGATGTACTTGGTGACGGCGATGATCGAGATGTCGGCGCCGAGCGCCAGCGGCTTGTAGAGGCCCGGCGCGCCCCACGTGTTGTCGACGGCGAGCAGCGTCTCGCGGCCTTTCAGGGCGGCGGCGAGCGCCGGGAGATCCTGGATGTCGTAGACGATGGAGCCCGGATTATCGAGATAGACCATGCGCGTCTTCGGCGTCAGGCGTGCGGCCATCTCCTGGTGGCCGCCCTTGTAGAACTCGCAGGCGATGCCGCGCTGCGGCAGGTACTTCTCGGCGAGCGCGCGGGCCGGCCCGTAGACCGTCTCGGCCAGCAGCAGGTGATCGCCGGGCCGCAGGATCGACAGGAATGGATGTGCGATCGCCGCGAGCCCGGTCGGGAACAGCATGGTGCGCTCGCCGCCCTCGATGGCGGTGATCGCGTTCTCGAGCGCGAAGGTGGTCGAGGTGCCGCGCGCACCGTAGCGGAACACCTGCTCGCCGGCATCGTTGCGGGCGCGGATGTCGAGCATGCCCGCGGTGCCGGGATAGAGCGCCGTCGAGGCGCGCACCAGCGGCGGGTTCACCGAGGCGGCCCGCCCGGCCGCGTGCTCGACCTTCATGTGGTCGCGGGCGAGGTGGACGAGGCGGGTCTTGTCCTTCGGATCCATGGGCGCTGGCTCTCGGAAAGCTGATGACGAAGAGGGACGGGCGGCACCGCGCACCCGGCCGCAGGTGAGGGACACCGGCGCCGCAGCCAGCGGGCTCGCCGCGTGGCGAACCGCAACGAGGTAGCCTATAAGCGCGGACAAAGAAACGCCCCGAGGTAATCCTGCATGGCTCCTCCGCTCTCGCATATCCGCGTGCTCGACCTGTCGCGCGTGCTCGCCGGCCCCTGGGCCGGGCAGTACCTCGCCGATCTCGGCGCCGAGGTGATCAAGATCGAGCGGCCGGCAACGGGCGACGACACGCGCGGCTGGGGGCCGCCTTTCGCGGTCGCGCCCACGACCGAAGACCCGGGCCTTTCCGCCTACTTTCTCTGCACCAACCGGGGCAAGCACTCGGTCGCGCTCGACCTTGCCCGGCCAGAGGGGCAGGAGATCGTGCGCCGGCTGGCGGCACGATGCGACGTTGTGATCGAGAACTACAAGGTCGGCGGGCTCGCCAGATACGGCCTGGACTACCAGAGCCTGAAGGCGGTCAATCCGGGCATCGTCTACTGCTCGATCACCGGCTTCGGCCAGACCGGGCCCTACGCGGAGCGTGCCGGCTACGACTTCCTGGTGCAGGGCATGGGCGGCCTGATGAGCGTCACCGGCGAGCCGGACGAGGTCGCGGGCTCGACATCGAAGGGCGGGCCGGTGAAGGTCGGCGTCGCCATCGCCGACCAAGTGACGGGGCTCAACGCGCTCGCCGCCATCCTCGCGGCCTTGGTGCGCCGCGAGCGCACCGGCGAGGGCGACTACATCGACGTCGCACTGCTCGACTGCACGGTCTCGGCACTGGTCAACCAGGGATCGACCTACCTCGTCGACGGCTCGGTGCCGGTCCGCATGGGCAACGCGCATCCGACCGTGGTGCCTTACCAGGCCTATCGCACGGCCGACGGCCACATCATCCTGGCGATCGGCAACGACGGCCAGTTCCAGCGCTTCTGCCGCGTCGCCGGCCGGGCCGACCTGGCAGAGGACGCGCGCTACCGCACCAATGCACTCAGGATCGTCAATCGCGCGACGCTGATCCCGGAAATGGAACGGACGGTCGCCACCCGCGTGTCTGCCGAGTGGATCGCCACCCTCGAGGCGGCCGGCGTGCCATGCGGCCCGATCAACACCATCGAGCAGGTGTTCGCCGACCCACAGGTCCAGCATCGCGGCATGCGCCGAGTTCTGAGCCATCCGGTCGCCGGACCGCTCGCGGTTGCCGCCAATCCGATCCACTTGGCGAGCGGCGACACGACGGCAGCCAAGCCGCCGCCGCGCCTGGGCGAGGATACCGCCAGCATTCTCGTAAACGTTCTCGGCATGACCGATGACGACGTCGAGGGGCTCGTGGCGCGAGGCATTGTCGAGACGAGGTGATGCAGTTGCGCCGCATGAGGGAAGTGTTCGCTGCGGCGCGGGCATCTGATCATCCAACCGCAGCGACTTGGGCCTAGTGTCGCGTACCGGTCGGGCCGTGTCGTGCAGCGGATCGGTTTTCGGGTGGGGGAACGTCATGAACCCTGACAAGGCCGAGCGGATCGGTATCGTCGTCGTGCATGGCGTCGGCGCCACCGAGGAAGGCTGGATCGACGGCTTCCTCGTACCTGAGCTGCAGAAGTGGGCGGCTTATGCGAGCGTCGGCTCGCTCGCCCGCAAGGATCCGAAGAACGATCTGGTCTTCGTGGTGGCGACCGCCGACCGGCCAATCGCCATCGCGCTCGGCAACGACGACGACTTCGCCAAGTGCTGCGAGGTCGCCGGCATCTCCCAGATGTTCAAGCACGAGGACTTCGATACGCGGCAGGAACGCCTCGCGCGGCGCGACGAGCTCGGCCACTACCTCGCGTGGACGTTCTCCCTGCACGGCGCCGGGGTCTGGCTCAAGGACCTGCGCGAGGCCGGCGTGCCGGCCATCGAAGCGTTCGAGTCCTACAGCGAGGTTCACCGCGTGCGCGATCCTGAAAGCTCGGATCCGACGCGGACCTGGCGCTCGTATACGCGGCGCTGGCGCCTCGGCGCCAAGGACGTCGTCATCACAGAGCTGTTCTGGGCCGATCTCTCGCGCGTCGGCTCGACTCAGGCTTCGCGGGCGGCGGCCTTCGTCGAGCTGTTGCTGGAGAGCCCCTCGATCCTGTCGCGCGCCTTCATGAACGGCAGCGACAAGGGCGTCCATGCCGCCGTCCGCTGGCTCATCCTCGCGTCGACCTGGATCATGCGCTGGCCGATCGCCGGCATCAGCGTCGCGGTGTTCGCAACGTCGTTCGCGCTGATCCTGCTGCAGGCGTTCAAACGCGAGGCCTGGCTGCACGCCGGCGTCGGCGCGAGCCTCCTGCTCGTCGTTGCCGGCGGCATCCTGCTGTTCCGGCGAAACGTCCACCGGCGGGTAGGACTTGCCGATCTCTCCCTGGCGAGCGCCCTCTATTCGGCCGTGCTGCTTGTCGCGCTCGTCGCGGCGACGCATCTCGCTCCCAGTCACGTTGCAACGCCGGCCCAGTTTCTCGTGTCCGGCGCGGCGCTGGCGCTGATCGCGTGGACCATGTGGACCATAACCATCGTCTCGGCGATCCTGCTGATCCTGCTCATGGTGCCATGGCGGCTGGTGCGACGACGCACGACGGCCGATCCGCCGCTCACGCGTGGCGCGGCGGCGATCTCGCTCAGCGTGCTGCTCGGCATCTTCTGGAAGTTCGCGCTGACGCTACTCGGCGTCCTCATGATCGCGACCCTGGTGCCAGGACTGACCGTGACCGATGCATGCACCCCTGGCACCACGCTGGCCACGGCGGCAAGCGAGGGGGCGAGTCCGAATTGCATGCTGGCCTTCGTCCGCGAACTCCTGATCGATGTCGGAGTGCTCAACGGAGCCATGATCGTCGCCGTCCTGCTCGCGGCTGGGCTGGTCGTCGCGGCACGACTCGCCCTCAAGGGGTTGTGCCGGTCCCGCGCGCGCGACGGCACGCTCAAGCTGCCGCGCCTGATCGCGAGCCCGCTCATCGTCGCCGTCCTGTTCGCCGGGACGCTGGTCAACGCCTGGATATTCTATGTGCACGGCTATGAAAACCTCGAGATCGCCCGCTCGGCGAGGAGCTGGCTCGGACCCGAGATGCTGGCCTCAGGCAGCGTCGGCCTCGTCCTGTTCATGGCTCTACTGCAGCGGCTCATCGAGCAGCTCGACGGCGTCGTTCATATCGGCCGCGATCTCGTCGACCACCAATATGCGGGCGAACCGGCCAAGCTTGCGAACCTGCTGGTACCGGCGGCCGAGCGTCATGTCTCGGAAGGCGGCGAGCAGAAGCCCTATCCCCGGCGGCTGAGGATCCAGCGCCGCCTGGAAGCGCTGATGGACAATACCATCCTCGGTCAGAATGCCGACCGTCTGGTGCTCGTGGCGCACAGCCAGGGCACGGTGATCGTGCACGATTACCTGTCCGACCACGACAAGCTGACGCCGCCCCAGCACAACGCCGACGCGGTGCTCGCCGATGTGCGCCAGATCGACGTCATCACCGTCGGCTCGCCGCTGACGCACCTCTATCGGCACTACTTCCGCGACTATGAGATCCCCGAAGCGGTCGATCCAGCGAAACCGCCGCTGCTGACCCGCGTCAACAGCTGGACCAACCTGTTCCGTATCGACGACCCGATCGGCAATGAGGTCGACATCATCGACGGCATCCTGAACATCGGCCTCGGTCCTGGTGGCCATGTCGATTACTGGAAAGAGGATGCCGTCTGCGCCAAGCTCTGGGCGCTTATTCACAATCTCGACGAGGTGCGCCCCGCCGGCAGCATCACAAGATCGCGCCCGTGGGGCGAGTGAACGGGCGAGATGGAGGTCGTTGCAACGGCGCGACGCTGGCCAGCCTCGCCTCACCAGCCCTTGAACGGGGTCTCCGGTACCGGGGTCAGAGGCGGCGTCTTCGTCTTCCACGAGAGCGCATTGTCGACGACGAGCTGGCCCATCTTGTCGCGCGTCCACACCGATGCAGAGCCGACGTGGGGCAGCAGCACGAGGTTGGGGATGGTCATCAGGTCGGGATCGATCTTCGGTTCGCCCCACATCACGTCGAGACCGGCAGCGTGGATGGTACCGTCTCGCAAGGCAGCCTTCAGCGCGGTCTCGTCGACGACCGTGCCCCGCGCGATGTTGATGACGACGCCGCGCGGTCCGAGTGCCTTCAGCACCTCGGCGTTGACCAGATTCTTGGTGCCGGCACCGCCCGGCGTGATGATGACGAGAGTGTCGACGTCGCGCGCCATGGTCACGAGATCGGAATAGAAGGTGTTCGGCACATCGCGTTTCGACCGTGCGAAGTACGAGACAGGCACGCCGAACGCCTCGATGCGCTTGGCGATCGCCTGGCCGATGCGGCCGTAACCGACCATACCGACCTTGCGGTCGCGCAGGCTGCCCTTGGTGAGGGGATAGTCGCCTTCCTTTGCCCAGCGGCCGGCGCGGAGGTACTGCTCGGACTGCGGCAGCTCGCGCACGGTCATCAGCAGAAGACCGAGCGCGGTGTCGGCGACTTCCTCGGTCAGCACGTCCGGCGTGTTGGTGACGACGATGCCCTTCGAGGCGCAATAGGCGGCATCGACGCCGTCGTAGCCGACGCCGAAGTTCGACACGATACGCAGCTTCGGCAGACGGTCGATCAAAGCGCGATCGACCATATAGTGGTGCCCACCGGTCGCCAGCACCTCGACGCGGGGGCCCGCCTCGGCGATCACCTGCTCGCGCGTCGCCGGATCGAACGCGTTGGCCACGTCGAACGCCGCCTCCAGCTGCCGGTGGATCATCGGCATGATCTGGGCATTCATCAGAAGCGGCGGATTCGGCATCGACAGGGTCTCCGAGGGCTGAACCCGACCGGGGTGGTCGGACTGTGGCGCACTTTCCAACACCCTAGCGCTCAGCGCAACGCGCGAGTGCCCACCCGGATGATGGGTCGCCATGCCGGCCCTGCACAGGTCGATTGCGCCGCGCGGGGCACCCTAGGCGGTTTCCAGGCGTTGTGTTGCGCTCCTGCCGGCCGTAGCAAGGGATCGAGAGCGAGAACACCACGTGTCCTAAGGAGCCCCGTATGCGCAACGATATGGTCCTGATCGGCTTCCTGCAGGCGCAGAACTGCTCGAACTACGTCGGCTCCTGGCGCCATCCGGCGACGATGGGCGATTTCATGACGCCGGACTACTACCAGCGCATCGCCCGCACATTGGAAGCGGGCAAGTTCCATCTCGCGTTCTTCGACGACCGCCTGGCCATGCCCGACATCCTCGGCAACGATCACCGCGAGGCAGTCGAGAACGGTGTGCGCGTCGTCAAGATGGACCCGGCGACCATCCTGATGTGCATGGGCGCCGCGACGTCCCGGCTCGGCCTCGGCTCGACCTATTCGACCACCTACTACGAGCCGTTCCACGTCGCGCGCGTCTTCGCCACCATGGATCACATGCTCGCCGGCCGTGTCGCCTGGAACGTGGTGACCTCGCTCAACACGTCGGAGGCGCACAACTTCAGCCAGGCCGAGCATCCCGACCATGATCTGAGGTACGACAAGGCCGACGAGTTCATGGAGGTCGTGCTCGGCCACTGGGATTCGTGGGCCGACGACGCCATCCTCGCCGACCGCGCCTCGGGCCGCTTCGCCGATCCGGCCAAGGTCACCATGCTGAAGCACGAGGGCCAATGGTTCCGCTCGAAGGGGCCGTTCACGGTGCCGCGCACGCCGCAGGGCCGCCCGGTGCTGATCCAGGCCGGCCAGTCCGGACGTGGGCAGGCGTTCGCGGCGCGCTGGAGCGAACTCGTGTTCGCCGTCTACCCGCGCCTCGACATCGCGCAGGCCAACTACAAGGCGTTCAAGGAGGTGGTGGCGAAGGCCGGCCGCGATCCCGCAAAAGTGCGCGTGGCGCCCGCCGTCTACGTGATCGCCGGCGAGACGCGCACCATGGCCGAGGACAAGATGGCGCTGATCGACAAGCTCGCCAAGCCCGTGGACGGCCTCGCGCTATTGTCGGAGGCCCTGAACTTCGACTTCGCATCGAAGGGGATGGACGAAACGTTCTCGGACGACGAACTGCGCTCGATCAGCGGCCTTCGAGCGATCATCGATCGTGTGGTCAGGGTGACCGGCAAGCAGAACCCGACGATCCGAGATTTCGTCGACGGCTCGAAGCGCGGCACCATCCACGAATTCCCCATCTTCATGGGCTCGGGCAAGGAGGTCGCCGAGCAGATGGCAGCCTGGTACGAGGCGGAGGGCTCGGACGGCTTCGTCGTCGCCGCGACACACCTGCCCGGCAGCTACGAGGACATGACGCGCCTCGTGGTGCCCGAGTTGCAGAAGCTCGGCGTGTTCCGGACGGACTATCAGGGCGCCACGCTGCGCGAGAACCTGGGCCTCGGCCGTGCCGAGCCACTCGATTGGAAACGGTGATACGGGCGGCCGACGGCTCAACGGCGCCCGTGCAGGACGCAGGCGCCGTGACGCACAGCGATGGCGAGCGCGACCAGCGCCGCCAGGATCATCAGCGGGTCCTCGAGCGCAATCCGGTTGGCCGGCAGTGGCCCGAGAGGATCCTCGTCGGCGCCGCCGACGAGTACCTGCAGCGTGGGCGACATCGCTACGCCGTAGAACGCCGCGCGCAGGCCCACGATCAGCGCTGCGAGCGCGAACCAGGCCAGCGCCAGTTCACCGTGACCCCGGCGATGTCTCGCAATTCCGGCGATCCGCATGCGCTCCTCGCATCCTTCCGTAGCCCGAGATTAGCCGCCGGGCCTTAAGGCGCCGTTAACCCGCGGCTCAATTCGCGACATACCGCCAGAACGTGCCGGCGGCGCCGGCAACCGGCCTGTAGACCGCGAACCGCCGGTCGGGCGGACGGACGCCGCGCTGCATCAGCATGGCGATATCGTGCAGCACATGGCGGCCTTCGGCGTAGGCGTTGTGGTTGGCGCCGACGAACACCCAGGTCGCCTTGCTCATCGGCGTCAGGTCGATGGTGTCGATGCCGGCGACGACGACCGGCTCTCCGGCGACCAGATCGCCGGCCCGCGTGTAGCCGCCCGCGAAGCGGCGCGACCATTTGAGCGCTTCGTCGTGGCCGTTGGCATAGAGCGTGACAGAGCGCGCGGTCTCGCCGATCGCGGCGGCGCGACTCTTCAGGATACCGGCGTCGATGTCGGGCGAGGCCAGGACGATCTGGCCGATGCGCCCGAAGGCACGCTGCCCACTGCCACCCGAGGCCGGGAAGAACGTGTCCACGACAAGCCGTGCGCCGAGACTGTGCGCGACGATATGCACGCGCTCGCAACCCGAGGTGGCTTCCAGATCCTCGAGGTAGCGACGGAAGTGCGGCTGGCTGACGTCGACGGAATCGCGATCGGCGAGATAGCCGTCGAGGCGACCCTTGGACGGCCACGAATAGACCAGCGTCAAGCCGTCGAAGCCCATGTCGGCGGTCATTTGGGCGGCACGAAAGAGCGCGTCATCGAAGGTGTTGCGGTAGCCGTGCACGTAGAGGAAGCACTGTCCCTTGAAGCCGGCCGCGCCGGCCAGCAGTTCGCGTGCCGCTGTCCGGAATGCCTCGTCGGAAAGCCGGGTGACCTCGCCGACAGTGAAGTGCATGCGCGGATCCTCGGCCTGCCTGTAGAGGTTGACACTGAGCAGCGTCACCTCGCGAGGCCGCGGGATTGCACCGAACGCCCGCTTTGCCTTCGGTATGGTGATCCGCGCGATGCCGCGCGAGAGCGTCTCGCCACGCTCGGGTCCGAATGCGACCGGCTGATAGCCGGGTCCGTGGCCACTCGACTCCTCGCGCGTCGCCCGGCGGTCGGTGGCCCACAGGATCGGCACCACCTCGAACGCGTCGCCGGCGACCGCGGCGTCCGAGCGACCGGACCGGGCCTGGCGCGGTGCGGCGGACGCTACGGCGAGGCTCGCCAGCGTCGGCCGGGGCGCGGCGGGCGATCGCGTCGCGGCGATGATCGTGTCGGTGTCGACGCGGGCGCCGGGCAATGCCACGAGACGCGGACCGGCCGGTGCCGGCGGAACGGCAGATGTCGCGATCGCACTCGGCGGCGTTCCGCCCGTCGGCGCACCCCCCGTCAACGCAGCGCCGGACGCGCAAGCGGCGAGCACGACGGCAGAGGCAGCCGGCAGCGCCACCCCGAAGGCATCGCGCACGAGCCCCAGCAACCGCCCGCCTTGCCGTCTGTCAGCCACCGTCATGCCGCCCCCGCGAATCGCATCGCAACAGAGGTTAGCGAAGGCGCCCCACGCGCGGCACAGCCTCGATTCCTCCGTCAACAGCTTCGGTGACGCCGTAGATCACTGCCCGCAGTCACCCGGGCTGTGGTAGGTCTGGCGGGAAAAGGGTATGGCCGGCGCCAAGCCGCCGCGGGCGGTCGCAAGGAGCATCAGGACGCGTCATGGACAGCGACAGCTACCGCCAGATCATGCGCCACCAGGCCGGCGCCGTCGCAATCATCGCTGTCGGCGACGCGGGCGGGCGCACCGGTCTGACGGCGACGGCAGTCTGCTCGCTGTCCGACAGCCCGCCGATGCTGCTCGCCTGCGTCAATCGCGCAGCGAGCGCGCACGATCCGATCTCGGAGATCGGCTCGTTCTCCGTGAACCTGCTCGCCGCCGACCAGCAGGACGTCGCCGCCTGCTTCTCCGGCCAGACCGGGCTCAAGGGCGAGGCGCGCTTCACCGAGGCCGGCTGGACGACGCTCGCGACCGGGGCGCCGATCCTATCCAGCGCGCTCGCCTCTCTCGACTGCCGGCTCGTCGACCGGCACGCCTTCGCGACCCACACGGTATTCATCGGCGCCGTGGAAGGCGGCCGCGTGCGCGCGGAGGCGGCGCCGTTGCTCTACTTCCGCGGCGACTACTGGGACCTCGGGCGGGGGTGAGCGGAGTTCATTTCGGCGCCGCCCGACGCGCCGCCCGCGTCTCGCGATAGGCGATGTAGGTGCCGCTTGCAAAGATGACGACGGCGCCGACGACCGTCCACAGGTCCGGCAGTTCGGTGAACAGCAGGAAGCCGAACAGCGTCGCCCAGACCAGCTTGAGGAAGTCGAACGGCATCACCACGCCGGCGTCGGCCTGGCTGATCGCCTCGGCGAGCAGGATCTGCGCGAACGTTCCCGAGATGCCGATGAAGACGAGCAACGCCCACGCCGCCGGGCTCGGATCGCGCCACACCATGACGGCCGGCGGCAACGAGAGGAGCGACAGGAGCACCGTCATGTAGCCGGTGATGGTCAGACTCGAATCGGTGCGCGACAGCACCTTGATCACGATCATCGCCACCGCCCATACGGCCGCAGAGAAGAGCGCCAGCAGCGACCCGGTGTCGACATCTGCGAGGCCCGGCCGGATCACGATCAACATGCCGAGGAAGCCGCCGGCGATGGCCATCGTGCGGCGCAGATAGATGCGCTCGCCAAGCAGGAGAACGGCAAGCGCCGCCATGAAGATCGGCGAGGTGAAGGAGAGAGCGGTGACGCGCGCCAGCGGCGTGGTGGAAACGGCGGTGAAGAACGACAGCATGGCCGCGATATTGAGGGCGGCGCGCAGCAGATGCAGATCGATCCGCGTGGTCGCGAGGAAACCGAGGCCCGATCGCGCGATCACCGGCAGGAATACGATCATGCCGAAGAAGTTGCGGAAGAACGCCATCTGGAAGGGATGCAGCTCTCCCGCCAGATAGCGGATCGTGGCGTGCATCGATGAAAAGCAGACGGTGGCCGCCAGCATCACGACGATCCCGCGCGAGGTGGCTGGCAGGCTCGACCAGAACTGGGAGAGGCGGACGATCACACGGGGCTCGGAGTGAAGGGCGGCGGCCTGCCGCGAGGCCACGACCTTACACGAGCGTCCAGCGCCGCACGTCCCGCCCGCGCCCGGTCTGTTATGCGCTCGGCGGGCGGGGCAGTGGGGCGCAGGCTCCTAAGACGGGAGGCTGATCCGCAAATCCCAATGCATCTCGGCTCGATCGGACAATTCGCCGGCCGACGGCCCTGCGGAGCGACGGGTTCCGGCGGCGAGCTCAAGATGGGCTCAGTGCTCGGCAAATGGGCAGTTAATATCCCCGCTCCCTCTCGCCATGCCATCATCCTTGCCAAGATCGCCGACTGACGGGTCCGGAACTCGAGCTGGGAGCATTCGGGGCGGTCAACGCGCCGGGGAAAGCCGTCTGCCTTCAGTGGGACGGCGGTGCGGCAGCCATACTGCGTGCGGTGCCCGCACGTGGCAGGGCGACGGCGGAGGTCTGGAAGGCACTCCGGCGGCCGCATTGAAGCCTCGAAATGAGGGCCCACTCTCGATGCGCGTGGCGCGGCGGCATTCGCCGTCTTCCACTTCTCAAACAACGAGGCGAGGCCGCCGCGCCGCCCGTTTCGCTGAGGCTGCGAGTGTAACAGTGTAGATACACCACAGATGTTGATGGCCTCGCCTCCGGGCGGGAGGCCCGACCATGCGGGCATGGCCGCCATTCCGGGCAGCCGGAACCACTTCCCGCCGCCGCGCGGCCATCCTAGGCTTTGCCGAGCCACCAAGATCGGGAGGAACAGAACGATGGCCAAGGCCGCCAAAGCGTCCGCGAAATCCGCCGCCAAACCGCATCCGCCCATGCACGCCGCCGGCACCGCATCGGCGACGAACACGGGCAAGGCGAAGGTGAAGCGCAAGGTCATCATCACCTGCGCGGTCACCGGCGCAATCCACACGCCGTCGATGTCGCCGCATCTGCCGGTGACGCCTGCCGAGATCGCGGACGCTGCGATCGGCGCGGCAGAGGCCGGCGCGGCGATCGTGCATCTGCACGCGCGCGATCCGAACACGGGCAAGCCCGACCAGAGCCCGGAGGCGTTCCGTCCGTTCCTGCAGGTCATCAAGCAGCGCTGCGATGCGGTGATCAACATCACCACCGGCGGCGCTCCGACAATGACCGTCGAAGAGCGCGTCGGCCCGGCCGAGTTCTTCGCACCCGAGGTAGCTTCCCTCAACATGGGCTCGATGAACTTCGGGCTCTACCCCATGCTCGACCGCTTCAAGGAGTTCAAGCACGACTGGGAGCGGCCCTACCTCGAAGGCAGCCACGATCGCATCTTCAAGAACACCTTCAAGGATATCGAGTACATCCTGACCAAGTGCGCCGAGAACGGCACGCGCTTCGAGGTCGAATGCTACGATATCGGCCACCTCTACACGCTCGCCCACATGGTCGACCGCGGCTTCATCAAGCCGCCGCTGTTCGTGCAGTCGGTGTTCGGCATCCTCGGCGGCATCGGCCCGCATCCCGAAGACGTCGCGCACATGAAGCGGACGGCCGACCGGCTGTTCGGCAAGGACTACCAGTGGAGCGTGCTGGGAGCAGGCCGCAACCAGCTGCCGATCGCGGCGATGGCCGCCAGCATGGGCGGCAACGTGCGCGTCGGGCTGGAGGACAGTCTGTGGGCCGGTGCCGGCAAGCTCGCGACAAGCAACGCGCAGCAGGTCCGCCTCGCCCGCCAGATCATCGAAGGTCTCGGCCTCGAGCTCGCCACACCCGACGAAGCGCGCCAGATGCTCGAATTGAAGGGCAAGGACCGCGTCAGGTTCTGAGGCAGGCCGACTTATCCCCGAGCCGCCTGACGGCCTTACGCTCTGATCGAACCACCGGCCGACACCATCGGCCGGTGACGAGGCGGAGCGCGGCATGCCAGGAGACGCAATCGACGGCCGAAGAATCGTCACTGCGGGCGACGTCATCATCGTCCGCGACAAGCGCGTGATGCTGGACGCTCGCGTCGCCGCCGCTTTCGGAACTCCGACCAAGCGCGTCCACGAGGCCGTTCTGCGCAATGCCGCGAAGTTCGACACGCGACACGTGTTCCGACTGAGCGTCGAGGAAGCGCGCGCGTTGAGGTCGCAACGATCGCGCCCGGCAAGGGGGCGCGGCGGCGCGCGCTACCGACCGCACGTCTTTACGCTCAAGGGCATCGCGCGGCTCGCCACCGTCCTCGACTCGCCGGCGGCGCTTGCCGCTTGCGACCTGATCATCGACACCTTCACCCTGGTGCAGATCCCGGTTCGCCGCAGCCGGCGGACGATCGCGACGACCGATCCGACGCGCCAAGCGACCCGCAGCACGCCGCGCGACGTCCAGCCCGGCCGGCTCAGGAGCCGGCTCAGGGCCGCTGTCGGACGTCTCGTCGATGCCCTGACTTCGCCGGAGACCGGCGAGGCGCTGATCGCAGCGACCGCAGGAATCGGCGCCGACGCCATAGCCAGCGTGCGCGCGCGGCTGCGTGCCAGGGGCGTCGCGAATGCCAAGCTCGAGGCCGATGCCGCGCTCGTGCTTGCCGAAGCCGAGCGGATGCTGGCGGAGGCGCGCAGGGTGCGTGCGGAGGCCGACCTGCTCGACATCGAGCATGTCGAGAAGCAGGTCCGCACCGTGCGAGAGGTCGTCGCTCTGATCGGCAACCTTCAGCGGTCGCCAGCGATCGAGCCGATGGCGGATCTCTCCGTCAGCGCATCGGGCAGCGGATCGGCCGCGAGGCAGGTGGGCAAACGGGTGGCTTGCGTCGATCAATCCTGATCGTCCGCCTCGCGCGTCTCCTCGATCGGCTCCAGCACGGGGGCGGGAAGGCCGAACAGCCGTTGCAGGATCTCGGCTCGGTTCTGCAGGGCGCCGGCCGGTGCCGCGTCCGCGCTGCCGGCGAGAAGTGGTGCCGCGGTCGCCTCACGCGTCGACAGCACGTCCTCGACCTCGGCAGCGAGGGCGGGATCGGTCGATATGAACAGGCGGAAATCGGCGATCGGCAGTGCAATGGCGACGACCTCGGAGGCGGCGCGGATCTCGAACGGCGTGGTGGCCTGATGCAGCATCTCCTTGAAGGCGAGCAACTGGCCCGCCCGGAAGGTGTGGACAGGCGGTGCGGACGCTGGCGCACCGGCCGGCGCGGCGGTCATCGTCCCGGCGATGACGGCGAGCACCGGATGGCCACTCTCGCCCTGGCCTGCGATCACTTCGCCGGCACGGAACATCAGGCGGCGCGCACGCCCGACCAAGGGCACCAGCGCCTCCGCCGGGCGCGGCAAGGCGCCGGAGGCGGCGATCTCGGCAGCGAGCGCGGCTGCCGTGGTCGGCTCCGGTCCGGCTGCGTGCCCGCGAGCCTGAAACATGCGGTTGTTCCTGCCAGGCAGCACGATGCCGGCCCGCTGCAGTGCATACCAGGCGTTGGCCATCACTTCTGCACGGATAGGGCCGATGCGGCCGACCTGCTCTGTCGGGAAGCGGATCGCATACCTGATGCCGATATCGCCGTATTCGACGACCTGCACAACAGGTGCCGGACTGGCCGCGACGCCCGTCGCCGCCGCCGCTGCCGGCTTCAGCACGTCGACCACCTGCTGCGGCGGGTGCTCGTAGGACACCGTCACCTCGGCACTGCCCCAGCGCAGGCCGGTCGCCGCGCCGAATACGGTCACCTGGCCGCGCGCCATCATGCCGTTGGGCACGATGATGCGGTCGCCAGCCAGCGTCTCGATCGTGATCGAGCGCCAGCTCATGTTGAGCACCTTGCCGTCGACGTTGGCGAAATTGATCCAGTCGCCGACCCGGAACGGCCGCGCCGAGAGGATGGCGATGCCGGAAAAAATGCTGCCGAGGGTGTCCTGAAGCGCGAGGCCGATGACGATCGAGCCGACGCCGAGCGCAGTGAGGAGGCGGCCGAGATCGACCCCCCAGACCGTGGAGACGACGATCGCTGCAGCGATCAGGACGAGAAAGAACCGGAGCAGGTCGAGAAGCAGCTTCGGCGCCGTCGAGAACTGGCCACCGTCGCCGAAGAACAGCACGTTGACGGCCGCGAGGACGACGTTGGCGATGAGAATCCAGAATGCGGTATCGGCGATCCGGACCGCGATGTGATCGCCCGGCAGGCTCACCACGTGACGCAACAGGATCATGACGAACAGGGCCGGCAACGCAGTGCGCAGCAGCAGCCGGATCGGTGGGCACCAAGCACCGAAGGCGCCGCCCTCGAGCCGAGTCGCCAGCTCCTGCAGGGCGACCGTCAGCACCGGAAAGAGCACCAGCAGCACGATGCTGCCGCCAAGCCATCCGTCGTCCGTGCCGGTCAGTGTCGTCATCGTCTCAGGACCTTCCCGTGCGAACGCCGGCCGCCTGGACGAGTGCGGTCGCCGGCGCAGTGGGCGAGGCGGTCGCGGCTGTGTTGCCGGCGCCGAGGGCGGCGACGTGCGCGATGATCGGCGCCCGACCGGGATTGTCGATGGAGCGCGGTCCCGTGAAGCCGGCAGGCCGGCCGATCAGCTCGAACGTCGCCTCGCCGACGTGCATCTCGTCCGGGCCGTTCTCGACGCTCAGCCGCCGTGCCTCGTTGAAAGCGGTGCCCCAGATGTCGTAGACGAACCGCCGCGTTCCGACGAGGCCAGCGTGCACCACGCCCGAAGCGAGCGCGACGCGCACCGACAGCCTGCGCTCCTGCATATCGCCATGCTCGCGGATCGCCTTTGCCACGGCCAGCGCGAACGCATGAGCACGCCGCGCATGGTCGAGCCGCGGAATACCAAGTCCGCAGACCGCGAGATAATGCTCCCCGATCGTCTTGACCTTCTCGATGCCCGTCTCGTCGGCGATCGTGTCGATCAGGTCTACGGCCTCGTTCAGCAAGCGATAGGACAAGGCGCCCTCGGCGGCGGCGGAAACCTCGGCGAGCCCGTCCAGCGAAATGTAGATGACGGTCACGTTGTGCGCGGTCTCGACCTTGTAGTCCTCACCACGCCTCAGCCGGTCTGCGACGACGTCCGGGAAGATCTGCTTCAACAGCACCTCGTAGGACTCGTTCTTCGTCCTGATCTCGGTCTCGCGCTCGATGATGCCCTTGGCGAGCCCGTTGAAGGCATCCGAGAGCTGTCCGAACTCATCATTCGACAGGCGGGCGACCGGTGCGAACGTGCGCGTCCGGCGCAGGTCGTCGATGCCGGCTATCAGGGCCTTGACAGGCTTGAGGAAGAGATCGGCGAGCCAGAAAGCGAGTGCGGTCAGCACCAGCGCCAGCAGGCACGCGGCGATCATCGCATTGCGGCCGAAGGTGGCCTGAGGCGCATAGGCCTCCGCCTCGTCGATCTCGGCGAGCATGGCCCATTGCAGGTCGGGCAGGTTGAGCTTGGTGAACGAGGACAGCACGGGCACGCCGCGGTAGTCGCGCACGACGCGCGTCGCGCTGGTCCCGTCGAAGGCAGCGCTCACCACGTCATTGTCGACCTTCTGAAGGAGCACGCTCGACTTGTTGGCGCGGATGCGCTCGACGACGGATTGCGGAACACCGTTACGGGACGCCTCGCCCAGGAACCGCTCCGGTGCCTCGATGAGAAAGCGGCTGTCGCTGCGCATCAAACGGTCGCGGCCGACGAGATAGATCTCCCCCGTCTCACCAAAACCCTCGCTCTGCCAGTTGCGATGGTTGGTCATCATGTTGTTGAGATCGGTGATCGAGATCTGACCGGCGAGAAGGCCGACGAATTTCCATTTTGCGTAGATCGGCGTCGCGATGAACATGCTCGGCGCGCCGCCTGCGGGCCGATAGAACGACATGTCGGCGTAGCGGGTCGTGCCGTGGCTCGGGCTGCGGATCATCTCGGCGACGAGGCGCCCGAATGCCGTCTCCGCGTGTGGTCCGTTGACGAGGCTGGTGCCGAGGTCGATCTGCTTCTGCACCGAGTAGAGGATCGTGCCATCGGTATCGATGAGATAGAGATCCCGCAGCTCGTAGCGCTCGGCGATGTCGCGCAGCCAGTCGTGATAGATGCTGTGGGCCGCAGTGTAGGGGTTGCTGCGCGGATGATCCTTCAGGGCCGAGCGCCGCCGTGCGGTCTGCGGATTGTCGAGGATGAACAGCGCCTGCAGCTCCTGGCCGCGGTCGGTGCGCGGGACCAGCGCATCGGCTCGCACGTCTTCGACATGACGCTCCTTGAGCCACGCGACGACGCTTTCCGAGTAGTAGCGCGCGAGCTTTTCTCGCCGCTCCTTGGCATCGCCGTCGCTCCCGAGTGCCACGAAGCCGTCGCGCAAAAGTGCCAGCGAGGAGACCATCGCGATGTCGTTGCCGAACGCCCCGAACGTGGCACTGAGATTGCGGAAATACCGCTCCACCTGCCCCTTTTTGGCGCTCTTCAGGCTGGTCAGCCGGGATTCCACCTCGCGCCTCAGCGTGCTCGTGCCGTTGCGCAACCCGATCAACGTCACGAGACCAGTGCTGACAAGGCTCGTGGCGAGCAGCATCACGAGCAGCTTGGAGCGCAGCGACAGGCCACCGGCGCGGGTCGTGTTCGCCGCGCCGCTGCCGTCGGCCGACACCGGCCGACGAGCGGCATCGCGCAGTCCGAACCACAGCGTTCTGGCGCGGGCCTGGATGCCCTTCGATCGGCCGTCGTTCATCGGCGTGTGTCCTTCAGCCAGCCCCGTTCCGCGTAGTAGCGGCGGGCGCCCGGGTGGAGTGGTGCAGCCAGTCCGGCTTCGACCATCCGTGCCGGTGCGAGCCCGGCCAGAGCCGGATGCAGGCGCCGCAGCTCGTCGAGATGCTCGAAGATCGTGCGTACAAGTTCGTAGACGGTGTCCTCGGGCTCGTCGCCGCTTGCGACGAGCGTGGCGAGCAGTGCGAAGGTATCTATCGGCTCGCGCTGTCCGGGATAGGTTCCGCGCTCAATCGTAGTGGTGACGTAGTAGGGTTGCGACGCGATGAGCTTTCCGGCGTCGGCGACAGCGAGCAAGCGACCTTGGCAGCGTTCCAGCGCCTCGCTCACAAGCCGGCTCGGCATGCCGATGGTCACGCTCATGGCGTCCAGGTCGCCTGTGCAGAGCGCCGGGATCTGCGCCTCGACGTCGAGGCTCATCGCTGTGCCGAACCAATCAGGCGTGCGACCGGTCGCAGCGAGCAGTTGTTCGAAAGTGCCGCGATGACCGGAGCCTGCCGGACCAAGGTTGACGCGGCGGCCGGCGAGGCCGTCGAAGCTCGCAACGGCGGTGTCACGCCCGACGATCAGATGGAAGACCTCGGCGTGCAGAGACATGACGGATCGCATGCGCGCGATGCGCCGGCCGGCGAAGCGGCCTGTTCCTTCGCTCGCGTGACGATGCCAGTCCGACTGGACGAGCGCGTAGCCGACGCGCCCCGTGCGCAGCGCCTGCAGATTGGCGAGCGACCCTGCGGACGCAGTCGCCGCGCACAGGAACGGGACGTCTCGCGCGCGCTCGCTGTGATGCATCTCGATCAGACGGCAGATGCCGTTGCCGACCGCGAAATAGATGCCGAGCGGCGAGCCGGTGGCGAGCACGATGCGGCGGGCATTGAGGGATGCGGGCTCGGAGGCATGAACCGGCGCCGACAGAAGCGTCGCGACGAGCGCGAACATCGCCAAGGCGAGCCGCCGTGAGACGTCGTGCAATCGACCAGCCACCTGGAAGAAACCCCCTGCCCGGCAGCGCTGCTATCCTGAAACGATCGCAGTCGCGCCTTCGCCTCCCCGACCGCGCACTGGAGACGATCCGGCGCCGGCCGGGTAGGGAGATTATCCGATGTGCCCCGAATTGTCGTCATCAATGCATGGCAGCGGGCGGATCCAGCCCGGGCCGGTGGCCGCTCCGACGCCTGCTGCGGTGCGGCAGAATCCGCATTCCTCGGCAGCCAAGCATGCTTTACCATATCGAACGATTGTGCATGGCACCGGCCCGCGGAGCAGGGGCTCGACGGATGTCGACGCGCGGCGGCGGTCCGCAGCAAAGGCGTTTGCCGCCTTGCTCACCGCCCGTCCGCGTCTCGGCCAGAGCT
Organism: Hyphomicrobiaceae bacterium; assembly: GCA_041397745.1. Lineage (GTDB taxonomy): Bacteria > Pseudomonadota > Alphaproteobacteria > Rhizobiales > Hyphomicrobiaceae > JAWKVY01. Next base: position 62,425 of record JAWKVY010000008.1, on the reverse strand, counting down.
GCACCTTGGCCGCGCGCCCGAACACGAGGAGAAGCTGACCCGATGCCTGATCTCGTGCTCGCCATCGACCAGGGTACTACGTCGAGTCGTGCAATCATATTCGACGCTGCAGGCGCCATTCGAGGCGTCGGCCAGCAGGAATTGATGCAGCACTACCCGGCGGCCGGCCTGGTCGAGCACGACGCGGACGAGATACTCGCCGGCACCCGCGCGACGATAGCAGCGGCGCTCGCGGCGGCAGATGCGACCGCCGCCGATATCGCTGCCATCGGCATTGCCAACCAGCGGGAAACCACGATCGTCTGGGATCGCGACACCGGACGGCCGGTTGCACGCGCCATCGTCTGGCAGGACCGACGCACCGCCGGACAATGCAGTGCACTCAAGTCGGCGGGTGCCGAGGCCGAGGTGACGGCACGCACCGGCCTGCTGCTCGATCCATATTTCTCGGCGACCAAGCTTGCCTGGATCCTCGATAACGTGACCGGCGCGCGAGCCCGCGCGGAAGCCGGCCGACTCGCCTTTGGCACCGTCGACAGCTGGCTGCTCTGGCACCTTTCGGGCGGACGTGTGCATGCGACGGACACCACGAATGCCGCGCGCACGATGCTTTTCAACATCACGACGCTCGACTGGGACGAGGAGTTGTTGCGCCTGTTCCGCATTCCCCGCGCCGTGCTGCCCGAGGTGAAGCCGACCGACTCGCTGTTCGCGGTCACGACCCGCGACAGCGCGGCCGGCGGCATTGCCATCCGCGCCGTCGCCGGCGATCAGCAGGCGGCGACCATCGGCCAGGCCTGCTTCGTACCGGGCATGATGAAATCGACCTACGGCACGGGGTGCTTCGCGCTGATCAACACCGGGACCGCGCGCGTTGCCTCGCGCCATCGGCTGCTCACGACGGTCGCCTATACCATCGACGGCGTCACGAGCTACGCGCTCGAAGGCTCGATCTTCGTCGCCGGCGCGGCGGTGCAATGGCTGCGCGACGGGCTCGGCATCATCGACGATGCCGCCCAATCGGGGCAGCTCGCCGCGGCGGCCGATCCGGCTCAGGCCGTCTATCTGGTGCCCGCCTTCACCGGGCTCGGAGCGCCGCATTGGAGCCCGGATGCGCGCGGTGCACTCTACGGCCTGACCCGCAACACCGGCCGCGCCGAGATCGCGCATGCCGCGCTGGCCTCGGTCTGCTATCAGACGCTCGATCTCTACGAGGCGATGCGGGACGACTGGCAAGGTGCGGCGCAGACGGTGCTGCGGGTCGATGGCGGCATGGTGGTGAGCGACGTCACCATGCAGATGCTGGCCGACATCCTCGATGCACCGGTCGATCGGCCGGTCGTCACCGAAACGACGGCACTCGGAGTGGCCTGGCTCGCCGGCTACAAGGCGGGTGCGCGCCCAGACATGGCTGGCTTCGCGCGCGACTGGTCATGCGATCGCCGGTTCCAACCGGCTCTCGACGCGGCGACGCGACGCCGCCGTATCGCCGGCTGGCGGGATGCGGTGCGCCGCACACTTTGACCCGCTGCTGGACGGATAGTTGCCCGCCCTTGCCTTGTCGTCGCGGCCGGCGCGCTCCACATCCTCGAAGTGACGACCGGCAGCAGGCCCGACGGCCCGACCGCGCTGCAAGCCGTCCGCTCCGACTCCGTTGACCTGCGTCAACGCAGGATGGCGCTCGGCTTGCGAGCATTCTCGACATTCAGGACAGGGAGGCTCGGATGAAGGCTCAGGACGTGATGACCCGCAACGTCGCCACCGTGAAGGCCGACGCGGCGGTGCGCGAGATTGCGGCATTGATGGTGGAAAAGCACATCAGTGGCCTGCCCGTCGTCGATGAGAGCGGACGCATCGTCGGCATCATCAGCGAAAGCGACCTGATGCACCGCGCCGAGGTCGGCACCGAGGCGAAACGGAAGTGGTGGTTCCGCATCTTCGCCGACGCGGATTCCGCCGCTCGTGAGTACGCCAAGTCCCATGGACTGAGGGCGCGCGACGTGATGTCGAGCAAGGTCGTCACGGTGCGTCACGACGCCGATCTCGCGGATGTCGCCGACATTCTCGATCGCCATCACATCAAACGCGTGCCGGTGCTCGAGGATGGCCGTCTCGCCGGAATCGTCTCGCGCGGCGACCTCGTGCGAGCCCTGTCCAGCGCAAAAGTGACCAGGGCCGAGCGCAAGATCGACAACGCGTCGCTTCTCAAGGTGCTGCGCGAGCGTATGCACGACCAGCCCTGGCTCAACGACAGCTACCTGAACCTGTCGGTCAACGACGGTGTCGTCGAGCTGTGGGGCCTCGTCTCCTCCAACGATCAGCATCGCGCACTGCTGACCCTCGTCGAGGAGACCGACGGAGTGAAGCGCATCGAGGATCGCCTGAGCGTCAGCGGTCCGCTGCGCGGCGGTGTCTGAGCGCCTCCAGCTGGGGTGCGGCGTCGGCCGGCTCAGGCGTCCGCCTCGCCGAGTCGGTCAGGCCAAGCGAACGGGCGCGCCTCCAAGAAGGCGGCGGCCGCGCGCATCACGATCGGGTCGGCATAGCGCGGCGCCACGATCTGCAGCCCGACCGGCAGGACATCGCGCGTCAGCCCGCACGGCACGGATACGGCCGGATTGTGGGCAAGGTTGAACGGGTAGGAGAACTCGGCCCACTTGAGCCAGTCCCACGTTTCCGCCGGCCAGTGCGAAGGCTGGATCAGGCCGTTCGGAAAGGCCGCAACGGAGGCGGCAGGTGTTACCAGCAGATCCCAGCCTTCGGCGAACCATTGGCCGACCTCGGCGGCATAAGCAAGCCTGCGACCGAGGGTTGCCTGCATCACCTCCCAGCTCATGTCGCCGTACTCGTCGATGCAGGCGGCGAGCGCGGGATCCATCTCTGCCTTGCTTTCGGGATCTGCCGGCCGCAGCGGCGGCAGCCATGCGCCCCACATCATACGCTCGAGGTCTCGGCCCTTCGGCCCCCAGGCCGGTGTCACCGGCTCGACAACGGCGCCGAGGTCGGCGAGTGCGTTGACCGCGGCGTCGACGATCGCCGCCACTTCAGGGTCGACACGCGCGTGGCCGAGATCGGCGCTCCACGCAATGCGCATGCCGCGGATGCTGCGCGGCCCTTTCTCAGCGCGGTAGCCGAGCGGGTGAGAGCCCGGATCGAGCGGGTGCGGCCCGGCCATCACCTCTAGCATCAGCTCGGCGTCGGCAACCGTGCGTGCGATCGGCCCGATATGCGAGATGGCGTTGTTGTTGAAGGTCGGAGTGTAGGGCACCGTGCCGTAGGTCGGCTTGAAGCCGACGACACCGCAGAAGTGGCCGGGCAGGCGCACCGACCCGGCGCCGTCCGTGCCAAGGTGCAGCGGGATGCAGCCCGCGCCGGCGAGTGCTGCGGCACCTGCCGAGGAACCACCCGACGTGTAGCCGTGGCGCCACGGGTTGTGCGTCGCGCCGGTGAGCGGGCTCGTCGAGGTCGCGATCCATCCCTGCTCCGGCATGGCGGTCTTGCCGACGATGATCGCCCCGGCCTTGCGCAGGCGATCGACGGCGACGGAGTCGCCTGCGGCCGGCGTCGCGTCTGTCAGCCGCGAGCCCTTGCGCACGGGAAACCCGGCCACCGCCGCGTTGTCCTTGACGGTGACCGGCACGCCGTGCAGCGGTCCAAGAAGGTCGCCGCGCATCAACGCCGCCTCGGCCTGACGGGCTGCTTTGCGTGCCCCCTCGTGATCGACCAACACGAACGCGTTCAACTTCGGCTGCAGCATGTCGACGTGGCTGAGAACATCCTCCACGATCTCGACCGGCGAGACACGACGTTCCGCGACGAGCGATCTCAGTTCATGCGCCGATCTGGAGGAAAGTTCGCCGACCGTCATGTTGACTTCCCCCTTGCCCGCCGGGTTGCCTATTCAGCCGCCACGAGCTTAGCCGAACCAGGCCACGCCTCAACCTCGAGAAAGGTGCTCTGATATGTTGCACCGGCGCCGATATCGGTCAGGCGCGCGGCGCAGAGATTGTTGATCGTACCGTGCACGGCCTCGGATTCAGGGCGCTGGCCTTGTACAAGCGCGACGCCCGGCCGAACCTCGTCACTGACCTTGAGCACGAGGCCGACCTCGCCGAGCTCGTTGAACAGCCGCACCTTCTGGCCAGTTGCGAGGCCACGGCGGGCCGCCTCCTCCGGGTGGAGCACGCAGCTCGGCACACCTTCGCGCTTCCTGAGGAACGCATTGGCCGAGAAGGCAGTGTGCGACTGGAAATAGCCGGGCGTGGTGAGCAGCCGGAGCGGCCAGCGCGCGGCGTCGCGCTCCTCCTCCGGATCGGCCTCCCAGACAGGCATCGGTGCAATGCCCTTTGCGGCAAGATCGCTCGAATATATCTCGAGCTTGCCGGACTTGGTCCGGAATTCCTGGCCGACGCCTTCCGGCGCCGCCTTGACCGCACGATGGTCGAGCAGACGCTTCGGGTCGATCCGCGCAGCCGAGCCCTTTGCGCCGTCGAAGAACCGCGGCAGGAGTTGGTCGGGCGACAGGCGGAACACTTCGTCATTGACGCCGAAGCGGCGAGCCAGTTCCTGGGCGAGGCGCATGTTCGACCACGCCTCACCCTGCGGCGGCACGGCGGCCGGCGCGAACTGGATGTAGTAGCTGCCATAGCCGCGATAGAGGTCGGAGGTCTCCAGGTACGTAGTCGCCGGCAGCACGATGTCGGCGAGCCTGGCGGTGTCGGTCAACATCGGATCATGCACGACCGTGAACAGATCCTCGCGTGCAAGGCCCTGCTTGACGCGACGCACGTCGGGGCAGGTCACGGCCGGGTTGTTGGAGGCGATGAAGAGCGCGCGGATCGGCGGATCTCTCGTCGTCAGAAGCGCTTCGCCGAGCAAGCTGTGATTGACCTCGCGAGTCTGGGCCGGCCCCGACGGCTTGCGTAACTGCTGGAAGTTGAGTTCGATCGAGCCGGCTGTGACCGAGAAAGCACCGCCGCCTTTCACGCCATAAGCACCGGTGATCGCCGGCAGCGTCGCGACCGCGCGTAGCGCCTGTCCGCCGCGGGCCACCCGCGTCATGCCCCATCCGATGCGCAGGAAAGACCGCTTCGTCGCTCCATACATCGCCGCCAGCCGCTCGACGTCGGCCACGGCGAGACCGGTGATCTCCGCGACCCTGTCGGGCGGGAAGCGGGCCACGACCTCGCGCTTCCACTTGTCCCAGCCGACGGTGTTGGCGGCGAGATAGGCCTCGTCGCACTTGCCGTCGCGCGCCAGCACGTGGGCGACGCCGAGGGCGAGCGCGGCGTCAGTGCCGATCCGGATCGGCAGATACCAGTCGGCGCTGTCGGCGGTACGATTGCGGCAGGGGTCGATCACGACGACCGGCACCCCCTGGCGCTGTCGCTGCTCGGCCTTCTGCCAGAGGTGCACATTCACCGCCTTGAGATCGGACCCCCACACGACGATCAACTCGGAATGCGCGATGTCGTCGGGATCCATGCAGCCGACCGGACCGAGGGAGGCTTCCCAGGCGGCGTCGGCGCAGGTGTCGCACACCGTGCCGGCCATCAGGCGGCTGGATCCGAGCGCGTGAAAGAACGCGTTGGGAAGGTGCCGGTTGATCTGGCCCTGGTGCGAACTGTAGGCGTAGCCGAGCAGTGCCAGCGGACCGTCCTCGGCGAGGATCGCCTTCCAGCGCGTCTCGATCTCGTCCAGCGCCTCGTTCCAGGTGATCGCCGCGAAACGGCCTTCGCCCTTGGCGCCGATACGCCGCAAGGGTGTCCTGATGCGATCGGGCGAGTGGACGACTTCCGCGTCACGGTTGACCTTGGCGCAGGCGAAACCCGCGGTGAACGGCTGTTCGGGGTCGCCCGAGAGCTTGACGATGCGATCGCCCTCGACCTCGGCGATCAGCGAGCACATGCACGGGCAGTCGTGGGCGCAGGTCACGCGTACGGTCTTCATGTCGGATATCCTGTCATGCTCTCGGCGGTATCTGGCGTGGCGTTGACAGGAGAGCATGCCACGTCGAGAGTGGTCGCCAGAAGGTCCACTTCGAGGTCATTCGTGGCAACCACTTTGCGGCCCCGCCGGACCGTCGCAGAACTGCCGATCCGTCTCGATCCGGCGATCCGCGACCAGGGCGAGCGTGTCAGCGCGGCGCTGCGCGAGGCTATCCTTGCCGGTCTCGTCGCATCGGGCGCGCGGCTGCCGTCGAGCCGCGCGCTGGCAGAAGTGCTCGGCGTTCGGCGCAACGGCGTCGTGGCGGCCTACGAGCGTCTCATGAGCGACGGCCTGATCGAGGCTAGACACGGCTCCGGCACGTTCGTCGCCGCGCAGTTGCCGAGCCCAGGGCCATCGCTCACTCCGCCGGACCAGTATGCGCCAGAGTTTCCGGCGCCACGGCCATTCGCGCTCGGGAACACGCTCACAGATGCAGCGCTGCTCCGCCGGCTCGCCAACGCCGTGCGCCGGCGCATCGTCGCCGCCACGCCGGAACAGCTCGGCTACGGCGACCCGCGTGGCAGTGCCCACCTGCGCGCCGAGATCGCCCGGCATCTCGCTGCTCAACGAGGCGTCCGCTGCGACCCAGGCGCGATCCTCGTCGTCAACGGCACGCAGTCGGGACTGCGGCTCTGCATCGAGGCGCTCCTCGAACCCGGAGACGCAGTATGGATGGAGGATCCCGGCTACGGTGCATCGCGACGTACGCTCGAGGCGACGGGCCGCATCGCGGTGCCGGTACCGGTCGACGCCGAAGGTCTCGATGTCGCCGCCGGCCGCAGGCTCGGCCCGGCGGCGCGCGCCGCCTACGTCACGCCCTCGCATCAGTTCCCGAGCGGTGTCTCGCTCACCATGGCGCGGCGCGTCGCCCTGCTCGAATGGGCAGAATCGGCGGGAGCCTATGTCATCGAGGACGACTACGACAGCGAGTTCCGCTACGCGGGCCCGCCACTGACCGCGCTCGCCGGTCTCGGCTCGTCGCGGGTGATCTATCTCGGCACCTTCACGAAGACGCTTTTTGCTGCGCTTCGCCTCGCCTACGTGGTGCTGCCGCCGGCACTGGTCGCGCGCGTGGTCGCCGTCCGCGCCACGCACGACCGCTTTCCACCGCGCTTCATGCAGGACGCCGTTGCCGATCTCATTGCCGACGGTCTGCTCGCCGCCCACGTCCGCCGCATGCGACCGCGCTATCGCGAGGCGCGCGATGTGGTGGCGGCGACGCTGCGCGACGCTTCGGCTGGCGCGCTGGAGGTGGGGCGGCCGGCGCAGGGACTGCACCTTGTCGCCATGCTGCCAGCCGGATTGCCACGTGAGGCAGGCGTGCAGATCCGCACCGCGGCCGGCATCGAGGCGCGCCTGCTCTCCGAAACCCGCTTCGACCAGCGGGGCCTGGACGGATTCGTGCTCGGCTTCTCCGGCTACGACAGGTCATCGCTGGTCGAGGCTGCGCACCGGTTGGGCAGGGCTGCGCGCAGCTATGTGAGTCGGCCTCGGCGGTTCGCCATGATGACGGAGCATCGGCAATGACGTCGTTCAGGGAAATCCGCGCCCGCGCCGAGCGGCGCAAGGGCGGCGCCGAAGCGCTCGCGAAGCTGCTGCCGCCGAGGCCTGAGCCGAAGGCCCTCGCGCGACTGACGGACGACCGCGTGCTCGCCGAGATGACCCGGCGCGTATTCTCCGCCGGCTTCGCATGGAGCGTGATCGAGGCCAAATGGACCGGCTTCGAATCGGCTTTCCTGGGCTTCGAGCCCGGCCGACTGTCGCTCGAGCCGGACGACTATTGGGACAGGCTCGCGAGCGACACGCGCATCGTGCGCAACGGCCAGAAGATAATGTCGGTGCGCGAGAACGCGCACTTCGTACAGGCAATTGCGCGCGAGCACGGCAGCTTCGGCCGGTTCCTCGCCGGCTGGCCCTCGGCCGATGAGGTGGGGCTGCTCGATATACTCGCCAAACGTGGCAACCGCCTCGGCGGCAACACTGGGCAGATGCTGTTGCGCTTTCTGGGCTGGGACGGCTTCGTCACGTCGAAGGACGTGGTCGCCTGCCTGCGTGAGGCCGGTCTGGACATCGGCGAGGAGGCGAAGTCGAAGCGCGACCTCGCCAAGGTACAGACGCAGTTCAACGCCTGGGCCGAGGAGACCGGCCTTGCCTACGTACACCTGTCGCGCATATGCGCACTGTCGATCGGTGAAAACCGGAGCCCGCACGATCCGACGCTCGCAGCGGACGGCTAGACGTACAGCTCAATCGCCGCTGAAGCTCGGCTTCCGCTTCTCGCGGAAGGCGGCCACGCCCTCGTCGCGATCGGCGGTCGCGGAAACGGCGGCGCTGCCGAGCGCATCGATCATCGCGGCGGTGTCCTCGCCCCGAGCGGCATGGATCATCGATTTCGCGATTTCGACGGCGCGCGGCGAAAGCTCGACGGCACGCGCTGCGATCGACTCGGCGGCGGCCAACGGATCATCGGCGACTTCGGCGGCGAAGCCGAGTGCCAGCGCCCGCTCGGCGCCGATGCGACGGCCGAACAACGCCATCTCCTTGACCACCGGCTCCGAAAGCAGTCGCGTCAGGCGCTGCGTGCCGGACCAGCCGGGTACGATGCCGACGCCGGCCTCGGGCAGAGCGATGGTGGCCTTCGGCGCCATCACGCGGATGTCGCAAGTGGCCGCGAGTTCGAGGCCGCCGCCGAACGCATGCCCCTTCATGACAGCGATGGTCGGCTTGGTGAGCCGCGCCAGCCGATCGAAAATACGATGACCATCGCGCACCCAGCGGCGCGAGAACTCGGCTGGCGTCAGCGCTCCCCAGGCGATGATGTCGGCACCGGCGCAGAATGCCCGTTCACCTTCGGCAGTCAGCAGCACGCAGGCCACCTCGCGCATGCGGTCGACTGCGTCGAGGTGGCGTGCCAGATCGGCCAGCATGTCCGCGGTAAATGCGTTGAGCTTGGTGGGATTGTCGAGGCGGAGCTCCGCGATCTTGCCGCGAAGCTCGAGCCGCACGGCGCTTGTGGCATCGTTCATGGTGTCCATCCCATCCTGTCTCTGGCGAAAAGTGCGGGCGGCATCGTGCGCGCATCCGGTGCCACGCGCACGCGCCCTTGCGATGCCGCGACGATGTCGGTCCCTGGCACGATGCCCGGCATGATCTCGGTAGCGACGAGCCCTTCGTGCGTGAGACGGATCACACAGCGCTCGGTGACGTACATGACATCCTGGCCGGTCTCCTTCGCCCGTCGCCCCGAGAACGTGACGTGCTCGACCCGCTCGACCAGCTTCGGGAACCGGCCCGGTTTGCGTACCTCGACCCCGCTGTCGGACAGCGCGACCTCGGCGCCGGCCTCGAACCATCCGGAGAATACGATCTTGCGCGCGTGCGCGGTGATATCCACGAAGCCGCCAGCGCCGGCCGTCAGATAGGGCTTCTTGCCGAGCTTGGAAACGTTGACGTTGCCGTCGACGTCGATCTCGAGGAACGACAGGAACGACATGTCGAAGCCGCCTCCCTGGAAGTAGATGAACTGCTGCGGCGAAGGGACGAAGGCGTCGGCGTTGGACGCGCAGCCGAATGCGAAACCGGTGAGCGGCATACCGCCGACCGCGCCTTGTTCAATTGCCCACGTCACCGCCTCGGGGTGGCCCTCTTCCAGCAGAATGCGCGGCACCAGCGCCGAGATGCCGAAGCCGAGGTTGGCGGTCATGCCGCGCTTCAGCTCCATGGCGGCGCGGCGCGCGATCACCTTCTCGATGCCGTGCTCGGCGAGAGAGAAACTCGACCACGGCCGGATCACCTCACCCGAGATCGCCGGGTCGTACGGTGTCTCGCACGTCTGCTTCTGGTCCGGATCGATGACGATGAGATCGACGAGATGGCCCGGCACGCGCACGTCGTGGGGGCGCAGGCTGCCGGCGGCGGTCACGCGCTTGACCTGCGCGATGACCAAGCCACCATTGTTGCGGGTGGCGATCGCCTGCTCCAGCCCGCCGAGGTAGGCACCCTCGTGCTCGTAGGTGAGGTTGCCGCGCTCGTCGGCCGTGGTCGCACGCAGGATGCAGACATCGGGCGCGATGTTCGGGAAGTGCAGCCAGGTCCGGCCGGCTAAAGCGACGCGGGCCACGATGGGCGCGGCCTCTGCCCTCGGGTTCATGGCGCAGCCTTCGCGATCCGGGTCGACGAAGGTGTCGAGGCCGACGGCCGTCAACACGCCCGGCCGGCGCGCCGCCGCTTCACGGTGCATGTCGAACAGGATGCCGGATGGCACGTTGTAGGCCGCCACGCGATCCTCGACGATCATCCGCCAGATCGCCGGCATCGGCAGGCTCGACGGACCCGACGGGTATGAGCCGGCGATGACGCGCGCGAGCAGGCCTTCCTGCGCGATGTGGTCGATGCCCCTGACGCCGTACATGTCGCCGGCAGCGATCGGGTGCAGCGTGGTAAGACCGCGCGGATGGCCCTCGGTCGCGAAGCGCTCGCCGAGCGCCTTCAGCACGAGATCCGGGCAGCCGAGCGCGGACGACGAGGAGACGGTGACGACGGCGCCGTCGCCGATACGCCCGACGGCCTCGGCCGCGCTGACGAGCTTGCCCACCACATCCTCCTCTGATGCGCGCCGCTTTGCGCGTTGCTGCGGTCGATGCGGCCAGCCGCGCCCGCAACAGTAAATGAGATCGGTCGGACGGGAGCAATGGCGCTGCTGCACGCGGGCTATCTGGAAGGCGCAAGACGTTCGTGCGGCGCAGGCGTCACAGCGGGATGTCGGCCGATATGTACGAAGGAAAATAGCGCTTGCCACGCCGCCGGCCCGGTGCGATAGGTTCGGTCGTTCATATCGCTGCCGGAGGTATCACCATGCCGCTCGTTCGCCTGAAAACCTTCCTCATGTTCGGCGTCCTGCTGGCCACTGTCGGCACTTCGGCGAGCGCGGGCGAGGTCAGGATCGCCGTCGCCGCCAACTTCACCGCGCCCGTCAAGGAAATCGCGACGGCGTTCGAGAAGGCGCATGGCCACAAGGTGGTGGCGAGCTTCGGCGCGACGGGCCAGCTCTATGCACAGATTTCACAGGGCGCGCCGTACGACGTCTTCCTTGCCGCCGATGCCAAGACGCCGGCCAAAGCCGTTGCGACCGGTTACGCCGTCACCGATACCACCTTCACCTATGCGGTCGGCCGCCTCGTGCTGTTCAGCAAGTCGCCGGGACTCGTCGACGGCGAAGGTACGATCAGGGCCGGTCGCTTCAAGAAGATCTCCATCGCCAATCCGGCCACGGCTCCCTACGGTGCAGCAGCGGTCGAGACCATGAAGGCGCTCGGCGTCTACGACCAGATGCAGTCGAAGATCGTGCAGGGCAACAACATTGCCCAGGCGTTCCAGTTCGTCGATACCGGCAATGCGGAACTCGGCTTCGTTGCCAAGAGTCAGGTCGTCAAGGTCCGAGGTGGCTCGCGCTGGGAAGTGCCGGAGCGCATGTACAAGCCCATCGCGCAGGACGCGGTGCTGCTCAAACCGGGCGCCGGCAACACGGCTGCGCGGACGTTCCTTGCATTCCTGAAAGGGCCAGAGGCGCGCGCCGTGATATTCAGGTACGGCTATGGCGTAGCCGACTGACGGCGGTGGTGCCCACGTGCTCGCCAGCGAGGAACTCTGGTCGCCGATCCGCCTGACGCTCGCGCTGGCCACGATCGCCACCATTCTTCTGCTCATCGTCGGTACGCCGGTCGCGTGGTGGCTGGCACGCTCCAAGGCACGCTGGAAGGAAGGCGTCGCCGCTGTCGTCGCGATGCCGCTGGTCCTGCCGCCAACAGTGCTCGGCTTCTACCTGCTGATCGCCTTCGGGCCGAGTGGTCCCGGCGGCGCGATCGCCTCCCTCTGGGGGGCGCGCACGCTCGCCTTCACCTTCGAGGGCCTCGTGCTCGGCTCGGTGATCTACTCTTTGCCCTTTGTCGTGCAGCCGATCCGCAATGCCTTCGAAGCGGTAGGTGATCGACCGCTCGAGGTGGCGGCGACGCTGCGCGCCCCGCCATGGGATGCCTTCTGGACGGTGGCCGTGCCGCTCGCCCGCCCCGGCTTCATGACGGCCGCAGTGCTGGGCTTCGCGCACACCGTCGGAGAGTTCGGTGTCGTGCTGATGATCGGCGGAAACATTCCGGGCCAGACCAAGCTGCTGTCCGTCGCCATCTACGACTTTGTCGAGACGCAGCGCTGGTCCGAGGCCCACATGCTCGCCGGTGGTATGGTCGTGTTCTCGTTCCTGGTCATTCTCGCCATGTTCGTGCTCGAGAAGCGCATGTCACGGCCGGGCCGATGAGCGCCGCCCCCGCCGATACGATCTCGATGGATCTGGCCGGCACACTCGGCACCTTCAGGCTCGACGCACGCTTCGAGCTGCCAGCGCGCGGCGTGACCGCGATCTTCGGCCCGTCCGGCTGCGGCAAAACGACGGTACTGCGCGCACTCGCCGGTCTCACGCGCATTCCGGGCCGCGTGGCCGTCGCGGGAGAGATCTGGCAGGACACGGCACGCGGCGTGTTCGTGCCGCCCCATCGCCGGCATGTCGGCTACGTATTCCAGGAGGCGAGCCTGTTCGCGCACCTCTCGGTTCGCGACAACCTGCTCTACGGCGCGCGCCGCGTCGCCTCGTCCGTGCTCGCCGACCCCGCCCTCCAGGAGATCGCGGAACTGCTCGGTATCGCGCACTTGCTCGACCGGGCGACGACGGCGCTCTCTGGAGGCGAGCGCCAGCGCGTCGCGGTCGGCCGCGCGCTGCTATCCTCGCCGCGCATTCTCCTGATGGACGAGCCGCTCTCTGCACTCGACCAGGCCACGAAGGAGGACATCCTTCCCTATTTCGAGATGCTGCACGCGCATTTCGCGGTGCCGATCATCTACGTCAGCCACGATGCCGCCGAGGTCGAGCGACTGGCCGAGCGGCTGGTGCTGATGCGGGCAGGAGAAGTTCTGGCGGCGGGCCCGCTGGCGGAGCTCCAGACCGATCCGGCACTGCCGATGCTGACGGCGCCGGAGGCGACCGTCGTCATCGAAGGAACCGTCGCCGCACACGACCGGCACTTCATGCTCACCGACGTCGATGTTGCGGGTGGCCGTCTCGTCGTGCCTGGCCTGCGCGGTACGCTCGGCTCCCGTCGCCGCCTGCGGATCGCCGCATCCGACGTCAGTCTAGCGCGGTCGGCGGCGACCGACACGACGATCGCCAACGTTCTGGCTGCCCGCATCGTCGCGGTCGAGGGCGATCCGGCAGAGCCTCAGGTCAGCATCATCCTGGCGCTCGGTCGGGACGGCGGGGGCTGCCGCATCGTCGCGCGCATCACCCGCCGCTCGCTCTCTGCGCTGGCGCTCGCGCCGGGCGATGCGGTCTACGCGCAGGTCAAGAGCGTGGCGCTGGTCGCCACTCGCGCCTAGCCGAGACTGCTGATCCATTCCTTGCCTGGAACGGCGTCCAGCAGGCTTCGCGTATAGGCGTGGCGGGGCGTGGTGAAGATCTCCGCCGTCGGTCCGCGCTCCACGATCTCGCCGTGCTGCATGACGGCGATCTCCTCGCAGACGGTGGCTGCGACGCGCAAGTCGTGCGTGATGAACAGCATCGACAGGCCGAATTGCTTGCGTAGTTGATTGAGCAGGTCGAGCACCTGCTTCTGCACCGACACGTCGAGCGCGGAGACCGGCTCGTCGGCGACGATCAGCTTCGGCTTCACGGCCAGTGCCCGGGCGATACCGATGCGCTGTCGCTGGCCGCCCGAGAATTCGTGGGGATAGCGCTCGGCGCTCTCCGGCTTGAGGCCGACGAGCGAGAGCAGCTCGCGCGCTTCGGCGTGCGCCTCCGACTTCGGCACACCCTGTATCATCGGCCCGAGCGCGATGATGTCGCCGACGCGCTGGCGCGGATTGAGCGATGCGAACGGATCCTGGAACACCATCTGCATATGGCGGCGGTACGGGCGCATCTGCTCGCGACTGAGCCCCGAGATGCGCTCGCCGTCGAGCAGGACGTCACCCGCCTCGGGGGCTTCGAGCCCGATGATGCAGCGCGCCAGCGTCGACTTGCCCGACCCCGACTCGCCAACCAGCGCGAGTGAACTCTGCCGCTCGAGCTCAAGGCTGACGTTGCACACCGCGCGCACCTTGCGAGCGGCACCGCCGAACAGGCCGACCTGCGCGGTATAGGTCTTCTCGAGATTGCTGACCTGCAGCAGCGGTGCGGCGCGCTCGGCGCTGTCACGCGGGCGCGGCTTCAGGCCCGGCACCGCGGCGACGAGCGCCTTCGTGTAGTCCGCCGTCGGCGCGCCGAGAACGTCGGCTGCCGGTCCCGCCTCGACGACCTCGCCGTGACGCATCACCACGACACGATCGGCGATCTCGGCGACGACGCCGAAATCGTGCGTGATGAACATCACGGAAGTGCCGTGCGCACGCTGCAGCTCCTTCATCAGATGGAGGATCTGCGCCTGTGTCGTCACATCGAGCGCGGTGGTCGGCTCGTCGGCGATGATCAGCGCCGGCTCGAGCGCCAGCGCCATCGCAATGACGATGCGCTGGCGCTGGCCGCCCGAGAGCTGATGGGGATAGCTGCCGACGATCCGCTCCGGTTCCGGCAGGTGCACGTCGCGGATCAGGTCGAGCACGCGCGCGCGCCGCTCGGCGGGCTTCATCGCGGTGTGAACTTCCAGCACTTCGTCGATCTGGCGGCCGACCTTCATCAGCGGGTTCAGCGCCGTCATCGGCTCCTGGAATATCATGGCGATGCGCCCGCCGCGCAGCTGGCGCATCTCGTCGTCGCCAAGGGTGAGGAGATCGCGCCCCTCGAACAGGATGCGTCCGGCCGTCGCGCGCACGTGCGGGCGCGGCAGCAGGCCGAGGATCGACTTGCCCATGATCGACTTGCCGGAGCCCGACTCTCCGACGACGCAGACGATCTCCTCACGGCGCACGTCGAGCGTGACGTCCGATACGGCGTGGCGGCGATCGGACCAGTCCGGCAGCGCCACGGTGAGGCCTTCGATGTGGAGGACGGCCTCGCTCATAGGTCGGCGAGCCTCGGGTTCAGCGCATCATTGAGGCCTTCGCCGACGAGATTGATCGAAAGCACGGTTACGAGGATGGCGATGCCCGGCACGGTGACCAGCCACCACGCGTCGCGCAGAAACGAGCGGCCGGCGCCGATCATGAAGCCCCAGCTCATCTGGTTCGGCGCACCGAGCCCGAGGAATGAGAGCGCGCTCTCGATGAGGATCGCGGTGGCGACGAGCAGCGAGCCGGTCACGATCAGCGGCGAGAGCGTGTTCGGCAGTACCTGGGTAATCAGAATGGCGCTGTCGCGCTGGCCTGCGACGACAGCGGCCTGCACGAACTCACGTGATTTGACCGAGAGCACTTCGGCGCGAACGACACGCGTGATCGGCGGCCAGCTCACCGTCGCGATGGCGATGACCAAGTTCATCGCCGAGGGCGACAGGATCGCGATGAGCACGATGGCGAACAGGAACGAAGGGATCGTCTGGAAGAATTCCGTCAACCGCATCAACACGTCGTCGACGAGGCCGCCATAGTAGCCGGCTACGGCGCCGACAAGCGTGCCGAAGGCGACAGCCGCCAGCGTCGAGAGGATAGCGATCAGCAGCGTCGTGCGTGCACCGTGCAGGAGGCCGGCGAGCACGTCGCGACCGAGGCTGTCGGTGCCGAGCAGGTACGCCCCGAGCGGCCTCAGGAATGGTTTGTCGACGATCGCGAAGGGATCGCGCGGCGCAACGAGATCGGCGAACAGCGCGACGAGCACGACGACGCCGAGCCAGGCGAGGCCTGCGATAACGCGCGGATTGGCGAGGAAGCGCTTCCAGAAGGATTTCATCGCGGCCTACCCGATCCTGATTCTCGGATCGAGCAACACGTAGACCAGATCGACGATCAGGTTCACGATCACGACGAGGCAGGCCGAAAGGAAGAAAATGCCGAGGAGCAGATTGAAGTCGCGTGCGAACAACGACTGGTAGGCCAGCTGGCCGAGGCCCGGCCAGGCGAAGACGCTTTCCACGACCACCGAGCCGCCGAGCAGGCTGCCGAACTGAATGCCGGCCATGGTGACCACGGGCAGCAGCGCATTGCGGAACACGTGCCGCGTGGTGATCTGACGCTCGGTCAGCCCCTTGGCGCGCGCGGTCGTAACGTAGTCGAGGCCGCGCTGCTCGAGCATCGAGGCGCGCATCAGGCGGGCGTAGAGCGCCAGGTAGAACATCGAGAGCGTGATGGTCGGCAGCACCAGATGGTGCGCGATGTCGACAACCCGTGCCCAGCCTTCATTGAAGGCTACGACGTCCTCCATGCCCGATGTCGGGAACCAGTCGAGGTAGATCGAGAAGACCAGGATCAACATCAGTCCGATCCAGAACAGCGGCGTCGCATAGAAGATGATCGCCGCGACCGAGATGACGTGGTCCTTCCAGGTTCTCACCCAGAGCGCGGCGAGCAGCCCCATGGCGACGCCGATGCCGAGCGAAACGGTGAGCGTCGCACCCATCAGCAGCAGGGTCGGCCAGAGGCGGGCGAGAAGGAGCTCGAGCACCGGTGCGCTCTGGCGGAACGAGTAGCCGAGATCGAGAACGACCAGATTGCCGAGATAACGCATGAGCTGGACCAAGACCGGCTGATCCTGGCCGAAGCGAGCGCGAAGTTGATCGATGTATTCTTTCGGCGCGCCGCCGGCTTCGCCGGCCAGCACGGTGGCGAGATCGCCGGGGGCGAGTTGCAGGAGCAGAAAATTCAGGATAGCGACGCCGAGCACGACCGGCACGGTCTGCACGAGGCGCCAGAGGATATATCTGCCGAGCGCCGACCCGCTCATTCCGCGTCCACCTTCGCGCATGCGGGACAGAGCCCCGCCGGTACGACAGGGAGCCCGGCGTCTAACCGCCGGGCTCCCGCTTCTCGTGTGTCACTCGCGCCCGGCGTTGGCGAAGTTGCCGTAGATACCGAGCGGCGTGGTGATCACGTTCTTGAAGCGCTTGTTGAGGATCGTCGGGAAGCGCAATTCGTGGACGTAGACCACAGGGCTCGCCTCGGACGTCTTCTGGACGAGCGCCTTGTATAGTGCGGCGCGCTTGCCCTGGTCCGGCTCGTTCGTCGCCTTGTTCATGATGTCGTCGGTTTCAGCGCTCGACCAGCGGGCGCCGTTGACGAACACGGTGCCGGGCTTGATCCGGTCCGAGTGGAAGGCACGATGCACGCCGAGCACCGGATCGGAGAGATTGTAAAGGAAGTTGGAGCTCATATCATAGTCATAGTCGGTGTAGATGCGCTTCAACCACTTGGCGACGTCCTCGTAGCGCAGCGTCGCTTTGATGCCGACTTTGGCGAGCGCCTGCTGGACCGCCTCGCCGAAGCGCTGCCACTCCTCGCCGTACGGCGTGATATCGTGGACCATCTCGAAGCGGAAGCCGTCGGCCTTCCTCGGAAAGCCGGCCTCGTCGAGCAGCTTGTTGGCGCGCTCGATGCGGTCGGCGGCCGAATAGTCGACGCCGGCGCTGTAGAGGCCGGACGGCGCAAAGTTCGAGCTGATCGGTCCTGTCGCCGGCTTGCCGAATCCGAACCAGACGTTCTCGATCACGAACTTGCGGTCCACCGCATAGTTGATCGCCTGGCGCACCTTCGCGTTGTCGAACGGCGGCTTCCTGGTGTTGATGACGAGTTCGACGATCGGCGAGATCATCTCGTAGCCCTTGGTCGTCACTTCGAGCGACGGCAGTGCAGCGAGCTTCTTCACGTCGTTGTAGGGCACTGCTCCGAAGCCGGCGACATGCGCCTCGCCCTTCTCCAGCACGGCGGTGCGCGTCGAGGCATCCGAGATGAAGCGCACGACGATGCGGTCTAGGAACGGTCGGCCCTGGCGCCAGTAGCCCTTGTGCTTGTCGAGACGAACGAACTCGCCACGCCGCCACTCGACGAACTTGAACGGACCGGTTCCGATCGGCTTGTTGGCGTTGGCGTGAGTCTTGATGTCACCGGCGCCGTAGACATGCTTCGGCAGGATCGGGCTCTCGTATCCGGAGAACGCCATCATCATGTAGGGCGCCGCCTTGGCGAGCTTGAAGATCGCTGTATTGGCATCCGGCGTCTCGATGTCGGTCACCTCGCGGAAGGTGGCGATGCCGCGCGGATGAACCTTCTTCAGCACGTCGAGGAAAGTGAACTTCACGTCCGCGGATGTGAACGGCTTGCCGTCGTGGAACGTCACGCCCTTGCGCAGCTTGAAGGTGATCGTCTTGCCGTCGGGTGCTACCGTGAAGCTCTCGGCGAGGCCGGGCTGCGGCTTGAGGTTGAAATCGTACTCGAGCAGGCCATCGAAGACTTTGGCCGTCACCTGGCCGATCGGTCCCGAGGTCGAGATATAAGGTGCGAGGTTCGGTGGCTCCGGCTGGGTGATCTGGACGAGCGTCCCGCCGGGCTTCTGGGCGTGTGCCGGCACACACGCCAGCGCGGCCAAGGCCGCCGCGAAGAAGACTCTCATAGTGCTCTGCATGTCTGGCAACTCCCTGTCACTGAGCGCTTTCACCCTTGCCACACCGCGCCCAGGGCGCCGCGTGCGCTATTATATGTCAGTCCGACGGCGGCTGCGCTTGCCTCAATATTGCTCGTCACGTGCCTCGCGCGACCGCACGTTGCCGCTTCTGTCAGGCACCACCGCCGCGGCTGCCGAGGGTTCTGATCGCCCTCGTCGCGTCACGATAGCCTCCATTGCACGCGAACGGCAATGAATTGAGCGTCCCGCGGCAAGTATACGGCTCTGCACCGGCGGCTTACGACCACGTCCACCTCACGTCGGCGGCAGTGGCGTCGCGAGGGAGCGGCTCGGAATGCCGGCGGCGGCACGTCGGCGTTCCTCCTCTGCGATCCGAAGATCGAGACTACTGCGGTCTCGAAGCCCTGACGGATTCTCCCGCGTTGCCATGGCATCTGCGAAATGCAGAAACCGCTCGTGCGCGACATCGTAGAGGCGACGCAACTCGGCGAGCGGGTTGCCATGGTCGTCGGCGCGGATGTCGCCCCAGGGATAATCCTCGCCGCGATGGACGCGCAGCGCAGCCGATTGGCGCCCGCGCTTGTCGCCACCCGCCGCCTCGCCGGCCTCCATGGCGGTCATCAGGCGTTCCGGCAAGGAGAGGGCAGCGTGCGCCAGATAGCTCGCGAGCGCGGCGCGGACGACGTCCGGTCCTGCAAGCATGTTGCCGGCGACGGACACGCCGTCGGCCGAGACCTGGCCAGCCCAATCGATGCAGCGGGCGCCGGTATGGGCGGCGATACGGCCGGCCGCGTCGATCATGTGTACCTGGCGGTGGTCGCGGCCTTCGTCCTCGGCGAGGAGCGCGGCGAGCACCCCGGGGGCGGCCTCGCCGGCGGCGATACGATCGGCGGCGATGAGGCCGATGCGCGGATTGACGAAGGCTTGCGTCGCCACCGCCGCACGCCCGCCGCGCACGTGCGGCACCAGGGCACCGACGGCGAAGAAGCGGCTTGCCACTGCGATGCCGAACTGACCCGTGGCGGCATCGCGGGCGACGATGGAATATGTCATGTCCGTCTCCGGATCTCGAGCTTCGACCTATTCCTCACGCGGATCGAGTGCGTCGCGCAGGCCATCGCCGAGCATGTTGAAGCCAAGCACGACGAGAAAGATCGCGGCACCCGGCGCGAGAGACATCCATGGCGCCTGCTCGAGAAAGTTCTTGGCCGTGTTGAGCATGGAACCCCACGATGGGGCGGGCGGCTGTTGGCCGAGGCCGAGGAAGGAAAGGCTCGCCTCGGCGATGATCGCGGTTGCTGTCGTCAGTGTCGCCTGCACCAGCAGCGGCGCAGTGATGTTCGGCAGGATGTGACGGGCGAGGATCAGCGATTGCGGCACGCCGACGGCGCGCGCGCCCTCGACGAACTCCTCCGCCCGCACCGCCAGCACCTGGCCGCGCGTGAGGCGGACGAAGATCGGCACCTGCGAGAGGCCGATGGCAATCATGGCGTTGGTGAGCGAAGGGCCGAGCGCCGCCGCCAGCGCGATGGCGAGAATGAGGAACGGCACGGCGAGCAGCGCGTCGGTGATCCGGCCGACGATGGCATCCACCCAGCCCCCGAGCCAACCGGCTGCGAGGCCGACAGGCAGGCCGATGACGAGAGCGATCGCGACAGAGACGACGCCGGCGAGTAGCGAGGCGACGCCGCCGTGCATGACGCGCGAGAGAATGTCGCGACCGATCTCGTCGGTGCCAAGCCAATGGACAAGTGAGGGTGCCCTGCGCAGCGCTGCGAAGTTGGTCTTGTTTGGATCGAACGGCGCGATGAGCGGAGCCAGCACGGCGAGCGCTACGAACAGGAGCACGATCGCCGCACCGACGACGGCGCTTCGGTTCTTCAGGAACTTGGCGAGTGCGCGCCGGCGCGTCGGAGGCAGCACCTCGCTGGCGTCCCCTATCACCGATCCCGCCTCGAGTGCAGTCATGTGCGCAACCTCGGATTGATCAGAATGTAGAGCACATCGGCAACGAGGTTCATCACGATGAAGGCGACGGCGGTGCACAGCACGACGCCCTGAACGACGCCATAGTCGCGGTTGAACACGGCATCGACGATCAGCTTGCCGAAGCCGGGAATGGTGAAGACCTGTTCTGTCAGCACGGCGCCGGCAAGCAGTTGGCCGAACAGCAGAGTGGACAGGGTCACGATCGGCGCCAGCGCGTTGCGGAAGGCATGCTTCAAGATCACGGCACGCGGCATCAGGCCCTTCGCGCGGGCGGTGCGCACGTAGTCGAGACGCAGTACCTCGAGCATGGCGGATCGCGTGTGGCGCATCAGCGTGGCAGCAAGGCCCGAGCCGAGCACGAAGGCCGGCATCAGCGTCGTGCGCAGTGCGCCTGCCGGATCGTCGAGAACGGAGACGAAACCCGACGCCGGCAGCCATCGGAGTTGCACAGCGACGACGAGGATAAGGATGATGCCCAGCCAGAAGTTCGGGATCGAGAGACCGGACAGTGAAACGACGTTGGCCACCGCGTCGACCCATGTTCCCTTGCGCACGGCGGCGAGAATGCCCATCGGAATGCCGATCGCCGCCGCGATCAGCAGCGATGCGACAGCGAGTTGGATGGTCACCGGCAGCGTCTGGCCGACGAGCTTCAGGACCGGCTCACCGGTCCTGAGCGAGGCGCCGAAGTTGCCGGTGAGCACTTCGCGCAGCCAGGCGAGGAACTGGATCGGCAGCGGCTGGTCGAACCCGTAGTGGTGGCGCAGCTCCTCGAGCACGGCGGGGTCGCGTTCCTCCCCAGCCATGACGAGTAGCGGATCGCCGGGCATCACCCGCTGCAGGGCGAACACCAGCACCGTCACCAGGAACAGCGTCGGGATCGCCACGACGAGGCGGTTGAGGATGAGCTTCCACATGATCGCGTGCTTGCGGGTCGCGCCCCGGCCGGCCGGCTTTCGACCGTGGACGGGGCGCGCCGTTGTCGTCCCTGTCTACTTCAGCTTCATGCCGGAAAGCCGGATCATGCCGTCGGGGTTGGCCACGAAGCCGTCGACCTTGGAGCTGAGTGCCCAGATCCAGGACGGATGGTAGAGGTACATGATCGGCAGGTCGTCCCGAAGGATCTTCATCGCCGCCGCGTAGTGCGCCTTGCGCTTGGCGATGTCGTAGACCGTGCGCGCGGCGTTCAGCTCACGGTCGACGTCCGCGTTCGTGTATTTCGTGTCGTTGATGCCGCCGCCCGTCGTGACGAACTGGTGGATATTGCCGTCAGGGTCGACGCGGCCCGACCAGCCGACCCGGGTCGCCTGGTAGTTGCCGGCGCTCTGCTGCTTGAGCATCGAGGCGAACTCGGTCGCCTTGATCTTGATGTCGAAGCCCGCTTCGGCCGCCATCGCCTGGATCACTTGCGCGAGTTGCTGCTCGACGGTCGAGTTGGCTACCTGCATCTCGAACGTCACCTTCTCGTGCCCGGCTGCCTTGAGCAGCGCCTTCGCCTTCGCGACGTCGCGAGCCGGCACGCCGACGGCTTGCTCGTGGAACGGGCTTGCCGGCGGGAAGGGCTGGATCGACGGCGTATTGAGTCCCTCGAACACCACGTCGTTGATTGCCTTGCGATCGAGCGACAGGGAAAGCGCCTGACGCACGCGCCTGTCCTTGCCGAGCGGGCCCTCCGAGCGGGCCGTATTGTTCAGGTTGATGGTAATACCCTGGTAGCCGAGGCCCGCGATCGAGACGACCTTGAGCGCCGCGTCGGCCTTCGCCGACTTCACGTCGGTCGGCGCCAGTCGTTCGAGCATGTCGAGCTGGCCGGAACGCAGGTTGGCGAGCCGGACCGTGGTATCCGGGATGATGCGGAATACGATCCTGTCGAAGTGCTGGTTGGCAGCGTCCCAATGACCGGCGAACTTCTTCAGCACGATGCGGTCGTTCTGTACACGCTCCACAAAGCTGTAGGGGCCGGAGCAGACCGGGTTTGGCCCGACCGGCTTGTCGAAACTCTTCGGGCTCAGCAGCATCCCCGCGCGGTCGGAGAGCTGTGCGAGCAGCGTCGAGTCCTTCTGCTTCAGCTTGAGGACGACCGTCGTGGCGTCCGGTGTCTCGACGGCAGCGACCGACTTCAGCTCGCTCTTGCGGCGGCTCGTCTTGGCGGTCATCGCGCGCTCTAGGTTGGCCTTGACGGCTGTGGCATCGAGCGGCGTACCGTCGTGGAACGTCACGCCGGGACGGAGTTTGAAGGCGAGCGTCTTGCCCTCGTCGGCCACCGTCCAGCTGGTGGCGATGCGCGGCACGAACTGGAGCTTGGCGTCGGTGTCGACCAGCTTGTCACAGAGGGCGTTGAACACGATGCGGCCGACGAAGGTACGCGCCTCGTGCGGATCTAGGATGTCGGGGTCCTCCTGCAGCCCGATGCGCAGGTCGGCGGCCATCAGCGGCGACGCGGCGAGGACGACGGCGAACGGTGCAGCGATCAGAAGCGAACGGCACGACCAAGAGGGTGCGGATCTGGGTGTTGTCACGATGGAGCCTCCACTGGTTTCAGTTGGCACGATTGAGAATCCTGCGCCGCGGCGAATAGCGCGAGCCGTCGCCGACCGGCCGTGCTCGCCGCTGAAGCGGCCTCGGCAGGGTGAACCGTCGGCAGCGTCTCCGCATGGTGGCAGGCGACGGCATGTGCGATACCCAGCGGCCGCAGGGCAGGGCGTGCCCGGCGGCAGATGTCGGTCGCATGGCGGCATCGGGTATGGAAGCGACAGCCGGGCGGCGGGGCTGCCGGACTCGGCGGGTCGCCGTCGAGCAGCTGGCGCGCGCTGCGTGCGCCGGGGACCGGGACCGGGATCGCGTCTATCAGCGAGCGCGTGTAGGGGTGGCGCGGCGTTTCGAACAGGTCGTCCGTGCGAGCCTGCTCGACGATCTCGCCGAGATACATGACAGCGACTCGATCCGAGGTATGGCGGATCACGCCGAGGTCGTGCGCGACGAGGATCAGCGTGAGGCCGAGTTCGCTCTTCAGGTCCTCGAGCAGGTTGATGACCTGTGCACGGATCGACACGTCGAGCGCTGAGACCGGCTCGTCGCCGATCACGAGGCGAGGTCTCGTCGCGAGCGCGCGCGCGATGCCGATCCTCTGGCGCTGACCGCCGGAAAATTCGTGGGGGTAGCGCCCGGCGTAGGCCGGCGGCAGACCGACAAGGCGCATCATTTCGCCGACACGCGCGTCGCGCGCCGCGCCCCTGGCGAGGCCGTGCACCTCGAGCGGCTCGCCGATCAGCCGGCCGACCGTCATGCGAGGGTTGAGCGAGGCGAACGGATCCTGGAAGATGATCTGCATGTCGCGCCTGAGCCGGCGCAGTTCCTCGGCGGGCGCCGCCGTGATTTCGCGCCCCTCGAACCATACGCCGCCGCTGGTCGGCGTGATGAGGTTGAGGATGAGGCGGGCGAGGGTCGACTTGCCGCATCCGGATTCTCCGACGATCGCGAACGTCTCGCCGCGTCTGACCGACAGCGACACGCCGTCGACGGCGCGGATCAGTGGATCGGCTGGAAACGGAAACGAGCGGCCGCCGCCGAAGTGGCGCACGAGATCGCGCGTCTCGACGACGACCTCGCCGACTGACGGATCGTGATCGCTCATGCCGCCTGATCCCTGATGTACTCCTCGAGCGGGGACTTGAAGCAGGCGACAGCGTGGCCGTCTGGGGCGCGTGCGACCGGAGCGAGTGGCGGCACCTCGGCATGGCAGCGGCCGTCCGCGAAGGGACAGCGGGTCGCGAAGCGGCAACCGGCCGGAAAGCGGTCGGGCGGCGGTACCGAGCCGGGGATCGTGGCTAGCCGCCCGGTGCGCCGACCGAGCGACGGCAGCGAGCCGATCAGTCCGAGCGTGTAGGGATGCTGGGGGTCTGCGAAGAGCGCCGCCGTCGGCGCCGTCTCGACGATGCGGCCCGCATACATGACGGCGACCCGGTCGGCCACCTCTGCGACGACACCAAGGTCGTGCGTGACCAGGATCATCGCCATGCCGTAGGCCTGCTTCAGCTCGCCGACGAGGGCGAGGATCTGCGCCTGGATGGTGACGTCGAGTGCGGTCGTCGGCTCGTCGGCGATCAGGAGGCGCGGGTCGTTGGCGAGCGCCATTGCGATCATGACGCGCTGGCGCATGCCGCCGGATAGCTGGTGCGGCCAGGCATCCAGCCGCTTCTCGGGGGAGGGAATGCGCACGCGACGCAGCAGATCGAGCGCGCGCGCCCTGGCGTCGCGCCGCGCGCTGCCGCGATGGCGCATGATGCTTTCGGAGATCTGGTCGCCGATGCGGAAAGCGGGGTTCAGCGAGGTCATCGGCTCTTGGAAGATCATCGCCAGCCGGTCGCCCCGCAGATCCCACATCCGCCCCTCGGGAGCCGCAAGAAGATCCTCGCCTTCGAAACATGCCGAGCCCTTCGGACGCGCGCTCGGCGGCAGCAGGCGCATCAGCGCCAGCGCGGTGAGCGACTTGCCGCAGCCCGATTCGCCGACCAACGAAAGTGTCTCGCCGGCATCGACGCGGAACGACAGACCGTCGACCACGGCCGGGCCATCGGCAGCGAAGCGGATGGTGAGATCGCGGACGTCGAGCAGCAAACCGGCGGCGGCCTTCATCGCCCGGCTCCGGTGCGCACGATCGCACCGGCCCGGCGCCACCCGTAGGTGCGCACGAGCATCGAAACCGTCGCGTAGTGTCCTGTGGATGAAGGCATATTGCGGCTTCTGGTCGTCGGTGGACGCTGCGACGCTAGCAGCGTGCCGGGCCTCGTCAAGCACGTTTGTGGCGCCCAATGCATCCCGTTGCGGTCGAACGCTGTGCGGAAAGCGGCGACCCGGCGCGCAACAGATCGCCTTGCCGGGGGCTTGTCACCGATCGTGCGACCGGCCAGTCTCATCGCTCTTGGGAGCGCCCGTGTTCCGATGGCGCCGTTCCGAGCCCGAGGAGGCTTCGACATGTCCGATTCCGCTAGCGCGCCGGTCAGCTCTGCGCATGTGTTCCATCGCGCGCCGAAGTCGGCGATGCGCGTCGCCGCCGGCGGTGACGGCCCCTATATCATCGACCGAGCCGGCAAGCGCTATCTCGATGCCTCTGGCGGTGCGGCGGTGAGCTGCCTCGGACACAGCCACCCGAAAGTGATCGCCGCCCTGAAATCGCAGATCGACAGGCTGGCCTTCGTGCACACCGGCTTCTTCACGGCCGAGCCGATCGAGGAGCTGGCCGACATGCTAGCGGCGGATGCGCCGGGTGACCTCGACCGCGTCTATTTCACGTCCGGCGGCTCGGAATCGCTCGAGGCCGCACTGAAGCTCGCGCGTCAGTATTTTGTCGACAGGGGTGAGCCCTCCCGCCATCGCATCGTCGCGCGACGGCAGAGCTATCATGGCAACACATTGGGAGCGCTCGCCACCGGCGGCAATATGTGGCGCCGCCGCGCCTACGAACCTCTCCTGGTGCCAGTGTCTCATATCGCGCCATGCTATCCCTACCGCGACCGCCGGGAAGATGAAGGCGACGAGGCTTACGGACGACGCATCGCCGACGAGCTTGATGCCGAGATTGTCAGGCTCGGTGCCGACAATGTCATGTGCTTCGTCGCCGAGACGGTTTCCGGCGCAACGCTCGGCTGTGTGCCGCCGGTACCGGGCTACCTGAAGCGCATCCGTGAGATCTGCGACCGCCATGGAGTGCTCCTGATACTCGACGAGGTAATGTGCGGCATGGGCCGCACGGGCACACTGTTTGCCTGCGAGCAGGAGGGGGTCGTCCCCGACATCGCGATCATCGCCAAGGCGCTCGGCGCCGGTTACCAGCCGATTGGCGCGATGTTGGCGAGGCGAGGCATTTTCGAGACCGTCGTCGGCGCGACCGGCTACTTCCAGCACGGCCACACTTATACCGGTCACGTTTCGGCGTGTGCCGCGGCGCTAGCAGTCCAGAAGGCGATCAAGGAGGAGGATCTGCTCGCCAACGTGAGAGCACGCGGAGCGGAACTCGCCGAGGCGCTGGTCGAGCGTTTCGGCAATCATCATCATGTCGGCGACATCCGTGGCCGTGGGCTGTTCCTTGCCCTCGAGCTGGTCGCGGACCGCACGACCAGGACGCCGTTCGCAGCGGAGCGCAAGGTCGCGGCTCGCATCAAGGAGACGGCGCTCGAGAACGGGCTGATGTGTTACCCGATGGGCGGCATCATCGACGGCATTAGCGGCGACCACGTGATGCTGGCGCCGCCCTTCAACATCACGTCGTCCCACGTCGGCGAAATCGTCGACAAGCTCGGCCGCACCATCGAGGCGGTGACCACGGCAGCGGCCTGATGGCGGGGAGGGCGTGACACTCGTCACGTCCCGCCGCGGCTTACGACGGCGCCGCTCTCGACAAGCTCCATCAGCAGCGCGAGTGTGGCGCGGCCCGAGGTAGCGAACGGATCGAGTTCCGCGTGCTCGGAATATTTGAGCAGGAGCGCACGATTCACCGATCCGACGTTGACCTGACCCATCGTCCAGCTCGAAAACGCGCGCTCGGCGATCTCGTCATAGGCTAGCAGGCGCACATTCTCGTGGCGGTCGTCACGCACGATTGCGTTGAACAGCTTGCAAACTTCGTCGCGACCCCCTTCGATCACCTGAACGAATACGTCGTTGGTGAACAGCAGCAGCCCCGTGATGCCCGAGCGCGGATTGT
Source organism: Hyphomicrobiaceae bacterium (assembly GCA_041397745.1). GTDB lineage: Bacteria > Pseudomonadota > Alphaproteobacteria > Rhizobiales > Hyphomicrobiaceae > JAWKVY01. Next base: position 35,219 of record JAWKVY010000008.1, on the reverse strand, counting down.
TCTTTCGCGACTGGAGCAGGATCTCGTCGATAAGCCCCACCGGCGCGGGCTTTCTCGGACGACTGGCGTAAAGGCAGCGAACCAGCATCGGCTTCACCCTTTCATCGCAATCAGCGACAGGAACTCACGCCGGAGCGCCGCATTCTTGAGGAACGAGCCACGCATCACACTGTTGGTCATTCGCGCCGCGGCGTCCTTGACCCCGCGCCACTGCATGCACAGATGGTCAGCCTCCATGACGATGGCTAGTCCGTCGGGCTTCACCTTCTCCATCAGGAGTTCGGCGAGCTGCGTTATCGCCTCCTCCTGGATCTGCGGTCGCGACATCACCCAATCCGCGAGCCGCGCGTATTTCGACAACCCGATCAGGTTGGAGTGCTGGTTCGGCATCACGCCGATCCAAAGGCTGCCCATGATCGGGCAGAGGTGATGGCTGCACGCACTGCGCACGGTGATCGGCCCGACGATCAGCAGCTCGTTCAGGCTCGACGCATTTGGAAACTCCGTCACCGACGGCGCCGGCCAGAAGCGCCCACGAAACACCTCGTTGAGGTACATCCTGGCGACGCGCCGCGCAGTGTCCTGCGTGTTGTGATCGTTGTCGACGTCGATCACGAGACTGGCGAGCATCTCGCGCACCTTACCTTCCACCTCGGCGAGCAGCGCGTCATGCTCGCCGGGCTCGACGAAGGCGGAGATGTTGTCGTTGGCGTGGAAGCGCGCGCCGGCCTTTTCGATGCGGGCGCGGATGCGCGCCGACACCGACTCGGGGATCGCCGGCACGTCAGGCTTGTCGTTCATGCTCTCTCCTCGGGAACGCGGCGGCCCATGCAACCCGCCAGTCGTTCGCATACTGCCGCAACAGCACCGGCGGATCACCCGGACACGCTGCCCGGTCGCTTTCGTTCAGATCACGTTGCGCTCGAACAACGGCTCGCCGCGGGCGATCCGCTCATAGCCGAAACGCGCCAGTTCGATCGTCTCGAAGCGCCCGGCGAGAATCAGCTCCGCGACAGCCCGACCGGTCGCCGGCCCCTGCTGCAGCCCATGACCGGAGAAGCCGGTCGCGATGACCAGGTTCCCGAGCTCAGGATGGCGGCCGATGATGCCATTCTGGTCGAGCGCGTTGTAATCGTAGTGGCCGGCCCAGGCAGATGTCACCTTGATCGCCTCGAAGGCGGGCACGCGGGTGGCGAGAACCGGCCAGACACGCTCTTCGAAGAATGCATGGTCGATCGCGTCGAGATCGCCGGGCGTCGGCTCCTCATGCTCCTCGGGGGACAGGCCGGCGATGAACTGCCGACCCTCGGGCCGGAACCAGACGCCCGACGGGTCGACCGTCAACGGTGCCATGTGCAATGCCTCTGTCGCGCTGCGGCAGTCGAGCACGTAGACGAACCGTTTGCGCGGGCCGACCGGCAGCGCGACGCCGGCCATGGCGGCAATCGCGCCCGACCAGGGGCCGGCGGCGAGCACTGTCGTCTGAGCATCGATCCGCGTTCCGGAAGCGAGTTGCGCACCGGTGATGCGCTCGCCCGCGACATCGAGGCCGGTCACGCGATCCTCGATGAAGCGCGCACCCTGCCGCACCGCCGCCTTTCGGAACAGCGTCATCAGGTTGACGGGATCGAGCCAGCCCTCGCCGCGCTCGCCGAAGGCGCCGGCCGCGACGCCGTCCGTCGCCAGCCAGGGGAAACGCCGCGCCAGCGCCTCGGCGCCGTCGATCAGCGCGATCGCTGCGCCGGCAGCCTGCTGCACCGCGTGGTTCTCGGCGAGGATCGACCGGCCATTCTCGCCGGCGAGGATCAGATAGCCCTGTTCGCGAAACACGATCTCGGCATCCTCACCGAGAAAGCGGCCTGGTTCGCGGATGATCTCCAGCGTGAACTGCGAGAGCGCGATGTTTTCGGGCGTCGAGAACTGCTGGCGCACACCGCCGGCGGAGCGGGCGGTGGCCGAGGCGGCGTGGGCGGGATCCTGCTCGACGACAAGTACTCGATGCGCCGGCTCACGCCGCGTCAGGAAGAACGCGGTCGCACAGCCGACGATGCCGCCGCCGATCACCAGTGTATCCGGCCGTTCCGTCGTGCTCATCTTCGCTCCTGGTGCTGCAGCCGCGCTCAGCGACCGAACCGGACGATGTCGAAAGCCGGACGCCAGGCGCCCACTGGTCCGCCGGCCGGACGATGACGGTTGCTACTGCGGCTTCGGTGCAGCGGCCAGCGCCTTCTCGGCGGCGTCCCGCGCCGCGTTCGCCTTGTCCAGGCGATCACGCAGATCGGCGATCTGCTTGTCTGCGGCGTCGAGCTTAGATCGAGCGGACTCGATCGCGGCCTTCAGACTGTTGCTCTCGCTGGCCGCAACCTCCCTGGCCCCCTCGGCCGTCGTGCGAGCGGCCTCGGCTGCCGCGAGTTGCGTCGACAATTCCGCGAGTCGGGATTTCGCCGCGCCGGCCTCCGTCCGCGCCGCCTCGAGCAACGCCTCGACTTTCGCCAGCGAGGCGGTGGCGCGCGTCTGGTCGGCGGTCAGGCGGGCGATCTCGGCCTTCAGCCCTTCCGCCGCCTTTTCGGCGGTCGTCCTGCCGGATAAGGCCGCCGCCAGCTTCGCCTCGAGGTTCCTGGCTCTGGTGGTTGCATCGGCGGTGGCCTGCTCAGCCGTCACCTTGAGCCGCGTCACCGCCTGCAGGTTCGTATACACGTAGCCGCCGGCGCCGATCGCGCCGACGACGAGCCCTATGATCAATGCGGTCACGTTCTTCATTTCAACGGCTCCCCGGCCCGATCAGACGATTGCCTGCCCAGAATAGCCGAGACGGTACGCTTGAACATCTCGCGGCGCCAAAGTGCTGAATATCGCCAGCCTCACCGCACGAACCCGAGCCCCCCACCGCTCGCCTCCGGCTTGGCCCGCGCAATCTCGGCGATGAGAGCCGTGAGCTGTTCGTCGTCTGCGAGAATGCCCAGCATCTCGGCCTGCTTCCTCGCCTTGGCAAAATCGCCGGGCGTCAAATTGTGATAGATGAGCCCGTCGGCCGGCGCCACGTCGCGTCCGAAGAACACCTTCCAGGCCCGCGCCAGCGCCCTCCGATCCATGGCGGAGAAGCGTACATGGAACGTGAAGCGGCGCAGCGATGCGGTGTCCATCCGGTCCATCAAATTGGTAGTGAAGCAGACGGGTAGTGGATGGTCCTCCATCCACGTCAGCATCTCGTTGACCTGGCTGATTTCCCACGAGCGAACGGCTTCGCGACGGTCCATCAGCAGGCTGTCGGCTTCGTCAAACACCAGTACGGCGCCGGCCTCCCGCGCCTCGTCGAAAGCGTCCGCGATGGCCCGCTCGGTCTGGCCAACGTAGGGGCCGAGCAGGTCGGAGGCGCGCTTGAGCAATACCTCAAGACCGAGCCGCCCGGCGAGATAGCGCGCGAACGCCGACTTGCCGGTGCCGGGTGGTCCCGACAGGCAAAGCGAGAACGCGCGGGCCTTGCCGCCGACCAACTGGTCGGCGAGCACGATCAGATCCTGGCTCGCCGTCGTCAGCTCCGGATCGAAAGCCGGTATGGCGATCATCTGGCGACCGGTAAAGCCGGTCACCGCGCGCATGATGCCTTTGGCGGCGTGCTCGATGGTGCCAACGCCGCCTCCGGCGAGGCGTGCTGCGCGTATCGCATTCTCGATGATCGCCGGCGTCGCATCGAGCTGGTCGGCCAGTCGGCGGAGATCGGCGGCGTCGACCGACATGCCGGCCCGGTCGAGCAGCCGCGAGATGATCCGCTGGCGCTGGCTGGCCGGCGGACGCTTCAGCTCGATGGCGAGCGTCATGCGCCGCAGCAGCGCCGGGTCGATGTCGGCAAGCGCATTCGATGTCCAGATCGTCGGCACCGGGTTGGTCTCGAGCAGACGATTGAGATAGACCTTCGAGCCGCCGCGCCGGATGAGGTGCACGGCGACGTCTTCCATCTCGTCGAAGAGCAGCGCAGTGCGCCGCTGACCGGCGAGCAGCCGACCGGCGAAGACTAGGTCGGCGATCCGTCCCAGGCGGTCGGCCTCGCCGTCGCGCGAGGCATCCTCACCGGCCGCGAAGAGCGCGAGGCCCGCTGCCTGCGCGACGACTTTCGCGAGTTCCGTCTTGCCGGCCCCCGGCGGACCGTAGAGCAGGATGTTGACGCCGGCAGCCCCTTCCTTCGCCGCCCCGTCCAGAACCGCTTTGATGAGATCGCGGTCGGCGGCAACGTGCTGGTAGTCGTCGTACTGCACCGGCGAGGCGAGCGGCGCACCGAGGAGCGCGTCACGCATCTCGGAGAAATCGGCGAACGCACGGTCGAGGTTGGCGTTGACGCGCGTCGGGATCGCAAAGCGGGCGTTGTAGCCGGCCACCGTCTCGCCTTCGCGTAGCTGGATGAGGCCCGAGCCGACGAGGTCCGAGCCCGGCGAAATCAGCTCCTCCACCGAACGGGTCGGCAGGCCGAGCATCAGCGCGATGGTGCGCGCGTGTGGAGGAGCGAAGTCCAGCAGCTGGTTGGCGAGATACTGCACCTGCTCGAAACGTGAGGCGGAGGCGACGAGACCGACCAGCATCCACGTCGCCTCGGCCTCCGGCAAGCCGAGCGCATCGATGATCATGCGCACGTTGGTCGCGAGCGGCTCGGGCCGCTCGGTCTCGCGCGCCGCCGCGTCGAGCGAGGCGACGAGCTCGGTGCGGTGGGCGAGGAAAACGCGCTCGAAATCGGCCGCTTTGAAACCTTGCTGGTAATAGCCGCCCATGACCTCGGCGAGCGGCGCCGGGATCGGCAGATTGAGCGCATCGGCGCGCTCGTTCAGCCAGTAGAGCATGAAACGGGCCGGCCGCATGGCGAGATCCGGTCGGGCCAGCAGGCGTGCCAGATAGCGCGCGACGAGGCCGCGCTCGATGTCATTGACGGTCATGGCGGATTTGTCCGTCCGCTGTCCCTTGAAGATGTTGAACATGTGACTCGGTTGGTAGGGAAAGACGGGCGGCCGGCCCGTCCCGATTCGAAGTGGCAGTCCGAACTGTCGCACGTCCTCGCTCGGCCGGATGCGGGGAAATGCAGGCCCGATCATAGAAAAGTGCGCGGAGTGAGGCCAACCCTCTGGACATTTCAATCATGACTTCCCAACTCGGCTTTGATTGAGCGCGTGGGATGCGAGGGGGACGGATGAAGGGGGCATTGGAATTCTTCAGGCACGAGGCCGCGGGCGGCCTTGTGCTCGTGGCGATGGCGGCGCTGGCCCTGGTCCTCGCCAATTCCGGCCTGAGCTGGCTCTATGCTGGCTTTCTCGATCTGCCGGTGACGGTGCGGATCGGCCCGCTCGCCCTCGATAAGCCACTGCTGTTGTGGATCAACGACGGCCTGATGGCCGTGTTCTTCTTTCTCGTCGGCCTGGAGATCAAGCGCGAGGTGCTGGCCGGCGAACTCGCCACGCTCGAACGTGCGATGTTGCCCTTGCTTGCCGCTATCGGCGGCATGGCGGCGCCGGCGCTGGTCTACACTGCGGTCAACGCCGGCGATGCTGCGGCGATGCGCGGCTGGGCCATTCCGGCGGCGACGGACATCGCCTTTGCGGTCGGCGTGCTGGCTTTGCTCGGCAGCCGCGTGCCGCCGGCCCTGAAGGTATTTCTGCTCGCCCTTGCCATCATCGACGATCTCGGCGCAATCATCGTGATCGCGCTGTTCTATACGGCCGATCTCTCAGCCGCCGCGCTGATCCTCGCCGCCGTCGGCATTGCCGCGCTCGCGGTTCTCAATTGGCGCGGCGTCGAGAGCCTGGCCCCCTATGTGCTGGTCGGCATCTTCATCTGGGTCTGCGTGCTGAAGTCCGGCGTGCACGCCACACTTGCCGGCGTCGTCGTCGCCCTCGCCGTTCCGCTCGCAGGCAGACACGGTGACAGTCGACGTTCGCCGCTCGAAAGAGCCGAGCACGGGCTGCATCCGTGGGTCGCGTTCGGCGTGCTGCCGCTGTTCGCATTCGCCAACGCCGGCGTTTCCTTAGAGGGACTGACGTTCGACAGGCTCGCAACCGGCATTCCGCTCGGCATCGCGGCGGGTCTTTTCTTCGGCAAGCAGATCGGCGTGCTCGGCGCCGTCTGGCTTGCGACCCGCTCGGGGCTGACAAGGCTCGCCGATGGCGTCAGCCTGCTGCAGATCTACGGCGTGGCACTTCTTGCCGGCATCGGCTTCACGATGAGCCTGTTCATCGGCACGCTGGCCTTTCCGGACCCGGCAGCGGCACAGGATGTCCGCATCGGCGTACTGACCGGCTCGCTACTCTCGGCGCTGACGGGCTTCCTGGTGCTGCGATATGCGACCGCGCCGGACGCGGCTCTTGCGGTCACCGCCCGGAAATGATCTGAACCGGCCATCTCAAGGATTTGAGGCGAGGCAATCCATGCTGCACTTCCCCGATCATCTGACCGACCGATATCGGCGCTTCAAGTACCGTCATTTCGCGCCGAACATGGATCACTACCAGGATCTCGCCGAGCACGGTCAGGCGCCCGACGTGATGGTGGTGTCGTGCTGCGACAGCCGCGTCGATCCCGAAACCATCTTCTCGGCCATGCCGGGCGAGCTGTTCGTCGTACGCAACGTCGCGAACCTGGTGCCGCCGTTCGAGACGACCGGCAAATATCACGGCGTGTCCGCGGCCCTCGAGTTCGCCGCGCTCAACCTGCGCGTCAAGCACATCGTGGTCATGGCGCATTCGAGCTGCGGTGGCGTGCGCGCGTGTCTCGAGCATGACGCGGCCCGGCAGACGGCGGCACAGTTCATCTCCAACTGGATGTCGTTGCTCGACGACGGCCGCGCTCGCGTGCTCGCGGAAAACCCGTCGGCCACGCCCCCGACGCTGCGCGCCGCTCTTGAGCGCGAGACGGTGAAGACCTCGCTCGCAAACCTTCGCACGTTCCCCTGCATCCAGACCCTCGAGGGCAAGGGCCGCGTCACTTTGCACGGCTGCTATTTCGACATCGGCACCGGCACGCTGTCGGTGCTCAATCAGGCGACCGGCACTTTCATCGACGTGTAAGGCGACGCTCGGCCCACGCTTCCGCACGCAGTGGCTTGATCTCGATCAATCCCGCAGCGCGCGGACCGTCTACACCTTGCCCCGGTTCACGGGGCGAAGGGAGAACGGCGGGGCATGCGCGCAGGCCATCGGTGGGAGTTCGCTCGCGACTATGGCGCGGGTTGGCGGCACGCGGGACGCGAACGTGCCTACTGGCGCGGTTGGGCGCTTGGTGGTGGGCGCGTCGCCTCCGCTGTGGCGACCGCGATGCTGTTCGCCATTCACGTGCCAATCTGGGTCGGCGCCATCGATACGAAAGAGCCGGCCCGCGACGCGGCGGCAGCGGCCGTCTCCGCTACCACGACAACCGGCTCACGAGAGCGTGTGGAGGCGGTGGTCGCCGGTTACGTCGGCGCACCGTTCTACCACCGCAGCGACGTTCATCTGAAGCGACCCGACGGCACCGATGCGCGCTTCAGGGACCTCGGCTGGGACGGCGACGCGCTCCATTTCCCGATCGATGGCGGCGTGCGCCTCAACCGCTGGCACGGCGCTTTCGGCTGGGCCATTGATTTCCTCCACAACAAGGCCATCGCCCGCCTCGGCAAGGGAGCGCACGGGCGCCGACTGAAGCACCCGGTCATCGAGACGGTGGACGTCGAGGGCACCATCGCCGGCAGGCCGGCCGCGCCGCGCATCAAGCTCACCGACGTTTACGAGCGGCTCGAGTTCACGCATGGCCACAACATGCTGTTCCTGACGCCGCTCGCCCGCCTCGGCGAGGTCTTTCCCGGCGTCAGGCCCTACGTCGGCATCGGCTTCGGCGCCGCGGTTCCGCACGTCGAGGTGACGTTTCCCGGCCGCCCCGACGGCGAGCGCACCTACGAGTACCAGTACGTCGGACCTGCAGTGCAGTTGATGGCGGGGCTCGAGTATCGCCGTGGGCGCGGACAGTTCTTCCTCGAGTACAAGTTTTCCTATGCCTGGGTTGCCGCCAATCTCACCGGCGGCAAGTCATGGAAGAATTTCTTCATGCCCGGCGACCTGTGGCGGCAGCTCTCCGCCTGGCGCAACGGCAATCCCGCGCCTTACGGCACGCTCTCGACCGTCCTCGGCGCGCATCAGCCGATCCTCGGCGGCGGCTATCAGGTGCAGGGACCGCTTCCGGTCGGTCGCTGACAAGAGGTGCGTATTGGCGCCGGACACCGCCGGCCGCATCACGGGCCCGGGCCGCGAAATTGCGGTGTACCGGCCGGATGACCGCCGTGACGACGCGCGTCGAGCAGGCTAGACTTTCCGTCGAAGGCTCTTTTGACGCAATTGGCGCGCCGGTGGCGCCGAAGGTTCACGGGCTCTGACAGATCAAGGTGGACTGCTCGATGGATCCGGGTGCGGTGCAGTCTCCGCCGGCAGCTCGCGCGCGTGTCGCCCGAGATCGCGCGCAACTGCTCGATGGCGGCAACATCCCGCTCGGCGTTGCTCTCGTCATAGCGTCGTCGCTGCTTTTCGCCGTCGGCGGAGCATCGATGAGATTGCTGAGCGCGGAGGTGCCGCCCACATCGGCGTTGATCTGGCGGAACGTCGTCAGTGCGGCCGGCGTGGTGCTCTGGTTCTCAATTACCGGTTGGCCCCTGCTGCGCTCGGCGCGAGCGGATCTCCACATCGCGCGCGGCGTCGCAACCTTCGCCGGCCTCTGGGCATACTTCTGGGCGGTCGCGACAATCCCACTTTCGACAGCCGTACTGCTGAGGACGGCAGCACCCGTTTTCGTACCTATCGTCGCCTTCGTCCTGTACAGGCGGCGGTCGGATCGTAACGTCTGGATCGGCGCTTGGATCGGCCTCGTCGGGGTCGCGCTGGTGGTGCGTCCGTCGGGCATAACCATGAACGCCGGTGACCTCCTCGGTGTCACCTCGGGCATTCTCGGGGCGGTAGCGGCCGTGCTGATCTGGCGACTGGGCGGTATCGACGGAGTTTCGACACAGCTCGCCTGGTTGACCGCGGCGGGCCTCGCCTGCTCGGCACTCGTCGCGCCAGCCTATCTGACGCTGCCGGCCGCAGCGGACTGGCCGTTGATCGTAGTGATTGCCGCTTCCACCACGGCATCGCAGGTCATTCTGGCCTACGCGTTCAAGGTCGCGCCAACCGACAAGACGATCACCTGGGGCTATCTGTCGGTCGTGTTCGGCGCCGTTTTCGGCGCTCTCCTGTTCTCGGAATATCCGAGTGCGCTGTCTGTCGGCGGCATGGGGCTCGTGGTGCTGGGCTCGCACATCGCATGCCTCAAGGCGCGGGCATCAGGGTGACGCCAGCCTCTCGGCGAACGCAAGGCACTCGCGGCGCTTGGTGGCATCGAGCTGCTCGAAAAGGGAAAGCAGCCGTCTGCTGTCGGCCTCCAGGGATTGTGACGGAGTCATGACCGGCTGCACGCTGCCGATCAATTGCTCGACGCTGACGCCGTGGAGGCGCGCCAGCGACACCAGCTGCGTCGGCGACAGCCGTCCGAGCCCCTCCTCGAACCGCTGGTAGTCGCCGACCGGCGTATCAAGTGCCTCGGCCACTTCCTGGAGCGTCGCAAAGCTCGCCTCACGGAGGCGACGCGCCGTCTGGCCGATCGAGGCGTTGAATTCGTCGGACGGCGACGTCGGCGTGGTTGTCGTTTGCGAGCCGGGTGGCATGTGTGTCCCTCGGATCTTCTTTGGGGGGCTGAACTGTCGAGGCTATACTATCGGGCCCCGTGTTGGGGAGGCCCCGCGTCTCGAGCGGCGCACTGTGCGATGCCCGATTGCCATCAGAACCGATATTGGTATGCTGTTCACGGGTTCGCCCGGAGGGTGCGGGAAATGCGTCCGAGCTTCCTGATCGACGACAACGGTCGGATGCATCATGCCGAAAGTCTGCTGCTGCGGCAGCGGACCGGCGGTGTTTGGGCAGGTGATGCCTTTGGCCAGTACGCCGTCTGCAATCTGGGCTATGTCGGCGGAGCCGAGCACTCGCGAGCCGTTCAACTGTACGTTCGTCCGGCTTCGGTTACCGCCGAGGCCTACGTGCAAGCGATCTATCTTCTGCGCGATTTGGAGCCTGGCCACCGTGTGGTGCTCTCGACCTGGCGCGATGGTGCATTCTCGGACGAGTTGCATCGAGACGGCGCGTCGGCCGCAGCGGCGCTGACCGGCCGTGTCTCCGAACGCCACGCTCAATCGCGCGCACGCCTGAAGAGTCGCGAGGTCACCCTCACGGAGGCGCCGGACGTCTTTCTCAGGTGCCTCGCCGCTCTCGGATCGGGCCGGCAACAGCACGGCGGTGCTGCGGTCGACGCAACGACGTTCGACGCGGTAAGCACCGCGTGCGACGGTCGCTACGTCGTGTTCGGCCGCACCGATACCTGCTTCGTCCTTCACAGCTATGGCCTCAACAATCCCGCGCATGCCATGCACTGGTACGAGGGCAACGTCGGTGCCCCGCTTCGTAAGGATCTCGATCTGGAATACAGCTGGTTCTGCAACGCTGCCTATCGCCGGGCGCTGGTGCGGCGGCGACCGTTGATCGAAGCGGTCGACGCCCTGGTGGAGTTGCCGAGGCGGGAAAAGATGCGGCGTCGCTACTATCGGCTCATCGTGCCGCTAGGAGACGCGACGCGCCCGCTCGTTTTCATTGCCACGATCGAGGACTGCGGGATCGACCTTCTCGCCGCCTAGATAGGCCGAGATATATTCCTCGAGCTGCGGCCGGTTCATCCAGAGAACCGCCACGTAGACAATGCCGCAGCGACAGTTCTCGTAGCGCACTCCCCAGTCGACACCGTGATAACCGAAACGCGGGGCGAACCCTTTACTGTGCACGCCCTCGTTCATGATCGCCACGATCCGGTCGACGTCCCAGCGGGCCAGCGCGAGCGCCTTGCCGATCCGTGGCATGATGCGCGAGAGTCCGTTGCCGCGCATGTCGGGATGGCACCACGCGGCTCCGGAGAATGCAACGCGGCCGCTGATCGTGCGTGCCGCAGTCGACGTGATGGCAACCGACTCTCCCGGCAGGCGGTCGTTCTCGGGATCGCGGTAGAGCAGCCGGAAGCTCTCGATCTCGTCGTGATAGGTCGTTGTCCGCCAGTCGAAATAGCGCATGGCGTGAGCAGCGATGACGCGACCGTTCATGCGGCCGATCAGCGAGATCTGGTTCTCGCTCGAGACATCGGACCAGCGCGGGTCGAAGGTCTGCACGAGCGGCAACCAGTTGTCGGCATTGTCACGGTTCGCCGTGACGAGTTGCTCGGGCGTCGCGATCTCGAGGGTGACGCCAAGGTCATTGAGGGCACCTATTGCTTTCAGGAAGAACCGGCCGAGTTCGGTGATCGGTCCGTGCTCGATGACGAGTTCCTGAATGAACCTCTGATTGGCGATCTGGACTTGAGGCATTTGCAGCGCTGTCGGCATGGCGGGACGTCTCCTGTCCTCGGGTTGGACGCAACCACCTGAAGTGTAGACAGATTCGTTCCGCACCCCGCTCCCGTCGATGGCGCCGGGTTGCACATCCGGTTGCGCACATCTAAAAACAAGACGTAGATTCAGTCATGTGCCGGTTATTGATCATATTCTCCGTATTATGATTTACAGTTAACGTCTCTTGAGGGACGTGACCTGCACTTGCCGAAGTGCCATCTTAGATGGTCGATCTGGCATTGGCCGGTGATCCGGCGGATGCCGTCCAAGAGCGCTCGCGCGTGGGCTGTGCAAGAGCCCGATGGGCGTGGCATCTTGCTGTCCTTCAACACCTTGCTTCGCGCTGCTCGGTCGCGCAGGGAGCGGCATACTCGACAGCGGACGCTCGAGGTGCTGGTATTGTGGCCGGTAGCGTGTGTCGGGAGAGTATCGGATGTCAGAGAGTGCGAGGCCACGTAGCGAAAAGGCTCTTCGTGAGCCCCGTCAGCCCGACACGGTCGACCGGCAGGTCGCCTGCCGCATCATGGAGATCCGCAAGCAGCGCGGCATAAGTCGCGAGGATCTGGCCGAGCGCATCGGCGTGTCGATGAATCAGGTCATCAAGTACGAGCAAGGCGCCAACCGCGTGAGCGCATCGCGGATGCAGGAACTTGCCAATGCGCTCGACGTCGACGTCACGACATTCTTCTCCTCCGACCCGATCGGCGAGCCGGCGGCGCCTGCGCAACTCAGCGCCGTGGAGCGACGCCTGCTGGAGGCGTTCAGGCGGATACCGCTGCCAGAGACCCGCTCGATGGTAATCCGCATGGTTGCATTGGTCGCGGACGGCGCCAATCAGACGAAGGAAGACCTGCCCGACCTCGGCTGAGGTCGTTTGCCTCCGCGTGAGGTGGTCGGAGTGTTTCGGCGACGCGGCCTATCGTCGTCGAACACGGCGGTGGCACCATGGCCTCGGCAACTTCAATGTCTTCCGCGCCCGGCAAATACAAGAAGGGCGCCGGCGAGAATCAAGAATGCGAGCGCGATAGGCGACTTCAGGAGGAAATACGGATCGCCGCCCGATGCCGAGTAGCCGCCGCGCACCAGCTCTTCCAGCCGCGGAGCGAGCAGGAATCCGATGACGAACGGCAGAATTGAAATTTCGAGCTTGCGCAGGATGTACCCGAGTACGCCGAAAGCGATGACGACCCAGATCGCGACGAAGCCGCCGTCCTGTGCATAAACTGCGGTGAGCGTTATCAGAAACACGATCGGGAGCATCAGCGAACGCGGCACGCGCGCCAGCACACCGAGACTACGCAGGAATACGCCGCCGATCGTCCAGTTGAAGACGTTTCCGATCACCATCAGCGTGAAAATCGAAAATGCGACGACGAGGTCTTTGTTGATGACCGTCCCGTAGTCCTCGATCACCTTGATTTCAGTGAACCGAAAGACCGACGGTCCGAGTGTGAACTCGCCGACCGACTCGACGGCAAGGATGATGAACACGGCTGCAAAGTTGCCCGGGATGCCGAGGCTCATGACTGGAATGAGGTTGGCACCGGACACGGCGGAATTTGCCGCTTCCGTCGCCGCAACGCCTTCGGGAAGCCCGGTGCCGAATGCCTCGGGTGTGCGCGACGTGCGCCGGGCAGCTTCGTAGCCCAGGGTCGCTGCCAGCGTGGTGCCGATGCCCGGCAGTGCGCCGACGATCGTGCCGATCGCAGCCGATCGGAAGATGGTCGGCGACAACTGCCGGATGTCGAGCCATGTCAACCTGTTCGCCCTCGCATCACCGGGCGGAAGTGAGGCCAGATCGGACGATCGGTTCCTGGCGATGTCCTCCATCGCAACCAGCACCTCTGACAGGACGAGAACGCCGAGAATCGCCGATGTCAGCGGCAAGCCGTTGCCCAACGCGGCGATGCCGAAGGTCATGCGCGGCCCGTAACCGGAGAGCGTTGTCCCGATGAGCGCCAACAGCATTCCGAAAATGCCGATAGTGATCGCCTTCAGCGGCGACTTCCCCGCCACCGCGGCCATGAACGCGAGCGAAAGAATGATCAAGGCGGCCTTCTCGGGTACGTCGAGCACGTTCTCGATCATGACCGCGAGCACCGGCGCCGCGACGAACAGGACGATGTCGCTCAGAGTATCGCCGCTGACCGAACTGAAATGCGCAATCCTCAGCGCCTTCACGCCGAGCCCTTTCTTCGCCATGGGATAGCCGTCGAGCGTCGTCATGAGCGCGTCGGGCGTTCCCGGCGTATTGAACAGGATCGCCGGCACTGCGCCGCCGATCGTCGCGCCCTTCATGATGCCGATCAGGAAGCCCAGGACCGGCAGGAGCGCGCGATCGGAAACTCCGAAGAAGGAGATGAGCAGCGGTAGCGACAACGCCATGGCGAACGGGCCGTTCAACCCCGGCGTTGCACCCACTGCGATGCCTGTGAGCAGGCCCGCGAGCACCATCACCGTGGGTAGCCAGTTGAATGCACCTTCAGGTGTGAAGAAGGCCGCGTAGACGCCGCGGGCAACGTATTCGAGGACGAGCTCCATATAGATCCTGCCCGGCCTATCTGTTCGCGGTGAAGTCCGTTCGGTCGCCCGGGTCGATGGTCTCAGACGTTGGCATTCGGCGGCAATTGCACGTTCGTAAGGAGGACGTCGAAGATGACGATGATGGCCAGCACCACCAACAGGACGGTGACCGCCGAGCGTGCCGACCAGCGCCCTTCCGCCCATGCGATGGTCGGCAACGTCATGAGCAGCGACCCTGCAACGAAGCCGATGTACTTGTAGGGCACGGTGTCCGCCAGTTGCCGGTATTCGACTTCGCCGCCGGTCAACGCGTTCTGGACGGCGACGAACGCCGGACCGAGACCGTACATCGCTGCCAGTCCGAGCAGAATGGCAATGTGAAAGCGGAACAGGAACCAGAAGTTGTCCGCGCTAAGACGGCCGATGGCACCCACAACCGGTCGCGCCCCCTCGACAGCTTCCAGCCTGTCATCGCCAGATGCACCACGCTGAGGGCCAGGATCGCGGTGGCGAGCAGGACCGGAAAGAACGCGTCGCCCGGCCCGACTTTGCCGACCGTATTGGTCTCGATGAATCCGCTGGCGATATCGCGAGGGAACCATACGAACAGCGCAAGCAGTCCGAACAGCGCGAGGACGCAACCGAACCCGAACTCCCAGGCATGATTGCTCGGCGATGGGTTGCCCGGTGTCGCCGCCGCGCTGTCAGATGCGTCGCCGCCGTGCATGCTACTTCTTCAAGCCCGCCAGGAGCTTCGTGTTTGCCGCGAGATTTGCCCGCAACATCGTATCCAATTTGCTGCCGGAAATGACGACCGGCCCGGGCGGATAACGCTTGGAAATGTACTCGGTCACCTTCTGCTTTGGATCGGATAGTATTTCCTGGACTGCCTTGGCGATCGCGTCTCTGGCCTCTGCCGGCATGCCCTTCGGACCGAAGATCAGAAATGGGCTGCCGACGACCAGATCCATTCCGTAGTCCTTCAGCGTCTTGCCGGTCGGCGCCTGCGCGAGCGGCTTCTCCTCGGCAGAGGCGAGAATGACGAGTTCACCCGCCGCGACCAGGGCCCGATGGGCGCCGCCGCTCCAGGCGACATTGGCGTCCTTGGCGACAAGGGCATTCATCGAGCCTTGACCGCCCTTGGCACTCAGATGGTTGACGCCGATGCCGAACTTCTTCGCAACAGCTTCCGACGCCGCGGCGGTCATGTCGCCATAGTTGGCCCAGACGATCTTCGTACCGGCCTTGGCAGCGGCGACGAGGTCGTCGAGTGTCTTCCAGCCGCTATCCTTGCGGGCAATGATGCCGGCCTGCGAACCCGCGGTCGTCGTGATGTAGGTGAAGTCGTCGATGGACAGGTTCTTGTTGTTGATCGGCGCGAAGTCGACGGTGGACGCGATGGCGAAACCGATGGTCTGCCCGTCTGCGGGCGCGTTCTTCAGCTGCGCGGCCATGACGGCTCCGCCGGCGCCGGCCTTGTTTTCCGGAATGACACGCCAACCGCGGATCTTTTCGATCTGCTCCGCCAGGGCGCGACCCTGCGTATCTGTGCCGCCCCCGGCGCCAAATCCGATCCAGAGCTTGATTGGACCCTTCGGCTTCCATTCGGCGTAAGCGGGGCTCGCAAGAAGTCCGACGGCCAGCAGCGCTGCGCAAAGCTTCTTCATTGTCTACTCCTTCAGACAAATGCGTCCGACGCCGAAGTACAGGAGCGGATGTCGGCAATCGGACGTCAGGTCGTCCGCTCCTCGAGTTCGATGGGTCGATGTCCGGGCGGCAGCTGATAGCGCTGAAACAGCACCGGCTGGTCCGCGAAAGAGTAGTCGAGAATATCCCACACGGTTCCGGACGTACCCTTGGCGAGTTTCAGATGCTTGCAGGCGAACGGACTGAGTGGCCGGCTGGCAAGGCTGTGGCGCATGCGCAAGGTCGGCAGCCGGAACCGCTGGCTCAGAAGTCGATGCCAGGACGAGCCGTGGAGTTGTTCGAGCGGTTGGTTCAGCAAATGCTTGCCGTGCGCAACCGCGATGTAGGCGCTGCTGAGCGCGGGCGGCTCATCCGCAACCCAGACGAGCCGGTCGATACGAATCAGTCGCTTCTTCTCGAACGCGTCCTGCCAGGGTCCGGTGCTGTCGTCGGGGCTCACGCGAAGTACACGAGTATAGGGGAGAAGATATTCGCCGGTCTCCGGATCCTTGAAGCGATACACATGGGTCTCGGAGGTCTGGAATCGCTCGGCGACGAACGTCCCTTTTCGACGGGATCGGACGATGAGGCCGCGCTGCGCCAGTTCGCCGAGTGCCCGTTGCACAGTGCCGAGGCTGAGTGCCAGACGTCTGGTGAGTTCGACCTCTGTCGGCACGCGCGTACCCGGCTTCAAACGACCCGAACGGATGCACTTCTCGAAGACACGCTGTAGCTTCGCGTACTTCGGCTCGCTCGATGACGCCGCCTCCGACGTCCAGATGGAGTTGAGTTCGTCGAGCTGGATGTCGAGCACCTTGGAGGCCTCTATCCTAAATCGGTCCGTACGACAGGCGATCTTTACATGGCGACCCAGTCGCAAATACTATGAAGTATTGAGAGATCGTGTCAACCGACGCGATCGACCGCTGCATGGTTGCACGGCATGGCGTCGGCTGATCAACGGCCGATCCCGTGTCGCAGGGTAAGCCGCTCGCGGTGCGGCGAGTGGGATTAGAAGGAGACCTCCGGCAATGAAGCTCACGCTGCTCGGTACCGGCACGCCGGCTCCTTCGCTGACCCGGCAGAGTTCCGGGTACCTTCTCGAAATCGGTGACGACGTGATCGTCCTGGATCATGGACCGGGCGCGGCGCACCGGCTGCTCGAGGCCGGTCGCAGACCGACTGACGTGACGCACGTCTTTCTCACCCACCTCCACTACGATCATGTCGCCGACTTCGCTCGACTGGCGCTCCAGCATTGGGACCACGGCGCAGCCAGCGTGCCGGAGCTCGAAGTGTTCGGGCCGGCCCCCGTGGCGGCGTTCGTCGATCAACTGCTCGGCGAAAGGGGAGCGTACGCCCCCGACTTGCTCGCCCGGACCGAAGGCCCGTCCAGTCAGGCCGTATATCTCAGCCGTGGCGGCAAGCTGCCGCGCCGGAGGCCGATGCCACGCGTTCGGGAATTGCAGGCCGGCGACGTCGTCGAGGGCACCACCTGGCGCGCGATCGCGGGCGAGGCCCTGCACTTCCAGCCCTACCTGCAGTGTCTCGGCTACAGGTTCGAGTGCGAGGCAGGCACTATCGTCTATTCGGGTGACAGCGGCGGCGTTCTCGACAGCATGATCGAACTCGCCCGCGGCTGTGATGTGCTCATCCACATGTGTCACTTCGAGACCGGGACCGAACCGAGCGCCGCATTCCGCGAACGCAACGGCAATCACATGGATGTCGCCGAGATTGCTCGCCGGGCGGGCGCGCGGACCCTCGTCCTCACACACTTCCCGCCGCCGATGGACGCGCCCGGACTGCTCGAGCGTCTCGTCGGGGAGATGCGTCGCGTCTATGACGGCAATATCGTCATCGGTCGCGACCTGCTGCAGGTTCCGATACGGATCGGCGCCAATACCACGTTCGACTGAAGGAGCCGGCCATGCCCGAGACCAGCGGACTGCCGATTCATCTGCACCAGCTGCAGCAGGTCGTTGCCGAGACGGTCGACGAGCAGGCGGTGCTGCGGGCCGCCGCAGACGCAGCCGGTCGCTGCATCGGCCACAAGCTGTGCACGTTCATGCGCTTCGATGCGGATGCCATGGAGGTACAGCGAGTGTTCTCCACCGACCCGGTGGCCTATCCGCCCGGCGGGCGGAAGAAGAAGCGACATACGGCCTGGGGGCAGCAAGTGCTGCTCGACGGTCATCCCTACATCGGGCGCTGCGCGGACGATATCCGCCGGAACTTCGACGATCACGAGTTGATCGAGCGGCTCGGCCTCCGGTCGATGTTGAACATGCCGCTCCGCATCGCCGGCCGGACCCTCGGCACAATGAACCTGTCGCACGAAGAAGCGTTCTACTCGGATGAGCATCTGCTCCCGGCTGGCCTCATTACGGGCCTCGTCGCAGCATGGTTCGTCCAGTCTGCTCCGCCCGCAGGCCGCTTACCGTAACCCTCGAAAACCAACAGATGCGAGCGACCTCGACAGTGCCGGCCTCGCAAATGCGGTATCAGGCCAGCTTCACCGTGTTGGACAGGACGCCGGATGAAAAAAAGGATGCAAGGTTGGTGAAGATGGCCGCCATCTTCTGGCGCATGGCGTCGCGGGTTCCGGCTGAGATATGCGGCGTGAGCACCACATTGTCCAGTGCCAGAAGTGGATCAGCGGCACTCGGTGGCTCCTGCTCGAAGACGTCGAGCCCTGCCGCCAGCAGATGACCACTCGTCAGGCACTCGACAAGTGCTGCCTCGTCGACGATGCCGCCACGCGCCGTGTTGACGACGATCGATCCGGGCTTCAGTCGCGACAACTCGCGTCGTCCGATCAGGCCGCGCGTTGCCTCCGTCAGAGGGACATGGATCGTGAGCACGTCGGCAGCAGCGAGAAGCTCGTCCATACCGGCCGCAACGACACCAAGCGAAGACTCGCGCGCGGCATCGAGCCGTCGTCCAGGATCGACATATAGGCCGCTGCAGCCGAATGCTGCCAGACGCTCGGCAACCGCTTCGGCGATGCGTCCCATGCCGACGTAGCCGACGCACTTGCCACAGAGCTCGCGGGAGACACCGCGCAATGAGTTGACGTGCCAACGTCCTGCTCGCAATTCCCGATCTGCGAACGTCACCCGCTTCGCGGCGGCCAGCATCAGGAGGATGGTGTGTTCCGCGACGCCGATCGTCGTTCCTTCTGGCGTCAGCGCCAGCGGAAGGCCACGCCGGCGGATCTCCTGCCAGTCCGTCGTATCTTGCCACCCGACGCCCTGATGGTGCACGACGCGCAGGTGCTGCCCCGCATCCAAGTGACGCTTGGTCAGGCGGGTGGCCGCACAGATGACGGCCTCGCAGTCCGCGATCCGAACGCAGCGTTCGTCGTCATCGTCGCGATCGAGCGTTACCACGTCAAATCTCGCGCCCGCCGTCTCCCGTATGAGCGCGTAGACGTCTGGGTTCGCGAAGCTGAGGTAAAGCACGCGGATCGGATCGCGCGACATCGCGAACTCCTGTCAGCTGTCGAAACGGACGCGCGGTGACGTGAGAACATCGTCGAGCCACGCGGGGTAACGCGCTCCGGCCGCGACGGCGGCTTCCATACGCGCTTCCTTCTCGGCGATGGCAGCAAGTTCGGCGCCGACCGCGGCGACACGTCCGCGCGGCACGATCACGATGCCATCGATGTCGCCGACGACCAGATCGCCGGGCTCGATCGCAATGTCCCCCAGTGTAACCGGGTATCCGACCTCTCCGGGACCATCCTTGAAGGGCGAATTCGGCGTCAGACCGCGCGCGAATGTCGGGATCCCGACCTGGTTGATGCCAGCGATGTCTCGCACGAGACCATCTGTGACGGCAGCGACGATGCCAGCGTTCCGCGCCATGGCGAGCAGGATGTCCCCCATCACCGAGGCTGTCTCTGCACCATCGGTCGCCACCACGAGGACATCGCCCGGCTTGGCATATTTGAGTGCCGCATAAGGCGCGAGGTTGTCGACCGGCCGCGACCTGACAGTGAGTGCCGGGCCGACGAATCGAACGTTCGCCGTCAGCGGCCTTATCCAGTGGGGCAATGCTCCCCGCCTGCCCTGCGCATCGACGACCCAACCCGATGGGGCGCTCTCGAACGGCGCAATCTCGGTGGCCGGCGGTCGCGCGAAGTCACGGCGAATCCTGAGCATGTCCGGTTCGGCCATATCACGTCCTCCTGTCGATGCGTGCGGTGAGGCTGTCACCCTCTGCGTCGAATACGTGTGCTTGCGCGAGATCGAGCCACACGACGAGATCGTCGCCGGGCCGCTTCTCCAGATCGCCGGTGTGGCGGATCACAAGCCGATGCCCTGAAGCCGCCAGATGGGCGATCACGACGGTTTCGGCACCGAGCCGCTCGATCTGCTGGATCTCGGTCGTCACCGCGACGCTCGCAGCACCGGCCGGAGCGACCGCCACATGCTCGGGGCGGATGCCGAATGTCACAGGGGTGCCGGCCCGCGATTCGGGAACACGATCGACGCCGAGCCGCACCGTCTCCCCGCCGAGTTGGATCGAGCGTGCGTCACCGCCTTCGACAACCCGTGTCTCAAGCAGGTTCATCGGAGGATTACCGAGGAACCCGGCGACGAAGGTGTTCGCTGGGTAGCGGTAGACGTCGATGGGACTGCCGACCTGCTCCACGCGACCGCTGCTCATGATGCAGATCCGCGTGCCGAGCGTCATGGCCTCGACCTGATCGTGCGTGACGTAGATCATCGTCGCGCCGAGCCGGCGATGGAGGCTCGCGATCTCCCCACGGGTGGAGACACGAAGCGCCGCATCCAGGTTGGAGAGCGGCTCGTCGAACAGGAACACCTTCGGATCGCGCACGATGGCACGACCGAGCGCGACGCGCTGGCGTTGCCCGCCTGAAAGGGCGTGGGGCCGCCGGTGCAGAAGATCCTTCAGGCCGAGGACATCAGCGACGTTGGCGACGCGACGCTCGATCTCGGCCTTCGCAATCGACCGCCGCCTCAATCCGAAAGCGAGGTTCTCCTTCACCGACATGTGCGGGTAGAGTGCATAGGACTGGAAGACCATCGCGATGTCGCGATCCTTCGCAGGCACCCGATTGACGACGCGACCGTCGATCGACAGCGTGCCGGAACTGATGGACTCGAGTCCTGCGATCATCCGCAGTGTCGTGGTCTTGCCGCAGCCGGATGGCCCGAGCAGCACCATCAGTTCGCCATCGCCAATCTCGAGCGACACGTCCTCCACCGCAGGTCGCCCCGTGTGCTCATAGGTCTTGGTCAGGCTGTCGAGCGTCACGATCGCCATCAGGCTTGCCCCCTACTTCACTGCGCCGGCGGTCATGCCCTGGATCAGCCTTTCCGAGAAGAACGCATAGACGACGATCACCGGAATGATCGCGATCATCAGCCCTGTCGCGATCATTCCCACATCCTCCTGCGTATCGCCGATGAAGCGCTGGATGCCGAGTGGCAGAGTGCGGTTCGACTCGTCGGTGATCAGCACGACCGCAAAGAGGAATTCGTTCCACAGCAGTATGAAATTCAGGATGACCGTCGTCGCGATGGCCGGCAGGGCTACCGGAAAGGCGATGCGCCAGAAGATCTCGAAGTCCGAGTAGCCATCCATTCGGGCCGCGTCGAACAGATCGTTCGGGATGCGCGCGAAGAAGCTCTCCAGAATGTAGATCGTGAGTGGCAGCTGGATCGCCACATAGACCAGGGTCAGACCGATCTTGGAGTTGTAAAGCCCGTAACTGACAAGGATCTGGAACAGAGAAATGATCGTTATCTGGGGTGGAAAGATGATCGTCGAAAAGAGGATGAAGTAGATCGTGCGGTTCAGACGGAAGCGATACCGTGCGAGGCAGTGCGCCGCCATCGCACCGACCAACGTGAGGACGACGACCGCAGCGAGCACGACCTGGAGCGAGTTCGCGAAGTAGACCGAATAGTTCGAGTTGTACCAGGCGTCCGGAAACTTTTCCCAATGCACGGGGTTGGGCAGCGCGAAGTGGTCGCGATGGATCTCCGTCGTCGTCCTGAGTGACAGCATTGCAGCCCAGACGAAAGGTCCCGCAGCGAACGCTGTGTAGAGCGTCAGCAGGATGAGTAGCGCGGAGCGCTTGAGGATCGCCATCGTCGCCTCAGTACTCGAGCTTGCCGCGCTGGCGGAAAACCCATGTCAGGGCGAGTACCAGCAGCAGGACGATGACGAACCAGACGGCGGCGATGGTCGACGGATATCCCAGATCGAAGGTCGTCCATTCGAATGCGCGCTTGTAAACGTATGTCGAAACCGTCTCTGTGGCCCACAGCGGGTTGCCTTTCGTCGTGATCCAGACCAGATCGAAGATCTTCATCTTGCCGATGAACGATAAGACGATGAGGTTCAACACGGTTGCCCGCACGAGCGGCAAGATCACGAAGATGAGCTTGCCACCCCAGCCGCAGTTGTCGAGTTCGGCCGCCTCGATCACCTCACGCGGCAGCGAGTGCAATGCCGCGAGCAGCACTACCATGTTGAAGCCGACCCACATCCAACTCGTCACGAAGATGAGGGCTGGCAGCGCCGTCGCCGGGTCACCCAGCCACGGCCGCGCGAGGGCATCGAGCCCGAGGGCCCGCAGCGCAACGTTCACCGGCCCCCAGTCGTAATTGTAGATCCACAGCCAGAGGATGCCGACGACGACATACGACATCAGCACGGGTGTGAACCACGCGATGCGGAAGAAGCGCGCGCCCGGCACGCGTGCATAGAGCGCCAGAGCCAGCAGCAGCGCGACGGTCACCTCGATCAGCGGCGAAGTCGAGGCCCAGATGATCGTGTTGCGAACGGCCCGCCAGAAGATCTCGTCGCGGGCGAGTTCTGCATAGTTTGCCAGGCCGACGAATTCCTCGCGACGTGGCAATACACGATGAAAGCTGTTCCAGATGGTGCGCACCGCCGGATAGGCCGTCAGCGCCGTGTAGAACGTCAGCGCCGGCAACAGGAACAGCAGAATGGTGAACCAAGGCAGCTTCAGGCTGTCTTCGGCTGGTCCGGATCTGGCCATCCACCTGCGCTCCCGCACCTACTTGCGCCTCAGCCAGCGACAGTTCCCGCCGACTGAGGCGCGCCAAAGATCAATATGCGGCCTGCATCCGCTTGACCGCGTCGGCGACGCTGATGTTTCCGGCCGGGAACGCGTTGTTGAAGATTTGAGTAAACACCTCCTTCGGCTTACCCTTCATCACCTGGATCGGAATGCCGAAATGATATTTGCTGCCCGCATTGGTCTTCGCGATCATCGCGAAGTACTCACCGGCCTGCTTGTTGGTCATCTTGGATGGATCGGCCTTGATGCCGGTCTGCACCTTGACGTTGTCGAGCCACTGATTGCCGACCTCGGGGCTGAGGAACGAGTTGAAGAACTTCAGCACCTCGGCCTTGTGCTTCGTGTCTGCGTTGGCGACGTAGCTGCCGCCGACCGCGATGGAACGACACTCGTTGCAAGCGGCCCCGGGGACGGCGGGAAAGCGCATGATGCCGAGCGGGAAGTCGGTGGGCTGCCCACCCTTGTCGACCGGGTTGAAGGCGCGCGACGTGTACCAGCTGCCGTTCAGGAACGTCAGCGCACGGGGATTTGTGTGAAAGTAGATGTGCGCCTCGGCCAATTTCATGGTCGTGAATGTCGCCGGCAACAGACCCGCATCTGTCAGGCTCTTGATCCACGAGAGCGTGTCGGTGACGCGCTTGTCGGTCCACGCGATCTTGCCGGCCAGCAATGCCGCGTAGTCGGCAACACCGAGCTTCTTCAGGAGCGCCTCGTGGATGAGGTGCGCGCCCGGGAACGGCCTGTCGCCAACGCCTAGCGCCATCGGCGTGATGTCCTTGGCCTTCGCCGCCTTCACCATCGACAGAAACGCGTCGGGCGTGAGCTGCTGGCTGTCGGGCAGCTTCACGCCGAGGTCGGCGAGCATCTTCCTGTTGTAGTAGAGTTCCATTGTCCAGGCTTCGAGCGGCAGGCCATAGGGCTTGCCCTTGTAGGTCCAGGCTTCCTTGGCCCAAGGCTCTACCGCTGACCACTTCAGCGACGACAGATCGAGCAGAAAACCGTTGTCCATGTACTCGACCTGGTCCGGCTCCGCGTAGAAGACATCGGGCGCCGTGCCTGCTCGAAGCGCGGTTTTCAATGCAGCGTAGAGAGCCGTCTTCTCGTACCACGTTGCCTTGATCTTGATACCCGGGTTGGCCTTCTCGAAGCGCGCGATCGCGCCCTCGACGAAGTCCCGCTTGGGCTTTTCGGCGGCCCAATGACTCCAGAACACGATTTCCTTGGACTGTGCCGTGGCCGGTGCCGAAGTCGCCAAAAGCGCCACGGCGGCCGATGCCGCCAGCGCGGACACTACTTTCAACATTCGCTTCCTCCGTTGGCGATGGTCGGCCCTTGAACGGACCGCACCTTGACCCGCGCGTGGTCGGGTTCGGTCAGCCTAGTGTTCCTCACTTGCGAACGTCAACCGGATTATTGATAATTCAGCCGGCGGTCTTGCTGGCTCCGGCGGCTTGCGCGAGGCCGGACCGCGAGGTAAGCCGGCGCCCCGAAGGCGGTGAGAAGACGGACCGATGGCTAGATGCTGAAGCTGGATAGTGAAGCGACCACGAACTCGACCGACGCGATCGTGCAGGCTCTCGAGTTCGACATCCTGTTCGGAGTGCTGCATCCGCGCGAGAGGCTCGTCGAGGATGCACTGATGCGCCGCTTCGAAGCGAAGAGGCACGTCGTGCGCGAAGCACTTGCGCGCCTCGATCGCATGGGCATCGTCGTCCGCACGCCGCATCGCGGAGCAGCGGTGCGCGATTTCACCGTCGATGAAGTCGAGGAAATTGCCGAGGTGCGGGCCACGCTGCATCAGGCCGCGGTCAAGCGAATGGATTTGCCCGGCGGCGCGAAGTTCGTCGCCACCCTGGAGCGCCTGCAGCGCCGGCACGACAAGGCTGTGGCGCATCAGGATCCACGCGCCATCGATATCGCCAACGAGGCGTTTCATGATGCCTTCTTCGCCGCGTGTGGCAATCGCGTGCTGGCATCAGCGATCCGTCATTACTGGTATCTGTCGCGGGCCACTCGGCTCTATCCGCTGATGGATGCCTCGATGCTGGAGACGCTCAGGGCGGAGCATTGGTCGATGATCGAGGCCATCGCCAGCGGCGACCGCCGTGCGCTCGGCCGGCTCGTCGTAGATCACATCCAGCACTCGAAGCGCATGTACTTGAAAGCTCGCAGCGCCGTCTTCCACCGCTAGCTCGTCGCATTGCGGACACTCGTATTGCCGCCACTGCTATTTGGTACCGAACAGCCTGTCGCCGGCATCGCCGAGGCCCGGCACGATATAACCGTGCTCGTTCAAATGACTGTCAATCGCCGCGGTGAAGATGGTCACGGCAGGGTGCGACTTGTGAAATGCCTCTATGCCCTCCGGGGCGGCAAGGAGGCAAAGCAACCGGATCTCGCGAGCGCCGGCTTCCTTGAGCCGGCTGACGGCGGTGATCGCTGAGTTACCGGTCGCGAGCATCGGATCGCAGACGATGACGAGGCGCTCGCCAAGATCTTCCGGCATCTTGAAGTAGTACTCGATGGCCGTCAGCGTCTCGGGATCCCGGTAGAGCCCGATATGACCGACGCGGGCCGACGGCACGAGCTCGAGCAGACCGCCGACAATTCCCATGCCGGCGCGCAGGACCGGCACGAAGACGACCTTCTTGCCTTTGAGGAAAGGCATATCGGCAGAGCCGACCGGCGTCTCGATCTTGCGCAGCTCGGTTGGCAAGTCACGCAGCACTTCATAGCCGACCAACAGGCTGATCTCGCGGATCAGCTGACGAAACTGCACCGACGGCGTGGTCTTGTCGCGCGCCAGCGAAAGCTTGTGAACGATGAGAGGATGGTCGACGACAGTGACCGACTGCGACATGTGGCATTCATCCTTACGACGGTGTCCGCGACACGTTAGAATACAGATCCGTAGATTGCGGTCGAGAGCGGCAACAGAGTTTCGACGCAGACAGCCGGCCTGTTGTGCCAGGTCTCACCGTGCATGGTCCGAAGTGAAGGGCTGCATGAAGCGGGCGCGGGTTTCCACTGCGCGACGTCTCACTTCCCGTCGCGGCCACACTCGCTGTTGCCTCCAGCCGACAGCCGAAGCACTCTTGTCGGAACGCGACTTCGCGTCGCCACGCGTCAAACCTTTCCTAGCAGATCCGGGAGCATGGCATGCACCAGTCTGTCGACTTGCTCGTCGAGGCCGATTTTCTCTATCCGATGACGCAGGACCGCCCCGTGATCCAGGGTGGAGAGGTCGCGATTTCCGCAGATCGCATCGTCTATGCGGGACCCGCGCGACCGACCGGGACCTGGGCGGCCAGGCGCAAGATCGATGCGCGCGGACATGTGGTGATGCCGGGCTTCATTAACGCGCATTGCCACGCCGCTTCGATCGTCTTTCGCAGTCAGACCGACGATCCGCCCGGAGGCATCACGCTCTACACGATCGGCTTTCGCGGCGAGCCGCAGATCACGGCACCGGAATGGCACGATCTCGCGCACGTCGGGGCGATCGACATGATCAAGGCCGGGATCACGACGATCAACGACATCTATTTCGCGCCGGACGGGCTGGCCGCGGCGGTCGAGACCACGGGACTTCGAGCGCAGCTTTGCGACGAGATCTTCGACGTCAAGAAGGAGAATCTCGCCGGAGGCGACTACACGCGCTACCCGGACATTGGAGTAACTCGCCTCAAACGCAGCGTTGAATTCCACTCGCGCTGGCACGGCAAGGCGAACGGGCGGATCACGACGCGGCTCGGGCCTCATGCGGTGGATACCTGCGCACCTGAGCTTCATCGCGAGATCGCCGCAGAGGCGCGCAGGTTGGGCTTGGGTCTCCACGTCCATGCCGCTCAATCCGCCCGCGAAGTCGAAGTCGTGAAAGCGATGTACGGCCGCAGCTCGCTCGAGCACCTTGGTGCGCTCGGTGTGTTGGGGCCGGATACCGTGCTTGCCCATCTCACCTTCGCGAGCCAGGCGGACCTCGACTGCGTGCGCGACGCCGGAGCCCGCTATGCCCACTGTCCGACGATCTATCCAAGGCGTGGTGTCTATCCCGACGTCCCAGGCATACGCGCGCGGTCGATCCCTATGGGGTTCGCAACCGACTGGATGATGAACGACCCGTTCGAGGGGATGCGAAATGCGATCAATGCCTTGCGCCTGCGCAGCGGCAACGTGGACGCGCTGACGACATCCGACGCCCTGTGGTTTGCCACCATGGGGAGCGCCCAGGTGCTAGGTCTCGACGCTGATATCGGTTCTCTGGAGGCAGGCAAAAAGGCCGACCTGATCCTCGTCCATGTCGAGCGCCCACATCTCGAGCCGTACTATGGAGATCCAGCTTCGCTTGTATACTATGCGCGCGCGGCCGACGTGGTCACGAGCATCGTCGACGGTCGCATCATCATGGAAGCTGGTCGGGTCTGCAGCGTCGACGAGCTGACGGTACTCGCCGCCGCGCGCAAGCATTTGCCGCGTTTCTCGGGCCTGATGAAGCAGCTCGGCGGTGTATCAAGGCTCGGCGCGTGTCCGTGCGGTAGTCATTGAGCGACAGATCACGCATCGGGCCGCTCTCCACCGACCTTCCCGACGCGCAAACGAACAGTTCGACAGCTTGGTCGACGCAGGTCGGAGGAACCCGCCGTCGAGGCAGGGCGAGCCCGCTCGGTCATCATCGCAATGGCGCTATCACGCACCGAGGCTTTCGCAGCTGCACGGCATGCCCTCGCCGACAAGACCTACGGTCGTCGCTCATCCCGCTCGCACACCGTGCATGCGCTCGAGGTAAGCCCGATACTCGGCAGCCTCGCGAGCGACACGCTCCGCATCCCACCCGTATACGTCCGCGACGGCGGTGGCCACGCGATCGGCGGCCCGGTAGCCCATGGTGCGCGTCCAGCCTGCTCCGACGCGGCGGAACATGAGATCGACCAGTCCGGTCGCGTGCTCGTGGCGCGCGGCGTGGACGAGATCCGCGAGCTTGGCGTCGGTCCAATCGTCGACGATCGGCGGCGAGTTCTGGTTTTCGGGAAAGAGCCGCGCACCGTAGTTGATGCTCTGCGACGAACGCTTCGGCGAGATGTGGCGCTGAACAACCTCGACCATCTCAGTGCCGGCCGAACGGTGTGTCATCACCGGACCTGCCGTCATGGCGTATACGCCGGGCATGCCAGCACTGGAAAGGTCGTGCACATCGCGAGAGCGCTTGCCCTTCGGCAGCGCGGGATCGTAGCTGAGTGGGCGCACACCCGCCCAGGTGAACAATATGTCGGAGCGCTGGAGCTTCAATCCCGGCAAAAGGTGATTGCCCTCGGCCAATAGGCCTTCGATCTCCTCGTCGTCGGCCCTGATCTCGTCGAGATTGCCCTCGTAGACCGTCTCTGTCGGTCCGAAATAGTGCATGCCTCGCCACGGAATGCAGTAGAGGGGCTCCTGTTTGCGATCGAACGTCACGATGCCGTTGTCGGCGCATTCGGGCGGCAGCTGCACCATCAGGTGGATGCCTTTCGTGCCCAGGATCTTGCGTGGCCGCTCGGCCCCGGATCTGCCGTTCACCTCGTCGATCCAGATCCCAGCCATATTGAGCACCAGCGGAGCGCTGATCGTCGCCGTTCCGCCCGTCAGCACGTCTGTCAGCTCGATCTCCCAGGCTTCGCCGCGTCGCTGCATTCGACTTGCCGCCGTATAGTTGCGCACGACCGCGCCCAGCCGCTCAGCGTCAAGTACGGCATCGACACAGAGACGCTCCGGCCATTCGAACTGGTATTCGGTGAAGGCTCCGATTGCTTGCAGCTTGTCCCAGTCTCGCAGGCCGTTGACGAGCGGAATCGCCTTCGCCTCGGGCGGCGAAATCATGCGATGTCCCAAAGGCACGTCGTTGGGCGCCATCGAGGCGAGCAGCGACAGTCCGGCACGCACCTGCCATGGGCGATAGGTCGACTCCTTCCAGACGGGAAAGTGGAACCTCAGCGGACGTGTGCGCTCCGGCGCCGTCTGGACGAGTTGCCGCCGTGCCGCCATCGCCAGCTTGGCCATCCGCATGGCAGTCCGAAATCGGGAGGGATGACGCACGAATTCGAAGATCGAAGCGCCCGGTGCGAAATACCGCAGTCCGCAATGCAGCAGCCGGCTCGACCGGCTCGACGAGCCGGAGCCGTAGTCGCCTTTCTCGACCAGCGCAACGTCGTAGCCTGCCGCCGCCAGATGCTGCGCCGCGCTCGCGCCATTGACGCCTGCACCGATCACGCAGACGTCGAAACGGCTCCCGTCGAGCTTGTCGATGGATACGCGCATCAGATCCCTCCGTCCCCGGCATCGCTTCCCGCGTAGCCCATCATAGGAACACGCGATGAGCCCGCCCCCTCGCGTGATTGCATGGCAGCGCTGCGAACCTCAGCAAAGTTTGACGAGGTTCGTACGCACCGATAGCCTGCTGCGCGGCTTTGGAAACGGCATTCCATCGGGGAGATTGAGATGAGTAAGGTCGATCGCACTCTGGTCGGTCGTCGTGAGTTGCTGACGGCCTCGGCAGCGGCACTTGCGGCTACACAGCTTCCCCCGTGGGCCTGGGCACAGGCCGGCGCCACCCTGAGGGCCGGGATCACCGGCTACAATGTCATCAACACGCTCGATCCGGGCAAGGCGTCCCTGATCCCGGAATTCTACGTGATCTGGGGCCTCTACAATGCCCTTATGAAGCTCGACGCCAACACCAATCCGGTGGTCGACCTCGCGGAGAGCCTGAAGGCCGACGGCAACACACTCGAATTCAAGCTACGCAAAGGCGTGAAATTCCACGACGGCTCCGACTTCACAGCTGACGACGTGAAATTCACGCTGGAGCGCCTGCTCGACGGCAAGTTCGCGTCGCCGAACAAGAGCAAGGTCTCGGCGCTGAGCGCGATCGAAGTGCCCGACCCCTTCACGGTGAGGCTCACCACCAAGGAGGCCTTCGCGCCCCTGCTGACGTTCCTCGCGAACGCGCGCACCGGCACGCAGATCGTGTCGCGCAAGGCAGTCGCGGCAGCGGGGGATGGCTTCGTAAAGCGGCCGGTCGGCACCGGCGCCTTCTCACTCAAGGATTGGGTGCCGGGCGAGCGGCTGGCACTGCAGGCATTTCCCGGATACTTCGGCGGCGCGCCCAAGATTGCTGCCGTTTCGATACCGCTGATCGCGGAAGAATCGAGCGGCGTCACGGCGCTGCTCGGCGGCAATATCGATCTCACATCGACTGCCCCGTTCGCCGACATCCCGAACCTCGAACGCAATCCCAACGTCAAGGTGCTGAAGCAGGCCGGCCTCAACTGCCGTTTCATTTCACTCAATCATCGCAAGGCGCCGTTCGACGATCCAGCCTTCCGGCGCGCGTGCTCGATGGCGTTCGATCGCAACGCGATGGTGCGGGCCGTCCTGTTCGGCGAGGGCGTGGCATCACACGGTCTCATCCCTCCCTCCGTCGGCTATGCCTACGGCGGCAACAAGCGCCCACTCTGCATGTTTGATCCGGCGAAGGCCAAAGCCGAACTGGCAAAATCCAAGTACGCCAATGGTGCCGAGGCCGAGATACTTACCTGGGGTCAGTCCTGGTGGAAGCGGATGGCGGAAGTGTTCGTGGCGCAGTGCAACCAGACGCTCGGAACCAAGTTCCGCGTGCAGGTCACGGAAGCGAACACGGTGTTCCAGAGACACAAGTCCGGCGATTTCCAGGGCTCTGTGTGGGGCTGGCTCGGCCTGCTCGATGCCGACGAGTACACCTACGACATCATACACAGTAAGGGTTGGCGCAACTTCTACGGTTATTCGAACCCTAAGGTCGACGATCTGATCGAGAAGGCTCGCCGTGAGCTCGATCAAGGCAAACGAGGCGCGCTCTACAAGGAGGTCGAGAACACGATGATCGAGGACATGCCGGTCATCCCGCTCTTCGTCTCCAACGTGCACAATCTGATGAACAAGAAGGTGCACGGGTTCAATCAGCTCCCGTATTCGAACTACGGTGACCAGTTCGCCGGCATCAGCATCGGCTGATCGGCGAACGGGGCGAGGGCTGCGCGATGGTGTGGAGCCGCTATTTGGCCGTGAGGCTGCTCGGGCTGCTCCTCACCGTCCTCGTCGGTTCGCTCGCGGTATTTCTCGTCATGAAGGCGGCGCCGGGCGATCCGGCAGTCGCAGTTCTCGGCGAGAACGCCCGCCCCGAGCTCGTCGCGGCCTTTCGCGAGAAGCACAACCTGGATCAGCCGCTGGCTGTGCAGTACGGCCGCTGGCTCAGCGGCCTCTTCAGGGGTGATTTCGGCTCCTCCCTCACGGTGGCGGGTGGCCGCGAAATCTCAGGCCTGATCGCTGCGCGCCTGCCCAATACGCTTTTCGTCGGCGTGCTGGCTCTCGTCATCGCGATCCTGTTGTCACTCGTGGCGGGCACCGTGGCGGCGCTTTGGCGCGGACGACTTCCCGACACCATCGCAACGTCGCTGGCCGCGCTCGGCATCTCCATGCCGGATTTCTGGCTGAGCTACATTCTGATTCTCGCATTGGCGCTCGGGCTAGGCTGGTTTCCGGCTTACGGCTTCACGACGCCGTCGGAGTCGATGGTAGGCGCGCTCTATTCGGGATTGCTTCCAGCCCTGGCTGTCGCGGCGCCGCTTGCCGCAGTGTTCTCGCGCACGCTGCGTACCTCGCTCGTGGAGGCCAGCCATCGCGACTACGTTGTGGCGGCACGTTCGTTCGGCTTCCGACCCAGTTTCATCTTCCTGCACTGGATCTTCCGAAATGCTCTGATCCCCTACATCACCATCATCGGTCTGCAGATTCGCTACATCCTCGGCGGTGTGGTCGTCATCGAGAGGATTTTTGGGATCGCCGGTATCGGCTCTCTGATGGTCGATGCGGCGTTCGCCCGAGACTACCCGGTCGTACAGGCGTGCGCGGTCGTGTTCCTGGTGATCGTCCTCTCGGTCAATCTGCTGGTCGACGTCGTGTGCTCACTCCTCGATCCAAAAAGGGTGAGGTGATGGTGGCACCTCTGGCTGCACTGTGGAAAAGCCGGACCGGCCGCGCCGGCCTCGTCATCGTGACCTGCTTTCTGCTCGCGATCACCGTCGGCGGCGCGCTCATGCCCTATTCGGCGACGGAACTCGATTTCGCGAACCTGATGCTGCCCCCGTCGCTCGCCCATCCGTTCGGCACCGACTCGTTCGGTCGTGACGTCCTGACGCGGGTGCTCATCGGCGGCCGCACCTCTCTGGCGATCTCCGCCTCGGGGGTCGCACTGGCTGCGATGACTGCGATACCTGCTGGCCTGGCTGCAGCCTGGTACGGCGGGTTGATCGATCAGATCCTGATGCGCATTGCCGATCTTCTGTTCGCCTTCCCGAGCTTTGTCCTGGCGCTGTTTCTGATGGTGGTGCTCGGCTTCGGCGTGACCAACGTGATCTTCGCGATCGCCCTCGTCTATATCCCGATCTTCGCCCGCCTGACGCGCAATCTGGCGCTGACCGTCCGAGAAGAGGCTTACGTTCAGGCTGCCCGCGTGATGGGACAGTCGACCTCGCGCATTCTCGCGCGCGAGATTCTGCCCAACATCATGGCGCCGATCCTCGTGCAGGCGTCGATCTCGATTGCTTTCGGTGTGATCATCGAAGCGGGATTGAGCTTTCTCGGGCTGGGCGTCCAGCCGCCGACACCATCCCTCGGCGTGATCATGGCCGACGGGCGCGAGTACTTCAATCAAGGGCCATGGGTGCTCACTCTGGCGGGTCTGTTCATTTCGTTCGGGCTGCTTGGGCTCAATCTGCTCGGTGACGGACTGCGCGACATCACGGATCCACGCCTGCGCGAGAGAACGACCTCATGAGCGCTTCCAGTGGACCGCTGCTCCAGGTCGAGAACCTGCAGACACGATTTCGCATGGGGCAGACCGACGTGCAGGCCGTACGACGCGTCGATCTCGAGCTCAACCGCGGCGAGGTTCTCGGCATCATCGGCGAGTCGGGGTCCGGCAAGTCGGTGACCGGTCTATCCATACTCCGGCTGTTGCCCTCGCACGCAGTCGTTTCGGCGGACCGTCTGACGTTCCACGGACAGAACCTGCTCGAACTAGACGACAAATCCTTCCTGAAACTCCGCGGCACGCACCTGGCGATGATCTTCCAGGATCCCGTAGGTGCGTTCAATCCCGCAAAGACCATCGGTTGGCACCTCGACCGAATCCTCGCGCGCGCTGCCACGCGGGAGAACCGGACCGGCGAGGATCTCACGCAGGACGCACAGCGCTGGCTGGCGGACGTCGGCATCGCGCATCCCGAGCGCATCCTGCCGCTCTATCCACACCAGCTGTCGGGAGGGATGCTGCAGAGGACACTTATTGCGCTGTCGGCAGCGCTTCAGCCCGACTTGCTGATCGCCGACGAGCCGACTACCAATCTGGATAACATCGTCGAGCGGCAGATCATCGCGCTGTTCCGACGCTTGAAGGACAAGCTTGGCTCGGCGATCATCTTCGTCACGCACGACATCTCGCTTGCGGCCGGCTTCTGCGATCGCATCGCCGTCATGTATGCAGGTGAGATCGTGGAGACCGGCGCATCCGAGGACATCCTGGCCAATCCGAGCCATCCCTACACGATCGGCCTCATCGAGACCGCCCGACAGCTCGAGCGACTGAGCGAGCGCCTCGCGGAAATTCCGGGCGAGTTGCCATCCGGGTTGCTGCGTCCGCCCGGCTGTCTGTTCGCACCACGCTGCCCTTCCGCGGTCGACCAGTGCCGCGCGCGACCGCCCGAGGTCGCTGCGGTCGGACCAACCCATACCGTACGTTGCATCCGCCATGCATGAACCGCCGCTCGTGTCTTTGGAGAAGGTCGACATCTCATTTGCCCAGGCAGGCGGCGGCCCGCGATTTCGCGCCGTTGACGACGTGACGCTGTCGATCGCGCGCGGCGAGGTGCTTGGCATCGTCGGTGAGTCCGGGTCGGGCAAGACGACGCTCGCCAAGGCGATCCTGCGGCTCTACACGCCGAGCGAAGGTACTCTGCGTTTCGATGGCACCGATATCACCCGGGTCGGCGAGCGCGCCCTGCGCCCGTTGCGCCGCCACATGCAGATGGTGTTCCAGGACCCGCTTTCCTCGTTCAACCCGCGCGTCAGGATCGCAGATGCCCTGGCACTGCCTCTGCGAATGCATGCCAACGTGACCTCCGACGCGGTGCCGGAACGCGTCACCAGCCTTCTCGCGCAAGTTGGCCTCGGCCCGCAGTTCGCAGGGCGCTTCCCGCACGAGATGTCGGGCGGCCAGTTGCAGCGGGTGGCGATAGCGAGGGTGCTGGCGTGTGCACCCAAGCTGATCGTCGCGGACGAGGCGGTGAGCAAGCTCGACGTCTCTGTCAGAGCGCAGATTCTCAATCTTCTGCGCGACGTGCAGGTGTCTACCGGCGCCGCGCTTCTGTTCATCACTCATGATCTGCGCGTGGCGCGTTACCTGTGCACGCGCATCGGGGTGATGTTCTTCGGACGCCTGGTGGAGATCGGCTCGACGTCCGACGTGTTCGCCAATCCGCGCCACCCCTACACGCGCGCTCTTCTGGCAACGCTCGGCGACACGTCAGCAGAGCTGGCAGCGCTGGAGCCGCCAGCACCGGCTGGCGAGGGGTGCCGCTACCGCAGCCGGTGCCCGCTGGCCCGCGAGGACTGCGCAACGAAGCGCCCCGTTCTCCAGCCGCGCGACGGCGGCCGGCAGGACGTCGCATGCCATCACCCGCCGACACCTTGATCCCCGGCGAACCGCACCAACTCATGCGGGAAGGGACGCTCCGCTCGCGATCGCTGCAGCATCGTCGCGCGCGATGCCAAGAGCGCGGCCCAGCAGGCGACGACTGGCTGCACGGGATTTCCAGCCCGCGTGTGCCGTCAGCGTGACGTTCGAGAGGGTCGCAAGCACGTGACCGACGGGCAGCGGCTCGACGTCGAACACGTCGAGTGCCGCATGCGCGAGCCGACCGTCCTTCAACGCGGCGACGAGCGCTGCGCCGTCGACCAGGCCTGCGCGCGCCGTGTTGATCAAAATCGCGCCCGGCTTCATGCTGGTGATCCTATCGCGATTCAGAAACTCTCGCGTTTCGGCGTTGAGCCCGAGGTGCAGGCTCACCACGTCGCTCTGCGCCAGAAGCACATCGATCGCGGCTGTCTCCGCCGGAATGCCCGCGGGCACACCGGAGCGGTTCCAGGCGATCACGCGCAAGCCGAAGGCGGAGGCGAGCCGCGCCATCTCGCAGCCGATTCCGCCAAGGCCGATCAGGCCGAGCGTCCTGCCCTGCAGTTCGAGGCCCTCGCTCACCTGCCATCGGCCGTCGCGCAGAGTGCGGTCCATATGCGCGACATCGCGGGCCGCAGCCAGCATCAGGGCGAAGGCGTGCTCGGCGACGGTGCGATCGCCATACTGAACCGCGCCGGGAACACCGGAGGCTGTTTCGA
>JAWKVY010000007.1:0-465549 GCA_041397745.1 Hyphomicrobiaceae bacterium | reverse complement strand
CGCGACGGGCGGACCATCGGTCGATTCGGGGGCCGATCGCGAGGGGGCTCGCAGGCGCGGTGGAAAAGCTGATCAGGGCTCACGTCGATCCGCCGGATGGGGCGGACACGTCCTGATCGCTCGGCGCCAACTCAAGGCACCAGCTTGTATCCGCCCGCTTCGGTCAGCAGCAACTCGGCGTTCGAAGGATCACGCTCGATCTTCTGGCGAAGTCGGTAGATGTGGGTCTCCAGCGTGTGGGTCGTCACGCCGGCGTTGTAGCCCCACACCTCGTGCAGGAGCACGTCGCGACCGACCACCTTCTCTCCGGCGCGGAGCAGATACTTCAGGATGTTGGTCTCCTTTTCGGTCAGCCGGACCTTCGCCCCCTTCTCGTCGACCATCAGCTTCGCCGCTGGCCGGAACGTGTAGTGGCCGATGCTGAAGACAGCATCCTCGCTCTGCTCGTGCTGGCGCAACTGCGCGCGAATGCGCGCCAGCAGCACGGCGAACTTGAACGGTTTCGCGACGTAGTCGTTGGCGCCGGCATCGAGCCCGAGGATCACGTCGGAATCGGTGGTATTTCCTGTCAACATGATGATCGGCGCCTTGAATCCCGACTTGCGCAGGAGCTTGCACGCCTCGCGGCCGTCTATGTCGGGCAGGCCGACGTCGAGGATGGCCAGATCGAACCGGCCGGCCTTCGCCTTGTCCATGCCCTCGGTGGCGGTGGCTGCGGTTTCCACCGTGAACTCGTCGTGCAAGCCGAGCTGCTCGGCGAGCGGCTCACGCAAGTCTTCATCGTCATCGATGACCAGGATCCTGCGAGCGGTGCTCATTTGTGTGACCCGTGAGTGGAACGATCATGCCGTCTGTCGGACGAGTGATACCATCGCCCCGGTGCCCAAAGAAGCCCGTTTAAACCGCTTCGGCGCCTTCGCGCGCCGTGGCCTCAGCTGGTGCCGGGCAGGAATAAGCAGCGCGGCAGGTAGCGGCCGGCGAGGTCGCGGTAGGTACACACGTGTGCTCGCCCATCCATCGACGGCATCGCAGGAAAGCCTTTCGGTACGTCGACCGTGAAATGGCCGACCGTCAAGCGCATGCCGCCACCCGCGAGCCGCTCGATGCGATCGACAGGCGCGCAGTCGAGGTCGTTGCAGCAGTTGCGAGGGTACCAGGAATGGGCGAAGGCGACAGTGGCAGCGGCGGCGGCAAGGCCGAGCCCGGACGCGAGGCCGAGCGACAGGGCACTGCGTCGCGATGCCGACCAGCGACGCGCTACGTCCATCGTCCGGCGCCGACCGTCGCGGCGCATTGCGCTGGTGCGGTCCATGATCCATCCTGACGGACCTCCGCCTCCGTCGCAAGCGCCACGCGTTGCGCGCACGTGGCGGACGCATCCGGCAAGGAGACGTATCGATGTACCGCAGGCTGAAGCCGGCCCTCGTCGTCCGCGCGCTCTCGCGGCGGGCGACGCACGGGCACGCGATCATCGGCGGTCTCACGGTGCGGTGCGCGCTCGGCCGCGGCGGCACGCTGCCGGCGGCACTCAAGCGCGAGGGCGACGGGACGACACCGGTCGGCCGGTTTCCGGTCCGCTATGGTCTCTGGCGACCCGACCGGCAACGGAGGCCGCGCTGTGCGCTCGCGCTCAAACCGCTCGGCCCCGACACGGGCTGGTGCGAGAAGCCGGGCGACCCGCTGTACAATCGGCAGGTGCGACTGCCCCATCCCTCGGTCACGGACCGCATGTGGCGCGAGGACCATCTCTACGACATCGTGCTCGTCATCGGCCACAATGATCGACCGCGATTGCGGGGACGCGGCAGCGCGATATTCCTGCATCTGGCCCGCCCCGGATACCGGCCGACGGCAGGCTGCATCGCCTTCAGCCGGCGCGACATGAACCTTGTGCTCGCCAGGCTCGGTGCCAGCTCCGAGGTCGTGGTGATCTGAGCGGCGGTCATTGACAAAAAATGCCAGCCTCGCGAGAGGCTGGCCAGTTCGAGCACCTGCAGGGGAAAGCAGCCGGGTGCCCGGGAGGAAGCGTAGAGCGATCGGTGGCCGGTGGCGGCATGACCGCCACCGGTACCGCATCACATGTTGTAGGCGCGCTCGCCGTGGGCGGTGATGTCGAGGCCCTCGCGCTCCTTCTCGACGCTCGGGCGCAGACCGATGACGAGATCGATCAGCTTGAAGAGCACGATGGAGACGATGGCGCACCACACGATGGTGAGACCGACGGCCTTGATCTGCGTCATGACCTGCGCGGCCATGTCGTACTTCGCGACGATCGCCTCGCCGGGCTTCGAGGCGTAGTCGAGGATGCCCGAGCCGCCGAAGGCGGGGTTGGCGAGAAAGCCGGTGCCGACGGCGCCGATGATGCCGCCGATGCCGTGGATTCCCCAGACATCCAGGCTGTCGTCGTAGCCGACCGCGTTCTTGATGGTGGTGCAGGCGAAGAAGCACACCGCGCCGGCGACGAGTCCAAGTACGATCGAGCCCATCGGTCCGGCGAAGCCCGAAGCTGGCGTGACGGCGACGAGGCCGGCGACCACGCCCGATGCGAGGCCGAGCAGCGAAGGCTTGCCCTTCGCCATCCATTCGACGACCATCCAAGAAAGTCCGGCGGCGGCGGTGGCGACGAAGGTATTCACCATCGCTGCGATCGCGGTACCGTTCGACTCGAGGTTCGAGCCGCAGTTGAAGCCGAACCAGCCGACCCACAGCATGGCGGCGCCGATCATGGTCATCACCAGCGAGTGGGGCGGCATCGCTTCCTTGCCATAGCCGACGCGCTTGCCGATCATCAACGCGCCGATGAGGCCCGCGACGCCCGCATTGATGTGCACGACCGTCCCGCCTGCGAAGTCGATGGCACCCCACTGGAAGAGCTGGCCTGCGTCGGCGTTGACCGCGTCGAGAGCCGCCTGTGCCTTCGCTTTGGCGTCGCCCGTGGCCGCGGCGAGCGCCTTGGCGGCGTCAGCGACCGCATCCGGGCCGGCCCAGTACCAGACCATGTGGGCGATCGGGAAATAGCAGAACGTCGCCCACAGCACGCAGAATACGATGAGCGCGGAGAACTTCACGCGCTCGGCGAAGGCCCCGACGATCAGCGCCGGCGTGATGCAGGCGAAGGTCATCTGGAAGACGATGAACGTGTACTCGTACATCGTCACGCCATTCGAGAACGTCGCGCCGAGCGACTCGGCATTGACGCCGGCCAGGAACATCTTGGAAAGGCCGCCCACATAGTTGTTGAGCGCGCCGCCGTTGGTGAAGGCGAGAGAGTACCCGTAGGTCACCCACACGATCATCATGACGCAAGTGATCGCGAAGACCTGCATCAACACCGAGAGCATGTTCTTCGCGCGTACCAGGCCGCCGTAGAACAGGGCCAGACCCGGAATCGTCATGAACAGGACCAGCACGGTCGCCACGAACATGAATGCGGTATCGCCCTTGTTCGGAGGCGGCGGCGCCGCGAGCGCGGGGGCGGCGAGCGCCAGCAGGGCCAACGCGCCGAGCGCGCCGACGGCGCGAAGCGCGCGCATGTTCAGTCTCGATGTCATTCCCGTGACTCCCTCGTGAGTGAAAACGCTCGTGTGCGGACCGGATGATCGCCCGCTCGCAGATTGCCCGTAGTTCAGATGGCGGCGTCGTCGGTCTCGCCGGTGCGGATGCGTACCGTGTGCTCGATCGGCGCCACGAAGATCTTGCCGTCGCCGATCTGGCCGGTCTTGGCGGCAGCCACGATCGCCGCGACCGCTTTGTCGGCGCTCGTAGACGGCACCACGACCTCGATCTTGATCTTCGGCAGGAAGCTCACGGCATACTCGGCGCCGCGATAGATCTCCGTATGACCCTTCTGGCGGCCGTAGCCCTTGACCTCGGTGACGGTCATTCCCTCGAAGCCGAGGTCGGTGAGCGATTGGCGCACCTCCTCGAGCTTGAACGGCTTGATGATCGCTGTGATGAGCTTCATGCCGATACCCCTTCGGTGCTGCTGCGTCGGGGCGGCGACGTGCCGCCCGTTACGCACCGTTAACACTCAAGGGGTGTGCCAACTCGCCAGAACGGCATAAACCTATTATAAATCAATGAGTTAGATATGGACGCCCAAATTTTCAGCAATCCGGTCGCAGCCTTATATGGGCGTTTTTTGTGCAATTCTGCATATTTGCCTATTATTTAACCACATACGACGTGGCGCGAGGCCGCATCAATCCCTCCTGCGTCGTCGAGGCGACGAGCGTGCCGTCGCGCATATATACGCTTCCCCGGCAGAACCCGCGGGCCGCTGCCGCAGAAGGGCTGTCCTGGACGTAAAGTAGCCAGTCGTCGGCGCGGAACGGCCGGTGCATCCACATCGCATGATCGAGGCTGGCGAGCTGGATATCGGTATCGAACAGAAGCTTGCCGTGCGCGATCAGCGCCGTGTCGAGCAGCGTGAAATCGGACGCATAGGCGAGCACGCACTGGTGCAGCTTCGGATCGTCCGGCAGCGTGCCGTTGGCGCGCATCCAGATGGCCTGGCGCGGCTCCGACTTTGCCCGTGTGACGTAACGCGAGGAATCGACCGAGCGCATCTCGATCGGCCGCTCGCGCATCCAGTAGCTTTTCATGTTCTCCGGCAAGCGGTCGACGATCGCGGCCCTGAGCTCACCTTCGCTCGGCAGTGCTTCCGGCGCCGGCACGTCCGGCATCGTCGCCTGATGCTCGAAGCCCGCCTCGGCCCGGTGGAACGATACGCTCATCACGAATATCGGCCGACCGTGTTGGATCGCCATCACTCGGCGGGTCGTGAAGCTGCCGCCGTCACGGATGCGCTCCACCTCGTAGACGATAGGGTGACGCGGGTCGCCGCCGAGCAGGAAATAAGCATGCATCGAGTGCGCCAACCGGTCCTCCTCGACCGTGCGGACGGCCGCCACCAGCGCCTGGCCCAGCACCTGGCCGCCGTAGACCCGCTGCCATCCTTCCGCCGGTCCGGTGCCGCGGAACAGGTTCTGCTCGAGCTGCTCGAGGTCGAGCAGGCGGACGAGGCCGGCGAGCGCCTGACCCGTCGTCGCCGACCCCTGCGACTGCGCGGCGTCAACCGCGTCCTGAGCGCCCTTGTGTTTGTCGTGCGACATTTCGGTTCGTTCCCGGTTCAGCTGATCGCGGCGAACGGAGGACACAGCTACAATTATGTCAAGGCACCATCCCGGCGCGGTAGCATTGAGGCTCCCGTCCGGTAGAACGCGATCGGCAGACCGCAGGACACCATGACCGACCGCTTCGATATTCTCATCGCAGGTGCGGGCCACACGGGATTGGCGCTGGCCCTCGCGCTCACCCGGTTAGGCGCTGGCGGCCGGCTGGTGCTGGTCGACGGCGGCGGTGGAGATCCGGTGGGTGATCCGCGCGCCTATGCCCTGTCGGCAGCCTCCAAGCGCCTGCTCGATCGCCTGGGCATCTGGCGGCGCCTGACGGGCGTGGCTCAGCAGGTCACGCGCATCGAGATCACCGACTCGCGTCTCGACGACGCCGTCCGTCCGGTGCTGCTGACCTACGACAACCACCTCGACGACGGCGAGCCCGGTTCCTGGATCGTGCCGGGGGACGCACTCCTCGCAGCGTTGCGCGCCGAGGCTCGGTCGATACCTACCGAAATCGCGCGCACGGAAGGACGCATCGCCGCACTCAGTCACGACGGCACTGCCGCCTCGGTGACGCTGGAGGACGGTCGCGTGCTCGGCGCGGCACTCGTTGCCGCCGCCGATGGTCGACGCTCGACTGTGCGTCGGCTCGCCGGCATCAGGACGGTCGCCCACAGCCACGATCAGGTGGGCATCGTGACCACCGTCGATCTGGAACGGCCGCACCAGGGTATCGCCGTGCAGCATTTCCTGCCGGCGGGACCCTTTGCGATTTTACCGCTGCCGGGCGACCGTGCCTGCATCACCTGGAGTGAGCACTCGGGCGAGGCGAGCCGCATCATGGCGCTCGACGATGTGGGCTTCACTGCGGAGATTGCGCTGCGCTTCTCCGGCCG
The DNA here is from genome assembly GCA_041397745.1 of Hyphomicrobiaceae bacterium. Taxonomy (GTDB): domain Bacteria; phylum Pseudomonadota; class Alphaproteobacteria; order Rhizobiales; family Hyphomicrobiaceae; genus JAWKVY01. The sequence continues at coordinate 459,533 of JAWKVY010000007.1, read as the reverse complement.
GCTCGGCGCGGCCCAGCCCGTCGGCCGACGTGGCGCGTTCCCGCTGTCGACAGAACTTGCGCGCGATCTCGTCGCAGACCGCGTGGCGCTCGTCGGTGATGCTGCCCATGGCGTACATCCCATTGCCGGCCAGGGGCTCAATCTGGCCCTTCGCGATGTTGCGGCGCTCGCCGAGTGCGTGGTCGATGGCATGATGAACGGCCTCGATGCGGGAGACGCCGACGCGCTCGCCCGCTATGCCCGCTGGCGTCGTTTCGACGCGACGCAGTCGGCAGCGGGCTTCGCGACGCTCAACGCGCTGTTCTCGAGCGACCGCACGATGCTGAGAACTGCGCGCGACCTTGGGCTCGGCGTCGTCGACCGGCTGCCTGCCGTGAAAAGGCTGCTCGTCGCCGAAGCGTCGGGTACGACCGGCACGCTGCCGCGCCTGATGGCGTCCTGATGCTACCGCTCCGGGGCCTCGTCCTCGCTTGGCCGCTCGGCCTGCTCGTCGTCAACCGTCGGTAGCAGCACGACGACGCGTCCACCCCTGACGTCGACCTCGGGCGTGAACGTCTTGTCGAACGGCACGAACTCGGTCCGAGCCGCGCCCTCCAGCCTGATCTCGAGCAGATCGCCGGCGCCGAAGTTCTGCACGGCGACGACCTCGCCGACCGCACTGCCGTCGGGCGTGAAGGCGGCCAACCCGATCAGGTCGGCATGGTAGAACTCGCCATCGTCGGGCGGTGGCAACTGGTCACGATCGATGAACAGCTTGACGCCGCGCAGTGCCTCGGCTGCGTTACGATCGTCGACGCCCGTGATGCGCGCGACCACACCCTTCGGTGTCACCCGCACCACTTTCACGTGAAACAGCCGCCCGCCACCCTCGTCGACGAGCGGACCATAGTCGCCGATCGCCGAGGGATCGCCGGTCAGCGACTTGATCAGCATTTCGCCACGGACGCCGTGCGCGGCCGAGACGTGGCCGAGCAGGATGCGCTTCTCTGGGGAGGCCATCGCGCGCCTCGATCAACGGCGGGCTGAGGCAGCAGCCGGCCAAGTCGGTATGGCCATATGGAACCTCACGCCTCGGCGGCGGCCTTCGACTTCTCTTCGGCGGCCTTCGCCTGGGCGGCGGCACGCTCCTGCGCCTTCTTCTTCGGCTTCGCCTTGTCCGGGTTGTTCGACGGCGTGCGCTTGGAGAGGCCAGCAGCATCGAGGAAGCGCAGCACGCGATCCGTCGGCTGCGCGCCGACCGAGAGCCAATGCTTCGCGCGATCGACATCGAGCTTCACCCGCTCGCCCGAATCCTTCGGCAGCATGGGGTTGTAGGTGCCGATCTGCTCGATGTAGCGGCCGTCGCGCGCAGACGTCGCAGGCGCGACGACGATATAGTAGTAGGGCCGCTTCTTGGTGCCGCCGCGCGAGAGACGGATCTTGGTGACTGCCATCTGAGGACTTCTCCTGTCGGATCTAGCGTTGTGGAACGATATCGAGTGCTTTGCGGACTACCGGCGCACGCCGGCACGTTCGCGAAACCGTCTACTTCTTCTTGGGTCCAGGCATCCCCGGCAGGCGCGGCATACCCCCGAGGCCCGGTAAACCGCCACCAAGGCCGGGAAGGCCCTTCGGCAACGCTCCCCCCTTGGGCAGGGCGAGACCCTGCGGCAGCCGGCCTTTCTGCAGTTCGGCCAACTGCTCAGGTGTGGGCTGTGGCATGCCGCCGCCCATCATGCCGCCGGCCATGCCACCGAACATCTTGGCCATGAGCCCTTTGTTGCGGCCCATCTCCTTCATCATGTCGGCCATCTGCCGGTGCATCTTGAGCAGCTTGTTGACTTCCTCGACCTTGGTGCCGGACCCTGCAGCGATGCGTCGGCGTCGCTTGCCGTCGACGATCTTGGGATTGGCCCGCTCCTTCTTGGTCATAGAGGTGATGATGGCGTGTTGGCGCTTCAGCACCTTGTCGTCGAGGTGTGCGTCGGCGATCTGACCCTTGAGCTTGGCGACGCCCGGCAGCATTCCGAGAACACCGCCCATGCCACCGAGCTGTTGCATCTGCTTCAACTGCTGGGCGAGGTCGTCGAGATCGAACTCGCCCTTCTTCATCTTGGCGGCGATCTTCTGCGCCTTCTCGGCGTCGATCGTCTCGGCCGCCTTTTCGACCAGACTTACGATGTCGCCCATGCCGAGAATGCGATTGGCCACACGCGCCGGGTGAAAGTCCTCGAGCGCGTCCCATTTCTCGCCCACGCCCATCAACTTGATCGGCTTGCCGGTGACGGCGCGCATGGAGAGCGCGGCGCCGCCACGGCCGTCGCCGTCGACGCGGGTCAGCACGATACCGGTGATACCGACCCGGGCATCGAAGGCTTTTGCCGTATTGACGGCGTCCTGGCCGGTCAGGCTGTCGGCGACGAGCAATACCTCGTGCGGGGCGGTCAGTTTCCGGACCTCCGCGACCTCGGCCATGAGGCTTTCGTCGACGGTGACACGGCCGGCCGTGTCCAGCAGAACGACATCGTATCCGCCGAGACGACCGGCATCCATTGCGCGGCGGGCGATCTGCACCGGCGTCTGGCCGGCGATGACCGGCAATGTTGCGACGCCCGTCTGCTCGCCGAGCACGCGCAACTGCTCCTGCGCCGCCGGCCGCCGCGTATCGAGCGAGGCCATCAGCACCTTCTTGCGCTCGCGGTCGGCGAGGCGGCGCGCGATCTTGGCCGTCGTCGTCGTCTTGCCCGAGCCCTGCAGGCCGACCATCAGGATGCCGACCGGTGGCACTGCATTGAGATCGATCGGCTGGGCGTCCGAGCCGAGCATCGCGACAAGCTCGTCGTGGACGATTTTCACCACCATCTGGCCCGGCGTGACCGACTTGATCACCTCCTGGCCGACAGCTTTCTCGCGCACCTTCTCGGTGAAAGTCCGCACCACCTCGAGCGCGACGTCGGCCTCGAGCAGGGCACGGCGCACCTCGCGCATCGCTTCAGCGACGTCGCTGTCGCTCAGCGCACCACGACGCGTGAGTTTGTCGAGAATGCCTGAGAGGCGCTCGGAAAGGCTCTCGAACATCGGTTATTCCTTGGTCTCGCCGGGGTTGCGTCGTAGCCGAGCACTGCAGCCGGGCCCTCGGGGGCGACCGCTGCCCGGTGCTCAGGCCCCAGGCACCTTCATCGCCGTGAAGTCGACCATGACGTGCTCGCGGTAGGCCGGCCTGCTCTGGAGACGCTGATACCAAGCCTCCACACCCGCCAATGTGGGGCGCTCGATCGCCAGGTTGAAGTAGCGATACATGAACGACCCCACGGCGATGTCGGCCATCGTCAGCGTGTCGCCCAGGATGAACGGCCTTCCTGAAAGCTCCGCATCCAGAATCGCCAGCTTCTCGCCGGCGCGCTTGGCGGCGGCTGCTACACCCGCCGCGTTCCGATCAGCGGCCGGCGTACGGATCAGTTGGAAAAAACACGTGGCAATGATGTCGCCGTTGAGCGTGGTGAGGCCCCAGTCCATCCACTGGTCGGCCTTGGCGCACGCCTTTGCATCCGACGGAGCGAGCGACCCCCGACCGTAACTGGCGGCCAGATAGCGTACGATCGCGTTGCTTTCCCACATGGAGAACGTGCCGTCCTGGATCGTCGGCACCAGACGGTTCGGGTTGAGCCGCCCGAACTCGGACGTATCGAGGCCTCCGAAGGGACCGCCGGCGTCTATACGCTCGTGCGCCAGACCGAGCTCGCCGACAGCCCACATGACTCGCTGCACGTTGACCGACGTCTTCCGGCCCCAGACTTTCAACATGACGAACGCCTTTCCGTAATCCGCCTTGCCGGCACAAAACACGAACGCGCCCGCGGGCGACACTCGCCGGCGGACGTGGACCTCGCGTCGGGCGCAGCCCTCGGCGGCGGCGGCTCTCTTCGCAAGCCTCCTGGATCGGGGCGGAAAGTGCCAGATTGCGCGCGAAAGTCAACGGTGTCGTCCGCCGCGTGGGACGGGCTGGGCGCGGAGTTATCTCAGGCGGTCGCCCCGAAGGGTTTCATTTCGACACTTGAGTTTATCAAAACTTCAAAACGACATTCGCCAAATTACCTGAAAATTGCACTGGCGATTTAAATGTTCCTTAGATCACGATTGTCTAAAGTACGACAGCCGAACCTGATTTGCCGGAGTTTGTCATGCGTCCACGCGCGTCGTTTCTCGAGCTTTTCCGTATTGACCGTATGCGCTCGTGGCGCAGCAACGAGGAGGGCGGCGTCGCCATCATCTTCGCGCTCTCGATCACGATGCTGTTCGGTGTCGTCGGCAGCGCCGTCGACATGGGCCGCTGGGTAACCGCCCGGTCGGAGACGCGAAACGCCATGGACGGCGCGCTGCTCGCCGCCGGACGCACGCTGCAGCTGCCGGAGAAGACCGAAGCGGACGCTTTGGCGGTGGCCGAAACCTATTACGAGAGCAACAAGTCGAAGGTGATCAGCTCCGGCAAGGTGAGCTTCGAGATCGTCGACAACGGCACGGCCATCAGGGCGAGTTCGTCGGTCGTCGTCGCCACGCCGTTTCTCGCGGTCATCGGCATGCCTGAGCTGCCGGTCGACGGCTCGGCGAAGGCGGTTCTGCAGGTCGGCGGTCAGGTCGGCACTCATATCGAGGTGTCGCTGATGCTCGACGTCACAGGCTCGATGGATGGCCAGAAGCTCACCGATCTCAAGACCGCGGCGAAGGACCTTATCGACATCGTCGTCTGGGACGACCAGAGCCAGTACACCTCGCGCGTCGCGATCGCGCCGTTCTCGAAATACGTGAACGTCGGACGCGACCACTTCAAGGCGGTCACCGGCTCCAACAGCGGCGGCAGCAGCAACCCGCTCGCCTGCGTCGAGGAGCGCAAGACCGCTGACCGCTACACTGACGCGGCACCCGGGACGGGCAACTACTTCCAGAAGGGACCGACCGACGCCGACTGCCAGCCGACTACCGCCCTGCTGCCGTTGACCAATGATCGCAATCGACTGAAGTCGGTGATCGACGGCTTCGCCGCCGACGGCGGCACGGCAGGCCACCTCGGCACGCACTGGGCCTGGAACCTGCTTTCGCCGCGCTGGACGTCGGTCTGGCCGGCCGCCAGTGCGCCGCGCCCTTACGGTGAGATCACCACGAAGGGCCCGAAGGGCAATCCGCTCCTGCAGAAGATCGCAGTGCTGATGACGGACGGCGAGTACAACACCTGGTATTCGGGTGACAGCTCGACCACTCAGGCCCGCGCAATCTGCGACAACATAAAGGCGACCGGCATCAAGGTCTATGCCATCGGCTTCCAGATCGCAGCAGGCGGGGATGCGGAGACGACGCTCAAGGGATGCGCCAGCGGTTCCGAATACTATTACAATGCAGAGGACGGCGCGTCGCTGCGCGAGGCCTTCCGCGACATCGCACTGCGCATCGCAACGCTGCGGCTCGCCGAATAGTCGAAACAGACTTGCTTGCGACCGCGCGCCCCCGGGCACGACCTGTGTCCGGGGGCATCGCCTCCCGGGGGGCGGAGTTCGCGAAGAGCACGCCAGATCAACACAAGCCTTCACGTTCCGCTCACCAGCTGCACGATCTGCCCCCATGGATCGACCTCACGCAGATGAATTTTACAGGCCGGAAAGTCCTGCGCTTCAAGATCACACTCGTTCCGAAGTCCGCAGGCGGAACGGCCGAGGTCGTTTGCTCGCGAGGGAGACATACGAGAGATGACGCCGTCGACTGCCCGATCCCCGATCCTGCCGTCGTCACGCCTCACGCGTGACGAGCGTGGCACGGTCGCCGTCATCACGGGGCTCGTACTCACTCTCGTCGTCGGCGTGACCGGGGGTGCGATCGATTTCGGCCGCGTCATGACGGCGCGTTCCGAGCTGCAGGCGGCGCTCGATTCCGCAATACTGGTCGCCGGTCGCAAGCTGCAGGTGCGCGACGTCTCGGAAGGCGAGGCCATCGCCGCAGCGAATGCCTATTTCCAGACCAACAAGTCGGAGCTGATCAGCTCGAGCACGCTCGACATCACGATCACCGACGGGACGAAGGTGAAGGGCGTCCTCAAGGCGAAGGTGCCGGCGACGTTCGTTGCAGTGCTCGGCATTCCGGAGTTCGAAGTCGAGCTGCGCACCAGCGTGCAGCTCGCCGCAGGCGGCAGCGCCGGCGGAAATCTCGAGATCGCCGTCGCCCTCGATGTGACCGGCTCGATGTGCGACGACGGTGTCGGACCGTGTACCGGCGGCTCCAAGCTGACCGCGCTCAAAACCGCTGCGAAGGACCTGGTCAACATCGTCGTCTGGGAAGACCAGAGCCGCTACACGTCCAAACTGGCCCTGGTCCCGTTCTCTACACGCATCCGTGTCGGCCCCGATGGTGGCGGCGGCGACATGATGAAGGCGCTCACCGGCCTCAACGCGCGCTGGTCGGGCTATATGCGGCTCTGCACGGCGGGTAGCGGGTCCGGTGGCAGCGAGGGGAACGGCAACTGGTCGTGCTCGGCGGCCGAAACCCGCTACGTGACGGACTGGAAGCTCGCGCCGTGCATCACCGATCGCACCGGATATGACGAGCACAGCGACGCGCGCCCGTCAGCCGGTGCGTGGCTCAACGCGCATGACGGGACGTTGATGCCGTTCGCCGAGGACAGCTCCGGAACCGTGCCCGCGTCGGGCCGAGGTCAGAGTGAAGCCGACCCGTCGTATCAGTGGAATTACACCGACGGTGGCTACTGCGAGGATGTCAGGCCATCCAACGAGCTGGCACCGCTGACCGCCGACCGGCACGTGCTGATGGACCGCATCAACGGGCTCGAAGCGTATGGCGCGACGTCCGGTGCGCTGGCGACAGCTTTCACCTGGTACGCCCTGTCACCGGAGTGGTCGTCGGTCTGGCCCAGCTCGAGCCGACCCGGATCGTATGGCGATCTGTCGGTGCGCGACAACGGCGTCCCGCGCCTGCGCAAGGTCGCCGTCATCATGTCGGACGGAGTGTTCAACACCTTCCGCGGCTGGAAGAACCAAAGCCAGCAGGACGTCTCGTCCCGCGCCCGGTCGATCTGCTCGGCGATGAAGGCGAAAGGCATCGAGATCTACACGGTCGCTTTCAACCTCGACAGCCTGCCGACCGGCGAGCGCACGACCGCGGAGGAAACGCTTCGTGCCTGCGGCACCGACCTGCAGCACTTCTACAACGCCCTGGATGCCGAGCAGCTGCTCGGCGCGTTCCGCGACATCGCGTTGAAGGTCGCGACGATGCGCCTGTCGGAGTAGACCGCTGCGGAGCGGCGCGGCTCAGTCCACGCAGTCCTCGCCGAACCCGTTTGCGACCAGCGCTTCGAGCGCCTCGATCACCTCCGGGGCTTCTGGGCCCGTGGCGGAAATCAGCAGCTGCGTGCCGGGGCCGGCCGCCAGCATCAGCAGCCCCATGATGGACGTGCCCCCGACGACCTGACCGTCACGCGCAACCGTCACACTCGCCTCGAAGCTCTCCGCGCACTTGACGAACTTGGCGGAGGCACGCGCGTGCAGCCCCTTGCGGTTGCGGATGGTGACCGTCGTCTGCGGGATGCGATCGTCTTTCATGCGAAGGTCCAGCATACGAAAAGGTCCGGTCGTCAGCTCTCGCCGGCGAGCACCTGGCTCGCCACGCTGATGTACTTGCGGCCCGCCTCCTTGGCCAGATCAACCGCCCGCGCGAGATCGTTGCTGTCGCGCAGACTGGCGAGCTTGATGAGCAGCGGAAGATTGACGCCGGCGATGACCTCGACCTTCAGTTCGTCTAGCACCGAAATCGCAAGGTTGGACGGTGTGCCGCCGAACATGTCGGTGAGAATTACGACTCCGGAGCCGGTATCGGTCCGACGTACTGCCTCGATGATTTCACGCCTGCGCTGCTCGGCATCATCCTCCGGACCGATGGAAATCGTCTCGAGCTGCGACTGGGATCCGACGACGTGCTCGAGCGTCGCGCGGAACTCACGCGCCAGTCCACCATGGGTAACAATGACGATGCCGATCATGCGGGGCCGATCACTGCGCTGTCGATCATAGCCATTGTGGAGCCTCGGTTCTCCGTCGTGGGCACGATCACCATTGCGGCGGGTGTGTCGAACACGCCCTGCCGGCGACGGGGCGACCCCGCCAACGCGACGATTCGCGGGCGACGGGATGTTGGCATGCCGACCGGTCATCGCAAGTTAAATCGGCCCGCATCGGCGAATTCGCAAGTATGGTGTGCTGCGACGGTCGCCGTTTACCAAATACAGCTTCCGAGGCCAGCGAGCGCCAGGGCGATCTTGAGCGGTGTAGATGCCTCGAATCCGGCGAGCTGCAGGCACGGCACGCCGACGCCCGCAATGTCCACCAGCGGCAGCGGCGTCGGCGGCAGGCGCTCCGGCGCTCGGCTGGCCAGATCGACGACGAGCGTCAGTCGCGAGCGCGCATCCGGCCCGACCACGAGCTGCTCAGGAAGCTTGATGATGCCTACGCCGCGTACCTCGACGAGACCCCTCGTCGCCGCCGGTGCCGCCAGTTCGACGTAGCCATCACGGACGACAACCTGCACGCGATCGTCAGCCACAAGCTGGAACGGTGCCGGCGCGAGCGGACCCAGGCTGGCGCAAAGGCAGCGCAGGGCGAGGTCGGTTTTGCCGACACCGCTTGGCCCACGCAATGCTACGCCCTGACCGGCGCAGTCGATGGCCGTGGCGTAGATGGTCTGAGGCTCGACCATGCTGCTTCCCTGCGAAGGGTCTCTCCTTAGGGAAACAGCTCAGGCGTCTCGCCGCATCGACACAAGCGACGGCCGACGCGCCGGCTTTCGTGTTCGCATCGGCAGGCGCACGACGAACCGTGCTCCGCCCTCGGCCCTGTTCTCGGCCCAGATCCGACCTTCGTGCGCGCGCACGATCTCCCGGCTGATGGCAAGGCCGAGACCGGAGTTGTTGCCGCGGCTGCTCTCTGCCGTCGGGCGATAGGTGTAGAAGCGCTCGAAGATCCTGTCGCGCATCTCCTCTGGCACGCCGGGCCCCTCGTCCTCGAACGTGATGTCGAGTTCGTCGCGATCGCGAATGAGCCGTATGCGCACAGTGCCGCCCTGTGGTGAGAACGAAATGGCATTGTCGATGAGATTGGTGAACACCTGCCCGATGCGTCCGGCGTGCCCGGCGATCACCCCTCCGGCACCACTGGCTTCGGGCGCGACAGTGAGCTGAAGACGCGGACCGGAGGACGACGAAGAGCGATCCTCGAACGTCGACACGATGCCACGCAGCACGGCGTCGACCTCGACCGGCGCCGTCTCCTTCAGAGCCAGCTCAGCCTCCATGCGTGAGGCGTTCGACACGTCAGTGATCAGCTTGTTGAGACGCTTGAGCTCGATGTTGATCTGATCGACGAGTTCGGCGCGCTTCTCGTCCGTCTTCGCGTAGCGCAACGATTCCGCCGTCGAGCGGGCGGCGGTCAGCGGATTCTTCAATTCGTGCGCGACATCGGCCGCGAACTTCTCGCTCGCCTCCGCGCGCCGGTAGAGCGCCGCAGTCATTTTGGCGAAGGCGCGCGAGAGCTGACCGATCTCGTCCTCGCGGTCGCCGAATCTCACGAACTCGCTGCGCGCATTGATGTTGTAAGTCACCCGGTCGGCCGCTGCCGAGAGCTCCTTGGTCGGTTGGGCGACAGTGCGCGCCAGCAGGATCGAGGCGATCACCGAGGCGAGGAGCGCCATGATCACCAGCGGTATGATGCGGCGACGCTCGCGAATGCGCAGCTTCTCGATCTCGCCGGGACGCGCCGAGAGCAGCAGCGCACCGTGGACCGCTCCCATTCTGACCAGCGGCATGGCGACTGCGACGATCTCGTCACTGTCCTCGTTGAGCAATATCGCGGCGCTCGATCCACCGGAAAGAGCCTTCTTGATCAGTGGGTGGCTCTTGCCGTTTGCAGAAGCGACGTCCTTCAGCACGTCGAGCTTGGTTCGCGCTATGAAGCGCGAGAGGCGTGTCGAAAAATCTTTCACCTTGGGCGCAAGCTCGGGCGCATCGCCGACAGAGGGACCGCGCGCCAGCCGCCTCGAACTCAGATCGAGCTGTTGGCTGTCGACGATGATCGAACCGTCACGGGTGTAAACGCGGGCTCGGTTGTATGTTCCCTCGATCATTCGGCTGAGCAGCGGCGCGACCCGCTCCGGACCGATCGTCATCTCGAGCGCGGCAAAACCATCGTCGCGGAACGGCACCGGCGCTGGTCCGGTGGTCGCGAGTTTTTCGGGATCGAGCACGATGTCGCGATTGTCGACCTTGGCGTTCGAGACGATCGCGGCGGCGATCAACCGACCCTGCGCTTCAAGGCTCTCGCGCTTGGCCTCGATCGGGCCGTCCTGATTCTCCGCCAGCACCAGCCAGCCCACCAAGAGCACGATGAGCCCCGCGACGTTCGCCAGAACGATACGGCGGCGCAGGCTCGACGTGTCGAACCGGATGAGCGCCGTGCCGTAGAACCAATCGCTGAAAGGCTTGATTACTGCCTTGGTCCAGGCGGCGACTGCGGATGCTGCTCCTAACGCCGATCCCACCGCGGCACCCGCTCCTGCGAGGGCTCGCGCGGCCGCACGTCGGGTGGTCTGCAGCGGTGAAGCTGCGGAAGCCGCCGACGGAGGGACGGTCTCGATGCTGGCATGCCGGACACGGCTGGACTCGATCGCCATGCAGGGACCCCCGGTTGAAACGCGTGTCGCCGATCGGTGGGCGCGTCCGTCTGCAGCCGCGCCCGATCGACGATCACGCCTCCTTGAACCGGTAGCCGACGCCGTAAAGCGTCTCGATCACGTCGAAGTCATCGTCGACCTGCTTGAACTTCTTGCGCAAGCGCTTGATGTGACTGTCGATGGTGCGGTCGTCGACGTACACCTGATCGTCATAGGCGGCATCCATCAGCGCGTCGCGCGTCTTGACGACGCCGGGCCTGGTGGCCAAGGCCTGCAGGATGAGGAACTCAGTGACCGTCAGCGTGACCGGCTTGTTGTCCCAGTGGCAGGTGTGTCGCTCGGGATCGAGGCGCAGATTGCCGCGCTCGAGGATGCGTGCGGCCTCGGCCTTGTCCGCCGTCACATCGCGCGAGCCGGCGCGTCTGAGCACCGCCTTGACCCGTTCGACGACGAGGCGCTGCGAGAACGGCTTGGCGATGTAGTCGTCGGCGCCCATCTTGAGGCCGAACAGCTCATCGATCTCCTCGTCCTTGGACGTCAGGAAGATGACCGGCATGTCGGTGGTCTGGCGCATGCGGCGCAGCAGCTCCATGCCGTCCATGCGGGGCATCTTGATGTCGAAGATGCCGAGATCGGCCGGCTCGTCCGCAAGGCCCTCGAGGGCGGCGGCGCCGTCCATGTACGTGCGGACCTTGTAGCCCTCGGCCTCGAGCGCCATGCCGAGCGACTCGCGGATATTCTTCTCGTCGTCGACCAGAGCGATCGTGCTCTTCTCTTTCATGACCGGCCTCTTGGCGTTCCTGTACTTGCCGTCGCGCCGCGCGATCCGCAGGGCCGAGCGCCCGGATGCGGGCGTCTCGTCGGCGCCGTTCTTAGGGCCGCCTTAAGCGGGCGGCTCCCATTTGTCTATGGCGACAGAATGGGAGAACTATGGCGGCCACGGCGATATCGCGATCAAGCGGTGTCGCGCGTGAACCCGCCCTGAACACGCTGTCTAAGCAACTCGTCCGCGACCTGCAAGCGCGCGCCTCCGGCGACGCCGCACGTAGTGCCACTTTGCGCATTGGCGGTGGAAACCGGGGACAACCCGCAGCAAAACGGCGGCGCCGTCGAGCCGACGGGGCCGCCGTGCCAATTCGCGGTGCGACCGGCGCTCAGCTCGCCTTCGGCTTGGCGGCCTTCTTCGCGTCCTTCAAGCACTTGGCGCGGAATTTCTTGCGCGCCGCCCCTTTGAGCTTCTGGGCGTCGGCATCCGCTGAGCACTTGAGCGACTCTGCCGAGCGCGCCTTGGCAGGGGCCTTTGCCTTGGTCGCGGCCTTTGGCGCCGCTTTCGCCGGGGCTGGAGCGGCCGCCGGCGCCGTGCCCTGGGCAGCGGCCGAACCGATGGACAGCACGAGCGCGGTCGCGGCAGCGGTCATCATGGTCCTGATAGACATTTTCAGTCGTCCTCTCATGGTGCCCGCCCCGCCGATCGGGGGGCGCACCTCGGAGACGAGCACTGCTCCTGCCGCAGCCGGTTGTCCATTCAATTCTGACTGTCGTTCGCTGGCGTCGATCTGTCTTTCGGGCATAGCTCGACGCCCAGATGTTCATTGCTTGTTCACATTGCAGGAGTTCCATCGCGCCCGCTTGTGCGCTGCATGGGCCGCCGCCATATTGCCGCCCATGGCACGCCCCCCGAAAGCATCCGATGCCGCGTCTGGCGAGTCGAAGACGGCGCGGCCGCGGCCGTCCCGCGGCAGATCCGGCAAGCCGACGCCACCGCCTGCGGAGACAGCGGCCGGCACGCCGGGCTTTTCGGATGCCGGTCAGGCACGGTTCACTGCGGCTGGCCCGCTGATCGAACCCGCGGCGTTGCCGTCGCTGCCGGCACTGCGGCAGTCCGGCCCGCGCCCTCCGCGCGGTGGCGAATCGACCACCGCGACACTCGATGCCCTGCTTGCCCGCCCCGACGCGCGCTCCGAGACCGCGCGCGGCATCCTCGCCCGCCAGCCGATGATCGCCTCGCATCCGCTGGTCTCGGGCGACCTGCCGATGTTCATGCCGCACCGTCCCGAGCGGCCCGAGAAGTCCGAAGGCGGGCGACGGTTCGAACTGGTCTCGGAATTCGAGCCGAAAGGCGACCAGCCGCAGGCGATTGCCGAGCTCGTGGCGGGCGTTCGCTCGCACGAGCGCGATCAGGTGCTGCTCGGCGTCACCGGCTCGGGCAAGACGTTCACCATGGCGCACGTCATCGCCGCCACGCAGCGGCCGGCGCTGATCCTCGCGCCGAACAAGACCCTCGCGGCACAGCTTTACGGCGAATTCCGCAGCTTCTTCCCGAACAACGCGGTCGAATACTTCGTTTCCTATTACGACTATTACCAGCCGGAAGCTTATGTCCCGCGCACCGACACGTATATTGAGAAGGAAGCAAGCATCAACGAGCAGATCGATCGGATGCGTCATGCGGCGACGCGCGCCCTCCTCGAGCGCGACGACGTGATCATCGTCGCCTCGGTATCGTGCATCTACGGCATCGGCTCGGTCGAGACCTACACCGCGATGACGTTTGCGGTGAAAGTCGGCGAACGCATCTCGCAACGCCAGCTGCTCGCCGATCTGGTCGCGCTCCACTACCGGCGCAGCGACGCCGCATTTCAGCGCGGCACGTTTCGTGTGCGCGGAGACACCATCGAGCTGTTCCCGGCCCACTATGAGGACCGCGCCTGGCGGATCTCGCTGTTCGGAGACGAGGTCGAGAGCATCACGGAGTTCGATCCGCTCACCGGCCAGAAGACCGACGAGCTGTCACTCGTGAAGATCTACGCCAACTCGCACTACGTCACGCCGAAGCCGACCCTGGCGCAGGCGATCAACCAGATCAAGGTGGAGCTCAAGCAGCGCCTCGAGGAGCTCTACGCCAACGGCAAGCTGCTCGAAGCCCAGCGGCTCGAGCAGCGCACCACCTTCGACATGGAGATGATGGAGGCGACCGGCTCTTGCGCCGGCATCGAGAACTACTCGCGCTACCTCACCGGCCGACGGCCGGGCGATCCGCCGCCGACGCTATTCGAGTACCTGCCGGACAATGCCCTCGTCTTCGCCGACGAGAGCCACGTCACCGTGCCGCAGATCGGCGGCATGTTTCGCGGTGACTACCGGCGCAAGGCGACGCTCGCCGAGTACGGCTTCCGCCTGCCCTCCTGCATGGACAATCGCCCGCTCCGGTTCGAGGAGTGGAATGCCATGCGCCCGCAGTCCATCTACGTTTCGGCGACCCCCCAGGATTGGGAGCTCGAGCAGACCGGCGGCACGTTCGCCGAACAGGTCATCCGTCCGACCGGCCTGACCGACCCACAGGTCGTCATCCGGTCGGCGAAGACACAGGTCGACGATCTGCTCGACGAGGTGCGGCAGGTTGCGCTGAAAGGCTACCGTTCGCTGGTCACCACGCTGACCAAGCGCATGGCCGAGGACCTCACCGAGTACATGCACGAGGCTGGCATCCGGGTGCGCTACATGCATTCCGACATCGAGACGCTCGAGCGCATCGAGATCATCCGCGACCTGCGGCTCGGCGCATTCGACGTGCTGATCGGCATCAACCTGCTGCGCGAGGGCCTCGACATCCCGGAGTGCGCGCTGGTCGCCATCCTCGACGCCGACAAGGAAGGGTTCCTGCGCTCGGAAACGTCGCTGATCCAGACCATCGGCCGCGCCGCCCGCAATGTCGACGGCCGCGTCATCCTCTACGCCGACCACATGACCGGCTCGATGGAGCGCGCCATCGCCGAGACCGAGCGCCGCCGCGAGAAGCAGGTCGCATACAACCAGGCCAACGGCATCACGCCGGCCAGCATCAAGCGGGCCATCGCCGATGTGCTCGACAGCGTCTACGAGCGCGACCACGTGACCGTCGACGCCGGCCTCGCCGGCACTGGCGGCGGTCGCGGTCGGGACGAGACGCCGCTGGTCGGCCACAACCTCGCGGCTGTCATCGCCGACATGGAGAAGCGCATGCGCGAGGCCGCCGCCGACCTCGAGTTCGAGACGGCTGCGCGGCTGCGCGACGAGGTGAAGAGGTTGCGCGAGACCGAGCTGGCGGTCGCCGCCGATCCGCTCGCGCGCCAGTCCGACATCGAGGACCAGGCCGGTGCCTATGTGGGCCGGCGAAAGTACGGCAGCGCCGGCAACCTGCCTCCGAAGGCGCCGCGTGGGCCGAGAAAGCCCGGACTCGGCGAGATGGGACCCGGTACCGACCGGCCGGTGCCGAGGCGCGACGAAGCGGGCGAGTTGACGCCGCGCCGGTTCGAGTACGAGCCGGGTCAGCCGACGCACGCGCAGGAAACCTCGAAACCGCTCGATCCGCGGACACGCGCTGGCGCGCATGGAGAGCGCATCCGTGGGCCCCACAAGCCGACGCTCGACGAGATGGGGCCGCACGCCCTGAACCCCGTGAAGTCGGGCTCGCCGCCGCCGAAACCGAGCCGTACCCGCGAGTTCGACGGCGCGAACGAGAAGAAGGGGCGGCGCGGACGTCCGCGCAAGACGGGACGGCCGGGTGCCTGAGCGCATGCGCCTTCGCTCGCCCCGACCCGAGGTCGGGTACGCCCACAAGCACGCCCACCACAATGCCCGCAGCGAGGTGAAACCATGACTGCGACCATACCCACCGCGCTGACGGAGGTTCGTCAGGCTGATGCCTCGCCCGAAGTTCGCGCCATCTATGCCGACATCTGCACGGCCACCGGCGTGCCGCAGGTCAATCTGATCTACCGACACCTCGCCACCGAGCCGCCCGTGCTGGCGTGGGTCTGGCAGACACTGGCGCCCGCCTATCGCAGCGGCACCGTTGCGGCCATGGCCGACGACCTGTCGCGATCGGTCGCCGGCGACGGTGGGCCGCCCCTGTGGCACGAGCTTCCCGACGAGATCGCCGGACAGGTCGAGGCGGTGCTTGCATTCTACAACCGAGCCAACCCGCAGAACATCATCGCGCTGACCGCGCTGGTGAAAGCCGCGCGAGGCCGCTTCGGAGCGCTGCCCCCGGTCGGCGGCGGTGCCGCCGCGACGACGCGAACGGCAGCAGCCTGGCAGCTCCCGCCCTTGCCGCGCAGGGACGCGCTCGACGCTTCGCGGCTGGCACTGATCGACGACCTGGCCCTGCGCCAGGGCGGCGGCACCGGCGTCACGCCGAGCCTCTACCTTCATCTCGCCCACTGGCCCGCGGCGATTTGCGCCGCGGCCGCGCGAGTTGCTCCATTCCTCGGCACAGCGGACTTCGCTGCACGAGTGGCGGCCGTCGTCGCCGAGGCCGATCGGCAAGCCGACCGACTGGCGCGCACGCTCGCTTTCGGCGCTCCGCCACCCGCAGCGGTGATCGAGCCGCGACTCGCCGTGGTGGAGCACTTCGTCGCCGCCACCATTCCGCAGATGATCGTCGTCGGTCGAATTCTCTCGGGGGCGCCGCACCGGACCTGATGCTATGCTCCGGCGAGCGCAGCGGAATGCGGAGCCCACGATGAAGCACCTTCACTTTTCCGAGGCCGAACTCGCCGACCGCCGCCGTCGTACCTGCGACGAGCTGAGATCGCGCGGGCTCGACGGCATCCTGCTGTTTCGCCAGGAGAGCATGTACTGGCTGACCGGCTACGACACGTTCGGTTACGTGCATTTCCAGGCCATGGTGTTGACGGCCGACGGGCGCACCATGCTGCTCACCCGTTCGGCGGACCTGAGGCAGGCGCAGTTCACCTCGACCGTGGAGGACATCCGCATCTGGGTCGATGGGGTCGATGCCAATCCGGCGTTTGCATTGGAAGAGGCACTTGCCGACCTGGGCCTGTTCGGCACCGCGCTCGGCGTCGAGTACGAGGCCTATGGGCTCACGGCCGCGAAGGGTAAGGCGCTCGAGTGGGAGCTGCAGGGATTCTGCAAGCTCGAGGACGCCTCGGACCTTGTCTCGCGCCTTCGCCTGGTCAAGAGTCCCGCGGAGATCGCCTGCGTACGCAAGGCCGCAGAACTGGCGGATGCCGCCTGGGAGGCGGCCAAGGCGGAGACGCGGGCCGGCGTGTTCGAAGGCGACATCCTCGCCGCCATGCATGCGGCGATCTTCCGCGCCGGAGGCGACGACCCGGCCAACGAGTTCATCATCGGCTCGGGCACCGGACCGCGCTCGGGCGCGATGCTTTGCCGCTATTTCACCGGCAGGCGAACGCTCGACCCATCGGACCAGCTCACCTTGGAGTTCGCAGGCACCTGGCGGCACTATCATGCGTGCCTGATGCGCACGATCCGCATCGGCAAGCCCCCCGCCCGACAGCTGGAGCTGTGGGCGGCCGCGCGGGAGGCGCTGATCGAGTGCGAGGCCGCCCTGAGACCGGGCGTTGCGATCGGCGAGGTGTTCGAAGCGCATGCCCGCGTGCTCGACGCGAGGGGCCTGTCGCGCTTCCGCCTCAACGCCTGCGGCTATTCGCTCGGCACCACGTTTGCGCCGAACTGGATGGACTGGCCGATGCTCTATCGCGGCAACGGCGTCCTCGCCGCCCCCGGCATGGTGTTCTTCATCCACATGATCGTCTTCGACGACGAGAACGGTCTCGCCGCCACGCTCGGTCGCACCAGCCTCGTGACGGAGTCGGGATCGGAACCGCTATCGAAGGCCGATCTCGATCTCACTGTTCGCTAGCTGCTCACCGATGGTGGTCTCCCCACTCCACCACCGGATGCCGTGGCCCGACTGCCGCAATGGACTGGCGCACGGCCCTACGCGGAGCAGCAACCTCGCCGTGCCGATAGGCGAGCACGACGAGCCGTCCCGCCACCGCATCGATCAATTCGCCGGGCCGGAGCAGGAACTCGTCTCGCGAGGGCCGGCCGAACCGTGCGTTGCCGACGGCGAAGGTCTCGTAGATCAGCACGCCGTCGTCGGCGACCGCCGCGACAATGGCGGCCAGCAGCGGCCGCCAGAGATAGTTGCTGACGATCACGCCGGCAAACCGGTCTCCGGCGAACGGCGGCGCGTCGCCGTTCTCCAGGTCGGCGGCAACGAGCCGCACACCGGTGCGGCTCTCGAGGTCGTGTGTCCCGGCAAGATCACGATCGACGCCCGTCACCGGATGACCGGCGGCGAGTGCGGCTCTGAGGTGGCGTCCGCCACCGCAGGCGACGTCGAGCACCCGCCCGCCAGGTGGCACGAGCGGCAGGTGCTGACAGACCCACGCGAGCGGCCTGTCCGCGTTCGCTCCGTCACCGGCCGCTGCGTCGCTCATGCCGGCACTCCATTCGTTTGTCTTTGCGTGGCCCCATGCCATATAAGGCCTCATGGCGCACGACGGTCTCCCTTTCCGCAAGATGAACGGGCTCGGCAACGAGATCCTGGTGGTCGATCTGCGTACGGCAGGGACCGTGCTGTCGGCCGCCGAGGCCGCACGCATCGCCAGCCGACCCGACACCCGCTTCGACCAGCTGATGGCGCTGCACGCTCCGCGCGTGCCGGGTACTGCCGCCTACGTGCGCATCTATAACGCCGACGGTTCGCCGGCCGGGGCCTGCGGCAATGGTACCCGCTGCATCGCCTACGACGAGGCCGAACGTACCGGCAGCTCGGCCATGCTGTTCGAGACCGATGGCGGTCTACTTGCCTGCACGGTCGAAAGCGCGTCGCGCGTCACGGTCGACATGGGCGAGCCACGTTTCGACTGGCGCGACATCCCGCTTGCCGAGGAATTCCGCGACACGCGGGCCATCGAGTTGCAGGTCGGCCCGATCGACAAGCCGCTGATCCACTCGCCGAGCGTCGTCAACGTCGGCAATCCGCACGCCATTTTCTGGGTCGAGCGGCTCGACGTGGTCGATCTCGGCAAGGTCGGCCCGATGCTCGAGCACCACCGGCTGTTCCCGGAGCGGGCCAACATTTCATTGGCGCGCGTGGTGTCGCGGTCCGAGATCCATCTGAAGGTGTGGGAACGCGGGGCCGGGTTGACGCTCGCGTGCGGATCGGCGGCGTGTGCCGCGGCGGTCGCGGCCGCTCGCACCAAGCGCACCGACCGGCATGTCAGGGTGGTTCTGCCCGGCGGGCCGCTCGAGATCGAATGGCGGGCCGACAACCACATCCTGATGACCGGCCCCGTCGCCCACGAGCATGCCGGGGTCATCCCGTGGGATCTGCTGGATCACGCTGTGCCGGCAGCGGCCGGCGCCGGTGGTCGCGCGACATGAGCGCGCCACTGATCGACGAGAACGTGCCCTCGTCCGGGCTGACCGACGCTGGCGACGCCGCGGGTCCGACGGTCGTTACCCTCGGCTGCCGGTTGAACGCCTACGAGGCCGAGCTGATGCGCCGGCACGCCACCGAGGCCGGCCTCGACGACACGATCATCATCAACACGTGCGCCGTCACCGCCGAGGCCGTGCGCCAGGCCCGCCAGACCATCCGCCGGCTGCGCCGCACGCGGCCCGGCGCGCGGCTGATCGTGACCGGTTGCGCCGCCCAGATCGAGCCGCAGACGTTTGCCGGCATGCCGGAAGTCGACCATGTCGTCGGTAATGCTGAGAAGACCGACTCGGCGACATTCCGCGCGCTCGCCGTAGACGATCTGGCGCGCGTTGTCGTCAACGACATCATGGGCGTGCGCGACACTGCCCCTCAGCTGATCGAGGGCTTCGGCTCGCGGGCACGCGCCTATGTGCAGGTGCAGAACGGCTGCGACCATCGCTGCACCTTCTGCATCATCCCGTTCGGCCGCGGGCCGTCCCGCTCCGTTGCCGCCGGCGAGGTGGTTGCCCAGGTGCGCCGGCTGGTCGAAGCCGGATACCCGGAAATCGTACTCACCGGCGTCGACATAACGTCCTGGGGCGCCGACCTGCCGGGTAGCCCCCGCCTCGGACGCCTGGTGCGCCAGATCCTGGCCCACGTACCCGAGCTGAAGCGGCTCCGGCTTTCCTCCATCGATCAGGTCGAGGCCGACGCCGACCTGCTGGCAGCGCTGGCCGAGGAGCCGCGACTGATGCCCCACCTGCATTTGTCCATGCAGGCCGGCTCCGACATGATCCTGAAGCGCATGAAGCGGCGCCATCTGCGAGCCGACGCGATCGCGTTCTGCGCCGAAGCCCGCCGGCTGCGCCCCGACGTCGTCCTCGGCGCCGACCTGATCGCCGGATTTCCGACCGAGACGGAGGAGATGTTCGCGGACACGCTTGCACTCGTCGATGCGTGCGGCTTGTCGTTGCTGCATGTCTTTCCTTTCTCGCCGCGCGCGGGCACGCCAGCCGCTCGCATGCCGCAATTGCCGCGCCGGCTGATCGAGGAGCGCGCGCGGCGCCTCAGGTCAGAGGGTGACGCGGCGGCGGTACGAACGCTGTCAGGCCTGGTCGGCAAGCGCCGCGAGGTTCTCGTCGAGACCGGCACCAGCGGGCGCATACCGGAATTCTTCGAGGTGTGCCTCGATCGCGCGATGCCGGCGGGCGCGCTCGTCACGGCGGACATCATCTCGGTCGCCGGCCGTCGCCTCGAGGCGCGCGTCGTCGCCAGCCGCGCCGTCGAGCCCGGTACAGGAGCGTCCT
Source organism: Hyphomicrobiaceae bacterium (assembly GCA_041397745.1). Classification (GTDB taxonomy): domain Bacteria; phylum Pseudomonadota; class Alphaproteobacteria; order Rhizobiales; family Hyphomicrobiaceae; genus JAWKVY01. The sequence goes on along the minus strand of JAWKVY010000007.1, from coordinate 439,289 downwards.
CATGAGCGCCGACAAGAAACCCGGCCTGCTCGGGCGTCTGTTCGGCAGAAGCGCCGCGGATCAGACACCGGAGATCCCAAGGCCCGACGAGCGGACCACCGCACCCTCCGGCCCATTGGAAACCGGATCGGCCCCCCCCCCCGCAGCGATGCCGGTGGCAGAGCAGCAGCCGGACGCCGCCGACACCCCGCCCAAGCAGAGTTGGCTGCAACGCCTTACGCAAGGCCTCGCCAAGACCTCCGGCAAGCTCGCGGACGGGATCACCGGCGTCTTCACGCGCAAAAAGCTCGACGCCACCACGCTCGACGACCTCGAGGACCTGCTGATCCAGGCCGACCTCGGTGTCGACACCGCCCAGCGGATCACCGAGGCGATCGCCAAGTCTCGCTATGAGAAGGGCATATCCCCGGAAGCGGTACGCCAGATCCTGGCGGCCGAGGTGGAGCGGGTGCTGGCGCCGGTCGCCCGCCCGCTGGTATTCGACCCATCCAAGGCTCCGCATGTCGTGCTCGTCGTCGGCGTCAACGGTTCGGGCAAGACGACCACGATAGGCAAGCTCGCAGCCAAGCTTGCCGAGGAGGGCCGCAAGGTGATGCTGGTCGCCGGGGACACCTTCCGTGCTGCCGCCATCGAGCAGCTGACGATCTGGGGTGAGCGCACCGGCGCGAGCGTGGTCAAGCGCGACCTCGGGGCCGACGCGGCCGGCCTGGCCTTCGATGCGCTCGAGGAGGCGCGTGCCGGCGGCTACGACGTCGTGCTGATGGACACCGCCGGCCGTCTGCAGAACAAGCAGGGGCTGATGGACGAGCTCGCCAAAATCGTACGAGTGATGCGCAAACTGGACCCGACGGCCCCGCACGACGTGGTGCTGGTGCTGGATGCCACCACGGGGCAGAACGCATTGAACCAGGTCGAGGTTTTCGGCGAGCGGGCTGGCGTGACAGGGCTCGTGATGACCAAGCTCGATGGCACCGCACGGGGCGGGATCCTGGTCGCCATCGCGGCGAAGCACAAGATCCCAGTTCATGCCATCGGAGTCGGTGAAAGCGCGGCTGATCTCTCCGCATTCGACGCTAAGGAGTTTGCACACGCTATTGCGCTAGGTTGACAAAGGGGCCACCTGATCGCCGCATCGCCGTGTGATCGGGTAGGGGATCGCGGCACGATGCGCCGGGGCGGCATGCCGCTTGGTCCTCGCCTCGACGAAATCTGCCTTGCCGTTCAACTGGGACAGCACGAGAAACGAGCCGCTATGGGTTGGTTGCGACGCCTTTATCCCTTCACCGCCGAACAGTCCGTCAATCTCCTCAGCGAGTTCGGACCGCTCATCACACTGTTCGTCGTCAATGCGATGTACGGCGTGACGGCCGGCATCTGGTCGCTCATCGTCACCACCATCATCGCGCTCGTCGTGATGTGGATGGTGCTGAAGCGGCTGCCGATGTTCGCACTGATCGCTGGCGGCATCACGCTCGTTTTCAGTAGCATCTCGCTCTACTACAATGATCCGATGTGGGTGCAGCTCAAAGTCACGCTGTTCAATGCGGTGTTCGCCGTGTTCCTCGGCATCGGTCTGATAATGAAGAAGAATTTCTTCAAGTATACATTTGAGAAAACCTTCCACTATACTCAGGAAGGTTGGGACAAATTCACGCGAAGCTTCATAGTTCTGTTTCTGTTCCTGGCTGCGGCCAACGAGGCAATCCGCCTCGGCTTCTGGCACTCGAACCACTATGATCTGTTCGGGTGGAAGACCGACGGCTTGAACATCTGGGTGATGTTCAAGGTCGCGATCGTGATGCCGCTGACCGGCATCTACGCCTGGGTGATGACGCGCATGTTGCAGCGTCATGCGCTGCAACCTGTGCCCGGAGTGCCGCCTCAGGTCGCTGCGCCCTCGGGACGGCTCGCGGCCGAAATGACGAAGTAAGGCTGGCGGCCGCGTGCGACAACGCCCATCCACCCGGCCGACTGAAGCTGCCGACGGCCTGTGGATAGACGGGACGAGTGCTCCGGCCGCTGCAGACCGACGGTCATCGCGGCGCCGGCCATTGATCCACCGGTCGCAGACGGCAGTTCCGAATTCCTCACGGGAGGTAACCACGTGACCGGCAACCCGCGTTCGGCAATCGACGAGAGCGAGGAGCAGAAAGCCGCTCGACCGGAGTCGGGCCAACTCGCCAAGCTCGCCCTGGAATTCGGTCCGCTATTGGTTTTCTTCCTCGCCAATCAGTTCGGCGAGGACCTCTTCGCAGTGTCCAAAGAGTCGAAGATCTTCTGGGCGACCGGCGCCTTCATGGTCGCCACCTTCATCGCACTGACGGCGTCGAAAGTGCTGTTCGGTCGGATTCCGACAGTTCCACTCGTTTCCGGACTTTTTGTCGGAGTATTCGGTGGCCTGACGTTGTGGCTGCAGGAAGAGCTGTTCATCAAGCTGAAGCCGACCATCGTGAACCTGCTTTTCGCGGCCATCCTGTTCGGCGGACTTCTCAGCGGACGATCCCTGCTCAAGTATCTATTCGGCGACGTCTTTCGTCTGCGCGAGCCTGGTTGGCGCATACTGACGTTCCGTTGGGCTTGCTTCTTTGTTCTCCTCGCGGTGCTCAACGAGATCATTTGGCGCAGCTTCTCGACGGATTTCTGGGCGGGCTTCAAATTGTTCGGCATCATGCCGCTGACGATGGCGTTTGCCGTAGCTCAAATCGGCCTCCTCAAGCGCTATGAAACGGCAGAGAAAGAGCCGTGAAGCCCGCTCCAATTTGGCACGGTTTTCACTTTTTCTTCGTGGCGATAAGAGCAAACAGATGAAAATCTCGTCGCGCGGGTCCATATGTCTTGTCGAACGGGTCGTCGTCCCGTAGGCGACCTGACGAAGAATACGCGACCGGCCCCGAAATGCAGCGCACGAGCGACGTGCGGGGTTTTTCGGGCAAAAATGCCCTACCTGGATTGTGACTGGAGCCGCGTGTTCCGGCCGCTGCGCATGACGTCGACAATTGCGCAATTGTATAGGCGCCGGGGCCGGTGAATCGGGAGCAGTGCCGCGGACTCTGATCACTGCTCTGACGGTCTGCTTCGAACGACAAAGGTATGGACGCACACACGTGTTTGTGATTTCTCTCTGTATAGGATCAGTGAATTCTCGATTCGTAGTAGCGAGTCGTGAGCCGCGACGGTCGCGTGAGCGACAGAGTCAAGTAGCGAGAAGGTTCAAACAACAATGACACAGGGCTTGGTGGACGACATGGCGAAGATGAAGGCACCCATGCATGGCGATGACGACGCGCTGGCCCGGTCGCCCATACATCTTCTGCATCGTGCCGGTCAGTGCGCCGGCGACATATTCCAGGGCGAGATGGATGCGAGCGATCTGACGCCGCGCCAATACGCGGTGCTCGTGACGGTGTCGAAGAACGAGGGTCTCAGCCAGACCAATCTGGTCGACCGGACCGGAATCGACCGCTCGACGCTCGCCGACATCATTCGTCGCATGCTCAAGAAGGGTCTGCTTCAGCGTCGGCGGACGAAAGAGGACGCCCGCGCTTATGCGGTCAAACTGACTGACGAGGGCCGCCGGGTTCTGGCCACCGCCGAGCCGATCGTGCGGCGGGTTGACGAGCGGCTGTTGTCGGTCCTGCCGGCCAACCAGCGCGACCGTTTTCTGCGCGATCTCAACCTGATCGTGGAAGCGCTCGGCGGCGACGACGGCAGCCTCGGCGCAGAGCCGAAGTAGACGTCATCAACTTTGAGGAGTCCGGTCGCGGCGCCGCTGGCGCCGCTGGCCCGGTTTCAGCTGTCAGCCAACTCGGCCGTCGGCCAATCCCGTGATTGTCGCAGCCAGCGCCAGATCGCGCTCGGTCACGCCGCCGGCATCGTGGCTGGTCAGGCGGATGTCAACGCGGCTCCACGCGTTGCTCCAGTCGGGATGATGGTCGGCTTTCTCGGCCGCCAGCGCTACGCGCGTCATGAAGGCGAACGCGGCGCTGAAATCGTCGAAACGGAACGACCGCTCGACGGCGGCACCGTCGCTGGAGAGTTGCCAGCCGGAAATCTGCTGCAGTCGGCTCCTGATCTCCTCCCGCGCAAGCGTCCTGCCCATCGTCAGTCCTCCTTCTGGCCGGGGCTCGTCACCTCGTCGCCGCGCCTCAATCAGTGTAGTCTGCAGCGTCGTCCCCCCAGCCGCCGCCGATCAGGGGGTACTCCTCGACGACACCGTACGGCCCGCCGCCGGTGAAGGCGCGCGACGACATCAGCACGAAACGTGTCGCAGTGAACGGCGGCGAGCGAAACGCGCCATGCCGGCCGAGATAGCGCGCGATGACGTCGACGTTCGAATTGTGCAGCCGGGCGAGCGTGACGTGCGGCCGGAACGGCCTCTTCTCCGGCGCCAGACCGGCACGCCGCGCCGCCCGCTCGACATCACGCTGCAATGCGGCGAGGGGCTCGCCGCCGTCGATGCCGACCCAAAGCGCGCGCGGGTCCGCGCCGCCGAAGACGCCGGGCTCTGTGCATCGGATCTCCATCACGGGATGCTCGACGAGAGCCAACTCGTGACCGATCTCACGCGCCACAGGTGCGGTCACGTCCCCGAAAAAGCGGAGCGTCAGGTGATAGCTCTGCGGCTCAAGCCAACGAGCACCTGGAAGCGGCTGGCGCAGCCGCTCGAGGCCGGCGGCGATCTCGTCCGGAATTTCGATCGCTGCGAACAGTCTGGGCATGATGAACTCTCCGCAGCAGGTCGTAGGCGGGGCGGACGGGCACTCAACCCTTGCCGGCTGCCTGCCGGCGCTCCGCGGCGCGATCGACAAGTTGACGCGCCAGAGGCAGGATCGCCTCGACGATACGCGCTACGCCGCGCACGTTCGGATGGATGCCGTCCGACTGGTTGAGCGTGGGCTGCATCGCCACGCCATCCAGGAAGAAGGGCATCAGAAGCGCGTTGTGACGAGAGGCGACCTCCGTGAAGATGCGGTCGAAGCGGGTCTGATAGCCCGGTCCCCAGTTGGCCGGGGCGCGCATGCCGGCGACGAGCACCGGCAGGCCGCGTGCCGCGAGCCGGCCGACGATGCTGTCCAGATTGCGTCGCGTCTCGGCGGGATCGATGCCGCGCAGCGCATCGTTGGCGCCGAGTTCGACGATGACGGCGTCGGTCTCCGCCGGAACGGCCCAGTCGAGACGCTCGAGACCGGCCGCGGTGGTGTCACCCGATACGCCGGCGTTGATCACCTCGACCGCCCGGCCTTCGGATTTCAGCCGTGCCTCCAGCTGCGCCGGGAAGGCTTGCGCAGCCGGCACGCCCAGCCCCGCCGTAAGGCTGTCCCCGACAACGACGAGACGAAGCGGGTTGGCGGCCATGGCGGCTGGCGGCGCGAGCACCGCCAGCGCGGCGAATACAGCGACCAGGAACCCGCTCAAGATGGGCAGAATGCCGGTCGGCCCGCTGCCGGTCTTGAAGCTGGCGGCGGCAAGGCCCACCTCGGGCCGGTCGGCGCGCGACATCAGGTTCCCGGCTTGGCGGGACGCGATCCGGGACATCGTTTGGCCTTCTCGGTCATCCATTCGCTCGTTCAGAGGTAGATGCGCAGTCGCCGGGATGCAAGAACACTGGCAAGGGTGAGACGTGAGCACGATTTCCGACCGCGTCGCGCGCGCCGACGCCCCGCTCTCTGCCGCCGCGGCGAGCGCGCGTGCCGCCGTCGCCCCTCGCGCTGAAGAGCGACCGATCGTCGAGCTCACCGACGTGAGCCTGACGCTGGCCAGCCGGGCCGGAACGGTGAAGATCCTCGAAGGCATTTCGCTTGCCATTCCGCGCGGGCGCTCGGTTGCCATCGTCGGCCCGTCCGGCTCGGGAAAAAGCTCGCTGCTGATGATCATGGCCGGCCTCGAGCGTGCGACGCACGGCCGTGTCGTCGTGGCCGGCGCCGACCTCACCGGTCTCGGCGAGGACGATCTGGCGCGGCTGCGCGGGCGCGCCATCGGCATCGTGTTCCAGTCGTTCCATCTTGTGCAGACGATGACCGCGCTCGAGAATGTGGCCCTGCCGCTGGAGTTCGCCGGCGATCCCGCCGCCTTCGAAACCGCACGCAACAGGCTCGACGAAGTCGGCCTCGGCCACCGGCTCGGCCACTATCCGGCCGAGTTGTCGGGCGGCGAGCAGCAGCGCGTCGCACTCGCCCGAGCACTGGCGCCGGAGCCCGAGTTGATCCTCGCCGACGAGCCGACCGGAAATCTTGACGGCGCAACCGGTCAGCAGGTCGTCGATCAGCTGTTCTCCCTGCAACGCAAGCGAGGCGCGACGCTTGTGCTCGTCACCCACGATCAGAAGCTCGCAGCGCTGTGCGACGAGACGGTCTCCATGGCCGATGGCACCGTCGTCACCGGCCGTCGCGACGCGCCGGCCGTACCGAGAGCCGGCGCGACCTCATGACGATCGCCGATCAATCCGCAGTGCCGCCGGCGGCGACAGCGGCGGCGTCCGGCCGTCGAAGACTGCCCCTGGCGCTTCGGCTCGCACTGCGCGACCTGCGCAGCGGCATTGGTGGCTTTCGCATCTTCATCGCCTGCGTCGCACTCGGCGTGATGGTGATCGCGGCCGTCGGCACGCTGGCCGACGCGCTCAATGCGGGCCTCGCGCGCCAGGGCCAGCGCCTGCTCGGCGGCGACATCACCTTCTCGCGCATCCATCGCCGCGCGACGGCTGACGAGCTCGGCTGGCTCGCCCGTCAGGGCGCGACGAGCGAGACCGCGACGCTGCGGTCGATGGCGCGCGTCAGCGGCCGGGATGAACAGGCCCTGGTCGAGATCAAGGCCATCGATCGAGCCTATCCGCTGGTCGGACGGCTCGACGTATCGTGGGCCGCGTCCGCCAACCTGACCGGCAGCGACGCCGGCCGGGCGCAGAACCCCGTGACACCCGTCGCCGAACGTCTGGGCGGCGGTGCGCTCGTCGATCCGATCCTGCTGGCCCGCCTCGGCCTTTCGGTCGGCGACACGATCCGCCTCGGCACCGCCGAGATTCCGATTTCCGGCACGGTTGCGCGTGAGCCGGACGCACTGACCGACCGGCTGACCTTCGGCCCGCGCGTGTTCCTCACGATCGCTACGCTCGAGCAGACCGGTCTCCTGCAACCGGGCACGCTGATGCGCTGGCGGTACGCCGTGCGGCTCGACGCTCCGGGCGCGCCAGCCCCGTCGGCCGAGCAATTGAAGGCCCTCGCCACGACGGCTCGCGCGGAGCTGCCCGAGGCCGGTTTCATCGTACGCGACCGTCGTGATCCGTCGCCGCAGGTGTCGCGCACGCTCGAGCGGCTGCGCCAGTTCCTCACTCTCCTCGGCCTCGCCGCACTCGCCGTCGGCGGTATCGGTATCGCCAACGCCGTGTCGACCTTCATCGAGCGACGGCGGCGCACCATAGCGGTCTTCAAGAGCCTCGGTGCGTCGACCAGCCTCGTGTTCCGAGCCTTTCTCGCCGAGATCGTCGTCATCGCCGCGATCGGCATTGCGATCGGCCTCGTGCTCGGCCTCGCCGTGCCGATGGCTGCGACTTGGCTGGCCGGCAGTGCGCTGCCCATCGAGGCTGAAGCGACGGTGAGCGCGGCAAGCCTTGCGCTCGCGGCGGTCTACGGCTTTGCGGTGGCGCTGCTGTTCGCGCTCTGGCCGCTCGGACGCGCCGGCGAGATTCGTCCGCAAGAGCTTTTCCGCGAGATGGTGGCGCCAATCACGCGCCTGCCACGCTGGCCGATCCTCGTCGCCATTGCGGTACTGGCGGCGGTCGTCGTCACATTTGCCACCGCTACATCCGGCATGGCGAAGGTTGCGCTCGGTTTCATCGGCGGCGTTCTGGTGGTGTTGGCGCTATTCTGGGCGCTCGGCCTCGCCGTCACCATGGTGGCCCGCCGCCTGCCTCGTCCGGTGAGACCTGAACTCGCCATCGCACTCGGCTCGATCGCGGCGCCAGGCGGGCTCGCACGGACGGTCGTGGTGTCGCTCGGCGCCGGGCTGTCGCTGCTCGTTGCGGTGGCGCTGGTCGACGCGAGCCTCGTCGCCGAACTCACCTCGCGCATTCCCGAGAAGAGCCCGAGTTATTTCGTGCTCGACATCCCGAAGGGAGAGGCGGCGCGGTTTCGCGACATTGTGCGGAGCGTTGCGCCGGGCGCCGAGATCCACGAAGCGCCGATGCTGCGCGGGCGCATCGTCGCCCTGAAAGGAGTGGCGGCTCATCTCCTGAAGCCTTCGGCGGAAGCCCAGTGGGTGCTCAACGGCGATCGCGGACTGACTTATTCCGACACCGTTCCCGAAGGTTCGAAGGTGACCGAGGGGCGATGGTGGGACAAGGATTACGCGGGCGAGCCGCTCGTCTCCTTCGAGGCCGACCTCGCCCGCAGGCTCGATCTCAAGGTGGGCGACACGGTGACCGTCAACGTGCTGGGCCGGAACGTGATTGCGAAAGTCGCCAATCTGCGTCGGGTGGACTGGGAGAGCCTTGCAATCAACTTCGTCATGGTCTTCTCGCCCAACACGCTGCGCGGTGCTCCGCACAACCTGCTGGCAACAGTCACACTTTCCGGCGGCGACCTCGCCCGTGACGCCGACGTCGCCCGCGCGCTCGGCAGGGTGCTGCCGTCCGTGACGCCGATCAGGGTCAAAGATGCCATCAACGCCTTCGCGGCGATCTTCGCGAAGGTCATGACGGCGGTGCGGGTGGCAGGCTCGGTGACGTTGGCAGCCGGGGCACTGGTGCTCGCAGGAGCGCTCGCGACGGCGCAGCGCCGCCGCATCGTCGAGGCGGTGATATTCAAGGTGCTCGGCGCCACCCGCTGGCGCATCGTCGTGGCGCACTTCGTCGAATACGGCGCGCTCGCGCTGGTGGCCGCGCTCTTCGCCATCGCGCTCGGCGGCGTCGCTGCCTACGTCGCTGTCACCTTCGCGCTCGGCATGGAGTTCACCTGGTCGTGGAGGGCCGTCGGTATCGCGCTGGCCCTGGCCTCGAGCCTCGTGGCCGTGTTCGGCGGCATTGGCACGATGGGCGTGCTGAGCCGGCGTCCGATACCCGTGCTGCGTACGGAATGAGCAAGCATCACCAGATAACGTATTGTTTATGGCCGTGTTCCGGCATCGCACTGGGCCGAAACGGCCCCGCCAGGGCGTCACCGGATTGAAACCAACGGCGAATTTTCCTACGTCGACGTCGGGAATAGCCGTCGGCAGCCCTTGTCGGGGGCCACGAGGCAGCACATATTCCGTCCGGACCGGGGCATTCGGTCGGTAAAACCAGGGAAACACTACACTCATGGCACAGTACAACAACAGGTACGCGCCTATTGGCACGACGCGCACTTCGGGTGCTGTCGTCGACGAAGGCCTGCGCTCCTACATGCTGGGCGTCTATAACTACATGACCGCGGCCGTCGCGCTGACCGGTCTGGTCGCGGTCGCGACAATGATGTTCCTGACCACGAACGATCCGGCGTTGGCGGCTGCGAAGCTGCGCAACGGCGTGATGCTGACGGCGGCGGGCAAGGCGCTCTATCTTTCGCCGCTGAAGTTCGTGGTCATGTTCGCGCCGCTGGCGTTCATCCTGGTGATGAGCTTCGCCCGCATGAGCGCCGCTACTGCACAACTGGTGTTCTGGGCATTCGCCGCCGTGATGGGCGTGTCGATGTCCTGGATCTTCCTCGTCTACAAGCTCGGCTCCATCGGCCAGATCTTCTTCATCACGGCGGCGGCTTTCGCCGGCCTCAGCCTCTACGGCTACACGACGAAGAAGGACCTGTCGGGCTGGGGCTCATTTCTGATCATGGGCGTGATCGGCATCCTGCTCGCCGGCATCGTCAACATCTTCCTGCAGTCCGGCGCGCTGCAGTTCGCGATCTCCGTGATCGGCGTTCTCGTGTTCGCCGCACTGACGGCGTACGATACGCAGCGGATCAAGGACGAGTATTACATGGTCGCTGGCGACGGCGAGGCCATGAAGTCCTCGTCGATCTTCGGCGCACTGACGCTCTACCTCGATTTCGTGAACATGTTCCAGTTCCTGCTGTCGCTGTTCGGTAGCCGCGAATAAGCAGGTACTTGACCGGCTGACATGCGAGGGGCCCTGTCGCAGGACAGGGCCCTTTCGTACGTAAGCAGGCGGGCGTAGCTTCCCGGCTCGCGTCTCCGAGGGAACCGGCCATCATGTCCATCATTGCCATCAGGACCGCGACACCCGCCGATACTTCTGCGATCACGGCCATTTATCGCCCGGCGGTCATCGACGGAACGGCCTCCTTCGAGATCGAACCGCCGGACGAGGCGGAAATGGTTCGCCGCTTGCTCGCGATCACCGAGGCTGGATTTCCCTACCTGGTCGCCACGTGCGATGGCGCCGTCGTCGGATATGCCTACGCAAACGCGTTCCGACCGCGACCGGCCTATCGGTTCACGGTGGAGGACTCGGTCTATGTTGCGCCGGATGCCAAGGGGCGGGGCGTCGGCCGTGCTCTACTCGACCGGCTGATCACGATCTGTACGGGGGCGGGATTCCGTCAGATGATCGCTGTGATCGGGGATTCGGCGCAGGCGCCTTCGATCCAACTGCATCGCAAAGCGGGCTTCCACTTCGCCGGTACCTATCACGCCGTCGGCTTCAAGCACGGCCGCTGGCTCGACAGCGTGTTGATGCAGCGCCCGCTCGGCGAAGGGGATACGTCGACACCGATCGAGCGGGGCTGAACCGTCAGACGAGACTCAGCCGCTTTTCCAGCACGCCGAGAACGGTCCGCAGGTCGTGGCCGCGTTTCAGGATGAGGCCGGTCTGGCTCACTACGCTCCATGCACCCTGCTTGCGCGCGAGCCTCGGACACTTCTCGATCCGGTAGAGCGCACACTCGCTGGAGCGGCGGTAGACCGAGAAGACCGCGTGGTCTCGCCCGAAGTCGATAGCGTAGTCCCGCCATTCGCCAGCAGCCACCTTGCGGCCGTAGAGATCGAGCAGCTGCGTCAGCTCGTGTCGCGAGAACGTGGTGCGCGCCGGCTGCGGTGCCGCTGGCGGAAAGGCCGGTCCGGCGGCACGGCGCGGGCTGAAGGCTATCGGTTCCGGATCGTCCAAATCCGCCTCCTGCTCGACGGCGCGCCCGATGCGCGCCCACTGTCGCTTCGCTGTCATAGTCGCGCCAAGGGCAGCCGATTGCAACCGTGCTGCTGTGCCGCCGCGCCCTACCACGAGCGAGACCGGCCCATTCGAAACAATTTGTAATGAAATTCACGGTCCCGCCACAGATTGCTCAAAGCTGCGCCCAATTGCTCGCTATACTTCTAACCATCGGCAGTTGGCCCGATCCGGTTAGCCTCGGATCTCAGCCCCCAAAGTCTCCCGGGTCTTCTCTCCCCGGATCGGGTCCTCTCTCCAGCGACGGCGCGCAGCTTCCCCCGGCTGCGCGCCGTCTTGATTTTTGACCGCTCCTCCCGTTGGACCGCTCTGCCGCGTTGGCGCCGCTGCGCCGGCCGGCTAGACTTCATTCATGTCGGATCTGTTCGAAGCGGCCGGCCTCGACGACGGCGCACCACGTCCTCTCGCCGACCGGCTGCGCCCGAAATCGCTCGCCGAGGTCGCGGGCCAGGATCACCTGGTCGGCCCTGAAGGCACGCTGACGCGCATGCTGGCGGCCGGCCGCCTGTCGAGCCTCGTGCTATGGGGGCCGCCCGGCTGCGGCAAGACCACCATCGCCCGCCTCCTCGCCGGCGAGACGAGCCTCGCTTTCGCGCAGCTCTCCGCCATCTTCTCGGGCGTGCAGGATCTACGGAAGGCGTTCGACAAGGCCAAGGCGCTCAGAACGTCGGGCCGAGGCACGCTGCTCTTCATCGACGAGATTCACCGTTTCAACCGGTCGCAGCAGGACAGCTTCCTGCCGCACATGGAGGACGGCACGATCACGCTCATCGGCGCGACCACCGAGAACCCGTCCTTTGAACTGAACGCCGCTCTACTGTCGCGGGCCTCGGTGCTGGTGCTGAAGAGACTCGACGATGACGCGCTCGAGGATCTGTTGCAGCGTGCAGAAGCCGCGACCGGGCGCCACCTGCCGCTCGAGCCGGAGGCACGGGACGCTCTCCGGGCGATGGCCGACGGTGACGGACGCACCGTCCTCAACCTCGCCGAGGAAGTGCTCGCCGCGACGGCCTCGACGGGTGAGAAGGGCGGTCCGCTCGACCGCGACGCACTCACCCGCCTCGTGCAGCGGCGCGCGCCGCTCTACGACAAGGGCCGCGAGGGTCACTACAATCTCATTTCCGCGCTGCACAAGGCGGTTCGCGGCTCGGATCCGGACGCGGCGCTCTATTGGCTGGCGCGCATGCTCGCCGGCGGCGAGGATCCGCTGTTCCTTGCCCGCCGCATCGTACGCATGGCGGTGGAGGACATCGGTCTTGCCGACCCGCAGGCCGTCGCACAGGCGATCGCGGCCAAAGACACCTACGATTTCCTCGGCTCGCCGGAAGGCGAGCTGGCGCTGGCGCAGGCCGTCGTCTACCTCGCCACGGCGCCCAAATCGAACGCGGTCTATGTCGCCTTCAAGGGCGCCATGCGGACGGCGAAGGAGCACGGAAGCCTCGCCCCTCCGAAGCACATCCTCAACGCGCCGACGCGGCTGATGAAGGAGGAAGGCTACGGCGCCGACTACGACTACGACCACGACGCTCCGGACGCATTCTCCGGTCAGGACTACTTCCCGGAGGAGATGGGTCGCCGGCAGTTCTACGATCCGCCGGAGCGTGGCTTCGAGCGCGAGATCAGGAAGCGCCTCGCCTGGTGGGAGGGACTACGCCAGAAGAGACGCGGCGGCGGCTGACGCGCCGTCGGGCCTCAGCCGAGCGTCACATCGATCGTCCCCAGCATGCCGAAATCGCCGAGGACGCGGTCGCCGGGCTGGATCTCGAGGGGCACGACGCAGGTCCCCGTCGTCACGAGTTCTCCGGCTCCCAGCGTGATGCCGAGCCCGCGCAACTCGTTGACCAGCCACGTCAGCGCCAGCCGCGGGTCGCCGAGCACATTCGCGCCGAGACCGTCTCGCGCGTAGCGCGTTCCGACTTGCGCATGCACGACATGGCCGGCGAGATCGACACCACGCCAGTCGGCCGTCACCCTGGGCCCCACCACGAGGTCGCGCGCGCAGGCGTTGTCGGCGATCAGCGACGGACCGCCGGCGGCCACGAAATCGACGAACCGGGAATCCGGCAGCTCGATCGTCAGGTGCAGATCGGCGACCGCCGCCATCACCTCGTCCGTCGCATAGGGCGTCGCGCGCGGAGCGAGCGCCCGCGCCATGCGGAAGCCGAACTCCGGCTCGGCGACCCGCATGCGGTTGCCGGCGAGTGCGACAACCGCGCCCGGCGCATGGATTCGCTCAGCGAGGAGGCGCCCGGCGAGCGGCTGGTCGACATTGATGTGGCGCTGGCCGGCGAGCGAGGTTGCAGCGATCTTCCAGCCGTAACGCGGCCGTCTCGAAAAGGCTTCGAGGTGGGCCTGGATGGCGTAGCCCTCCGCGCGCGTCGTCGGACGTGCGCCGGCGGGTAGAGAGTCCGTCGCCTCGCCGTCCTGCCAGAGCCGCCAGATCAGTGCCGCGGTCTCCGAGTCGGATGCCCTCATATCGCTTCGTCCCTTTGCTGCCGGCGCCACTTCGGTCTCAGTAGCGGAGATCGGGAGGACCGCCGTAGTTGTTGTAAGTATTGCCTGCAAGCTCGATGGCGCCGGGCCGCACCGGCTTGCAGGACAGGCGATCGCCGTTCTCGATGGTGGCGGCGACGTCGATGTCGAGAATGGCATCGTTGCCCGCCCCGCTCACTTCCCGCAGCGTGCCGAGGATCTCCGCCTTCGCGCCTGCCTTGAGGAGCCCGATCACGCCACCGGGCTCGGTGCATCTGAGAAATGCCTGCTCCCGGCTGCCCAGCGCATTGACCCTGGTCCAGGCCGAAAACCGGACCTGGTTGCGCACATCGGTGGTGCGGGGTCCGGACCCACCGATCACGTCCAGTGTCAGAACTGGAATGGCACCGATCGGGATGGACGGCGGGCCGCCACCGTTGAATGTGGAATTGACGATCCTGAGCGCGTGGATCGGATGGTAGTTGTTGAGCGAGTACGTCGGCAGGTTGCGGTTGGTCATGTACGGCGTGTTGAACGTGACGCCGTCAAATTCGCCGTAGCGGGGCACGCAGGTCGAGGCGGTGATCTTGTAGACCATCGATTCCGTTTGCAGCGGGCCACCGATAACACCTCCTTTCATGCGCACGCGCCACGCTCCCGTGCAGGCGGTGAAGTGCACGTCGAAGCGGGTGTCGGCGATATCGAGCAGGCCGATCAGCTTGTCGACCTCGGCCATGTAGAAGTGCGAGCGCACGATGCGGATCACGGCAGCGTGCGATGGCGCCAGCATGCCGGCCGTGACGTTCTCCAGCCGCGCGCTGTGCACACCCTGTATGAGCAGATAGTTGTGCGATTTCCAGAGGTAGTCGTCCTCGTTTTCGGAGCGCCGCGCCCCCGGGTTCCAGAGGAACGTCATATCGCGCATCACCAGAGTCTCGGCGAAAGGTACGACGTCGTCGCCGAGCTTCACGATGCGGGCGCGGCCGGTGCGCTGCTGCGGCGGATGGTAATAGTCGTAGTCGACCTCGGGGAAGGCGGCGCTGTGGCCGTGCGCCAGCGGGCGATCGAGCGTCAGGCGACCGCGCGAAGAATCGACAGCCGCGATACGCACATAGTCGACGTATCGAGCATTGGGCGGCCAGCTGGTCATGATCTGCTGGTCGTAGGAGTGCACCATGGCCCAGTCGCCGGCTTTGAACCGACGCGCCTCGCGTGGCTCGAGAAGGGTGACGTCGACGTCCATCGGCCGGGTCGAGGCGATACGCTGGCCGTAGTCGGTTCCCTGCGAGCCTGACCTGTCGCCCGACTCGAGCGTCGTCAGGTTGGAGAACGGGCCGCGGTTCGAAATGAAGACGTAGGCGCCGTACGGCCCCCACGGTCCACGGCGCGCATCGTAGGTATTCTGGAAGCGGGCGCCGTTGCCGAGTAGCCGCAGATGCCTCAGCCCCCACGTCCACCGGTTGTTCGTGTAGCGGTAGCAGCGCCCCTGCGCGAAAGACATGGTCAGCAGCAGTGCCCCCGGATTGGCATCCTGCACCGCGCGCAGACTGTCACGCATCGCGAGCAGCGCCGGGGTGTCGTCGGCGACGCAATCGCCGATCGCGCCGAACTGCTCGGCAGTTACAGTCGGACCGGCCACCACTGTCCGGGCGACGGGCCGCGTCGGACCTTGTGCGAAAGTCTGCATCTCGAGGGCGGCAAAAGCCGCCAGCAGGACGGCAAGGGCCATCCTGGTCCGGTCAGCCGGCCGGCGGGCGTTCATCACCGTTACTCTCCGCGAGCGCGCCCTCGGTCAGGCGAGCCCCACACGACGAGCCAGGAAGGCGCCTGCGGCCGCCAGTGCGTCGTGCGTGGCAGGGATCAGCTTACCCATCCTGAGGAACCCGTGGATAGTTCCGGTCGCCGACACGTAGCAGGTCTCCACGTTGTCCGCAGCCAGACGGCTGGCATACGCGAGGCCCTCGTCGCGCAGGGGATCGAGTCCCGCCGTCAGCAGGAACGTCGGCGGCAGGCCGGCGAGCGAGGTCGCGCGGATCGGCGAGGCGCGCGGATCGAGCCGCACGTCTTCACCTGCCCCCGGTCCGAAATACTGCTCCCAGAACCAGGACAACGTCTCGCGCGGTATCGGCGGGGTCGCCTTCTGCTCTTCGCGCGAAGGATAGTCGCCGCCGATGTCCGTGACCGGATAGAACAGCAGCTGCGCTTTGAGCGCGGACGTACCTCGGGCGCGGGCGTCCTGCGCCGCGACCGCTGCCAGCGTCGCGCCGGCACTGTCGCCGCCGACCGCGAGGCGGCTCGGGTCGCCGCCGATTTCGGCTGCGTTGGCTTCGAGCCACGCCACGGCGGCGCACGCGTCATCGACGGCGGCCGGGTAGCGATGCTCGGGCGCCAGGCGGTAGTCGACCGCCATGACGATCGCACCGCTCGCCCGGCAGAGTGCCCTGCAGATGGTATCGTGAGTGTCGAGGTCGCCGATCACGAAGCCGCCCCCGTGAAAATACGCGAGCACCGGCAGCGACGGTCCGTTCGCCTCGCGTGGGTCGTAGATGCGCACTTTCAATTTGCCACCGCCCGGTCCAGGGATCGTCCGATCTCCAACCCGGGCCACTGCTGGCGGCGCCATGTCAGCCACCTTGCCGGCATTGAGCATCGCCGCCCTGGCCTCGGCAGGTGTCAGCGTATGCGTCGGCGGCGGCTTGGTGGCGGCTACGGCCGCGAGCACGAGGCGGGTGGCGGGGTCGGGCTGGGGGCGATAACCGGCGCTCATAGCGTGCCTCGAAGACAAAGCTGTGGCGCTGACGCGCCTCAGATTCGAGACTATCCATGGCGCCGCTGTCGCGGCAAGCCGCGCCGACGCACCGCCGGCAGACCGTCCAGGGGTCGACATCGGCCCGCCGGTGATGTATGGACCCCGCATCCTTCCCCCGAAGTGGGTTGCACGAGCCTTGATCGCCCGCCACGTCAGGCGTCGCGACATGGCTCCTCTGCTTTGATGTCCAACCAGGAACAACCAAGATGAACATCATTCAACAGCTCGAAGCCGAGCAGATGGCAGCCATTGCCGCCAAACGCGCGGTGCCGGAGTTCTCCCCCGGCGATACCGTCAAGGTCATGGTCAAGGTGGTCGAGGGCGAGGGCGCCAAGCAGACGACCCGCCTGCAGGCCTACGAGGGCGTATGCATTGCCCGCGCCGGTGCCGGCCTCAACGAGAACTTCACCGTCCGCAAGATTTCCTACGGCGAGGGCGTGGAGCGCGTGTTCCCGATCTACTCGCCGTTCATTGCCGACATCGAGGTGCTGCGCCGCGGCAAGGTGCGTCGCGCGAAACTTTATTATCTGCGCGGTCGTCGCGGCAAGTCGGCACGTATCGTCGAGCGCTCGGATGCGCGCGCCAAGCGTCTCAACGCTGCCTTCAAGGGCTTCCGCAAGCCGAAGGGCGCACCCGACGATCTGAAGCTGCTGGCCGGAGTGACGCCCGAGATCGAAACCAAGCTGAACAAGCTGAACCTGATCAAGTTCGAGCAAATCGCGGCGCTTTCCGACGAGGAGATCGCCAACGTGGACGAGGCACTCAAGCTCAACGGTGCCATCGAGAAGCATAACTGGATCGCAGAGTCCCGCCGCCTGATGGCCGAGGCGACCGTCGCCGAGGTGCCCGCCGAAGGCGAGGCCGGGTCCGAGGCGCAGAAGGGCTGAGCTCGCGCATCGTCGGCTCTGTCGATTGTCACTATGGCAACGGCCCGGCGCGATGCCGGGCCGTTGTCGTTCAGTCGGCGCCGTTCCACACCCTCGGCGTCCTACTCCGGCTTCACCGAGAACTCGATGCGCCGGTTGCGCGCCAGCCCTTCTGCCGTGGCGTTGGAGGCGACCGGCCGCGACTTGCCGTAACCGCGTGCCGCGAGCTGCGCCGGATCGACACCGGCCCCCGTGAGATACTGCACGACTGCCGCGGCCCGGCGCTCGGACAGGCCCTGGTTGTATTGAACCGTACCGAGGCTGTTGGTGTGCCCGTCGACGGTGATCGACAGCCGCGTGCAGACCTTGGCGGCCCGCGCGATCTGGTCGAGCGTCGGGAAGCTCTTCGCATCGAGCGTGGCGTCGTCGTGCCCGAACAGGATGACGCCGCGCTGCGCAGTTTTGGCCATCACCTGCTGACAAAGATCGGCCTGCCGTGTTGCCGCCCGCCGGCTCTCTGCCTCCGCCTCACGCTGCCGCGTCTCCGCTTCGGCGGCGAGACGGCGAGCCGCCTCTTCCGCCTTGCGCTGCGCGTCCGCCTCGGCGGCGGCTCGGCGGGCCTCCTCCTCGGCCTTGCGCCGGGCCTCTGCCTGCGCAGCGTTGCGTTCTGCCGCCTCGGCCGCGTTTCGACGCGCCTCGGCCTCCGCCGCCCGGCGGCGCGCCTCCTCCGCCGCCTGCCGGCTCGCCTCGGCCTCCGCCGCGCGACGGCGGGCGTCCTCCTCCGCGCGCTTGCGGGCGTCGGCCTCGGCCTGCAGACGTCGCAGCTCTTCGGCCTCGGCGCGGCGTCGGGCGTCATCCTCCGCACGACGGCGGGCCTCCGCCTCGGCCTCGAGCCTGGCCGCCTCGGCCGACTTGCGGCGCACCTCCGCCTCCTCGGCCAGCCGGCGGACATCCGCCTCGGCCTTCTGCTTCGCCGCGGCTTCCGCCTTGCGCCGCGCCTCCGCCTCCTCGGCCAGACGACGGGCCTCCGCCTCGGCCTTCTGCTTCGCCGCGGCTTCCGCCTTGCGGCGCGCCTCCGCCTCCTCGGCCAGACGACGGGCCTCCGCCTCGGCCTTCGCCTTTGCCGCGGCTTCCGCCTCGCGGCGCGCTTCGGCCTCTGCCACTCGGCGCCGCGCCTCCTCGGCGATGCGCTTGCGCTCGGTGGCCTCGGCCTCGAGTTCCGCGCGGCGCGCCCGCACCTCTTCCTCGTAGGCTTTCATGTCGACCGGCGTCGAGCGGGTCGCAATCCACACCTCCTTGTCGGACTCGCCCTCGAGACAGGTGGCGAGCACGCGCCACGTATGGTCCTCGGGCGCCCTCTGGCGCGCGATGCAGCGCTTGCGGATGCCGTCTGGAACGAATGGCCAGCTCGCCGAGACCGCATCGAGTGCCTGGCGCTCCAACACCAGGCAATGCGCCCGCGCGCTGTCCGCCCGGCAGATCGCATCGAGCGACCACTTCGGCAGCTCCTGCGCCTGACCCACACCGGGCAGCGCGACGAGCATCGCGGCCGGCAGCACGCGCCAGCCAGAACGGGCGATCAGCATCATGACGTCTCCCCCAATTCGCCCCGTCTCCGTATCCTGGATATTTGCGGTCGCCGCGGATTGCACTAGATCTAGCCCACGAAGACAGGCCGAACCGATCGACTTCGCTTGCGAAAGCGCCCGCGACTGATCGGCCCGTCACATGCAGACACCGGAACCGCTCCCCGACATGTCCAATCTCGATACCAAACATGCCCAAGTGAGTGCCAGCGGCGAGATACCGCTGCACGGACCCGAGGCCTTCGCGGGCATGCGCAAGGCGGGCCGGCTGGCTGCCGAAGCCCTGGACATGTTGGTCGAGCACGTCAAACCGGGCGTGACGACCGCTGCGCTCGACGAGATGGTGTTCTCGTTCGCCATGGATCACGGTGCACTGCCGGCGACGCTCAATTACCGCGGCTATGCGAAATCGTCCTGCATCTCGATCAACCACGTCGTCTGCCACGGAATTCCGGGCAACAAGGCGCTCCGCAATGGCGACATTCTGAACATCGACGTGACCTTGATCGTCGATGGCTGGCACGGCGATTCCAGCAGGATGTACGCCGCCGGTCGCATCAGCCGGAGGGCAGCGCGTCTGATCGATGTCACCTACGAGGCTCTGACGAGAGGCGTCGCCGCGGTGAAACCCGGCCACACGACCGGCCATATCGGTGCGGCAATTCAACGCTATGCGGAAGGCGAGCGCTGCAGCGTCGTGCGCGATTTCTGCGGACATGGCCTCGGACGGGTGTTCCACGACCGGCCGAACATCCTGCATTACGGCGTCGCCGGCGAGGGGCCGCTGTTGAAACCCGGCATGCTGTTCACCATCGAACCGATGATCAATCTCGGCCGTCCGGACGTGAAGGTCCTGCCCGATGGCTGGACGGCAGTGACTCGCGACCGCGAACTGTCGGCCCAATTCGAGCATACGGTCGGGGTCACAGCCGACGGCTGCGAGATCTTCACGCTTTCCCCCGCAGGTCTCGACAAGCCGCCTTACGAAGTGGCTTGACCGGCGGGTGCGGCCGGCGAAGGGGGCGGGCGGCAATGACAAAGGATACGTCGAAGGTGCCGGATACCGGCACGACAGGCGAAGGCGCCCAGGGCTCGTTCCTGGAAGCACCGTTGTCGGCATCGACCTCGCGCACGCAGGCCAATCCCAACGCCGGGCATCGCCAGCGCCTGCGCGAGCGCTTCCTCAAGGGCGGCGAGCGCGCGATAGCCGATTACGAACTCCTCGAGATGATTCTTTTTCGCGCGCTGCCGCGGCGCGACACGAAAGCACTCGCCAAGGCGTTGATCTCCGAGCACGGATCGTTCGCCGGCGTCGTCAACGCGCCAGAGCCGCGATTGCGTCAGCTGGACGGCGTTGGCGACAGTGTCATCGCGGAGCTGAAGCTCATTCGCGCCGCCGCTCTCAAGTTGATGCACGGCGAGATCCAGGAGCGGCCGGTGATCTCGACCTGGGCCGAGGTGATCGCCTACTGCCGGGCCGCCCAGGGCTTCGAGGATCGTGAAATGTTGCGCATCCTGTTCCTCGACAAGAAGAACCGTCTGATCGCCGACGAGGTTCAGCAGACCGGCACCGTCGACCACACGCCCGTCTATATTCGCGAGGTGGTCAAGCGTGCGCTCGAGCTGGCGGCAACAGCACTCGTCCTCGTCCACAATCACCCATCTGGTGATCCGAGCCCGTCGCGTGCCGACATCGACATGACCCGCCAGATCGTCGATGCCGCCCGTCCACTCGGCATCACCATCCACGATCACATCATCGTCGGCCGCAGCGGGCACGCGAGCTTCAAGGCGCTGCGGCTGATCTGACCGTGCGCGAAACGCGACGCGCAGCGCCGGTACCACCCGTCGTTGCCTCCCCAGCCAGCTTTGATATCCTCGTTCCAGCGAAGCGCCCGCAAGAGGCGCTCGAAGTTTCCCGGGAAGAACCGCCTGCCTGTCCCCTGCGCGCTCTGGCGCGCAGCGACAGGCCCTCAGGAGAGGTCGGAACACTATGTCGCAACTGATCAGACCGTCCCGCCGCGCCTTGCTGGCCGGGGGCGTATCCCTCGGCGCCACGGCCACGTTGCCGACGGTCCCGGCCTTCGGCCAGTCCTTCCCGTCGCAGAACATCAAGGTGATGGTCGCCACACGCGAGGGCGGCGATGCCGACCGCAACCTGCGCGCCTTCTGGAGCGTGTGGAAGAAGTACCTGAAGACCGACATGGAAGTGTCGTTCTTCCCGGGCGCCGCGGGCCGGGTCGGTTACGAGAAATACATGGGACTGGCCCAGCCGGACTGCTACACGCTGCTCTTCGGCAACATGGCGCCTGAGGTCCTGAACTGGGTCGTCAAACCGCCGACGAGTTTCAAGTTCCCGGGCGACTACAAGTACTTCCTGCGGGTGGACAGCGACCCGAGCTGCGTTCTGGTGCGCAAGGATTCGCCGATCAGGACGCTTGCCGACCTCGTCGCCGAAGGCAAGAAGAAGACGCTCAAGGTCGCCGCCAGCCGCATCGCGCATCCGGCCTCCGTCGGCATGCTCGCCATCGCCAAGGCGACAGGAGCCAAGGTCAACATCGTACCGTTGTCGGGTGGCCGCAACACGATGGCCGCGATCGCCTCCGGCGAGATGGACTGCGGCGCGCTGCCGACCTCCGGCGTCGCGCAACGGCTCAATGCGTTCCGCATCCTCGGTGTGTTCGAAAAGAAAAACCGTGCCACCGCGAAGACCGGCAATGCGCCGACCGTCAACGACGCTCTCGGTCTCAAGATCCCGACACTGAACTCGGCGCGCGCCTTCGCAATCAAGACCACCGCGATCCAGCAGCACCCGGCCCGTTTCAAGATGCTCGAGGAGACGGCGAAGAAAGTGTTCGCCGATCCCGACTACAAAGCCGCGATCGAGAAGCTGAAGGCGCCATGGGAGTACATCGACTACGGCGACCTGAAGGAATGCGAGGAAGAGGTCAAGGACATCCTGGCGATCGGACAGGAGTTCAGGGCGCTGCTCGCTGGCAAGGCGTAGGCGCTCATCCCGCCGCCGACACACACCGGACTGTCGGGGTCGGCCAGCCCGCCTCTGTTGCTCTCTCGGCCCGTCGCTTCTCGGCCTGACAAGGAACGTCCGCGCATGAACGACGAGGATGGTGGCAATCCGAATCGGCCCGACCTCGGCGCAGAGCTGGTGATCCCTCTATCGGCTGTCGCACTCACCGCCTACTACGCGACCACCATCCTCGACAGTCCCTGGACGGCGCAGGCGACGGCCGCAGTCGTCGGGCTCGTGCTCGTCGCCTGTTGCGTGATCTTCTTCGTCAAGGCCGGCATCGATCTCGCCGCCGGCCGGGCGCGCCTCGGTATCATGACGGTGTTGCGGCCGCTCGATTCCCTCCCACGGAAGGCAGGTCTTCTCGCGCTCACCGTCGCTGCCCTCGTCGGGATGCCATGGCTCGGCTTCACGCTGACTTCCGTCCTGTTCCTCGCCCTCGCAATCCTGCTGTTGCGCGAAGGCCGCGATCCATTTCGAACAATTCTGTTCGCCGTCGGCTTGTCGCTCACCTGGTTCATCGTGTTCGTGCTGATCTTCAAGCGCCAGTTCCCCGTGGCTTGGTTCGACACGCAATTGAAGACGATTTTCGCACCCCTGCTGGCGCTCGTGGGGCTCGATTGAGATGACACTCACCCTGGAGCAGGCGCTCGGCCTCTTTGCGCACTCGGCGAGCTTCTGGTGGGTGATGATCCCATCGATGTTCGTCGGCCTCGTCGTCGGCGCACTACCCGGCTTTTCGGCCGCCAACACCATCATCGTGCTGCTGCCGCTGACGCTCGCGCTCGGCCCCGAGGTCGGGATGATCTTCATGATCACGCTCTATACCTCCTCGCGCATGGGAGCGGGCCTGCCGGCGATCCTGGTCAACATCCCAGGCACGGCCGGCGCGGCCGCTACTCCGCTCGACGGCTATCCGATGGCGCAGCAGGGGCGCGCCACGCAGGCCCTCGCCATTTCGTTCACCGCCTCGTGCATCGGTGGACTGCTCACCACGCTGCTGACGCTGGCGCTGCTCCCGTACGTCGCGCAGGTCATCTACGTCGTCCACTCTGTCGAGATGGTCGTGATCATGCTGTTCGGCTTGTCGCTGATCGCGACCATCGCAGCTGGCGACCCGCTGAAGGGGCTGATCGCCGGATTCTTCGGCATGATGATCGGCTCGATCGGCTCGGACCACATCTACGCGACGCCCCGCGGCACGTTCGGCTTCCTCGAGCTTTACGACGGCGTGCCGGTGATCCCGGCACTGGTCGGCCTGTTCGCCGTCTCGGAAGCGTTTCTCGTCATCGAGGGCCGTTCGATCCTGACCGCGCAGGGCCAAGCGATGATGCGCCAGTCGAGCTGGCGCGAGGTCTTCGAGGGCGTCAGGGAGACGTTGAAGCGCTGGTGGCACGTCGTCTGGACCAGCCTCATCGGACTTGCCGTCGGCGTCGCGCCCGGCGCCGGCGCCGCCATCGCCTCGTTCGTCGCCTACCAGCAGTCGAAGGCCTTCTCCAGGACGCCGGAGAAGTACGGCACCGGCCACATCGAAGGGCTGATCGCACCCGAATCGGCGAACAACGGCGTCACCGCCGGCACGCTGGTGCCACTGCTCGTCATCGGCATCCCCGGCGGCGCGACGGCGGCGATCATGCTGGTCGTCATGCAATTCCATGGCATGACCGTCGGGCCCGACCTCTTCCTGCAGTCGCCTGAGCTCGCCTACGGCGCCTTCACGGCAATGGCCATCAGCTACGTATATCTTGCGATCGCCGCGCTACCGATGGCGCGCTACTCGTCGCGCGTCACGCTGGTCTCGACCGACTTCATCGCGCCGCTCGTCCTGCTGTTCTCGCTGGTCGGTTCGTTCGTGCCGCGCGCTTACGTATTCGACATGTACCTCGCGCTGATATTCGGCGTCATCGGCTACGTCGCGCGCAAGACCGGCTACCACGTCGCTGCGATCTTGATCGGCGTTGTGCTCGGCCCGATGTTCGAGCAACGGCTTCTGATCGTGCTGAAGATCTCCGACGGCGATCTCGGCGTGCTGTTCTCCTCACGCCTCGGCAACGTGCTGTGGGTGCTTCTCGTTCTGAGCCTCGCGGTGCCCGCGGCCGTCGCCTGGTGGCGCAAGCGCGCGAACTTGCGCGAGGCGATGGCCCGCGGGCAGGCGGCCGAGGCAGGCGGATCGCGGGAGTAGGCAACTCCGCAATCACCCCCGATACACCGGGTCCGGCTGCGTGAAGAACGCGTGCAGGATGTGGTACACCATCAGGTAGTTCTTCTGCTGGAAGCTCGCGTGCGAGATGCCCGGCATCACGGCGAACTGCTTATCGGGGTTGGGCAGCTTCACGAAGAACGCGATCAGGTCTTCCATCGAGGCGATGCCGTCCCACTGGCCGCGCATGATGATGGTCGGGCTGGTGATCTTCCCAGGATCGACCACCGGCAGCTTCGACGTCATGTCGATGTAGGTGCCGTTCGGCATCGATGTGTCGAGCGCGCAGATCGCCTTTGCGAAGGCATCGATGGTCGCTTGATCGGCACAGCCCGGATGATCGCGCTCGAAGATCGACTGCACGAACGCGGGATCGATCGGGCGACGCTTGATCTTCAGGAACTCCGGCAGCTTCTTGCGCCGCTGCTCGAGCGTCGGGCTGCCATCGCCGGTCCACACGTGCGCATCGAGCGCGAGGCGCTTGACGCGGTCTGGATTGCGTTGGGCGAACAGCGCGGCACGCAGCGCTCCTGAAGAGATGCCGTAGACCATCAGCGGGCCGGTATCGCGCGTCTGCATGATGTAGCGGCTGGCGGCTTCGAGATCATCGGCGCCGTTGGAGATGTCGTGCGTGATGTCGCGTGACTTGGTGGAGCGGCCGTAGCCTTCCATGTCGACGCACCACGTGTCGAAGCCGCGCTTCGCGAACCAGTCCATCACGGATGAATCGGGCCGGCCCGGCACGTCGAGATCGAAAGTCGGTGTCGAGGCCATCGATGAACCATGGACGAACAGCACCGTGCCCTTCTTGCCGGCCTGGTCCACTGCCTGCTTCTCCCACAGGAACAGGCGGACATCGCTGCCCTTGTTGGTCCAATGCTCCCTGCCATTCAAAGGATTCGAAGCGGTGCTCATAACGTGTCCTCCGGAACGTGTGCTTGATGCGTGTCGCCGCCGACTCACTTCTGTTCGAGACGGGCGAGACGTTCGTCTATGCGATTCAGGATCTTTTCGAGCTCGTTGTTGTGACGCCGCGTCTCGGCGAGCAACTGTTCCATGTACTCGAATTGCGTGAGGCCGCCTTTGCCGCGCATCTGGCGCATGAAATAGATCCATACGCCGATCAGGATCAGCATCGGTAGCCAGGCGATCAGCGTTTCCAGCAGCACTTTGTCCACGTCCGGTCTCCCCACCGTTGGTCAGTCACCCGCGCCGAACCGCTCCGGATCCAGGCCGAGCAGCTCCCACGTCCGCAGCATGTGTGCGGGCAGCGGTGCCGATACGTCGATGGTGCCGCGTTCGGGATGCGGGATGACGAGGCGGCGGGCGTGAAGGTGCAGCTTCGGCTCGATCTCCTCGGCCGGCAGGCTCATGCCGCCCTCGTATTTATTGTCGCCCACGATCGGGCAGCCGATCAGGTCCATGTGCGCGCGCAGCTGATGCTGGCGTCCGGTGACCGGCTTGAGGCTCACCCAAGCGCACTTGTGGGCGACCCGATCGATCACCGAATAGTGCGTCGTCGCGTGCATCGCCTGCGCCTGCTCACCGGGCTCCGCCTTGCGCACACGGTCGCCGTCGGGCCCCGACGCCTTGACGAGAGCGGCTTCGACCTTGCCCTGCGGCGGCTTTGGCACGCCCTTGACCAGCGCCCAGTAGGTCTTAGCCGCCGAGCGGGTCTGGAAAATGCGGCCGAGCCTTGCTGCCGCGTTGCGGTTCTTGGCGACGAGCAGCACGCCCGTAGTATCGCGGTCGAGCCGGTGGACGAGGCGCGGCCTGTCGCCGAAGCGGTCGACCATGCCGGCGAGCAGGGCGTCGAGGTTGCGCCGGTTGCCGGCGCCGCCCTGCACGGCAATGCCGAAGGGCTTGTTCAGCACCAGGACGCTCTCGTCCTCGTAGAGGATCAGGTTCTCGATAAAGTCGCGGTCGGCCTTGGACATACCGAGCGCCGGCTTCACTCCGGTCTTGCGGCCTGGCATCTTCACGGCCGGCACGCGGATGGTTTTCGGCACGCGCACCTGTTGGCCGGCCTCCAGGCGGGTCGAAGCCTCGCAGCGCTTCGACTCCACACGCACCTGGCCGGTGCGCGCGAGCTTCTGCAGGTAGCTGTTGGTGACCTCCGGAAAACGCGTCCTGAACCAACGGTCCAGCCGCATGCCGTCCTCGCCTGCCGTGACCTCGATCGTGTCGACGCCGCTGCCGGCGGGCTGCCGGGGTTCCACCGGCGACCGTACCTCGGTCTCCGTCTGGCGCGCCTCGGCGCGCTGCGTTCCCGCCGCACGGGCCCGGTGCTCGCTCGTCTTGCCGCGTCGAGGGCTGCGCTCGTCGCGCCCTCGCGTGCTGGAACCTTTGCTACTCGGTCGGCGCATGGTCGAGCTTCCTTCGGCTCAGGCGGTGAGGGTGCGGGCGAATGCAAGCCCGCCCATGCAGGCGGCGATCGACAGGATGACCGATCCCACCACGTACACGAATGCCAGGCCGCCGGCACCGCGCTCGACCAGATTGACGGCATCGAGAGAAAACGCAGAGAAGGTGGTGAACCCCCCGAGAACGCCGGTGAGCAGGAACAGGCGAAGCCCCATTGCATCCGGCGCCCGGGCAAGCAACGCTGCGGCCAGCACCCCCATCAGGAAAGAGCCGACGACGTTGACGGCGAGCGTACCCCAGGGAAATGCCGGCCCGAAGATCCTCAGCGCAGCCACGGTGACAGCGTAGCGGGCAACTGCACCGAGCGCTCCACCCGCTCCGACCACGAGAATGTGTTGCATGTCGGCTCCCGTCTTCCGACGAGAGCTATAGCCGACCGGCGCTGCGAGACAAGTGCGGACACCTCAGCCGCCGCCCCGACGTGCAGTCACGGCACCGACATCGGCAACACGCGCCGCACGGATCAGACCGATGCCCGCACCGCCGAGACCGACGCCGAGTGCCGCGAGTTCCACTGCGTCGAGACCGATCGAGTTGAGATGCGGCCAGGCCAGCGCCATGCCTCCGGCCAGCATCAGCAGGCGGGCGAGCGCACCGGCAACGCCGCTCGCCTTGCCGCCGCCGATCACATAGCCCTGCATCGCGGAGGCGATCAGGAATACGCCGGCGAGCGCCGTCGCCGTCGTGAAGATAATGGTCGATGGCGAACCCTTGAGTATCAGGGCCGGTTCGAGCACGAAGATGAACGGCACGAGGTAGATGATGGCGCCGAGTCGCATCGCCTCGAGACCGACCTTGAAGGGCTGCGCGCGGGCGAGGGAAGCTGCGGCGAAAGTGGCGAGCGCCACCGGCGGTGTGATGAAAGAGACCATGCCCCAATACATGATGAAGAGGTGCACAGCGAGCGGATCGAGACCCGCCTTGATCAACGCGGGCGCGAGCACGACGGCCAGGAAGATATAGCAGGCCGTCACCGTCATCCCCATGCCGAAGATGAAGGACGTCAAGGCGCCCATCAGCAGCAGCACATATTTGTTGTCGCCGGCCAGGAACACGAGATCGTTGGCCAGCGTGCCGGCGAGCCCGGTCACCGAAAAGGCGCCGATCACGAAGCCGACCGCCGTCAGGATCGCCACCAGCTCGGCGAGCCCGCGACCGGCGGCGACGAGAAAGCGGAAGAACGCGGCGGCCGTGAGCCGCGTCGGCATGAACTGGTTGATCACCAGCAGCGTCGCCGTCGCGTAGAATGGTGCGTAAGCCTCCTGCTTGGCCTGCAGCATGAAGTAGATGAGGACAGCGAAAACCACGAGGTATGGCCAGCCGGTCTTGAGGGCCACGCGAGCACTCGGCAGCTCCGAAGGCGCAAGGCCCTTCAGCCCCTCGCGTGCGGCATAGGCATCGATCTGGATGACGAGGCCGATGTAGAACAGCAGGCCCGGAATCAGCGCGGCCAGTGCGATCTGCGAATAGGGCAGCTGCAGGAAGCTCGCCATCACGAACGCGGTCGTGCCCATCACCGGCGGCATCAGCACGGCGCCTGTCGAGGCAACCGCCTCGACGCCGGCGGCGTACTGCGGCGAGAAGCCGGTGCGTTTCATCGCCGGAATCGAAACGACGCCCGAAGAGATCACGTTCGAGATGACGCTGCCCGAAATGGAGCCCTGCAGCATCGACGACACCACACCGACCTGCGCGGCGCCGCCCCTGAACCGGCCGACCAGTGCGAAGGCGAGGTCGTTGAAGAATTTCGCGCCACCGGTATGGCTGAGCGCGATCCCGAACAGAATGAAGCCGAACACCAGGCTTCCGAACACGCGCATCGGAATGCCGAACACGCTCTCGACGGAGAACATGTGGTAACCCATTGTGTCGAGGAACGACTGGGCCTTGCCCTGGATGCGTCCGGGCATCATCTCGGCCACCACAGGATAGAGCGACATCAGGAACACGATGATCGTGATCGTCCAGCCCCCGGTGCGCCTCAGCGCCTCCAGGATGATCAGCCACAGCACGATCCCGGCATAGCGAGCGTGCATCGGCGCCATGTATTCCCAGCCGTCGTCGAGATTGACCCTGCCGTTCCACGCGAACCAGCCGCAGATCGCCGCCGCCATGATCGCCAGCAACCAGTCGTACCAGGGCACGGCCGCGCGCGCCCATGCCGGGTGGGCCGGATAAGCGAGGAAAGCGATCGGCAGGAAGGCCGCCGCCAGAATGTAGAGATAGGTGTTCTCGAGCGTGGTCACGTCGGCGAAATATCGCCAGTTCATCACCTGATTGAGCACGACGAAGATCATCGCCGCTGCCACCGTAGCTACGATGGCGGCCGGCAAACCGCTCAGCGGCCGGAAGGTCAGCTCCTCCGGCATACCGCCTGGTGCGGCCTCGGCGGACGCCGCGCTGATTTTCTCCGCCATTGCCGTTCCCTCCCAGGGAAAGATTGCGACCGGCCCTCGCCTCTTTGCGGGCGGGTGCCGATGCGTATCGCTGTGAACCTTAGCGGCCGACGGTGTCCGCGTCACCGAGGTCGCCGAGTGACTGTGCGGCGTGGTGAAGCTTCGACTTGCGGATCTTGCCGGCCGAGGTCACCGGCAGCGCGGGCTGCACGACATATCGCGCGGGACGCTTGTAGGGCGCCAGACGTTCAGCCGCGAACGATGCGACACTCGCGATGTCGGGCATGCGGCCCGCCTTTGCCTCGATGAAGGCGATCACCTCCTCGTTGGCGCCATTCCGGTCGACGACCTTGCGGCCAACCACCGCCGCGAGCGCCACGTCGGGATGCAGCATCAGCACGCCCTCGACTTCGGGGGGATAGACGTTGAAGCCGGAACGGATGATCAGCTCCTTCAGCCGACCGACGACGTAGAGGTTGCCGACGTCGTCGAGGCGGCCGAGATCCCCCGAACGATACCAGCCGTCGGAGGACATGGCGCGCGCTGTCTCTTCCGGCGCGCGGTAGTAGCCGAGCATGGCGCCCGGCCCCCTCAGGCAGATCTCGCCGACCTCGCCCGGCGGCAGCGTATTGCCCGTTTCCGTCGACCTGATCTCGATACCGACGGCAGGCAGCGCCGGTCCAACCGAATCGTCCGCGGCGGGCGCCTCCATCCGCGTCATCGAGACGGTCGGAGCCATTTCCGTCATGCCGTAACCATTGTGGAGCGCCATGCCCCACATCGCCTCGACGCGGCGCTTCAGCCCGAGGTCGAGGGGCGCGCCGCCCGCCGAGATGTAGCGCAATCTTGGCGCCGCCAGCGGGGCGCCCTGGCGCTCGGCGAGTTCCAGGAAGCGCGCATACATCATCGGCACGCCCTGGAATATCGAAATGCCGTCCTCGGCAAATGCCCGTGCCGCATCGGCCGCATCGAATCGCGCGACGAGATCCAGTCGCGCACCATGGGCAAGCGAGCCGAGGAACACCGAGGCGAGCCCGAACACGTGCGTCACCGGCATGATGCCGTATACGCGATCGCCCGGCGAAAGCCGGCGCAGCGCGCCGGAGCTGCGCGCGACGAACAGAAGGCTCGCGTGCGACAGCATCACTCCCTTCGGCTCGCCCGTCGTACCGGAGGTGTAGATCAGAGCGGCGACACGCCTCGCGGGGTCGCTCTCGTCCGGCTCGGCCGCCACTTCGGCGAGCGTCGCGATCTCGACACCGGCCACGCTGCCGAGCGGAGCCGCGGCGAAGCGTGCGGCATGGGCCGCTGCCGCCGCCGAGGCTGCGCTCGTGAAGGCGAGCGCGCGCGGACCAGCATGCGCTGCGATGCGCCGGATCTCCGGCTCGGTCAGCCGCGCGTTAACCAGCACGATCCAGGCGCCGATGCGCGAGGCCGCGAACACGAGGCGCGCCAGGGCGACCGAATTCTCAGCGACCAGCATGATACGGTCGCCTGCACCGAGCCCCGCCGCACGAAGCGCGTGCTCGGCCTGCGTCACCGCGACATGAAGTGCGCCGCCGGTCAGAGCACCGGTGCTGTCGGCGATCACCGCGCGGTCGGCCGCGAAGACTGCCAGCCGGTCCACGAGGTCGTGCAGGAAACACAGCCCACCCTGCGGTTCACCCATGCGCATCCTCCCCAGCGCTCAGAGCGCGCCGACACCCTCTAGCGCCGCCCGCACCTCCGCACGGCCGGCCTCGCCGAGCGGCGCCTGCGGCGGCAGTGGCTCACCGACGGGATAGCCCTGCATGACGAGCGCACCCTTGATGCAGGCGGCAAGATTGTGCTTCGCGAACGCCTGATTGAGAGCCCACAACCTGCGCTGCAATGCCATCGCCTCCTCCCAGCGCGCGGCGCGGCAGAGGTCGTAGAGATGAACCGATTGGCGCGGCACGACGCAGGCGGGGCCTGCCATCCAGCCGACTCCGCCGATCAGCATGACGGCGGTCGGGATGTGGGCCGAAGCCGCAAAAACCCTCATGCGCCCGTCGGTTGCATCGAGGATCGACAGAAGCCGGCCGGTGTTCGACGAGGCGTCCTTGATGGCGACGACGTTGGGAATGCGCGAGAGCTCGACGATGGCCGGGAGCGAGAGATCCGAGCGCTGGAAGCTCGGGTTGGTGTAGAGCACCACCGGCTTGTTGGGGACCGCTTCAGCGATCTGCCGGAAGTACGCGACGACGCCCTGTTCCGACACCGGGAAATAGGCTTCCAGGATGGCCAGGATGCCGTCGGCGCCAGCCATCGCATACGCCTTCGCCTGCGCCACCGCATCGGCCGTGGTGGTCGACGCGACCCCGGCGATCACCGGCACGCGGCCACGCGCGGCCTCAATCACCGTCTCGACCACCGCGTGGCGCTGGCCGGCCGAGAGATAGGCGAATTCGCCCGTCGACCCGAGCGGTGTCAGGCCGTGCACACCGGCCTTGATCAGGTCGTCGCAGAGCCGCGCGAGCACGGCGCGATCCACTGCCCCGTCTGCCTTGATGGGCGAGACGAGATAGGGATAGACGCCGTGGAGGTCGCGACCGATCATGCGAGTGGCAGCGTCATACGACGTCGACCTTCAACTCGCCGACGCCGTCGACGTGACCGTGGATGCTGTCGCCCTTCTTGATCGAGCCGACGCCGGCCGGCGTGCCCGTGAAGATCAGATCACCTGCCTTCAACTCGAACAGCTTCGAGAGGAATGCGATCTGGTGAGGGATGTCCCAGATCATCTGCGCAAGATCGCCGGTCTGGCGGCGCTCTCCGTTGACGTCGACCCAGATGGCCCCCCTGGTCGGGTGGCCGATCCTGTCGGCGGGTTGGATCGCCGTGCACGGTGCGGCGAAGTCGAATGCCTTGCCGACCTCCCAGGGTCGCCCCAACTTCTTGGCGACACCCTGCAGGTCGCGCCGCGTCATGTCGAGGCCGACGGCATAGCCATAGACGTGCTGCATGGCTTCGGCGGCGGCGATGTCCTTGCCGCCGGACTTCAAGGCAACGACGAGTTCGATCTCGAAGTGGACGTCGTTCGACATCGACGGGAACGGGAACTTGCCGTCGGTGGTGAGCCCGTCCGGCGTCTTCTGGAAGAAGAACGGGTCCTCCTTGTCCGGATCGTGCCCCATCTCGCGAGTATGCTCGGCGTAATTTCGGCCGACGCAGTAGACGCGGTGCACGGGGAATTTCTGCGCGGACCCCTCGATCGGCAGGGCGGGTGTCGGCGGCGGATCGAACAGGTAGGCAGTCGGCAGGGCCATGGGTGTCCTCGGCTTCAGATCTGAAAGCGGAGGACAGACCTACCAGATCGCCCGCGCGGAGGGAAAGCGCGGGCGAGAGCGACCCATGCGAATTCGGCAGGGCGAGAAGCGCCGTGTGCCGCGCTCAGTCCCGCAGGACGATCAGGCCGG
Source organism: Hyphomicrobiaceae bacterium (assembly GCA_041397745.1). Lineage (GTDB taxonomy): Bacteria > Pseudomonadota > Alphaproteobacteria > Rhizobiales > Hyphomicrobiaceae > JAWKVY01. Next base: position 406,922 of record JAWKVY010000007.1, on the reverse strand, counting down.
CGATATAGGTGATGGGCAGCAGCGCGGCCCACATCAGCCGCTCGTCCCATTCGACCTTCTGCAGGAACACGAAAGCGACGGCAGCAACGACGGCGATCAACACGAGGCGCAGCATGGCACCCTCCCTCGGGCGGAACGGCGCCGTGGCGCTGTCCCGCAACGCGACACATTGGAGAGCGATTTGCAAGGCCCGGGCCATCGCCGGGCCGAACGCGGACGAGCCCGGCGCGGGGCCGGGCTCGTCGAATTCTCGCGATGCTCGTGAACCGACCTACTTGTAAGCAACCGTCTCGGTGCAGCAGCCGCCCGAGGTGCCGAAGTGGTAGCGCAGGCCGACCTTGAACTCGTGCGCGACGATGTCGTCGATGTTGACACGCGGGTTCGCGTAGCCGGCCGAGTCGATGCGGCCGGAGGTTGCCTTGCCCATGTCGATGTAGCGGTAGCCGAAGTCGATCACCGCGCGCGGCGAGATCTGGTAGGCGACGCCGGCCATCACCGACCAGGCGAACGAGAGGTCGTTGTTGCCCTCGATGGTGTTGGTCAGGAACGGATTGCCGGTGAAATAGACACCCGACATGCGATGATAGGCGACGCCGATGCCGGCGCCGACGTACGGCACGAAGCCGTGCCAGTTGCCGAGGTCGTAGTAGCCGTTCAGCATCAGCGTGTAGGTGCTGAGGCTGGTGTGCATCGGGTCGTCGGTGACAGGCGTGTTGCCGTTCGGGTCGTTCGGGTAGATGTCCGTGATGGTGAAGTCGTGCGGCTCGCCGTCGAACTTGCGCTTGCCGCGATATCCCAGCACGAGTTCACCACGGAGACCGCGCGAGCCGGAGCCGCAGCCAATGCCGACTTCGCCGAGCCACGCATTGCCGAGCTTCTCGTTCGCCACATCGTCGCCGACGAAGGCGGTCGAAGTCTGGTTGGTCTGGTTGCCGCCGTAGACACCGTCCTTCGGATGGGTCGCGCCTGGGTAATTGGAGAGATCGTCGTCCCAGGTCCGCGTGATGTTGTTCACCGGCCAGGTGGCGGTCGGATCGCGTGACAGCGAGTAGCCGACGTCGGCGCGGAAGTAGCACGGGCCGGCGGCGACCGGCGCCGGGGCGACGTAGCCGTCCTTCATGCTGCCGCCACGATACATGTCGGCGGCAAAGGCGCCGGTGGAGGTGCAGGCGATGGCTACGAGCGCCGCCGAGGCAAAGCCTGCCTTCAGAGCAGTTTTCATGTGGGAACCCTTGATTGACAGGCGCTAGGTCGCGGCCTGCGGACCTCAGTTTTGCGGCTCCACTATGTGCGTGTGCGGTAAAAGCGGAGTTAATGGGCGCATCGCGCTGGCACAGCGCGCACCGGCCTTGCCGGTCCGGAGGTGCCTCATTAGGCTCAGCCGAGCGCGAGCCGGGAGATCGAAGCGTGACCTGTTTTGAGAGCATCGCCGCCGCAGTCGGCAACACACCGCTCATCCGATTGCGCCGCGCGTCGGAGGAAACCGGCTGCACGATCCTCGGCAAAGCAGAGTTCATGAACCCCGGCCAGTCGGTGAAGGACCGCGCCGCGCTGTTCATCATCGAAGATGCCGTGAAGCGCGGCGTGCTGCGGCCTGGCGGCACCATCGTCGAGGGCACCGCCGGCAACACCGGCATCGGCCTCACGGTGATCGGCGCAGCGCTCGGCTACCGCACCGTGATCGTGATCCCCGAAACGCAGGCACAGGAGAAGAAGGATGCGCTCCGCCTGCTCGGCGCCAGCTTGGTCGAGGTGCCGGCCGTACCCTACAAGAACCCGAACAACTACGTGAAATATTCCGCCCGCCTCGCCGAGGCGCTGGCGAAGACCGAGCCCAACGGCGCCGTCTGGGCCAATCAGTTCGACAACGTCGCCAACCGCGAGGCCCACATCCAGGGCACGGCGCCCGAGATCTGGCGGCAGACCGACGGCAAGGTCGACGGCTTCGTGTCGGCTGTCGGTTCTGGCGGCACGCTCGCCGGCGTTTCGCTCGGGCTGAAGGCGATGAACCCGAAGGTGCAGATCGCGCTCGCCGATCCGCCCGGTGCTGCACTCTTTTCTTATTATACGACGGGCGAGTTGAAGGCCGAAGGCTCGTCCATCACCGAGGGCATCGGCCAGGGGCGCATCACGGCGAACCTCGAAGGCGTTGTCGTCGACCGCGCTTACCAGATCCCCGATACGGAATCCGTTGCCACCACGTTCCGCCTGCTCGAGGAGGAAGGCCTCTGCCTCGGCGCCTCCTCCGGCGTCAACGTTGCCGGTGCCATCCGGCTGGCAAAGGATCTGGGGCCGGGCCACACCATCGTGACGATCCTTTGCGACCACGGCACCCGCTATCAGTCGAAGCTCTACAATCCTGCATTTCTACGCGAGAAGGGGCTGCCCGTGCCGACCTGGCTGGACAAGCCGCGCAACGATATTCCGGACGTGTTTGAGGACGTCTGAAGCTGGTGTACGCTTTATTCTCTGTAGCGAGAGCGCATGTCGCAACTCGCCGATTTTGTGCCGCTTGTCATGTCGTGGAGATTTCCGGATGCGTTACATTCCAGCCGTCCTCACCGCATTGCTCTCGCTCGCCGCAGGCGCGATCGCCCCGACCGGTGTGCTGGCCCAGACCAAGTGCGACATTACATATATCGAGAAGCTGAAGGGCCTCGGCTTCACGCCAGCGCAGATCGTCGACCTGTGCCGCCCGGGTGGTGGTGGGATGGGCGCGCCGTCAGGCACGCCGTCCGCGCCGACGCACACCATGCAGGGCGCATCGCCGCCGGTCGCCAAGCACGCGATCGCACATCCATGGGACGGTGAATGGGTGGTCGAGGAAAGCCAGCATATTCCCTATGCCGGACAAATTCCGATGGGCCTTACGGATCCTCTCTATTTCCGGATCAAGATCGAGGGCGGCCGTCTGCACATCGAACAAGGAAGTTGTCGCAATTCGTACGCTTGCGCGGGTGGCCTTTCGGGCGGCTCTCTCGGCGCGATCACTTATACGCCCCTGGAAGTCGTGAAGGTGTTCGCTCTCGACGGGCGGACCCTGAAGTTCGCAGTGCGCAGCACCGGCAGCGAAAGTCTGACCGAGTACGAGTGGACCGGACTGAAGGAGGATAAGTACGGCATCCCCACCGCCGACGGGTCCAAGTCGTACATCTACAATACCGGTCCGCAATTTGCAGCCAAACAGCTGATCAAGCGGCGGCCGCCCGAGAAGCGTTCGGATGCCGGCGCGGGCGGTGAGTCGCGTCGCGCCGATGCGCCACCGCCTCATGCCACGCCGGCGACCTCCGATAGGCAGTCACCCGAGCAACTGCGTGCCTACCTCACCCAGCTCGAATCCGAGAATCGTGATCTCGAACGGCGCATTCCCGAGATGGAGCGCCGCGCCGACCAGTGCTACGCCGATGCCCGACGCCAGGCGCAGGACAACATCAGCTCCGCCCGTAGAGCCGGGCTGCCCGGCACAGGAGGCGTCGCGGCTGCCGCCGCCCTGGGCACGTGCTCGGGTTACCGCTCGCAGGCCAACGACCTCGCGGCGCGTAAACGCGCCAACGACGGTGCCATGGCAATCCTTCGCCGTCGCATCGCGGAAACCGGCAGGCGGGGTTAGATTCAGGCTGCGGGAGGGGCCTCGTTCTCTGCCGGTGCCTTGCGCCAGTTCGCGCTAGCGGTGCATTAAGGTCGCTGCAACCCCGTAGCCGGACCAGCCGCCCATGACCGAACTCCTGTTCCGCACCGACGCCTATCTCGAGACGACCCGGGCGCGCGTGGCGCGCATCAACGAACGCGGCGGCATCGTGCTCGACCGCACGCCATTCTACGCGACCTCGGGTGGCCAGCCGGGCGATGCCGGGAGCCTCGCCTGGGCGACCGGCGGCTGTGCCATCGCCACCGCAGTCTATGACGCCGACAAGGCAACGGTGGTGCACGTGCCCGCTGAAGGTGCGACCACCCCCCCTGTCGGCAGCGACGTCACCGTCACGCTCGACTGGGACCGCCGCCACCGCCACATGCGCATGCACACCGCGCTCCACCTGCTCTGCGCGCTGGTGAAGTTCCCCGTCACCGGCGGGCAGATCGGCGCGGACGAGAGCCGGCTCGATTTCGACATTCCGGAAGCGGGTGCCATCGACAAGGATGCAATCGAGGCGGACCTCAACCGGCTCGTCGGCGAAAACCATCCGGTGAGCGAACGCTGGATTACGGACGACGAGCTTGCGGCCAATCCTGGCCTCGTACGTACCATGTCGGTGAAGCCGCCGATGGGCTCGGGCCGGGTCCGCCTCGTCGCAATCGGTGCCGACGGCGCGGTCGACCTGCAGCCATGTGGCGGCACGCATGTGCGAACGACCGGCGAGATCGGCCGCCTCGCGATCACAAAGATCGAGAAGAAGGGCAAGCAGAACCGCCGGCTCCGGCTCGCGCTCGCTTGACGCCGCCGGCAGGAGCCCTAAACAGCCGCACAATCGAATCTGCCAACGAAAACGGGAGGACGGCATGGCCGGCGCCCAGCGCACACACCTCGTCGAGACGGACTGGCTCGCAGCGCATCTCGACAGCCCGGACGTGATCGTCGTCGACGGCTCGACGCACCTGCCGACCACCGGGCGCAACGCGAAGGCGGAGTTCCTCGTCGAGCACATTCCGGGTGCGGTCTTCTTCGATATCGACGAGATCGCCGACAAGTCCAGTCCGCTGCCGCACATGCTGCCCTCGACGGTGCAGTTCGCGAGCCAGGTCAAGAAGCTCGGGATCGGCGACGGCATGCGGGTCGTCGCCTACGACAGCGCCGGCCTCTACTCGGCGGCTCGCATCTGGTGGATGCTCAGGATCATGGGTCACCGCGACGTCGTCGTCCTGAACGGCGGTCTGAAGAAGTGGAAGGCAGAGGGTCGCGATCTGGAGGATGGGCCTGCCGCGCCGCGCCAGCCCCGCCACTTCACGCCGCGCTTCAACTCGGCGCTCGTCGTCGACAAGACCGACGTGCAGCGCGTGCTCGCGAGCGGCACCGCCCAGGTGATCGACGCACGCGCCGCCGCTCGCTTCCGCGGCGAGGTCGCCGAACCGCGGGCCGGCCTCAGATCGGGCCGCATGCCGGGAGCACTCAACCTGCCGTTTGGCGATCTCGTCGCTGGCGACGGTACCTTGAAGCCCAACCCCGAGCTTGCCCGCCTGTTCGACGCAGCCAAGGTGGATCGTCAGCGGGCCATCGTCACGTCATGTGGTTCGGGCGTCACGGCCTGTGTGGTGTCCCTGGCGCTGGCCGAACTCGGATATCCCGACAGTGCGGTCTATGATGGCTCGTGGGTCGAATGGGGGCACGAGGATGCCGGCACCGAAGTCGTCAAGGACTGACCATACATCGTGATCCGCCAGGATCTGACGGTTTCGCAACGTATCAGCGAGTGCTCCCGAAGATTTCTCTGTAATGGTTAGAATTCGGAAAGTTTCGCTCAAATACGCGAGGTTTCGCATCGGGACGCCGCACAAGCGATTGTTTACGCACAATTGAGAGACCTGCGCCGCTCCATTGCAATTCAGTGAGCGGCATGTTTCTATGAAGCGGTCCGACGACGTGGTGCCGCACCCCCCCCTCGAGCGGTACTGCGTAGGTAGCCCGCGGCTTTTCCCCCGAAGCCGCGGGCTTTTTCATGCTCGATCGGTCAGACGCCGTTCCGCCTATTCGGACGAGGCCGTCTTCATCACGAACGGATTACCGCCGCCGGGTCCGGTGTTGATCCATACGCTCTTGGTCTGCAGATACTCGTTGATCGCATCCTGCCCGTTCTCACGGCCGAGGCCCGATGCCTTGTAGCCGCCGAACGGCATCGTGAAACTGACCGCGCGATAGGTATTCACCCACACCGTGCCAGCGCGGATCCGCTTCGCCATCGTCACCGCGCGATTGACCGACTGCGTCCACACACCCGAACCCAGACCGTATATGACGTCGTTGGCGATCTCGGCGGCATGATCCTCGTCCTTGAACTTGATCACCGACAGCACCGGGCCGAACACCTCCTCCTGCGCGATGCGCATCTTGTTGTCGACGCCGTCGAAGATGGTGGGCTGTACGAAGTACTTGCCGCCACCCATTTCCGCGCCTGCCTTGGCACCGCCGAGCACGCACTTGGCTCCTTCGCCCTTGGCGATGTCGATGTAGGACAGGATCTTCTCGAACTGCGGCGGCGTCGTCACCGGGCCGACCTGCGTCTCGAACTTCATGGGGTTGCCGAGCTTTGCCGTCTTCGCCATGGCGACAAGCTTTTCGAGAAACTCGTCGTGGATGCTCTCCTGCACCAGCAGGCGCGATCCCGCGATACACGTCTGCCCGGTGGCCGCGAAGATGCCCGAAATGGCGCCGGATACCGCGTCGTCGATCCGGGCGTCGTCGAACACGATGTTCGGCGACTTGCCGCCGAGCTCCAGCGAGACCTTCTTGAAGGTCTGCGCGGCGAGCGACGCGACCCGCGCACCCGTAGCGCTTCCGCCCGTGAAGGCGATCTTGGCGACCTTCGGATGGGTGGCGAGCGGCTCGCCGGCATCCTTGCCGAAGCCGGTCACGGCATTGACCACGCCCGGCGGCACACCAGCCTCGTCGATGACGAGCCTGCAGAACTCCATGAGCGAGGCGGACGTGTACTCGGACGGCTTGATCACCGCCGTGCAGCCGGCGGCAAGACATGGTGCAAGCTTCCAGCCGACCAGCATCAGCGGCGAGTTCCACGGGATGATCATGCCGCAGACGCCGACTGGCTCCTTCAGGATGTAGGTGAAGTGATCTGGGCGATCGACCGGCACCACCGCGCCCTGCACCTTGTCGGCCATGCCGGCCCAGTAATAGTAGAACTCGGGCAGGTACTTGAGCTGCGCGCTCATTTCGGAAATCAGCTTTCCGTTGTCGCGGACCTCGATCTCGGCGAGATGGTCGGCGTGCTTTTCGATCAGCCCGGCGATCTTGCGGAGCATGCGGCCGCGGCCGGTCTGGGTCATGCTTGCCCAGGGGCCACTCGTGAATGCCCGGTAGGCGGCATTCACCGCTCGGTCGACGTCCTCCGCACCGCACGCCGGCAACTCGGCCCACACCTCGCCGGTGTATGGATCCAATGACTGAAACGTCTTGCCGGAGAGGGCATCGACCCATTTGCCGTCGATGTAGGTCTGGTAGGTTTTCAGCTTCACGGGCTGGTCGGTCATGGCGTCGCTCCCTGTCTCGTGGGGGCACCGGCCCGGGCCGGCACCGCTCGAAGTGCCACCAAACTGATCGCGGCGACATTGGTCAAGCGGGTCGCGCGCAAGCCATCGGTCCCGGTCTGCGGGAGCCGACGCTTGGCCCGCTCGAGCGGCGCCCCGTCGAGCCGACCCCGACGATCGGCGGGCGCCGCGCGAACACCGCCGGATGAGCGCTGCTCAAATTTCGCGGCCTTGTCAGCGTCCCGAGCCTTGCGCGCGTCGCGAATTCGGGCCATATCCACGCTGCCGGTGCACGCCACGTTGGCGCGCGCCCTCACGATCTTCGGCTAAGACTGCGCGACCTTCACCGGCCGTTTGCCTTTTCCGACTGACTGAGACGAGCGGGCATTGCGTGAGGCCCGTGGCATGGCTTCAACTCATCTGACACGCACGGAAAAGGACTACCCTTATGGATCGCATCACCGGCGTCGTGAAATTCTTCAACGGCGCAAAGGGCTATGGCTTCATCCAGCCCGACAACGGCGGCAAGGACGTGTTCATCCACGCCACCGCTCTCGAGCGCGCGGGCATCCGCCAGCTCAACGAAGGCGACCGCGTCTCTTTCGTCCTCGAGGACGACAAGAAGGGCCGCGGCAAGCAGGCCGGCCAGGTCGAGCTCGCCTGATCGGGCGCCTCTGATCCTGCCGTACGGCATCGACGCGCCGCCGGGGTTCGCCTCGGCGGCGCGTTTGCGTTATGTGTGGCGGGAGATGGGGAAGGACAGATTACATGCATCTCGGGATGGTCGGGCTCGGGCGGATGGGCGCCAACCTCGTGCGCCGGCTGATGCGCGACGGGCATTCCTGCGCGGTCACCGACCGTGATCCCGCTGCCGTCGCGAGGCTCGCGGCAGAGGGCGCCACGCCCGCCGCCGATCTCGCCACCCTCGTCGCGGCGCTCCCTGCGCCGAGGGTCGTCTGGATCATGCTGCCCGCGGGCGCGGCCACCGAAGGCGCCATCGGCGAGCTTTCGTCTCTGCTCGGCACCGGCGATACGATCATCGACGGAGGCAACACGTTCTGGAAGGACGACATCCGCCGCGCCCGCGAACTCGCGACGAATGGCCTGCATTACGTCGACGTCGGCACCTCCGGCGGCGTCTGGGGCCTCGAACGCGGCTACTGTCTGATGATCGGCGGCGACATCGGGGTCGTCGAACGGCTCGATCCGATCTTCCGTGCGCTCTCGCCAGGGGCGGGCGACATTCCACCTACACCCGGCCGTGACGGCCGCGATCCCCGCGCCGGCCTCGGCTACCTGCACGCCGGCCCGAACGGCGCGGGGCATTTCGTCAAGATGATCCACAACGGCATCGAGTACGGCATGATGCAGGCCCTCGCCGAGGGCTTCGACATCCTGCGTCACGCCAATTCGCCCAAGCTCCCGCCCGAGCACCGCCTCGACCTCGACACTGCCGACATCGCCGAGGTCTGGCGGCGGGGCAGCGTCATCACCTCCTGGCTGCTCGACCTCACCGCCGCCGCCCTCGCCGCGGATCCTGACCTCGCCGGCTATTCGGGCCACGTGGAGGACTCCGGCGAGGGCCGCTGGACCGTGCAGGCGGCGATCGAGGAAGCAGTGCCCGCCGAGGTTTTGACCAGCGCGCTCTACACCCGCTTCCGCTCGCGCCAGGACCACACGTTCGCCGAGAAGGTACTCTCTGCCATGCGCAAGGGCTTCGGTGGCCACGTCGAGCAGGGTGCCGCTGCTGTCGCGAAGAAGGTCACCTGACATGGCGAGCCTGCCGTCGGTTCTCCTCATAATGGGCGTCGCGGGCGCAGGTAAGAGTACTTATGGCGAGGCACTTGCCGCGGAATTCGGCTGGCCGTTCCGCGATGCCGACAGCTTTCACCCCGAGGCCAACATCATCAAGATGAAGTCTGGAACGCCCCTCACCGACGACGACCGTTGGCCTTGGCTCGACGCCATCGCCGGCTGGATCGACGCCCACCGTACTGCCGGCACGCACGGCATCGTCACCTGTTCGGCGCTGAAGCGGATCTACCGCCAGCGCCTGACCGCCGGCCGCGACGACGTCCGCCTCGTCTACCTCAAGGGCGACAAGGCACTCATCGCAAAGCGCATGGCCGCCCGCACCGATCACTTCATGCCGACGGCGCTGCTCGACAGCCAGTTCGCGACGCTGGAGGAACCCGATGCCGGCGAGTGGCCCGTGGTGGTCGCCGTCGACGGTTCGCCACGCCGGGTGAAAGAGCGGATACTGGCCGAACTGGCGGGCTGATGGGAGATCACCACGTCATGGCCACCGAAAGTCAGCAGCGCACCTTCGATGCCACCCGCATCTGGGTGTTCGACCTCGACAACACGCTCTATCCGTCCGACTGCAACCTGTTCGCCCAGATCGACCGGCGCATGGCCGAGTTCATCGCGAAGTATCTCGGCATGCCCATCGAGTATGCGCGGCACCTTCAGAAGTCCTACTATCGCCAGTTCGGCACCACGCTCGCCGGTCTGATGCACGTGCACAAGATGGCGCCCGAGGCCTTCCTCGACTACGTGCACGACATCGACCTCGCGCCCGTGCCGGAGCACCCGGAATTGGCCGCCGCGATCGAGCGGCTGCCGGGCCGCAAGCTGATCTTCACGGCGGGCTCGCGCCGCCACGCCGAGAACGTCGCGGGCAAGCTCGGCGTGCTTCACCTTTTCGAGGACATCTGCGACATCGTCGCTACCGGTTTCGTACCGAAGGAGCAGGCCGGCGCCTACGAGCACCTCGTGCGCGCGCACGGCGTGTCGCCGCGCGAGGCGGCAATGTTCGAGGACATGCCGCACAACCTGCTGCCTGCGCACGAGATCGGCATGACGACCGTGCTCGTTCACTCCGACTATATCGACCACCCCCGCCAGCTCGAGATCAGGCACTGGCAGGCACCGCCTGCGCATGTCCACCACATGACGAAGGATCTCAGGGCGTTTCTGGATGGCATCAAACCGGGTACGCCATCCACAGCCCGCGACATGTCGACATAAGGATTTCTTTATATCCTGTTGCGCCCGTCCGTCAGCCCGTCTATAGACGCGCCATCGTCGGACCCGCCGGTACTCATTCACAAGGCGGGCAGGGCGCCTCTACGGGCTTCCCCGGCCGACCGCCAGATCACCACAACCATCTGACGAAAAAGGATTTTCGGAGATGTCGAGCACGCCCGCCTACATCGTCAAGGATATCAAGCTCGCCGACTTCGGCCGCAAGGAGATCGATCTCGCCGAGACCGAAATGCCGGGCCTGATGGCGATCCGCGCCGAGTACGGCCCCAAGCAGCCGCTAAAAGGCGCCCGCATCGCAGGCTCCCTGCACATGACAATCCAGACCGCCGTACTGATCGAGACGCTGAAAACGCTCGGCGCCGACGTACGCTGGGTGTCCTGCAACATCTTCTCGACGCAGGACCACGCCGCGGCGGCCATCGCTGCCAGCGGCACGCCCGTGTTCGCCTACAAGGGCGAGTCGCTGAAGGAGTACTGGGACTACACGGCCATGCTGTTCGACTGGCATGGCGGCGGCGTGCCCAACATGATTCTCGATGACGGCGGCGACGCCACCATGCTGGTCCACTACGGACTGAGGGCCGAACAGGGCGACACGGCGTTCCTGTCGAAGCCGACCTCGGAGGAGGAGGACATCTTCTTCGCCCTCATCAACCGCCTGCTCAAGGACAAGCCGAAGGGCTGGTTCGCCGAGCTTGCCGCTTCCATCAAGGGCGTCTCCGAGGAAACGACGACCGGCGTGCATCGCCTCTACAAGCTCGCCGAGGAAGGCAAGCTGCTGTTCCCGGCGATCAACGTCAACGACTCGGTCACCAAGTCGAAGTTCGACAACCTCTACGGCTGCCGCGAGTCGCTGGTCGACGCGCTGCGCCGCGGCACTGACGTGATGATGGCCGGCAAGATCGCCTTCGTCGCCGGCTTCGGCGATGTCGGCAAGGGCTCGGCCGCCTCACTGCGCCAGGCCGGCTGCCGCGTCATCGTCTCCGAGGTCGACCCGATCTGCGCGCTGCAGGCCGCCATGGAGGGCTACGAGGTCGCCACCATCGAAGACGCGCTGCCCCGCGCCGACATCTACGTGACGGCGACCGGCAACAAAGATGTCATCACTGTCGACCACATGCGGCAGATGAAGGATCGCGCCATTGTCTGCAACATCGGCCACTTCGACAACGAGATCCAGGTCGCCGGCCTGAAGAACTTCAAGTGGTCCAACGTCAAGCCGCAGGTCGACGAGATCGAGTTTCCCTCGGGCAACCGCATCATTCTGCTCTCCGAGGGCCGCCTTGTGAACCTCGGCAACGCGATGGGCCATCCCTCGTTCGTGATGTCCTCGTCGTTCTCCAACCAGACGCTCGCCCAGATCGAGCTGTGGGGAGAGCGTGCCAGCGGCAAATATCAGAAGAAGGTCTACACGTTGCCGAAGATCCTCGATGAGAAGGTCGCGGCCCTCCATCTCGACAAGCTCGGCGTCAAGCTGACCAGGATGCGCCCGGAGCAGGCCGCCTATATCGGAGTGAAGCCCGAAGGCCCGTTCAAGCCCGAGCACTATCGCTACTGAGCGACGCGGGACGGGGCTGGGTCGAGGCACATCTGCCCCAGCCCTGCGGGCGGAGACGACGGCGATGGGCGGAGCGGAGCGGCGTCAAGACGCCTCGAACCAGAAAACTCCGCCCCCGCCCCACTCTCTCCCGTCGTCCCGGCAAAGGCCGGGACGCTGTCAAACCTCCACCTCGCGGCACCCTCGCCCAGCATGCGGCCCCGCAACATCGCATCAAGCAGCAGATCGCTCGAGCCGCTGAGCCAGGTGGCGGCTGCATCTGCTTCTGTTCTGGCGGCACGACGGCCGCCCTCACTTTCCCGCACCCCGCGCTGCTTCGCCACTGGCCATTCCGCGCGCCGCCATCGATACTTGGCCAACTGATTCGCGCCGTCCCGGGGACGGCATCAACCTGAGCGCAGTGTCTCGTCCCGCGTCCTTGCCGCTCGCCTATTCCCAGGCCGGCCGCTTCATGCCCAGGGCACGTGACAGAGCCCGCGCGCACGAGACGCGACGCGAGCTGATCGGACTGCTCATCGCGGGCGTTTCCTGCGCCGTCGTGCTCACCGTGTCGCTCGCTTCCGAAGAGCCTCTGAGCCCGCTCGGCCTGAAGGTGAGTGGCATTCTCGTCGCCGCACTCGTCACCGGCGGGCTGGCGATGGCGTTCGCCACCTCGGTTGCCGCCATCGCCAAGAGTCGCGCGAAGGCCGGACAGATTGCCGGTGAGGCCAGCGAACTGCGTCAACGGCTCACGCTCGCCGAAGCCATGATGAAGGCCGAGCCGCAGGTGCTCGTCTATTGGCAGAAGGGGGACGGCCTGAGGGTTGCGGTCCACTCGCTCGACACGGTCGCCGGCCTGCCCGCCGATCCGGGAGAGCTGCTGCGCTTCGGCACCTGGCTCGACCGCGCATCCGCCGAGACGCTCAAGACCAGCCTCGACCTTCTGTTCGCAGAGGGGCGCGCCTTCAATTCCTTCCTGCGCACCCACGCCGGCGATCATGTCGAGGCCGACGGACGGGCAGCGGGGGCACGCGCGATCCTCAGGTTGCGCGACGTTGCCGGTGCACGCAGCGACCTCGTGCGCATCCTCGAGATGCATCGCCAGCTCTCCGCCGACATCGCTACCAGCCGCGGCCTTGTAGAGGCTCTGCCGATGCCGGCCTGGATTCGAGGCGCCGACAAGCGTCTCACCTGGGTCAACCAGGCTTATGCGGCCGCGGTCGAGGCGCGCGACGCGGTTGAGGTGATCGCCGGCCAGATCGAACTGCTCGACCCCCGCCAGCGGCTCGCCGTCGGCAGCGAGATCGCGAGCGGCGGGGCGTTTCGCCGGCGCGAGCCGCTCAATATCGCCGGTCAGCGCAAGACCCATGACGTCATCGCGGTGCCGGTCAACGGCACCATTGCAGCCGTCGCGATCGACGTCGACGACCTCGAGAGCGCTCAGGGCGAACTCGACCGGCAGATGACGGCCACCGATCGCACGCTCGACCGGGTCACCACCGCCGTCGCCGTGTTCGATCGTGCCCAGGCGCTGACGTTCTACAACGAGGCCTACCGTCGGCTTTGGGAACTCGATCCGGGCTGGCTCGATCGCCAGCCTTCGGACGGCGATATCCTCGACAGGCTGCGCGAGCAGGGCAAGCTGCCGGCCGTCGCCGACTATCGGCGCTGGAAGGAAAGCCTGATCGGCATCTACAAGCGCGGCGAGGAACACAGCGATTGGTGGCAGCTCCCCGGCGGCCGCATGCTGCGCGTCAACGCAGTGCCGCGGCCAGATGGCGGCGTCACTTATCTTTACGATGACGCCACCGAGCGGCTCGCGCTGGAAAGCGCATACAAGACGCTCATCCACGTCCAGCGGGAGACACTCGACAGCCTCGGGGAGGGCGTCGCCGTGTTCTCGACCGACGGCCGTCTGCAGCTCTCCAACTCGGCCTTCCGCCGCATCTGGCAGCTCGCCGGTCCCTGGCTCGATCGCGAGCCGCACGTTGCCGACGTCATCGCCCGCATGGCGGACCTTCATGGCGATGCGACGGTCTGGCACCGTCTGCAGCACGCCGTGACTTCGATCACCGACGAGCGTGATGGCTTCGACGGCCAGATGGTGCGCGCCGACCACACTGTGATCGACTACGCGGCGATGCCGCTGCCCGACGGCGGCACGCTCCTAACTTTCGCCGACGTCACGGCCTCCAAGCGCTACGAGCGCGCGCTGATCGAGCGCAACGAGGCACTGGTCGCCGCAGACAAGGTCAAGAGCAGGTTCATCTCCAGCGTCTCATATGAGCTCAGGACCCCCCTCAACACCATCATCGGCTTCAGCCAGCTGCTCGAGAACCCGCTGATCGGCCCGCTCAATGACAAGCAGCGCGAATACCTGGCGGACATCTCCGCCTCCTCCCAGACGCTGCTCGCGATCATCGACGATATCCTCGATCTTGCCACCATCGACGCCGGCGTGCTCGAACTGAAGCTCGAACGCGTGCGCATCTCCGACGTGATCGACACCGCGATCGGCGTGCTGCACGAGCGCGCGAGCCGCGCCCGCCTGACCCTCGACATCGCGCTTGCCGATGACGTGGACACCCTCGTCGCAGATCCCGAGCGCATGCGCCAGATCGTGTTCAACCTGCTCTCCAACGCTGTCGGATTCTCGAACCCCGGCGACACCATCCGCATCTCATGCTGGCGCGAGGTCGCGACCGCGCAGGCGCCGGCCGCGGTCGTGCTCGAGATCGCTGATGAGGGCATCGGAATTCCGGAGGAAAGCCTGGAGCGCGTGTTCGACCGCTTCGTCAGCGAGGCGCGCGGCAGCCGCCACCGTGGTGCCGGCCTCGGACTGCCGATCGTCAGAAGTCTGGTCGAGTTGCATCAGGGCACGCTCGAGCTGGCCTCGAAGCCCGGCGCCGGCACCACCGTCACCGTCAGGTTGCCGGAGAGCGGCCCTGTCATGGAGAGTGCCGCCGACGAGCCGGCCGAGGCACTCGCCTCCCCCGCGGCTGCACGAATCGGCGCCTGAGCGAGGCGCTGCCGGGCGCGTCTTGACGCCGCCCCAGGCACGGAGTTCTCTCCCCCGCCATGATCGACGATCGAATGCCATGCGCTGGCCGGGACCCGACGCCGACAGTCGATGCCCGCTGGCCCGTCCGCACCCTCCTGTCGGACATCGACGAGACCGCGCTCGTGCGGCTCGGCGAGATCATCGCCTTGAAGCTGCGCTCCGGCGACGTCGTTGCGCTCGTCGGCGACCTCGGCGCCGGCAAATCCACCCTCGCCCGCGCCATGATTCGCGCTTTGCTCGACGATCCGGCGGCCGAGGTAGCCAGTCCGACATTCCCGCTGATGCTGACCTACGAAACGCCGCGCCTCGTCGTGCGACACTGCGACTTCTATCGGCTCGGCGACCCCGGCGAAGTCGACGAGATCGGGTTCGACGAGGCCCTCGTCGAAGGAGCGGCGATCGTCGAGTGGCCCGAGCGGGCATGGGCGGCGCTGCCGCACGACCGGTTGCAGATCGAGATCGGGCCGTCGGAGAAGGGCGACGACCTCCGCCGCGTTCTCCTGAAGGCGAGCGGCGCGCCCGCGGTCCGGCTCGACAGGATCGTGCGTATCGACAGATTTCTCGCCGCTTCCCAGATGCAATCGCACGCGGGCGACGCGCGCATCACCTATCTCCAGGGCGATGCCTCGCCGCGCGCCTATGCCCGCCTCGAGCGCCCCGATGGCAGCTCCGCGATCCTGATGGACGCGCCGCCCATGCCCGACGGTCCGCCGGTCGAGGGTGGTCTCCCCTACAGCCGCATAGCCCATCTCGCCGAGGACGTCGCACCGTTCGTTGAGATCGCCCGCCATCTTGCCGCGGTCGATCTATCCGTCCCGGCAATCCTTGCCGACGACCTGGCGGACGGCCTGCTTCTCATCGAGGACCTCGGCGACCTGACATTCGCCCGCGCTCTTGCTTCCGGCGCCAGTCAGGAGACCCTCTGGCAGGCGGCACTGGACCCGCTGACCCGGCTCACCGGCACTCCGCCGCCAGCTCATCTCGCTGTTTATGACACACGCGCCCTCACCATCGAGTGCCGACTCGTGCTCGATTGGATGTGGCCGGCGCTGCACGGCTCTCCGCCAACCGAGACCGTGCGCCGCGCCTTCGCCGACGCTTGGCATCCATCGATCGACCGCGTTGCCGGTCGGCCTGAAGGCATCGTCATCCGCGACTACCACTCGCCGAACCTGATGTGGCTTCCGGACCGGGAGGCTCATCGCCGCGTCGGCATACTCGACTTCCAGGACGCCGTCGCCGGGCCGCCCGCCTATGATGTCGTCTCGCTCCTGCAGGACGCCCGCCTGGACGTTGCCGCCGATCTGGAGCGCGCGTTGCTCGATCGGCATATCGCTGGTCTTGCAGCTTCCGGCCGTCTCGCCGACTCGCACGCTTTCCGCGCCGACTATGCCATTCTCGGCGCGCAACGTGCCGCCAAGATCCTCGGTATTTTCGTCCGCCTGTCGCGCCGCGACGGCAAGCACGGGTATCTCGCGCACCTCCCGCGCATCTCGGATTACCTCGAACGTAACCTCGCCCACCCGGCACTCGCCGACGTGCGCCGGTGGTTCGACGTCCACCTGCCTGCCGCGGCGCGCGGCGCGCTGGCCAAGCCTGCCTCCGAATGGAGATCGCCATGAGCTTTCGTCCGAAGTCCGCGTTCGTTCTCGCTGCCGGGCTCGGCACTCGCATGCGACCGCTGACCGACCGTCGGCCGAAGCCGCTCGTCAAGCTCGCCGGTCGCTCGCTCATCGATCACGCGCTCGACCGTCTGCACGAAGCCGGAGTCGAGCGCGCCGTCGTCAACCTTCACTACAAGGCCGACATGCTCGAGGCGGCCCTGCTGCGCCGCAAGAAGGGGCCGCGCATCACCGTCTCCGACGAGCGCCGCAGGCTTCTCGACACCGGAGGCGGCATCGCCCGCGCGCTCGGCATGCTCGGAGACGCACCCTTCCTCGTCGTCAACTCAGACAGCGTCTGGGTCGACGGTGTGACGCCGGATCTCGAGCGGCTGTTCGCGCTCTGGGACGACGACCGGATGGACTGCCTGATGATGCTTGCGATCACTGCGTCGAGCCTGGGCTACGACGGCCACGGCGACTTCGTGATGGACGCCACGGGCCGCATCGCTCGCCGCCCGCAGAACGTGGAGGCACCGTTCGTGTTCACCGGCGTGTCGATCATCCATCCGCGCCTGTTCGACGACGCCCCAGACGGCGCCTTCTCGCTCAACCTGCTTTGGGATCGCGCCATCGTGGCGGGCCGGGTCTATGGCATGCGCATGGACGGCATCTGGATGCACGTCGGTACCCCCGACGCCCTGCAGGACGCCGAGCGCGTGCTCGCCGGCGACGACTGGCCGTGACCGCCGATCGACCGACCACCACTGAACCCCGTCGGCCGCGCGCGAACAGCGTGTTCACGGTCTCACCGGGCGTGTCGTTTCTCGATGCGCTGGCACATGCCGTCCTCGCCGGCGATCTGCCGCGTGCCGGCGGCGCTCCTCCGTCCCTGATCGACCTGGCGTCGATCACCATCCTGCTGCCGACCCGACGCGCAGCCCGCGCCCTGACGGAGGCGTTTCTTCGCGCCTCCGGGCAAAACGCTATCATCGCCCCCTCGATCCGGCCGATCGCCGAGACCGACGAAGATCTCGCCCTGCTCGCAGGCGTCGATGGCACAGGCTTCACGTCCGACGCGGCGGAATCACTCGCCCTGCCGCCGGCCGTCGACGCGCTCGAGCGCGTGCTGGTCCTGACGCAGCTCGTCCAACGCTGGTCGTCGGCGATGCGGTCCGGTAGTGAGGATGCCGAAGCCACGGCCGAAGTCGTCGCCGCCGGCGCCCGCACGCCTGCTCAGGCCGCCGCGCTCGCCACCGACCTCGCCCGTCTCATGGACATGATCGAGACGGAGGGCGTCTCGCTCGACCGTCTCGAAGCGCTTGTTCCCGAGGCATTCTCGAGCCACTGGCAGCAGACGCTCGACTTCCTCAAGATCGTTGTCGATTGGTGGCCGGCGCATCTCGAAGCGACCGGGCGGTTGTCACCCGCCGGCCGGCGAAACCGGCTGATCCTCGCCGAGGCCCGTCGCATCGCGGCGAACCCGCCACCCGGACCACTGATCGTCGCGGGCGTGACCGGCTCCATCCCCGCGACCGCCGAACTGATGCGCGTCGTTGCAGGTCTCGACAACGGTGCCATCGTGCTTCCCGGCCTGGATCTCGATCTGGACGACGAAAGCTTCGTTGCCGTCCGCGCTGCGCACCCCGAGCATCCCCAACACGGCCTCGCTCGCCTGCTCGAGCAACTCGGCGTAACGCGTGCCGACGTGGCGCCTCTCGTCGGCGTGGCGCCCGCCCCGCGCCTCGCAGCCCGCTGCCGTCTCGTCTCGGAAGCGATGCGGCCGGCCTCCACCACCGATCGCTGGCCGCACTACTTTTCTGCCGCCGATCGCACGGCGACCGCTGCCGCGACCGAGGCGGTCGCCTTCATCGCCGCGCCGACAGCCCAGGACGAGGCCGAGGTGGTCGCGCTCATCCTGCGCGAGACACTGGAGACGCCGGGCCGCACCGCCGCACTGATCTCGCCCGACCGCCTACTCGCGCGGCGCGTCGCCGCGCGACTTTCGACCTGGGGCATCACCGTCGACGATTCCGCCGGCCGGCCGTTCGCCAAGACTCCGCCCGGCACGTTCCTCGAACTCGTCGTCGACGCCGTAGCCCATGGCTTCGAGCCTGTCCGGCTGATGGCGCTCCTGAAGCACCCGCTGACGCGTCTCGGCGAAAGCCCGCGAGACATCCGCCGCGCCGCTCGGCATCTCGAGATCGCGGCGTTGCGCGGACCATGGCTCGGTGGCGGTCTCGCCGGCATCGCACGCACGCTCGACCGCGCCCGCGCCGATCGTGACAGCGACGGCATCGGGCAGCTCTCCCGCGCTGCCCGCCGCCTCTGGGACGACGACTGGGACACCGCCGCCCGCCTGGTCGCGCGGCTCGAGCAAGCCACACTACCGCTCGTTGCGCTGCATGCCGACCGCGACCGTGCCTATCCCCTCGCCATTCTTGCCCGGGCTCACATCGCTGTCGCCGAGGCACTTGCCGCGCTGCCCGAGGACGGCGACGGCTCGCGCGGGCTCTGGTCGGAGGAGGCCGGCGAGACCGGCGCGCGCATTTTTGCCCGGCTGATGGATGAGACGTTATCTGCGCCGGAACTCTCGGCGCATGACTATGCCGACTTCTACCGCGTGATGATCGCGGCCGAGACGGTTCGTGTGCGCGTGCCGGTGCATCCGCGGCTCGCCATCTGGGGTCCCTTCGAATCGCGACTGCAGCGGCCTGACGTGGTGGTGCTCGGCGGCCTCAACGACGGCGTTTGGCCGGAGATCGCCGATCCGGGGCCGTGGTTGAACAGACCGATGCGCGCCACCCTGGGTCTGCCACAACCGGAGGAGCGCATCGGCTTCGCCGCGCACGACATGACGCAGCTGATGGGGGCCGAGCGGGTCTACCTCACACGCTCGCAGAAGGTCGACGGCAACCCTGCCGTCGCGTCCCGCTGGCTGCTGCGGTTGCATGCCGTGCTCGCAGGATTGGGGCTCGAAGATGCGCTCGCCCCGGACAGGCAATGGCTCGCCTGGGCGCGCGGTCGCGACCGCATCGCGCGCCGCATCGAGATCCCGCCCCCCGCACCGCGACCTTCGCTCGCACTGCGCCCGCGCCGTCTCAGCGTCAGCGCGATCGAGACGTGGATCGCCAACCCTTATGCGCTCTACGCCCGCTTCATCCTCGGGCTCGAAGCCTTGCCCGCGCTCGGCGAGCACCCGGATGCCAGTCTCAGGGGCTCGATCCTGCACGCGGCGCTCGGCCGCTTCGCCGAGGCCTATCCCCGCGCGTTACCGGACCGTGTTGCCGAGCGGCTGGTCGCAGAGGCTGGCCGGCAGATGGCCGAGCACGCCGGCAACCCGGTCGTGGCGGCGTTCTGGGCGCCGAGATTCGGACGTTTCGCGGAGTGGTTTGCCGAGACCGAGGCGGCACGCCGCGGCGCCGGCTTCAGGGAGACGCGCGCCGAGGTGGCAGGGCGGCTCGTGCTCGACGAGACCGACGGTCTTGCGATGCCGTTCACACTCACCGCGCGAGCCGACCGCATCGACATCGCCGCTGACGGCCTCGTCATCACCGACTACAAGACCGCGAGCGACATGGCCCCGCTCGCCCGCCGCGCACGTACCCTCGCTGCTCCGCAGCTCCCACTCGAAGCCGCCATGGCGCTCGCCGGCGCGTTCGACGGCGTCGCCCCACTCAGCGTCCGCGCACTGTGCTACATCTCGGCGAGTGGCGGCGAGCCGCCCGGTGCCGAACAGACCGTCAAGGTCGACGACATCGAGGCTCTTGCCCGAACTGCCCGCGCAGAGCTCGCCCGCCTGGTCCGGCACTTCGACGACGAGGCGACGCCTTACCGCGCGCTGCGCCGCGCCGGCTTCTCCTACGATTACGACGACTACGCACTTCTCGCCCGCGTTGCCGAGTGGTCGGGCGGCGAGGATCCGGCTACCTGCAGCGATCTAGCCGACGCCGGCTCTGGCGCGAACGACGGAGGCGCCTCGTGAGCGACGTGTCCGATCTCGCGGCACTCGCCGCACGCCGTCTCGCCGAGACGGTCGCCGCCCAGCGACGCGCCTCCGATCCCGCCACCTCGGCCTGGGTCAGCGCCAACGCTGGCGCCGGCAAGACACATGTCCTCAAGATGCGGGTACTGCGGCTGCTGCTCGCCGGCACGGCGCCGAGCCGCATCCTCTGTCTCACCTACACCAAGGCCGCCGCCGCCGAGATGTCAGCGCGAGTCTTCGCCGATCTCGCCCGCTGGGCGGCGGCTGGCGACGAGCCGCTGCGCAGCGCGGTCAGCGACCTGCTCGGGCGTGCTCCGGATGACATCGAGCTGACACGCGCCCGCCAGCTTTTCGCGCTCGCCGTCGAGACGCCCGGCGGTCTCAAGGTGCAGACCATACACGCCTTCTGCGAGAAGCTTCTGCAGCGATTTCCGCTCGAGGCTGGCGTGGTGCCGGGCTTCCGGATCCTCGACGACGAACTCGCCGCCGAGATTCGCGCCGAGGCTATCGCTGACGCACTCGGCCGTGCGGTATCGCAGCCCGATTCGCGTGCCGGACGGGCACTCACCGTCATCACGTCGCGAACCCAGGGAGAGGGCTTCGACGACCTGGTCCGCGCAGCGCTCGCCGAGCGCGACTGGCTCGCCGCCGCGGCTGCCATTGGCGAGCCTGTCGACGCGACGCGCGACGACGACGCGCTGGAGCGGGCCTATCGTACGGCGCTCGGCGCCAGGGCCGACGTGGCGGCTGCGGAACTCGAAGCGGAGATGGCCGCCGTTCTCGACGAGGCGGAGATGCGCCGCTTCGCCGGCCAGCTTGCCGAGGGCACGAAGACCGACGCAGGTCTCGGCGCGGCCCTGCTCGCGGCGGCACGCGCCGGCTCGCCGAGTGAGCGCGTTGCTGCGCTCGCCACCGTATTCCTGACGCAGGCCGGCGAACCGCGTTCGGATGCGCGCTTCATCACCAAGAAGCTACGCGCCGCCGATCCCGGCATGACCGACCGCATGACCGCCGCCCGCGACCGCTTCGCGATTCTGGCCCGCGAGTCCGTCGCCCTCAAGGTCGCCGAGGCCTCGACCGCCCTCGCCGTACTCGCCGACGAGGTGATGCGGCGGTTCGAGGACGGCAAGGCGGCCCGCGCGGCGCTCGACTTCGACGACCTCGTCATTCTTACCGCGCGCCTGCTCTCCGGCTCGGCCGAGGCGGCTTGGGTGCTCTTCAAACTCGATGGCGGGCTCGATCACATCCTCGTCGATGAGGCGCAGGACACCAGTGAGGTGCAGTGGCGCGTCGTCCAGGCCCTCGCCGACGAATTCTTTTCCGGCGCTGGCCAGACCGACGCCGTGCGCACAATCTTCGCCGTGGGCGACGAGAAGCAGTCGATCTACTCCTTCCAGGGTGCCGCGCCCGAGAAATTCCGCGCCACCGGCGCGGAATTCGGCAATGCCGCGGCGCGCGCCGGCTTGGCACTGGCCTCCGTTCCGCTCGAGCTTTCGTTCCGCACCGTCGAACCGCTGCTGGCTGCCGTTGATCGGGTCTTTGCCGATGCCGCCCGTACGCCCGGTGTCGGCGGCGCGGGCGCGGTCGTCCGCCATCACGCGCGACGGCTCGGTCAGGCGGGTCTGCTCGAGATCTGGCCCACCGACAAGCCCGACACGATCGAAGATACGGCTGCGTTCGATCCGCTCGAGGAGATCGCGGCCGGCACTCCGGTCGCCCGCCTCGCGGCGCGCATCGCCGACACGATCGCCGGCTGGCTTGCCGACGGCGAGCGGCTCACATCCGCCGATCGACCGATCCGGCCCGGCGACGTCATCATCCTTCTGCGCAAGCGTCATCCGTTCGGCCCGGCCATGGTGGCGGCGCTGAAGGCGCGCGGAATCCCCGTAGCCGGCGCCGACCGCATCCGCCTGACACAGCAGATCGCGGTGCAAGACCTGCTCGCCCTCGCGTCGTTCCTGGTGCTCCCGGAGGACGATCTCGCACTGGCCAGCCTGCTGAAGTCGCCGCTGTTCGACCTCGACGACGACGACCTCATCCGCCTCGCGCCGGGTCGACCGGGCTCCCTGTGGTCGTCCCTGCTCGCGGCCGCCGCCGACGACAGGCGCTACGAGAACGTCGCCACGCGGCTCAAGCGCTGGCGGGCGCGTGCCGACTTCCTGCCGCCGTTCGAGTTCCTGGCCTGGCTCATCGATAGCGAGGGCGTGCGGAGCGCTATGCTGACGCGGCTCGGTCCCGAGGCGGCGGATGCGATCGACGAACTCGTCAATCTCGCCCTTGCCTATGACGAGAGCGCGCCGCCGTCGCTGCAGGGCTTCCTCGCCTGGCTCGCTTCCGGCGAACGAGAGATCAAGCGCGATCTGGAACATGGTCGCGACGAGGTGCGCGTGATGACGGTGCATGGCGCCAAGGGTCTCGAGGCACCGATCGTGTTCCTGCCCGACACCTGTAGCGCGCCGACCGGCGGTCGGCCGTCGCCGGTCGTGACGCTGCACGAAGCACCAAGTCCGACCGGGCTCGCGTGGGCCATCAAGGGCGCAAGCGGCATCCCCGCGATCGAGGAGGCCCGCGAGACTGAGCGTCGGCTCGCGAGTGAGGAGCACCAGCGGCTTCTCTACGTCGCCATGACGCGACCACGCGACCGCCTTTACGTCGCAGGCTTCGAGGGCGCCAAAGGCCGGCCCAGGGATTGCTGGTACGATCTTATCGTCGATGGCCTGGAGGATTGCCTCGAGCGCCGGGAGCACGCCGATGGCGCCGCTGTCATGGTCCTTCAGTCGGCGCAATCGGCGTCGCCCGAACCGGCAAGCGATCTCAGCAAGGGCACGACAGCTGGGGAACCGCTGCCCGACTGGGCGATGCGCCCTGCACCGCGTGAGACAGGGCTTGCCGTGCCACTCGCGCCGTCGCGACTCGCACCACTCGAGTCGGACGACGAGGGCGAGCCTGTCGAGCGCCCTCGCGCCGCTGCCGAAGGGCCGCGCGAACCGCGCTTTCCCACGCCTGCAACGCTTGTGACGGGGAATCGCTTCCTGCGCGGAACGCTCACCCACGCTCTGCTCCAGCATCTGCCGGCGCTGCCGCGCGAGAGCTGGACGGAGGCCGCACATCGCCTGCTCGATCAGCGTGCCAAAGAGCTGTCACCAACGGTGCGCGCCGACATTGCACGTGAAGCACTCGCCGTGCTTTGCGACCCGGCATTTGCCGACGTGTTCGGACCAGGCAGCCGCGCCGAGGTCGCGATCGCCGCCGCCATCCCGCATCCGGGCGGTCGCGCCGCGCCGCTGCGCATCGCCGGCCAGATCGACCGCATGGTGATGCGCGACAGCGATGTCCTGATCGTCGACTTCAAGACCAATCGCCCGCCACCCGCGGTGCCCGAGGATGTGGCCGACGCGTATGTACTTCAGCTCGCCGCCTATCGCCTCGCCGTATCGAAGCTCGCCGGTGTCCGCGCCGTGCGAGCCGCACTCGTCTGGACCGACGGCGCCCGGCTCATGGAGCTGCCCGCCGCCCTCCTGGATCGGGGTGAGACCGAGCTGTGGGCGCTGGCCGGCGCACGCCTTGACGGCTGACGTCGCGCTACCTACGTTTCACGCCGACCGAAGGCCCGCCATCGTCGGTGCGACCGGCGATGCTGCGGGCATTTCTGCAAGGAGATCTTCCATGGGTGCCAATGCTGTTTCCGACAAGACGTTCGAGGCCGAGGTTCTGAAGTCGGAGGAGCCGGTGCTCGTCGACTTCCATGCGACCTGGTGCGGCCCGTGCAAGGCCATGGCACCGGCATTGGAGCAGGTCGCCGCCGAGCTTGCCGGAAAGCTGAAGGTCGTGAAGATCGACGTGGACGAGAACCCGAAGACGACCGATACCTATCGCATCCAGGCGATGCCGACGCTTATCCTGTTCCAGAACGGCAAGGAGACGGCACGGCACACCGGCGCCCTCGTCCAGAAGACGCGTCTCGAGTCGTGGATCAAGGAGACGGTTACAGTCTGACGGCTCGGCCGACCCGCATCGCATGCGATGCTCTGCCTAGTCACGCAGGCTGGATTGCGGCGGAGAAAAATGAAGCTCCCCCCAATGGGGAGCTTTTTCTTTTGGAAGGTGCGCGGCCAGCCGTGGTCGCGCTGTCGTTCGGCGACCTCCACTCGGCAAAGTTGCGAGATAACCGCGGAAGGACGCCTGGACGCCCAACTCCGGCAAAAAAGAAACCGGAGGGGCCGATGGCGACCCTCCGGTTGTGAAAGGAGTGCGAGGCGTCCGGCTCATGTCCGGTGCCGCCTTCGTCCCCGCCCGGATTGCCCGTTTCCGGGCGGGACTGAAGACGTGCTTACGCCGCGGCCTTCTTGGTGGCCTTCTTCGCAGGTGCCTTCTTCGCGGCGGCCTTCTTCGCCGGAGCCTTCTTCGCGGCGGCCTTCGTGGCCTTCTTCGCAGGCGCCTTCTTCGCGGTGGCCTTCTTCGCCGGAGCCTTCTTCACAGTCGCTGCCTTCGCCATTGCTGTCTCTCCTGTGTTGGAAAAATCCGAATCAGCTCGGATGAAGAGAGAATGAGCAAGTTCATCTGATTTGTTGACACGCAATTTGTTTTGTGTCTGGCGAAAGATCGATATTCGATGCGAAGTGTTGCGTGAAATCATCAAAATCGAACGCTTTCAGTTCTCGGGAAAGGCTTTCTCAGCGAAAGGCCACGCTCATCACTATTCGGTCGACGCAGCTAGCAGCGAACTTTTGCGCTCGAAAAGTCGTGCGATGCTCGTCGAAGCATACATCCTTGCGCTTCCCGACTTCGCATCCGGCAACCGATCGCTCACTTCACGCGCGGCTTCGCGCGCGACGTCGGCACAGCGCGCGACGGATCCTCGGGCCATGAATGTTTCGGATAGCGACCGCGCATATCGGCACGCACGCTCGCCCACGATCCCGACCAGAAGCCGACGAGATCGCGCGTGATCTGAAGCGGACGATGAGCGGGCGAGAGCAGGTGCAGTGTCAGTGGCACGCGACCATTTGCGATCATGGGATGCGTCGTCAGGCCGAACAGCTCCTGCACGCGGATCGCCAGCACCGGTGCGCCTTCGCTCTCGTAGTCGATGGCATGGCGATTGCCGGTGGGCGCCTCGAAGTGTGTCGGTGCTTCGGCGTCGAGACGCTGACGCAGAGCGTAAGGCACAAGCGTATCGAGCGCGACTCCGAGCACGTCCGCATCGATCTCCGACAATCGTGTTCGATCGTGCAGGAACGGCGCGAGCCAAGTCGCGACGGAGGCCGCGAGCGCTTGATCAGAAAGGTCGGGCCAGTCACTCGCAGTGGCGCGAACAAAGCCGATCCGGTCCCGCAGTTGGCGCTGTGCCTTCGACCACGGCAACCGCGCGATGCCACGCTCGGCCGCACCTTGCGCCAGAGCGGACGCTGTCGCAGCGGAGGGCGTCACGGGACGCGGCTCGGAGGCCAGCACGATCTGATCGAGCCGGCGCACGCGGCGCGCCCGCACGGCGCCGGCATCGGTGTCGAACTCGACTTCGTCGACCATCGTGATGCGGTCGTGGGCGATCTCGTCGAGGCGCTCGGCATCGAGCCGCGCGGCGAGCAGAATTCGCGTGCGCGCCGCCGTGCCCTGCTGCTCGGCGACCACGACGAACGGCGTCCCGGCGATCGCCTCGGCCTCGTCGATGATCCCGCCACGACCGCTCGCCAGGAGATAATGATTGCGCTGCGCGCCGCCGCGCGAGCGCGCGATCCTGTCGGGAAAAGCGCGCGCGAGCAGAGCTGCCGTATCGCTGACGCTCGTCGACGGGTGTCGATCCGACGACGCCGCGCCACCATGCGTCGTCCGCCGACCCGTCGCTGCCGCTGCCCGCGCCGCCTCCGCCCAACTCCGCGCCAGCCGGCGCATGTCATCGGCGCGCCGCGAGCGGTCGCGGCGGAAGACGGCGAGGCGCTCGTCGAGATCGACACTCGTACCGCCGAGCCCGCGCTCGACCAGCACTGCGGCAATCATCGCCGCATCGGCCTCAGCCCCATCGCGAGCTGAATCGACCACCATCGCGGCAAGACGTGGTGGCAGCGGCAGGTCGCGCACCTGTCGACCCAAGGCCGTGATCGCGCCGTCGCCGTCGATCGCACCGATCGAGCGGAGGGTCACTCGCGCCGCATCGAGCGCGGCGGCCGGCGGCGGGTCCAGCCAGGCAAGGCACAGAGGATCCATGACGCCCCATGCGGCACAATCCAGAACGAGACCGGCGAGATCGGCGGATCGGATCTCGGGCTCGGCGAATGCGATAAGGCTCTGCGTCTGTGGCTCGTCCCAGAGCCTGAAGCATACACCGGGCTCCGTGCGACCCGCGCGACCGCGCCGCTGATCGGCCGCAGCCCGCGACACGCGCACCGTCTCGAGGCGCGTCACGCCGACATCCGGCTCATAGCGCGGCACTCGCGCGAGACCGCAATCGATGACGACTCGCACGCCTTCGATGGTGATCGAGGTCTCCGCAATCGAGGTCGCCAGCACCACTTTGCGTCGCCCGGGCGCGGCAGACCTGATCGCCAGGTCCTGCGCCGACTGGTCCATGGCGCCGTAGAGAGGCGCGATGTCCACCGTCGCATCGCTCACCCGTTCAGCCAGCCGCTCCGCAACGCGGCGGATCTCTCCCTGGCCCGGCAGGAAAACGAGTATGGAGCCCGGCTCGCTCCCGAGCGCGGAGAGCACGGCACGCACCGCCTGATCCTCGATGCGAAGCGCACGGTCGCGGCCGAGGTAACGCGTCTCGACAGGGAAGGCACGGCCGGTGCTCTCGACCACCGGTGCACCGCCGAGCAGACCCGCGACACGCGCGCCGTCGAGCGTCGCCGACATGACGACGAGACGCAGATCCTCGCGCACGGCGGCCTGGGCATCGAGCGTCAGCGCCAGCGCCAGATCGGCATCGAGCGAGCGTTCGTGGAATTCGTCGATCAGCACGGCGCCGATGCCCTCGAGCATCGGGTCAGCCAGGATCATGCGGGTGAACACGCCTTCGGTCACTACCTCGATCCGCGTACGCCGGCTGACGCTGGTCGACAACCGCGCCCTGATGCCCACCGTCTCACCAACCCGCTCGGCGCACATCGACGCCATGTGATGGGCCGCCCCACGCGCCGCGATCCGGCGCGGCTCGAGGATGACGATGCGCCGGCCCGCGAGCCACGACTCGTCCATCAACGCGAGCGGCACGCGCGTAGTCTTGCCGGCGCCGGGCGGTGCCACGAGCACGGCACGATTTCCTCGGCCGAGTGCAGCCCGCAGCCCAGGGAGCGCTTCATCGACGGGCAGCGCGGAGCTTTCCTTCATGCCGGCTTCTCCGATGCGCACGCAGGCGCCATCGCCGGGACCGGGTGCGAAACTGCATATCCGTCATGCCCGACGGCTCTTGTGCCGGCAGCCGAGACGCCACGAAATGGCCCTGTTACGCGCGTCAACGCACCCACTCGTGATGACGCTCCGAGCCGGAACCGACGACTTGCCCCATTTCACGCCTCGCAAGCTGTTGCCCTTCGCGGGCCGGATGATCGCCAGCGGCACGCCGGGGCGGCGCAACGATCCGATTGCCGGCCTGATCTGGGTGACACTGTCGATGGCCCTTCTCGCCGGCCTCGGCATGTTCGGCAAGTACGCGTCGCAGGCGGGCCTCCACCCGTTCCAGGTTGTCTTCTTCCGCAATCTGTTCTGCGTCGTGCTGATGCTGCCGCTGCTGGCCTGGCGCGGCCGCTCGCTGATACGCACCGACCAGCTGCATCTCTACGGTCTCCGCGTCACGCTTTCGATGATCGGCATGAACTCGTGGTTCCTGGCGCTCGCCATGATTCCACTGACCGAGATCACAGCTATCAGCTTCCTGGCGCCGCTGTTCGGTACGCTGTGCGCGGTACTGTTTCTCGGTGAGGTCGTGCGCGGCCGGCGGTGGACCGCACTGATCGTAGGGTTCCTCGGCGCCATGGTCATTCTCAGGCCCGGCAGCGGCACCGTCGATACCGGCCATATGCTGGCACTGCTGTCTGCATGCATCATGGGTATCGTGGGACCGCTGGTGAAGCAGCTCACCGCCACCGACGACGCCGACCGCATCGTATTTTTGACGAACCTCATCATGACGCCACTGTCACTCGTCCCGGCGCTGTTCGTATGGGTGTCGCCGCCGCTGTCGCTCTGGCCTGTGCTCATCGGCATGGGGGCCTGCGCAGTGCTTGGGCACATCACGCTCGTGCGCGGATTCTCGTCGACCGACGCATCGCTGGTGTTCACATTCGAATTTTCACGGCTACCGTTCGCGGCGCTGATCGGCTGGCTCGTGTTCGCCGAGCAGACCGATCTGATGACGTGGGTCGGCGCGCTGATCATCTTCGGGTCTGCATTATATATAACGCAACGTGAGGCGCAGATCCGAAAGGGAGCGGCCCAGGTTTCCGCAAGCAAAGCAGGCAACCCTCTCGCCATGACGCCGCTCAATCGCGAGTGAGCGGAAGAGCCTAGGCACTCGCCTGCCGCCAGGCCGCAATCAGGTGGCTCGCCCGTCTGCCGACCTCGACGGCGTCGCGCCCTGGCGCATAAAGCGACGAGCCGATGCCGAAGCCCTGTGCACCCGCCGCGAGATGCGGCGCGATCTCCGACGGGCCGATACCGCCGACCATCACGAAGCGCACGCTTATGGGAAACACGGCACGCCACGCCTTGACGACGGCCGGACCGATCGCCTCCGCCGGAAACAGCTTGAGACCGTCGGCACCGTTGGCCAATGCCGCGAAGCCTTCGCTCGGCGTCGCGACCCCCGGCATGCAGTAGAGGTCGGAGGCTTTCGCCGCGCGCACGACGCTCGGATCGCTGTGCGGCATCACGATCAGCCGGCCTCGCGCAGCGCGCACGCCAGCGACGTCGGCTGGCGACATGACGGTCCCGGCGCCGATGAGCGCGCGATCACCGAAAACGTCCGCGAGCGCCTTGATGGAGGCCAGCGGCTCGGGCGAGTTGAGCGGCACCTCGACGATGGAGAAGCCGGCATCGATCAGCGCCTCGCCGACCGGCACCACCTCCGCCGGCGTGATGCCGCGCAGAATGGCGATCAGCGGACAGCGGGCGAAAGCCGTGTCGAGATCGATCATCGCTTGTCTCCGCCTGCCTGCCATGCCGCAAGAAGCTCGAGATGTCCGGCGACGACACAGTCGGCCGGCGCAACCTCGGCTTTAAAGCCGAGTAGCGCCGCCGCTGTCCGGTATCGCGCCGCCAGCGCCTCGCTGGCGATGATGGTGAACCGACGTGCGCCGCCCATGGTCGCTGCCGCGAGCTCGGCGCCGATCAGCAGGCCGGAGAGGTAGTCGGCCGCCTTGGCATCTTCGAGTTCACCGGTTAGGCCGCGCGTGCGGGTGGAAAAAATGCGGTTGAGCAGCTGGCCCGGATGGCCTGCCGCCGCACCGAGCTTGACGCCGTCGGCGAAGGCTTCGCCCTCGCTACGGGCCTCGGTGCCAGCCACCATGGTGCGACCGAGGATGGTGTGGCCCTTGAGAGCGGCGAACACTTCGCCTGTCATGTAGGTCTCGAAGCCGGCGAGTGTGCCGTGCACGACCGTCAGCCACTTGGCGTGCGTGCCCGGCAGTACCATCAGGCCATCCGTGACACCGAGCAGGCGCATGGCGCCGATCACCTGGGTCTCCTCGCCCCGGATCACGTCAGGCCGTCCGTCGGCGGCGCGCGTCAAGAGTCCCGGCACGAGGCGAATCCCGGTCAGCCCGTCCGCGGTGAGCATCACCGAGGCCGAGGCGATCGCAGCGGCATCGGCAGGAGTGGAGACATAAGGTGCCTCGACCCACCCCTGCCGGCTGCCGATCATGCCGGACATTACGATAGCCGCACCTGGAGCGACCGCAATCCAGTCCGCCACCGCCGCGCGCAAGGTGCCCGCGAAGTCGCCACCCTCTACCGCCAGAATGCCGGCGCTGCTCTCCCGCCGCTCGAGTATCTCGCCCGAAGCCGCGACGAGGTAGGCGCGGAACGACGTGGTGCCCCAGTCGACCGAGATCAACGACGCCTCAGCAGCCTTGCGTGTGGTCACGTATCGAACACCTTGCCGGGATTCATGATGCCCATCGGATCGAGCGCGCGCTTCACCGCACGCATCATGCCGATCTCGACGTCACTCTTATAGTGCATGTTCTCGGCGAGCCGCAGCCGGCCGATGCCGTGCTCGGCGCTGATCGAGCCGCCGAGCTCGGTGACGAGGTCATGTACGATGCGATTGACCGCTTCGCGCTTTGCACTGAAAGACCTGCCCGGATAGCTGAGAGGTCCGAGCGGATTGAAGTGGAGGTTGCCGTCGCCCACGTGTCCGAAGGCGCACTCGCGGATGCCGGGGAAAGCCTGTGCCAGCGCGCCATTGGCGCGCTCGAGAAACTCCGCGATGCGCGATACCGGCACCGAAACGTCGTGCTTGATGCTCACCCCTTCCGGTTTCTGCGCCTCCGCGAGATCCTCGCGCAGCTTCCAGAAGCGGGCCGCCTGCTGACCGGACGTCGCCACCACCGCGTCGGTGACGAGGCCGTCCTCCATCGCCGCGCCGAGAGCCTCCGTGAACGGGTCGGCGAGCGAGCCGGGCGCGCCTTGCCCGGTGACCTCGACCAGCACATGCCACGGCGACGATGCCGAAAGCGGCGCCTCGGTGCCCGGCACGTTGCGCACTGCCATGTCGACAACCGCATCCTGCATCAGCTCGAAGCCCGAGATCTGCTCGCCGAGCCGCCGCTTCATGTGGGCCAGCAGGTCCACCGCCGCCTTCGGGCTCGGCACCGCGAGCCACGCCGTCTCGCTGGCAGTCGGCTTCGGAAACAGGCGCAGCACCGCTGCGGTGATGATGCCGAGTGTACCCTCGCCGCCGACGAACAGCTGCTTCAGGTCATAACCGGTGTTGTCTTTCCTAAGCCCCTTGAGGCCGTGCCAGATGCGCCCGTCGGGCAGCACCACCTCGAGGCCAAGGACCAGATTGCGCGTATTGCCGTAGCGCAGCACCTGCGTTCCGCCGGCATTTGTCGAAAGGTTACCCCCGATCTGGCAGGAGCCCTGCGCGCCGAGACTGAGTGGGAACAAGCGATCGTTATCGGCGGCGATACGCTGGATTTCGGCGAGAACGACTCCGGCTTCGACAGTCAGCGTATCGTTCAGCGTGTCGATGGCGCGCACCTTGTTCATCCGCGCGGTCGATACGATCACCTCGCTCATGTCGTCGTGCGGCTGGCTGGCGCCGGTGAGACCGGTATTGCCACCCTGCGGCACGATGGCCGTGCCGGTCTCGGCGCATATCCTCACGATCGACGACACTTCGTTCGTCGACGCCGGGCGCAGAACAAGCGGCACGCGACCGACCCAGTCGTCGCGCCAGCTCTTGACGAAGGCGGACGTATCCGCCTCGCCCTCGAGGTAGCCGGCAGGGCCGACCACCTCCTTCAGCCGTGCGACGACCGCGTCTGCAACCGGTGCGCGGGGGTTAATTGTCACGAGCGGGCTCCCGCGTGATATGAGCGCCGCAGCGCGGCAAGAGGAGAATTCGTCCGAGCGATGCACGACAAACAGACGCCCGACGTCAAGGGCAAACCGTCCGGCTTTCGCAGCCATGTCGGCTACGAGACTCTCGCCTGGCGCGACGGGTATGCGGAGATACTGCTCGTGCTCGGGCCCGAACACGGCAACTCCTACGGCGCCGTACATGGCGGTGTCTACATGACCGTCATGGACGCCGCGATGGGCCACGCGACGACCTGGTGCACGGTCAAGGGCAACCGGCGCGTCGTCGTGACGATGTCGCTCACGACGAGCTTTCTTGCCCCGGCCAGGGGGCCGACAATCCGCGCCGTCGCCCGGCTGGTGTCGATCGAGAACCGCGTTGCCCACTGCCGCGGAGAGATTTTTGACGAAAATGGGGCGTTGCTGGTGGTCGCGCAGGGCAGCTTCCGCTATTTTCCCGGGAGCGAGCGGACGGAGGGCGTGCCGCAGGAACGATCGGACGGGTCTCGAGCCTGACCGGCGGCCGGTGGCGTCGAAGGCGGGTGCGCGTCATGACAGTTGATATTCTGTTCCCTGTTCTTCTTGTCGCCATCGCAGCGTGGTTCACATTGGCGCGGGGCTCCTGGCGCACCATTGGTACCGCCACCGGTGGGACGGCTCGATCCGCGAGCTTGCCGACGCCGGCGGCCTCCGCAGTGGCGGACAAGGGCGAGACCGAGCAAGGTGCCATCGGTGCGCGCGGACCACGACAGGAAATCCCTGCCGTCAAGCTGGTACCGACCGAGGGCTTCATCCCGGACGATCGCTCCTCCCTGATCGGGGAGGCCGAGAGGCGGCTCGAGGGGCACGTCGCCTACGAGCGCGTGCAACTTCGGCCGGGCTGGCTGCTGTTCGATCCTCTGGACGTGCTCGGACAGCCACCGGTGGTGATCCGGTTCGCTTCCGAGTTGCAGGGCCAGCCCGATCGCGAGGTCTGGCTCTACGCGATAGAGGACATCCGCCGGCAGGAGCGCGAACACTCCTACCTCGCCGAGTGCCGCCGTGCTTCCATCCAGGCCCGCTGGGACGAGCGGCGCGACGCCATCCGCCGACGCGACATCGCTGCGGCCGCCGACTGACCGTCAGCCCGGCGCAGGCGCCCCGACACCCCATGTCCGCTGGGCAAAAGCCGGATATGTCTCGGCGATCTCGCACGCGACGCGGCCCCGCAGCAGCGTCAGCGCGCCGGCCGGCAACGCCGGTGTTTCGCCGACTTCATCGGTTGCCGCGTAGCAAAAGCCGGTCGCTTCCCTGATCTCTCGCGCCGCGACGCCCGGATGACGGCTGGCGAGCCGGAAGCCCGCTTCTGCCTTGTCGTAGGCGAACACGCAGAGCCCGGTGACCAGCGCGTGTGGTCCCCCGACGCGAAATTCACCCGCCGGAGAAGACCCGGCAGCACTGATGAAGTCGACCTTCTCCACCAGCGTGCGCGGCGTATGCTCCTCGCGAAAAAGGATGACACGCGGAATCAGGTGATAGAGGTAGGCCGACCCGAACGAGCCGGGGAATCGCATCTCTGACCGCGGATATTCTCCCGTCCCGACGAGATTGATGTTGCCTCGCCCGTCGATCTGGCCGCCGGAGAGGAAAAAGGCATCGATGCGCCCCTGCGCGGCGCAGTCGAACAACTCCTTGCCGCCGTCAGTGAACGGGTTGTGCTCGCGCGAGCCGAGCAGCGAGACGCGGAGTTTTCCTCCCGACAGC
This sequence comes from Hyphomicrobiaceae bacterium, assembly GCA_041397745.1. Taxonomy (GTDB): domain Bacteria; phylum Pseudomonadota; class Alphaproteobacteria; order Rhizobiales; family Hyphomicrobiaceae; genus JAWKVY01. Next base: position 373,233 of record JAWKVY010000007.1, on the reverse strand, counting down.
GCCCGCGCCAGCAGCGCCGCCGAGCCGGGAATGGGCGACGATGCGCCGACTGCTACGTGACCGAGACCTGCCAGCATCGGCACGATGGCGCCGATCATGATCTCGGCGCGGGATATGGGCCGGTCGCCCCCCATCACACCAGCTCCGCGCCCAGAATATTCTCCCCCATCCAGCGCGCGAAGCCTTCGTCGGTGCGTGCCGCCTTCGCGTAGTCCGCCAGCGCCGTCTCGTCCGCCGGATATTCTCCGCCGAGACCGACCGGGCGAGCGCCGCCGGGCGCCACCGCGATCGCGGAGACATAAAGCGAGGGGATGGTGCCCGAGGCGCGATTGTCGTCGCGGAGGAAATCGGCGTCCTCGATGCGTTCCACGGTGACGAAGGTGCGCTTCGCCGCATGCGCCATCAGCATCATCTCGCGGCGGACGCCGATCCACACGTTACCGTTGCGGTCGGCGGCCGCAGCATGGAACAGCGCCACGTCCGGCTTGATCGCCGGGATCAGCAGGAGCGGGTCGGGCTCGGCCGACAGCGGGTTGTCGATCACCTTCCAGTCGGGACGGTGCTTCACGAGGTCCGAACCGAGGATGCCGCGCAACGGCATGAACGGGATCCCCTTCTCAGCCGCCTGCAGGCCGGCGTGGATCGCCGGACAGGTGGCATCGCGCATTTCGACGGCGCCGGCCTTGATCGCCGCCGTGAAACGCGGCGCCAAGCCATTCTCGCCCAGCGTCACCGCCGCCGCCTCGACTCTGCCGACGCAACCGGCCCCGATCAGCCAGTCGAGCTGCACGCCGCCGGCCGGTACGCCGATGATGTGCAGATCCCTTGCCCGACGTCGGATCAGCGCCTTTACCGCGGCCATGGCGCAGCCCGAGTAGTCGGGTGGTATCGCGACACTCGCGCCATCGGGGATGCGTGCCGCGAGGTCGTCGAGCGACGGCGTTTCAATCATCGGTTGCGTTCCGTCCGTTCCGGTCTGGTCGACCACGATCCTAGCGGCTTTCGGCGTCATGACGAAACACGCTCCACTCAATCCCGCGTCCCGCTATAAGCTCATCAGGCAAATGGGGTGCCCGATGATCCGCTATGCCGTCTATCTTACGCCCGCCGCCGACACGGCACTTTGGGCCTTCGGGTCGCAGGCGGTCGGCTACGACTCCGTGACCGGTGAGGCCCTGACGTTGCCGGACAGCCCGTTCCATTGCCGCCCGGATGCGATGGCTCTGACCGAAGAGCCGCGCCGATATGGCTTCCATGGCACCCTGAAGGCACCGTTCGAATTGGCGGAAGCCCACACCGAGGAAGAGTTGCTGACCGCTGCGCGCGTCTTCGCACGCGCCCGTACCCCGTTCGAGGTGCCCGCGATGACGGTGAAGGCGTTGTCGCGGTTCGTCGCTCTGGTCCCGGCCGCGCCGTCGGCCGAGCTTGCCGGGCTGGCTGCCGACTGCGTGACGGCGTTCGAGCCGTTTCGCGCGCCGCTGACCGAGGCCGATCTCGCACGCCGGCTGAGGGCGTCGCTGAGCGAGCCGCAGCGTGCGCATCTCGCCCGCTGGGGCTACCCGTACGTGTTCGACGAGTTCCGCTTCCACATGACGCTGACCGGCCCGATCGAGGACGACGCCGTGCGCGCGGGGGCGGCCCGATCGCTCGCCGCGCTCTATGAATCGATCGACGGGCCGATGACGGTCGACGCGATCACCATCGAGGTGCAGCCGGCGCGCGACCATAGATTTCGCGTGCTGGAGCGGATCGAGTTCGGTTGAGGCCGACCGGCCTCCGCCGGGCTGACGCCCGTGGGGCGGGGCGGGCGCGGTGACTCACGTCTCAGGGCGTCCTTCGTACTTGTCGCAGAACGCCTCGGCCGACAGTTTACGAAAATCGCCGAGCGCCTCGTGCAGCGCGTCGTGACTCCAGTCCCACCAGCCGAGCGCCTGGAGCCGTGCCGCCAGCGCCTCGTCGAAGCGGCGCCGGATGACGCGGGCCGGGTTGCCGCCGACGATGGTGTAGGGCGCGACGTCCCTGGTCACGACCGCGCCACCGGCGACGACGGCACCGTTACCGATGGACCTGCCGGGCAGGACGATCGCCCCGTGGCCGATCCACACGTCGTGGCCGATGACGACCGGCGTCGAGCGGCGCCAGCCGAAGAAATCCACCTCGTCCGCCTCGCCGTCGAAATAGGCCGAGGCACGATAGGTGAAGTGGGCCTGCGTCGCCCGGTGCATCGGGTGATTGCCGGGGTTGATCCTGACCATGGCCGCGATCGAGCAGAACCTGCCGATGGTCGTGTAAATCACCTCGCCGTCGTGAACGATGTAGGAATAGTCGCCGAGCGTGCTCTCGACGAACCTCGTGCGCGCGCCGACCTCCGTATAGCGGCCGAGCGTGGACTGGCGCACGTCGGCTTCCGGATGAACCAGCGGCGTGATGCCGAGCTTCTTCACCATTCCCCCGCCACGTCCAGAATTTTCGCCCTCGCCGTGCTCATTCAGCGGGCTTCACCGACGGCTGGGCCTGTCGTCTGCGATAGACGGCGAGGAAGGTGACCGCGCCGATCACCACCAGCATCATCGGCAGCGCCGCCATGTTGACCACCTGCCAGCCGGCCTTGGCCTGCAGGACCCCCGAAAGTCCGGCAGCGGCTGCCGTCGTCGAGTAGACCGCGAAGTCGTGGCTCGCCTGCACCTTGGCCCGCTCGGCCGGCTTGTAGGTCTCGGTCAGCAACGTGGTGCCACCGACGTAGGTGAAATTCCAGCCGAGCCCGACCAGGATGTTGGCGACGAAGAAGTTCATGAAGTCGATGCCGGTGAGATTGACGATGGCGCACAGCATCTGGATGAACGCGCCGACCCCGATGACCGGCAACACGCCGAACCGCGTAATCAAGTGGCCCGTGAAGAACGACGGCAGGAACATCGCGATGACGTGGCCCTGGATCACGGTCGCGCTGTCACCGAAATGGAAGCCGCAGGCCAGCATCGCGAGCGGCGTTGCGCTCATCACCAGTGTCATCACCGCGTAGCCGAACATCGACGAGGCAAGCGCAACGATGTAGGTGGGCTGACGCACGATCACGGCGAGCGGTCGCGCCCCTTCCGCCTTCTGCGCCTTGGTGAGCGAGGGGATCCTGAGCCCCTGCGCCAGCAGCAACACGACCAGGGAGTAGATCGAGATCATCAGGTAGACGCCGGCGAAGACCACCGGACTGAAGAGATCGACCGCCCATTTCGCCGTCTGAGGGCCGATGAAGCCGGCGAGCACACCGCCGAGCAGCACGAGCGAGATCGCCTTCGGCCGCCAGCTCGCATCGGCGGCATCGGCGGCGGCAAAACGGAAGTACCACGCGAAGGCGGCAGCCGTGCCCTGCAACAACGCGCCGAGGCACAACAGCCAGAAGCTCTGCTGGTAGACGCCGGCAATCGAGACGAGCCCCGACAGCACGCCGGAGAGCGCCCCCACCGTGAACCCACCGCGCCGGCCGATGCGTGCCATCAGGAACGAGGCCGGGAAGGTCGACAGCATGATGCCGACGTGGACGAGGAACACTGGCACGGTGGCAAGCGACTTGTCGGCGCCGAGGATGGCGTGCGTCGCGAGCGGCGTCGTGGCGATGCCCATGGTCTGCACGGACATGAAGAACGCCTGGCTCAGCGCCAATAGCGTGATATTGCGGAGAATCGAATTGGGCGCGGCGGTGGCAGCGGTCATGTCGGCAGTCCGGACGGCTCGATCGAATGGGAACGTCGCAGCCACGGTCGAAAGGGCCGGCGTCAGTCGACCACATTGCGCATGGGTGCCGGCCCGACAAGCGGCGTATCAGCGCGGGAGGGATGCGGCGGCGGCTGGGGCGCATAGGAGTGGCGATTGCGCCAGTCATACTGTGCATCGCGCTCGCGGATGCACGGGCCCCGCTACCTACTACACGTAGATGCTCTCCGGTCTCAGATCCGGGCAGGAATACACGGCCGTCACCGCACCCGGCGCGGGTTCATGTAGAGGTCGGCTTCCTGCTTCTCGATCACCGCGTCGAGCTTGCCGGCACGGACGAGGCGGCTCATGCGGCGGACGTGGCCGCGGCAGTCGTCGTTGAAGATCAGCATGCCGGTGAACAGCTTGAGAACGGCGAGCAGCCGCTTGTCGGCGTACTGCTTCTTCACCTTGCAGCGCCACTTGCCGCCGATGGTGAACACCAGCCCGTCGAGATGGCCGATCGCCTCGTCGCGCTCGTTGTAGACGGTGTAGTCGTCGCCCCAGCGGATGAGATTCTGGCGGATTCGATAGGTCTCGATTCTGTTGCCGTCGAGCAGGAAGAACGAGAAGTTCTCCGGCAGCAGCGGCCACTTGTTGGCCGAGCGCTCGATGTAGACGACCTGATCGCTATCGTTGGTGTTGACCGAGTAGGTCATCACCGGCAACCCGCGCGCGCCGATCGTCTGCTGCAGCGAGCGTGCGGCCATCAGGTCCATGGTGGCGCGCCAGTTGAGGGTGTCGGAGAACAACTTGAAGACGAGGCGGCGGTCGATGCCCTCCTTCTTCTTCCAGAGGTCCTCGCGGTAGGCGAGCAGCCCAGTGCGCTGGCCCTCCTCGATCACCTCAGCGAACACGTCCATGCCGGCGGTGAACTGGCGCGATTTTGCACGGTTGCGCGCCCGCTTGTAGATGCCGAACTCGGTAGCGTTGAAGTTGGTGATCCAGATGTCGACGACGAACTTGTGCCAGCCCTCGTCCGAGGTGGACTGACGCTGCGACAGGCGCTTGCGCAGCTTCGAGCGCTCGGGGCCGACGATCGGCCCCTCCTGGCCCGCGCGCTCGAGCACCTCGGCGCGCGCTTCGCGGGCCGCGTCGTTGGCGGCGTGCTCTGCCTCGCGCAAAGCGTCCATCGTGGTCGCATCGGCCATGGGATACCCCCAGGAATCAAGGACGCCCGCACCGAACGCGAATCACTCCCGTCGACGCTAGGAGCTTTGCCGCGCGGGGGAAAGCCGGTGATCGGTACCATCAACGCCTATGTCGCGGCAGGCGCCCGGATTGCTCCCTTCCGGCCGATGCGGCGAGCCCTTAACATGCCCGCGAAGAACCGGTTGGACCTGGGAGTGAAGTGCATGAGCGGAAACCCTGAACCAGAAACGGCGTGGACGGACAGCTACGACTATATCGTCGTCGGCGCCGGCTCGGCCGGCTGCGTGCTGGCGAACCGGTTGTCCGCCGATCCGGACGTCACGGTCGCCCTGATCGAAGCCGGTGGACGAGACAGCAACATCTGGATCCACATCCCGGCCGGCTACTACAAGAACATCCTCAACCCAGCGATCACCTGGCAGTTCGGCTCTGGACCCGAGCCACACCTCGGCGGGCGCATCGTGAACTGGCCGCGCGGGCGCGTGCTCGGGGGCACGTCGGCCATCAACGGTCTACTGTACGTGCGCGGTCAGGCCGAGGACTACGATCACTGGCGTCAGCTCGGCAACGCCGGTTGGTCGTTCGACGACGTCTTGCCTTATTTCAAACGAGCGGAGCGCCAGGAACGCGGCGCCGATGCGCTCCACGGCGGCGACGGTCCGCTCGGCGTATCGGACGTGCATATGAACAACCCTCTGTGTGAGGCGTTCATCAAGTCGGCCGTCGCCGAAGGAATACCTTTCACGCGCGATTTCAACGGCCCTTCGCAAGAGGGCGTCGGCTACTACCAGCTGACCACCTGGAAGGGCCGGCGGTCGACGACTGCGGTCGCCTACCTCAACCCGGTCAGAAGCCGGCCGAACCTGAGCGTGCTCGCCGATACGATGACCCAGCGAGTCGTGCTCGAGGGCCGTCGCGCCACCGGCATCGAAGTGACCCGGAGCGGCCGCCGCCAGCGCTTGCAGGCGCGCCGCGAGGTGATCCTCGCCGCCGGCGCAATCGGCTCGCCGCAGCTGCTGCAGGTATCCGGCATTGGCCCGCGCGAGGTGCTGGAGAAGGCCGGCGTCGAGGTTCGCCATGCGCTCGAGGGCGTGGGGCGCAATCTTCAGGACCACTATCAGGCACGCATGATCTTCGAGATGCGTGGCAAAGGCAGCCTCAACGAAGTCTGGCACTCGACACTGAAGCAGGTGCAGGTCGGCCTCGAGTACATCACGCAGCGGCGCGGGTTGCTCACCATCGGCGCCGGCGTCGTCGGCGCGTTCGTGAAGTCGAACCCCGACGTGGCGACGCCGGACGTGCAGTTCCACTTCATGCCTCTGTCGGGCGAGGGCCCGGGCAAGGGCCTGCACAAGTTCCCGGGCGTCATCGTCTCCGTTTGCCAGCTGAGGCCCGAGAGCCGCGGCAGCATCAAAATAGCATCGCCCGACGCCTCCCTCGCTCCGCGCATCGTCTCCAACTACCTCGCCGAGGAGATCGACCGACGCGTGCTGCTCGACGCCATGAAGCTCGCTCGCCGCATCGTTGCCCGCCCGCCATTCGCCGATATGACGGTGCGTGAGGTGTTGCCGGGCCGGCAAACGCAGAGCGACGACGCGCTGATGCAGTTCGCTCGGGATGCCGGTACCACCATTTTCCACCCATGCGGGACCGCGAAGATGGGTCGCGATGCAATGGCTGTGGTCGACGAACGCCTCGCAGTGCATGGGATTGCCGGCCTGCGGGTGGTCGATGTCTCGATCATGCCGACGATGACGTCCGGCAACACCAATGCGCCAGCGATCATGATCGGCGAGAAAGCGTCTGATATGATCATCCAAGATCACAGGACTGGTCGGCCAGCCGATGCGCTGAGCGCGGCCTGAGGGGGTTACGCAAGGTCATGGACTACGAGAGCGAGTACAACAACCGCCAGCGCGTGCCGGAGTACGCCGATATCGCCAAACGCTGGGCCGCGGCCTCGGCCAAGGCGCGCGACGAACTGGAAGCCGACCTCGACATCCCATATGGCAGCGATGCCCGACAGCGTTTCGATCTTTATCATCCGGCCGGCAAACCGGGTGTGGCGCCGCTCGCCGTCTACATCCATGGTGGCTACTGGCAGCGTGGCGATCGGTCGGAGTATGCGTTCGTCGCCCGTGAGCTCGTGCAGCGCGGCGTGCGCGTTGCGGTGCCGTCATACCGGCTCTGCCCGACGGCCCGTGTCGGCGACACAGTGGCCGACATCCGCGCCTTCCTGGCCGCCTTGTGGACCCGCACAGGACGCCGCCCCGTCGTCGCCGGCCACTCGGCGGGTGGCCAACTGGCTGCCGCGATGCTCGCCACCGACTGGACAAGCGTCGACGGCGTGCCGCGCGATCTCGTCTCGGCCGCCTATGCCATCTCCGGCGTCTTTCAGCTCGAGCCGCTGATGGCCACCAGCATCAACGAGGCACTGCGGCTCGACAGCGCCGAGGCGCGGCGTGAGAGCCCGTTGCTCTGGCCACCGCCGGCGGCCGGGCGCACGCTTGTCGCGGCGGTCGGTGGCGCCGAGTCGCAGGAGTTCCTGCGCCAGAGTCTCGACATCGTGGCGGCTTGGTCGAAGGCTGACGTGACGGCGGAATGCGTGGTGGTGCCGGGCGCCAACCACTTCACCGTCGTCGACGAGCTGACGCGACCGATGAGCGCGATGGTCGACAGGCTTGTACAGCTCGCCCGGCGCTCATGAGGTGTGACGTGCCGTTCCGGGACGTCTCGATCTGGTACAGATCGGTCCGCCGCACCGCCCGGCGACGGCTCCTCAGTGGCGGATGCGGCTGAACCGTGACAGGTTGAAGCCCTGTGGCCGCAGCGCGCGTCGTGAGCGAGTTTCTGCGCGTTCCATTTCGATGATCGCTGTTTCCAGCGCTTGTGCGGCATCGGCCAGCGCGGGCACCCGCTTCATCTCACCCTGCATATAGCGCAGCGTCTCCCGCATGGTGGAGAGGTCGAACTCCGGCGGATAGGCGATGGTGCGCACGATGCTGGACACGGCTGGTCTCGTCGAGTTGCCCGGAATGGCACTGCGCCACCCGATTCCGAAGAGATTAATGCAACAACGAGGCCAGACAGGGGCGAAACCGCCGACTCAACTTCGCGCGGCTACTCCGTTCCGCAGCGCCGGCAGGCTCACGAGATATCGGCGTGTCACCGGCTCGCCGGCCAGTACGGCGACGCCCGTGACGACGGCGGCCGCCACGCCGACCAGCAGCGTCGTGCCGAATCTGTCGCCGCCATCGAGAAGTACGACTGCAATGAGCGCCGACGCTCCGGCCGGCACGAGCCAGAAGATGCCTTTCGCGAGGTGACCGCCGAGCCCGGCCAGGCGGCGTTCGAGCGCCATCGTCAGCCAGGCGAACGATGCGATCTCACCGGCAACTCCCGCGGCTGCGACCGCCTCGAGGCCATGGCCACGCGCCGCGAGCATCGCCGCGGGCGCCAGCGCCAGTGCGCGCAGCACGCCGGCGGTCAGCAGCGGACGGGTGTCGCCCAAAGTCATCAGGGCCATGCCGGGCACCGCCTGCACCATGCGCAGGGACCACATCAGACCGAGCCAACCGGCGACCGTGCCGAGCCCGGCGTAATTGGCCCCGAAGGCGATCTCCGCCAGAGCACCGCCTGCCACGACGAAGCCGGCAAGATAGGCCGCCGCCCACGCGACGGTGACGGCGACCATTATGCGGAATCGCGCCGCGAACATCGCTGGGGCACTGCGCGCCGAAGCCAGCAGCGGCAGCATCAGGCTCGTACCGAGCTTGGCAGCGAGAAGCCCCGGCACCATCGCCATCATGAATGCAACCGAGTAGCCGGCCAGGGCCTCGATGCCGAGCATTTGGCCGACGATCAGCCGGTCGCCCTGGTAGACGGCGACCAGCGGCACCGCGCTTGCCCAGATCGGCCAGGAAAATCGCATGAGACGGTGCAGCACTGGCCGGTCGAATGCCAGCCGGTATGGGCGCGTTGCCAGCCAATGGGAAAGGAACACAGCGACGGCGGCCTGCGCCAGCGCCAGTAAGACGACGATGCCATAACCCGGGCGGACCAACAGCGCCGGCACGATCAGTGCGAGGGCCACAATCTGCGGCACCGCCTCGACGAGCGCAAAGCCGCGATTGTCGAGCGTGCGCTGGCGCCGGCGGAAATCCAGGTGCTGGAAGCCCTTGACGAGCGGCACCAGAGCCATCGCCTGCAGGGCAAGGGTCGCGTCCGCCACCGAAAATGCATGCGCAATCAGGCCACCGCCGGCGGCGAGCAGCAGCGCCAGAGCGAAACCGCGCGCGACCTGCACGGTGTGCAGTGTCGCCATCAGGTGAGCTGCGTCGCCATCCTCGTCCTGCACGATCATGCGATCGGCAGCGAGATCGGACAGAACTTCGACCATCTGCAGCGTCAGGGTGATGAGCGCGGCGACGCCGAAGTCACCTTTGGCCAGCCAGTGGCCGAGAACGGCATTGCGGGCGAACGAAGCGGCCTGCGACACGAGGAAGGCACCAGTGACGAGCGCACCCTGGCCGAGGATGCGGCCGAGCCCACTGCTCGCCGACGCATCTGCGGTGGCCGCCGATCCACTCATCTGAGCCCCATGCGTCGCGCGATCGCGGACAGCGGACCGGCCGTCATCCGGCCGGCGAGATCACCGAGCCGATCGCCCGAGAGGCGTACGAGAGCACACGTCGTCTGTACCCAACGCGGCGCGAGAGCGCGCTGCCATTTGGCTCTGAACGCCGTAGCGGCGCGGACGAATGACGCGTCCTTGCGACCCGGGCTCAGGTGCTCGAGATGGAAGTCGATCACGTAGGAGTGCCAGCCGAGCACGCGCGCGGCCTGGCAGATGTCCGCTCCATAGAAATGAAACCCGGCGAGATCGCCCGAGAACGCAACGCCCGCCGCGCGGCGCACGACGATGAAGTTCTCGTCGAGCGACTGGACACGGGCCGGCAGCGTGCCCCGGATCTGGTCGCGCCCGTGCGGATCGGAAATGCGCAAGGCCAGGCGCCCGACGCCTATGCCGCCTGCGTTACCTGCGAGCGCCCATCCCGCATCGCGTTCCGTGAGTCCGGCCAGGCGCGCCTCGAGCGCGGCGCGCCCGTCAGCGAGCAGGCGCACGTCCTGATGGCACAGGATCACGATATCGCCGCGCGCGGCGGCGAGCATGGCGTTGAGGCCCCGATAGGCGTCAGCCTTCAGGAAGGAAGAGCCCTGTGGCCGGTTGTCGATGAACAGATACTCGCAGTCGGGTCCCGAGAAGCCACCGGCGGCGAACGAGGAGCGCATCGCCGCATACTGGGCCTCGTCGGTGACCAGCGTCGCGATCGTAAACGCCGTCGCGCCCGGTGTTTCCAGCCTCGGGTCGACCGCGCGCGCTGGTGGCAGCCCGCACGTCTCGACGCCTGTATCGCCCGCCGCGCCGACCATCTGCCATGTCACCCGCTGGACGTCGCAAGGCGGCCGAGCGCTCGCCGGCGCGGGCTCACCACCATGCGACCGGATCTGTAGCCGCCGATCCACTCGGCGCGCCGTGACCAGATGCGCTGCCAGACCGCCGCCTTGTCACGCAGCGATGCGGAGCCCGTCGCGACTCCGGCGATGGCGAAGACGAGCAGACGCGAGAGCGGCCAGAGCGCATTCAGCGTGCGGCCCAGCCGGCGCGTGCCCGGCGCGAAGTGGCGCTCGATCAGCAGCGCCTTGGCGGCCAGCAGGCGCACCATTTTGTCCTCGCGCACGTGTTCGGAGGCACCGCCAAGATGGATTATGGTGGCTGCGGGCGTGACGAGAGGTGCCGCGCCGTGGCTACGGGCGCGCAGGCAAAGATCGGCTTCCTCGCCATACATGAAGAACTCTGGATCGAAGCCACCGAGTTGCCGCCACATCCCTCGGTCGATCATCAGGAATGCGCCCGAAACGATGTCGACGTAACGGATATGGTCGCGCCGGTCGCCGCCTTCGGCCTCGCCGTTGAACAGGGTCGTCGATGGCAACAGCCCTGTCAGTCCGCTCGCTCGGCAGAACAGGTTCCACGGCGTCATGCGCCTCCAGAACGAGGCGGGATTGAGCGTGCCGTCCGCATGGCACGTGCGCCCGCCCCAGATCCTGGCGTGCGGACAGAGCCTTGCGAACGCAGCGAGCCGGTCGATGGCCCGATCGAGCACCACCGTGTCGGGATTGAGCAGCAGCAGGAGCCCGCCCTCGGCCTCGGCCGCAGCCAGATTGTTGGCGCGCGCGAAGCCGATATTGTCCTCGAGAGCAATCAGCTTGGTGACAGCCGGATGGCCGGCCAGAGCCTCCGCCGAGCCGTCATTCGATGCGTTGTCGACGACGATCACTTCGAAGACGACATCGCGCGTCTCGGCGACGATGGAATCGAGGCATGCGAGCGTCAGCTCGCGCGTATTGTAGCTGACGACCAGGATCGAGACGTCGATGTGACGGGGTGCGGCCACGGGATGCCTTTCGTTCACGCTCGTGCGTGTGGGGCACCTTACGGCTGCATTTCATAAACGAAGCTTAACCGGCATCCGACAAGCAAGCCTTAAGCCCATCAGCGCTATCCTCGCCGGCTGACGCGAACGGGCAGAGGGGCGTGGAATGGCGGCTTCTATCAGGACGGTCGAGCGGGCCTTCGATGGCATCATCTGCATGGGCGGCCAGGACTGGTGGTATCACAACCGCGGGCATTTCGACCTGCAGATCCTGCGCCGACTCGCACGCCACATGCCGGTCCTGTTCGTCAATTCGATCGGCGTGCGCATGCCCAGCGCATCGGATCCGGCGCTGTTCGCGGCGCGCATCCGCCGCAAGCTCAAGAGCCTCGCGCGAGGTCTCGTCGAAGCAGAGCCGGGGTTCTTCGTATTTTCACCGCTCGTAGTGCCCGGCTCGATCGGCGCCCGTCTCTCGCACTGGGCGCTCGCTCCGCAGATCCGTTTCGCCGCGCGGCGCGCCGGCATCGCACGCCCGCTCGTCTGGATGCACTGTCCAGCCGGGGCCGCGCTGATCGGCAGGCTCGGTGAGGCAGCGCTGGTGCTCGAGCGAACCGACTTGTTCGAGGCCTACCCCGAAGGCGACCCTGCCTTGATCGGAGCGCAGATCGGCGCACTCAAGGCAGCCGCCGACCTCGTCGTCTATTGCAACGCCGGGCTTGCCGGAGACGAACAGCACGAAGTCAGGCGCGCCGTCGTCGTCGACCATGGTGTCGACCTCGCCCGCTTCGCAGCCGCCGGCGACGGCAAAACGCCGATCCCGGCCGATCTCGCCGGAATCCGAGGCGCGCGCGTGGGTTTTGTCGGCGGCATCGACGCGCACACGTTCGATCCGGACCTGTTCCGCGCCGTCGCCATCAAGCTGCCGCAGGTGCAGTTCGTCCTGGTCGGTGCCTGCTCGCTGCCGGACGGCTGGTGTCGGCTGCCCAACGTCCACCTGCTCGGGCGCAAGCCTTACGAGGAGGTGGCGGCCTACATGGCGGCCATGGATTGCCTGATCATGCCGTGGAACCGCAGTGACTGGATCCGCGGCTGCAATCCGATCAAGCTCAAGGAATATCTGGCGGTCGGCCGGCCGGTGGTGTCCACCGACTTCCCGGCGCTCGCCCCCTGGCGCGATCTCGTCACGGTCGCGACGGATGCTGAACACTTCGCGAGCGCCATCGAGCGCGCGTTGGTGACGCGCTTTCCTGTGCAGGCCGCCCGCCGCCGGCTGTTGACCGAAACATGGGATCACAAGGCGACCGAGGTGCTGGCGGCGATCGCTGGCCTCGGGTGCGCGCCACAATCCGCGATCAGGCCAGACGTGCCGCCCGTCCGCGCGACACCGGCGCAGTCCGCCGCCTAGCTGGCGCCCGGCCAGGTGTCGCTCAGCCGGTAACCCTCGGGCCAAGGGTCGGAGGGATCGAGCAGGTGCTGGTGAATTCCGGTGATCCAGGCACGCCCGGTTATCTCAGGGATGATCGCCGGCTTGCCGCCCACGGTCGTGGTTCCGGCGATAGCGCCGCGAAACGTCGAACCGATGATCGAGCGCGCCGTGAATGTGTCCCCCTGCCGCATGTCGCCGGTGTGGTACATGAGCGCCATGCGCGCCGAGGCGGCCGTCCCCGTCGGCGACCTGTCGATCTTGCCGGGCTGTATGGCGACCGCAGCAGCCGCCGCAAGATCGTTGCCCGAACGCTCGAGCGGGCCCGCGAACAGGCAGAACGAGAAATGGCTCCACTCGGGATTCTCCGGGTGATCGAACCGCAATTGCGCGTTCGCTGCATTGGTGATCGCGACGCCCAGCCGAGCGAGTTGGCCCGCCTCGCTGGCGACCAGCGCCAGTCCGAGCGCCTCGGCATCGACCACCACGAACGTATCGCCGCCGTAGGCCGTGTCGACGGTCAGCCGGCCGAGACCCGGCACATCGAGGGTAACGCCGGTATCGCCGACGAACGAGGGCACGTTGCGCACCGTGATACTCTGCGCCTTGCCGTCGCGGCATTCGGCGCGCACCCGGACGAGGCCACCGGGGGCCTCGAGCACCATTTCGGTCACCGGCTCCTGCATGCGCACGATGCCCGTGTCGAGGAGCACGGTCGCGACGCATATCGCGTTCGAACCGGACATCGGCGGCGTATGCACCGGCTCCATGATGATGAAGCCCATCTGCGCTTCGGGATGCTTTGGCGGCACCAGCAGATTGACGTGACGGAAAACACCGCCGCGCGGCTCGTTGAGCATGAAATTGCGCAACGTGCCCTCGGCGGCGATGCGGCTGCGCTGCTCCCATAGCGTTCGGCCGGCCGGAGGAGCCACGCCGCCGACGATGACATCCCCCACCTCGCCTTCGGCATGGCAGGAAACGACGTGAATCGTCTGTATCGAGCGCATGCGACTGATCCTCCAGGAAGTCCCGTCCCTCTGGGAATTATTAGGTCGGTGGGCGAACCGCTTCAATGCACGGCCTCTTGCGGCCGAGCGTACGACCGCGACCCAGTCATCCTTCCGTCGTCTTGCCGCACTGCACATTTGGCGCTAACCAGCCGCCATCGACTTTCGGCCGCGGCAGGTGCCGCAGCCCCCACCAGGAGAACCCACCCATGGCGCGGACCAAGATCGCGCTGATCGGCTCCGGCATGATCGGCGGAACGCTTGCACACCTGATCGGGCTGAAGGAGCTCGGTGACGTCGTGCTGTTCGACATCATGGAGGGCACGCCGCAGGGCAAGGCGCTCGACATCGCCCAGTCCGGGGCCGTGGAAGGCTTCGACTGCGCGTTCAAAGGCGCCAACTCCTATGCCGACATCGCTGGTGCCGATGTCTGCATCATCACCGCCGGCGTGCCGAGGAAGCCGGGCATGAGCCGCGACGACCTGATCGGCATCAACCTGAAGGTCATGGAGCAGGTCGGCGCCGGTATCGCCAAGTATGCGCCGAACGCGTTCGTGATCGTCATCACCAATCCGCTCGACGCAATGGTGTGGGCATTGCAGAAGGCATCCGGCCTGCCCACAAGCCGCGTCGTCGGCATGGCCGGCGTGCTCGACACCGCCCGCTTCCGCCACTTCATCGCGGACGAGTTGAAAGTCTCGGTCGAGGATGTGTTCGCTTTCGTCCTGGGCGGCCACGGCGACGACATGGTGCCGCTCGTCCGCTACTCGACGGTCTCCGGCATTCCGCTGACGGACCTCGTCAAGATGCGCTGGCTCGAGCAATCGCGCCTCGATGCCATCGTCGAGCGCACGCGCAAGGGCGGCGGCGAGATCGTCGCGCTCTTGAAGACCGGATCGGCGTTCTATGCGCCCGCCTCGTCCGCTATCGCCATGGCCGAGAGCTACCTCAAGGACAAGAAGCGCGTATTGCCGTGCGCCGCGATGCTCAATGGCGAGTACGGCGTCAAGGGCCTTTATGTCGGCGTGCCGGTGATCATCGGCTCGAGCGGCGTCGAGCGGATCGTCGAGATAGACCTCAACTCCGCCGAGCGGCAGATGTTCATGAAGTCCGTCGAGTCGGTGAAAGGCCTTGTCGAGGCGTGCCAGCAGATCGCGCCGGGCCTCGGTGCCTGAGACGTCGCGACAGCCGAATTCGAGCTGAACGACAGCGGCCGGTACCTGGCGGTACCGGCCGCTGCGACATCGGGGATCGTCGCCATCGGCGGAGCGGCCACTTTCGCGCTGGAAATGCGGCGTATACAGTCGGGCCGATCGCCTCATTCCAGACCTGAACGGCCGTGGCAAGCGTCGCCCGGCAAGCCCCGGACCCGGCCTGTGCACGACCTGCCGACCTCGCCCCCGCAGCACCGCGCCCCTACCCCACTCGAAGCGTGGCGACGCCGCACCTACGAGATCGTCGAGGTCGGCCGCGGCGTCGATCGAGCATCGCGGCTGTTCGACGCGTTCATCATCGCGATGATCATCGCCAGCGTGGTCTGCTTCATGCTGGAAACGGTACCTTCGATCGAAGCGCGATATGGCCGCTGGCTCTACGCCTTCGAGGTGGTCTCGGTCGTCGTCTTCACGCTCGAGTACGCTGCGCGTATCTGGACGGCCGTTGAGGTGCCGTTCCTCAAGCGCCTGCCACCCTGGAAAGCGCGGGTCAAGTTCGCGCTCCGCCCGTATCTGATCATCGACCTGCTGGCGATTCTGCCATTCTTCCTGCATGCGCTCGTGCCGATGGACCTGCGCGTGCTCCGCGTTCTGCGATTGCTCCGACTGATGAAGCTGTCACGATACTCGCCGGCGATGCACACGCTGATCCGTGTCATCTATAACGAGCGCCGATCGCTGTCCGGCGCCGGTCTGCTGCTCGCCGCCGCCGTGCTGCTGTCGGCAACCGGCATGTACTATCTCGAGGGGCACCGGCAGCCTGACCATTTCGGTTCCGTGCCGCAAGCGACGTACTGGGCGGTCACCACGCTGACCACGGTCGGCTACGGCGACGTCACCCCGCAAACTCCCTTCGGCCGCCTGTTCGCCATGTTCACCATGGTGGTCGGCCTGTGCATCCTGGCGTTGCCGGTGGCCATCGTCTCTACCGGCTTCGCGCAGGAAGTGGGTCGACGCGACTTCGTCATAACGTGGTCGCTGATGTCGCGCATTCCGGCGTTCGCCGATCTCGACGCGCGCGATGTCGCGCTCATCATGCCGCTGCTGCACGCGCAGCATCTCCCGCCCAACGTCGAGGTGATGCCGGAAGGCCCCGGCAACGCGATGTACTTCGTCGCCGCCGGCGAGGTCGAGGCGCACCGGCCCGACGCGTCGACGCGCTTCGGCACCGGCGATTTCTTCGGTGTCGTCTCGATGCTCGAGGGGGAAAATACGGGCGCGCGCTTCCTGACGCGCAAGAAGTCGCGACTGCTGAAACTGCACCGCGAGGACTTCGCCCGCCTCGAGGCCGCTCATCCGCGGATAGCCGAACATATCCGCAAGACCGCCCGCGTGCGACGTGACGCCTACAGCTCGACCAGAATGCCGGCCGTTTGAACTCCTGCGCCTTAGCCCGCGGCTGGCGCCGGAAGCGACCGCTATGCTACGGTCCAACATTGAATTGATTTCTGCTGGCGGTCTCATGACGGTCGACACGCGCGCGACACTCGGCGGTCTCCGCCGGGCCCGCGAGGCCTGGTGGATCAGTCCTGCTGCAGGCCTGTCCGCGGCGGTCGCACTCCTGCTTCTGCGCGTGACCTTTCTCGTTGTGATCGTCGTACCGGCCGTTGCCGTCCTCGTCGAAATCAACAGGCGGATCTTGGCATCGGTCGTCGAGCGTCACTGGCGCAAGCATTCGCTGTACGACATTCTGAACTCGGTGGACGCACTGTCGCTGCTGCTCAGCGGCCCGCTGTTGTCGCTGCTTGCGCTCGCCGTGCTGGTGCGCGTGTACCTGATGATCGACTTCCGCATCGAACGGTTCGCCAGGTTAGCGTTCAACTGCGACGGTCGCGACCTCGGCGCGTTGCTCGATCGCCCCTTCGTGCTTTATCTGCGCGACTTCCGGCGTGATGACGAGATCATCAACAGCGGAGCCCTCGAACCGTACGAGGGCCCGACATTTCTGACCGAGTCGGAACCGCGGCTGCCGCCGCTGACGCCAGTGGGCAGTACGCGCATGCTGGTCGCAAATCTGGCGGTGATCAGCCACGAGCTGATCCTCGCGTGGAAGCGCCTCAAGACGTGGTCGATCGAGGAGACGATCGCAGCGGCGCTACCGCCGGGTGCGGGATTCCTCGCCATTGGGCGACCCGGCGAGAGGCTGCCGGCGAGCGGCGCCGTGCGGCTCTATGCGTGGGAGGAGATCTGGCAGGACGCGGTGCTGGAACTGATTGCTCGCGCGAGGTTGGTGATCCTGCGGATGGGTCGATCGAAGGGCCTGTCGTGGGAGATCGATCAGGTGCTCGGCGCGCACGCCGGCGCCGATCTGATCCTGCTGACCGTCGACGACCAAGGCCAGCCGATGTCCAGTGCCGAGGTGAGAGCCATGCTCGGTCGCTGGCTCGGGGCGGACGCACTGACGGGTCTCGACGGTCTGCTTTACGTGCAGGGCGTGTCATCGCGGGCGAATGGCGACAGCTCTGCAGCACGCACCTTCGCGTTCTTCGGCGAGACGAGGATCGAGTACCTGCGGTCCGGCTCGCGTGCGTACGTCGCGGGTGATACCACAAGGCTGATGCACCGGCTCTTGCGCGACAGCGATGATCGGCTTCGGGCGGGCACGCAGCGAGAGGAGCCGCACCGGACCAGCGTGTTTCGAGCCCTGGGCGGCTATCTCGGCATGTGGCTGACGGCGCTGGCCGCTGCCGGACTTGCCATCGCGGTCGTTTCGCCGAAACTGCCTACGCAGGGCCCAGCACTGCTCGAGCACATCATGTCGGCGTTCGCGCGCCTGGTGACATGAAAGATTCGGGCCTACAGCGCCCCGATGCGACCTTCGGCAACCCAGCGCCTGAGGAATACGTCCAGCCATCGACGCACCGCCGGACCATGCGCCAGGTGATCGGCGAGTTGCGCCTCGCGCGCCTGGGCGCCGCTTGCGGTCAACCGCGACGGATTGTGCCCGCTCCATCGCGATACCATCGCGTACGTGATCTCCGGATGGAACTGGATGCCGATCGCCGTTCGTCCAACGCTGAACGCCTGGTTCGGGAAGGCACTGTCGTTCTCCGCGATCAGCGTGGCGCCTGGAGGCAGCTCGAAGCCCTCCTTGTGCCACTGATAGAACCGAGACGGCCAAACCGGAAGGCCGCCGCCGAACAGTCCGGCTGCCTCGGGTCGCGCGCGAACATTGTGGTAGCCGATCTCGACCGATCCGTCAGGATCCTCGAACACCATCGTGCCGAGCAGGCGCGCCAGCATCTGCGCGCCGAGGCAGACCCCGAGAAACGGCTTCTCCTCCTTCAGCGCGACGCCGATGAAATTCGTTTCCCGCCGGATGTAGTCGTCGGGATCGTTGGCGCTCATCGGGCCGCCGAAGATGACCAGACCGTCGTGCTCGGCGAGGGTCAGCGGCAAGCTGTCGCCGAAGCGCGGCCGGCGGACGTCGAGCACATGACCGTGGCGGACGAGCGTTTGGCCGATGTGACCGGGATTCGAGTGCTGCTGGTGGAGGACGACGAGGATCGGCCGCGGCGGCGCATCGGTCCCGGATGACCTCGTCACGGCTGCGCCCGATGCGGCGATCACAGGCATCTCGTCATTTCGCATCGTGAGGTCCATTCTTCGCGCGTGGCAGCAGAAGAAACTTCATCAGGGGCGCGGTCAGCAGATGCGGCAGATACCGCGCGAACGGCCACACCAACAGGGGCCTGACGCCGGGTATGATAACCGTCATGCCAAGTCGATAACCGAGCCGGACCCATCTGGCCACCGACTGTGGACCCATCGACAGCGCGATATGCTGATAGAAGGCACCACCGGCCCCCATGCGGTCGTGAAAGCGGGTGTCGATCGGCCCCGGCGCCGCGACCGCGATGCGGACGCCTCGGCCACGGCATTCCTCGGCCACAGCCTCGGTGAACGACATCACGTAGGCCTTGCTGGCGTAGTACGCCGCTTGGCCGGGGCCCGGCAGCACGCCCGCCAGCGAGGCGATGTTGATTATGCCACCTCGTCCGCGAAGCAGCATGTCGGGCAATGCCGCGTGCGTGAGACGGGTGAGGGCTGCGACGTTGAGGGCGACAAGCGCCTCGATTCGCTGCGGATCCGCCTCGGCGAGCAGGCCCGCCTGGCCGATGCCGGCGCAATTGACGAGAACGTCCACGAACAGTCCCTGCGACGCCAGGGCCGCGCGAATGCGCGCGGGGGCATCAGGCAGGGTGACATCGAGCGCGACGACCAGTGGCACGGGCGCGCCGCGGGCAGCGATGGCGGCTGCAGCCAGCTCGAGCAACGGCCGGTCGCGGGCGACCAGAACCAGGCGGTTGCCGTCTCCCGCGAATGCATCGGCCAGCGCACGCCCGAGGCCCTTCGATGCGCCGGTGATCACCGTCGCCGGTGCGTGGTCGCTGAGACGGGCGAGTGCCACGCGGTCGGGGCGCCAGTAGCGGCGGCGCCAGCGCTGCACCAGGCCTCTCACGCGGCGCGTACCTCCTGCCGGCCAGGAAGCTCGCCGAAGCGCGCGGCGAAGTCTGCCCTGATGTGGCGGGCGAGCTCGTTCGCCAACTCGCTCCCACCCGTCGGCGGCAGGTACAGATTGATGCCGAATTCTTCCAGCTCGGGCAGCCCCTGCTCCGACCCGATGATCTCGAGGCCCGGCGCGACCGAGGCCGACAATGTGGCATTGACCGCAAGCCCGGCGAACACGGTGGCGTTCGCCGCTTCCTGGCTCGCGACCTCGAGCACGAAACGCCAGTCGCGCCCAGCCCGGCGCAAGGCGTCGAGCACCACGGGCCGGAAACGACAGGTCGGCGCGCCGATGGCGAGCGGCAGCGGATCACGACGATGAGCATCGCTACCAGGCCCGGTCACCCACACCAACCGATCGCGGCGCAGCATTTCGCCATGGCGGGAGATCGGCTTCAGCTCCGTGGTCAACGTGAGATCGATCTCGCCATGGTCCAGCTCGGCGAGCAGTTCCGCCGAATCTCCGGTCGACAGGCTGACACGAACTTCCGGCCACGCGGCGCCGAAGCGCCTGAGGATCGCTGGGCCGTATGTCGGCACGATGTCGCACGGCACGCCCAGTCGGACCTCGCCGCGGTAGTGCGGCGTCGTCATCAGCCCCCACGTCTCGTCATTGAGCGCGACAAGGCGCGTTGCATGGGCGAGCAGTCTCTCGCCGGGCGGCGCGAGTGAGACGCGCTTGTGGCCGCGGTCGAACAGTTCGGCCCCCAACTGATCCTCGAGTCGCTTGATCTGCTGGCTCACGGCGGCCTGCGTGCGGTTCAGCAGCCGTGCGGCGGCCGTGACACTTCCTGTTTCCACCACAGCCGTGAACGCGCGCAGCAGTGAAATGTCGAGATCGCGGGCCATGTACAGCTCCGGGTCAAACATAACGATCCATGATGTCACTCAGTATTATAATTAGATGTCGTTATGCAAGAGCGGCGCGTAGGGTGCGCACATCGCCGAACCTGTCCGCTCGGAGCGAGTGAGGTCGGGAGGCGACGAGAGCAAATCTCCTCGGAGGAGAGACGATCATGAGCCCACATCAGTCGCACACATCGGCGTTCGCCACCTTCACCGCCGCCGCCGGCGAGGCGCTGCTCCTGACTGCCGAGCAGGCCGGCCGGGCGTTGTCCTGGATCGATCTCGCGTTGCAGGTCTACCGCGAGCGTCGCGACCTCGCCCGCCTGGACGACCGGATGCTGAAGGATATCGGTCTCGACCGTGGCCAGGCCTTCCGCGAAGTCTCGCGCGATTTCGCCGACCTGCCGCGCCAACGCGACTGACGCTTCGGGTCGCCGCGCCGACAGACCTGAGCCAAGCGCGCTGCCTCGCCGTGATCAGGGCGATCGGCTCGCCCCTCCCCGCCGATTCCCTGTAGACTGACACCGCCCGCGTGTGACGCGGGCGGTGTTCGTCTGGGGAGGAACAGGAAATGGCCACTGCGTCACGCGGCGCCGACCTGCGCAAGGCGGTGCTCACCGGGGAGACCGTGCCCGGGACAATGCTGTTCGAGCTGTTCGCTCCGGGCATCCCGCAACTTCTGGTGCATGCCGGCTGCCGCTACGTCATCTACGACATGGAGCATACCGGCGCCGGGCTCGAGAGTATCAAGTGGCAGGTCGCTTGCTGCCGCGGCCTGCCGATCGTGCCGATGGTGCGCGTGCCACGCTCCGACTATCACTTCCTCGCCCGCGCACTCGACATCGGCGTCGAGGGCGTGATGATCCCGATGGTCGAGAGCGAAGCGCAGGCCCGCGCCATCGTCGAAGCGACGCATTATCCGCCGCGCGGCCGGCGTGGCGCCGCGTTCGGCTTCGCGCACGACGACTACGCGCCGGGCACCCCGCACGACAAGATGAAGGCCGCCGACGCGCGCACGCTCGTCATCGCCCAGATCGAGACAGAGCGAGGTCTCGATCACGTGGAGGATATCGCGGCCGTCGAAGGTATCGACGTGCTCTGGGTCGGCCATTTCGACCTCACCAACTTCCTCGGCATACCGGGCCAATTCGACGATCCGCGCTACATCGCGGCACTCAATCACATCGTCGCCGCCGCCCGCCGCCACGGCAAGGGGCTCGGCTTCATGGCGGCCGACGCCGAGACGGCACGCGTCTATCGCACGCGCGGCTTCAACATGATCGCCAGTGGCACCGACATGGGCCTGCTGGTGGCCGGCATCAAAGGCGTGCTCGCGGGCGTCGCGGACGTGAAGTCCCCCGGGGCCGGCGCCAAGTCCGGCAAGGGCAAGGCGAAAGGAGGCGCGTGATGACGGTGTTCAAGGTGGGCGTGACGCGCGACCTGATCACGAGTAGCGGCACGCCATGTTTCAATCCTGCGGCCTTCGACGAGCTGAAGGCCAACCCTGACATCGCGTGGGAGTGGCTGCCCGAAGACGTGCCGGAGATCACGCCCGACATCGCCGCCCGTTACGACGGACTGCACGTCAACCTGCCGCGCGTGACGGCGGCCAGTCTCGCCGGGCCGGATCGGCGCGTGCGGATTATCGCCCGGAACGGCGTCGGTTACGACACGGTCGACGTGGACGCGGCGACGAAGGCCGGCGTCATCGTCACCAACACGCCGCTCGCCGTGCGCCGGCCGGTAGCCGTGGCGACACTGACGCTGCTGTTCGCGCTGGCGGGCCGGCTGTTCGACAAGGATGCTCTGGTCCGCTCAGGCCGCTGGAACGACCGCGTCGAATACATGGGCACGGGGCTGACCTCGCGCACGCTCGGCCTCGTCGGCGCCGGCAGCATCGGCCAGGAGATCATCCGGCTCGCGCGGCCGTTCTTCAAGGACATCGTCGCCGCCGACCCTTATGCCGACGTCAAGGCGATCGAGGCGCTCGGCGCCCGCATCCTGCCGTTCGACGAGGTGCTGAAGACGGCCGACTTCGTGGTGGTGTGCTGCCTGCTGACGCCCGAAACGCGCCACCTGTTGAACGCCCGTGCCTTCGGCCTGATGAAGCCGACCGCCGCCTATCTCAACGTCGGTCGCGGCCCGATCCACGACGAGGCGGCGCTGGTCGCGGCGCTCACATCGGGCCAGATCGCTGCGGCAGCTCTCGACGTGACGGAGGTCGAGCCGATCTCGCCCGACAGCCCGCTGCTCGCCATGAAGAACACCATCATCACGCCGCACGCGCTGTGCTGGACCGACGAATGCTTCGAGGACATCGCCCGCACCGCGCTACGCTCGATCACCGACGTCTCGCTTGGGAAGAAGCCGCGACACATGGTGAACCCGGCGGCGGGGGCGGGGCTGGGTTAACGGCGAGTCTGCACGGCGCGATTGCTCGAACAACGGACAGAGTGCGGCGCGGGTAACTGAACTGGAGCTGAGCAACTGCGGGCGATGCACTCCCCAGTCGCCCCGCTCTCGACTGTGATCCTGAGAGCCCATCGCGCAGAACGACCCACTCGACGCGGAGGGCCACTTCCGGAAGTCGAGCGGTCGACGAAACGCGCCATTGGCGCGGACGCTATGTGGGAAGGTGCGGACTAAGCCCAAAGCGAGACTTTCTCAGCAGCGAGCGCGCGTTGCACGGCAGGACGGGCTTCAAGGCGACGTGCATGCGCAGTCCATGCGGGGAAGCTCCCGGCCATATCGAGCTTCATCCGGTTGCCCCAACGGAAATAGCCGAGCAAACACGGGTCGACGATGGAGTAGGCATTGCCAACGGCAAAGTCGCGATCCTGTATGCGTTGTTCGATGAGCGCGTGTGCATTGGCTAGATGTTCACGTCCTTTGCTTACGATGGCCGGATGTGTCGCCGGATCGTCTGAAAAGAAGTCCGCGCGCCAGATCATTCGCACAGCGACGGCATGGACGGTGCTCGACAACCAGTTGAACCACTCCACTGCGCGCACCAACCCGTCCGGCCCAGCCGGCATGAGACCAGCATCTTGGTGCTGCGACGCCAAATGAATAAGGATCGCAGCCGACTCCGTCAGCACGAACGTGCCGTCGGTCAGCACGGGCACACGCCCCTTTGGATTCATTTTCTGAAATTCCGGCTTGTGCGTGCCGGCACCCTCACCATGGTGCGAGATCAGCGTGAGTTCGAACGGCGCGCCTATCTCTTGAAGAACAATATGTGCCGCAAGTGAACTTGAGCCGGGCGAAGCGAACAGGGTGAGCGACATTTGCGGTTCCCGAGTGTTGGACTAATGCGAGGGTTGGTCGCACCTCGCCAGCCTACATCTGTCGGCTTCCTGGCGTCGACCGTCGGTTCCCCGGAAATGCTTCCTCAAGGCAGCAACGGGTCTTGTGAGTCAGAATCGGTGCTCGGGGATTGCTGAGCGATGGGTTCTCGGGGCGAGGCCGAGGATGGCATCGGTGGGCGTGGCGGCGAGGGGGCGATCATCGCCGAACGCGCAGGAGCCATCGTCCCGCTGATTGCTCGTGTGGGCCCGAAAGCGGACGATCGGGACCGGTCGAGCGTGGCAGCCACCCCACGGCTTGTTCCCCTATCCAGGCATCCGTGCTTTCGCTTCTTTCTTCATCCCCCCTCAGCCGTCACCCCGGCGGAGACCGGCATGACGACGATGGGAATCCGACTTTGGGGATCGACACCTTACCTCCCCAACTTTCCTTCCGTCACCCCGAGCGCATCTGCGAGCCGTGCGGACGCCGAGCCGGGTTGCAGCGGCTTCTGCTGGCTCTCGTGCGGCACCCAGCCGGTCAGGGTGAGGATCTCGAAGGTCGCCGGCACGCGGCCGCCGGGGAGGGCGAAGCGCTCGGTGTAGATGGCGAGCGCCCGCATCAGAACGTCGCGGCGGAGCGGGCGGCGCGGGCGATCGACCAGCACGCTGGTGGCGGCCATTGCCCTGAGATCGCGCAGAACCTCGAGCGGGCTGTCGTAGGTGACCGTCACCACGTCGCTGTCAGCGACCGGCAAGGCGAAGCCGGTCCGCTGCAGCAGCGCGCCGAGATCGCGGACGTCCGCGACCGGCGCAACACGCGGCGCGGCGCCGCCGGTCAACTCCGCTTCGGCGACCAGCAGCGCCTCGCGCAGTTCGGCGAGCGTGCGTCCGCCGGTTATGGCAGCGAGCAGCAGCCCGTCCGGCTTCAGGGCGCGCCGGCACTGCGCGAGCACGCCGGGCAGATCGTTGACCATCTGCAACGACAGCGCGGAGACGACGAGATCGAACGAGCCGTCGCGAAACGGCAGTGCCTCCTCGTCAGCGACCACCACGGGCCCGCCACAGCGACGCGCGACCGGCTCGCAAAGCTCCGTTTCGATGACCAGCGCCCGCGGCAACGCCGCCCGTACGATGCGACCGGTCGCTCCGGCGTAGGCGCCGAGTACCAGCACGGTCGCGAACTCGCGCCTGACCGCGGCGAGCCGGTCGACGAGATCCTGCGCAACGCGCTCGAGCAGGAAGGTGGCCTGCCTGGCTCTCCCCGCCTCGACCTCGGCGAGCGCGCGCGAACGCCGGCGCACCAGAAGCCGCCGGTCGAACGGTGCGGTCGCCGATGACGGTGTCGATTGCTCGCTCATCAGGGTCACTCAAGATCCGCCATCGCGGTTCCTCCATGCCTCCTGGCACTTGCAGTCCGATCGCCGATTGAGCAGTGTACGGCCTTCGGGCGCACGTCCTTCAGCTCCTCGATACGACAATCCGCCATGTCGCAAGCCGACCTGTTCAACGAAGCCGACGCCGTGCCGGCCACGCGAGCCGCGCCACACCGTCGCCTGCGCCAGCCTCGCACCATCGCCGGACGGATTTTCGAGCGCCTCACCGACCTCGTCGTGCCGCCGGCCTGCCTCGCCTGCCGCGAGCGCGTCGGCGACCGCGATACACTCTGTCCGACCTGCTGGCGCGACATAGCTTTCATCCGCCCGCCGCTGTGCGATAGGCTCGGCATCCCCATGCCATTCGATCCCGGCAGCCCGACGATCGTCTCGGTCGGCGCCATGGCAAACCCGCCCGCCTACGACCGCGCCCGCGCGGTCGCCACGTTCGGCCCGCTGATGCGCCGGCTGGTGCACGGATTCAAATACTCCGATAGCCACGTTGCGCGCCATCTGTTCGCGGGCTGGCTTCGGCTCGCCGGCGATGAGTTGCTGCACGATGCCGATCTGCTCGTACCGATCCCGCTCAATCGCTGGCGATTGGTGGCGCGCCGCTTCAATCAAGCGGCGATACTCGCCAACGACCTCGCGCGCGAAACAGGCGTGCCGGCCGACCCGCTGGTGCTGGTGCGGACACGCCGCACACCCTCCCAGGTAGGCCTCACCATCGAAGAGCGCAAGCTGAACGTGCGTGGTGCCTTCGCAGTCCCCGGGCCGAAGCGAGGAGCGGTCGCAGACCGCCGCATCGTCATCGTCGACGACGTGATCACGACCGGCGCCACCATCTCGGCAGCAGCGAGGGCACTGAGGCGTGCCGGCGCGAAGCGCGTCGACGTGTTGGCGCTGGCCCTTGTCACCGACACGTCGCGTATCAATTTGTGAGGCGACCCGCCGGGCTCCGGCGAGCCTAGGCAGTAGTCACCTTTCGGACATGCCTTTCTCGTCATAATTCTCTATTCTGCGTCATCCGCCCCACGGCGCGGCGACAGCGTCTCACCAGGAGCGACAATGCCGAGGATTACGGTGTACACCGCCATGCTCTGCCCCTATTGCATGATGGCCAAGCGGCTCCTCGACGCAAAGGGTGCGGACTACGAGGAAATCGACGTGACCGGTCGACCGGAACTGCGCGCTGCCATGCGGGAGCGCGCTGGCGGGCGCAATACCGTGCCGCAGATCTTCATCGGCGAAACGCACGTCGGGGGCTCGGACGATCTGCACGCGCTCGACCGTGCCGGCGGCCTAGATCCACTGCTCGCCGGATGAGGTCACCATGAGCCCTGCATCCGAGGCAGACCGCTGCCTTGCCCCGCGCTTCCGCGCCGGCCTCGTACAGATGTGCACCGGTCGCGATGTCGAGCGTAATCTGGCCACCGCCGGCCGTCTCGTCCGCGAGGCCGCCGCGCAAGGCGCCCACTACGTACAGACGCCCGAGGTGACCACGCTGATGGAGATGGACCGCAAGCGGCTGTTCACGGCCGTGGCGGCGGAGGACGGCAACCCGGCGATTACTCATTTCTCAGGGCTGGCTCGCGAACTCGGCATCTGGCTTCATGTCGGCTCCATGGCTGTGCAGGTGGAACCGGAGCGGCTCGCCAATCGCGCGTTGCTGTTCAGGCCCGACGGCGGGCTCGCTGCGCGCTACGACAAGATCCACATGTTCGACGTCGAGCTGCCTGGTGGCGAGCGCTACCGCGAAAGCCGCAACTACCGGCCGGGCGACGAGGCGGTTCTGGTCCGCCTGCCGTGGGGCAACCTCGGCATCACGATCTGCTACGACATGCGTTTCCCTGGACTTTACCGGACGCTCGCGCACGCTGGTGCAGAAATCATCGCGGTGCCGTCTGCTTTCACCGTGCCGACCGGCATTGCGCACTGGCACGCCCTCTTGCGCGCCCGCGCCATCGAGACCCAGTGCTTCGTGCTGGCAGCCGCGCAGGCCGGCGAGCATGAATCCGGCCGCAAGACCTACGGCCACTCGATCGCGATCTCGCCGTGGGGTGAGGTCATCGCCGAAGCGGATCACATGGCGGAAAGCGTCGTGCTGGTGGACATCGACATGGCTCGCGTTATCGAGGCGCGCCAGAGGGTGCCGTCGCTGACGCACGACCGGCCGTTCCGCGTCGCGCCGGCCGCGGGCGTCGATCCATTTCCGGGCACCGTCGGGTTCGGGTAATGGTGCAGGACGACATGCAGGCACGGATGGAGCCAAGACCTATCGCATGATCCGATACAATCTCACCTGTCAGGACGGTCACACCTTCGAGACGTGGTTCCGCTCGAGCGGCGACTTCGATGTGCTGGCAGCAAAGCACGAGGTTCTCTGCCCGGCGTGCGGCTCGGCACAGGTGGTGAAAGCGCCGATGGCGCCGGCCGTGGCGACGGCTGAGAAGCGCGAGGCACGCGCCGACGCCATTCGCGAGATGGTGCCCGTCGCCAACCCTCAGGCTGCCGAAGCTGCAGCGAAACGAGCCGAGCTCGTCGCCATGATGCGTCGGCTGCGCGAGGAGGTGACGCAGAACGCCGACTATGTTGGCGACCGCTTCGCCGAGGAGGCAAGACGCATCCATTTCGAGGAGGCCGAGCCGCGCGGCATATACGGCGAGGCGACGGC
Source organism: Hyphomicrobiaceae bacterium (assembly GCA_041397745.1). Taxonomy (GTDB): domain Bacteria; phylum Pseudomonadota; class Alphaproteobacteria; order Rhizobiales; family Hyphomicrobiaceae; genus JAWKVY01. The sequence goes on along the minus strand of JAWKVY010000007.1, from coordinate 345,561 downwards.
GGGCGAGGTGCGTGAACTCGCCGAGGATGGCATCACCGTGCTGCCGCTGCCGAGGTTGCCGGAGGACGGCAACTGAGCGCGCGACTCGCGTACCACCCCTTCGCGGCCGCCGCGACGTCCGGCCGCTGATCCGCCGCGCCGCCCTATGCGTTGGTCGGGCATGGTGAGGAGGCGAAGTGCCATGATGCCATGCGATCGATACCGCAACCACGTCCACATTCTGTCGGACAGCGACGAGGACCGGCGCACATGGACACGAGGGCTGCTCGTGCACGCACTGGTGGCCGCGGCTGCGCTGGTCACAGCAATGGTCAGCCTCGGACTCGGCCTGCGCACTGCGCACGCTGACGACGCTGCCTGGCAGCTGGCCGGAACGCCGGGGCATGTGGTTCTGATGCGCCACGCCAACGCGCCGGGCTTCGGCGATCCGAAGGGCTACCGCCTGGACGACTGCGCCACGCAGCGCAACCTCGACGCGGCCGGCCGTGCCCAGGCGCGGCGGATCCGCTCCGCGGCCGCGAGGCACCGCCTGGTGTTCGACGTGGTGCTGTCGAGCGCCTGGTGCCGGTGCCTGGAAACGGCCCGCCTCGCGACGGGGCAGGAGCCGGAAATTGCGCCGGCGCTCAACTCGTTCTTCGACGATCCCGCGCGCCGGCCGACACAGGTCTCCGCCATTTACACGGGCACCCGGGCGCTAGCGCCCGATGTCCGCGTGCTCATGGTCACACACCAGGTGGTGATCTCAGCGCTCACCGGCCGAGCTACCGCATCCGGCGAAATGATCGTCGCGCGGCGCGAACCAGACGGCAGTCTCATCGCCGTCGCCACCATCGCGCCGCCATGAATCACGAGTTGTTCGCGATCACTTCAACGGCCATGGCAGCTCGACGTAGGACTGCAGCAGTCCTGCCGGGAAATCGAGCGTGAGGAAGTGGCCGAGGGCGGCCATCCCACCGATCGCGACGGCCGTGTAGGCGATCGAGCCTGCCAATCCGAGTCGGGTGCGCATGATCAGGTAGGCCATCATGAACACGACGAGCGCCATCACGAAGCCGACAAGGCCGGTGAGCCCGAACAACAGCGCGAACCAGGCAACCGATGTCCACACATTGGCCACCTCTGGATTGCCGACGTGCTCGCCGGTCTGCTCCTGATCGTGGTTGGCGGTGCTCTGGCGCGGCCCCGTTCCGAGACTGACCAACAGCCAGAGCGCGAACGGCAGCGTCAGCGTCGCCATGCTCGCTGGAAAGACCTTGCCGAGGAACGACAGCCCGTAGGTGCTCCACAGCGCGAACAGCAGTGCCGCCACGATCAGCGTCACGAAGACGATCTGCGGCCAACGCCGGGCCGGCCGCGCCACCTCGACCTCGCCTGTCGAGGTGCCACCTAGGCGGACGGAGCCCTGCTCCGATACCCGCGAGCGTGTTGCAGCCCAGATCGACAGCGCAGCGAGCACGCCGATGATGATGACGCCTGGGCGAGTGACAAAATTGAAGCCGTAGAACTGAACCGACTGATAGAGGTAGTTCTCGGCCTGATCCGACAGCACGAAACCGACGAGAAACGCCGGCCGCGGATAGCCGAAGCGGCGCATGAAGAGGCCGACCAGCCCGATGACGAACAGCGTCAGCAGGTCGATCATGCTTCGCTGTGCCTGAAAGGCGGCGAAGCAGATCACCATGATCATCGCCGGCGCGATGAGATTGAAGGGGATCATGGTCAGCCGCGATATGGGGGCGGCCAGCAGAAAGCAGATGGCCGCGCCGATCACGCTCGCCAGCGCCAGCGTCCATGCGATCGTATAGGTGAGATGCAGCTCGGTCGTCACCATCGACGGTCCGGGCTGGATTCCGAGCAGCACCATGCCGCCGAGGAAGACCGCCATGCTGCCCGAGCCAGGAATGCCGAACAGCAGCGTCGGCATCAGCGCGCCGCCCTGCAGCGCGTTGTTGGCGCTCTCCGGTGCAATCACGCCGCGAATGTCGCCCTCGCCGAAGTGCGGATCGGTCTTCGTCGTCTGCACCACGTGACCGTAGGCGATCCAGTCGACGACGCCGCCTCCGAGACCGGGGATGGCGCCGACGATCGTGCCGAGCACCGCACAGCGCAGCACGAGGAACCAGTGGCGGAACGTATCGGCGACGCCCTGCAACCAGCCGGCACCGAGACCGCTCTCGGCGGCGATCGGGCGATTGCGGCGCATCAGGTCGCAGAGTTCGGGAATGGCGAACAGTCCGAGACCGATGATCACCAGCTTGATGCCGTCCTGCAGATAGACGATCTCGAGGTCCATCCGCGTCTCGCCTGTAGCCGGTGCGGCACCGATCGCACCGACGAGCAGACCCATGCCGCAGGCGACTATGCCGCGCGCCATGTTCTCTCCGGCAAGCACGCCGACCACCGAAAGGCCGAGCACGGCGAGCATGAACAGCTCCGCCGTTGAGAACGCGAGTATCAGCGGCTTGGCGACGACGACGAACGCCGTCAGCACCAGCGCGCCGAACACGCCTCCGAGCAGCGAGGCGGAGAAGGCTGCCGACAGCGCCCGCGCGGCCTGGCCCTTCTTGGCGAGCGGGAAACCGTCGAGCACCGTCGCCTGGCTCGCCGACGAGCCGGGGATGCCCATCAGCACCGAGGTGAACGTGTCGCCGGTCGGTATCACGGCGACGAGGCCGACCAACATGGCGAGCGCCGAGACCTGATCCATGCCGTAGATGAAGGGCATCAGCAGTGACATGCCGGCGATGCCGCCGAGACCCGGCAGGATGCCGACCATCAGCCCGACCAGAATGCCTAGCATCATATAGGCGAGGTGCTTCACCGCCATCAGGTCGGCGAGCGCCGTGATAAGAGTATCGAGCATGGGGGCGGACTTACCGGACCGTACAGATGTGGTTTGCACGGCCAGACCGTGGCGGCCGACCGTGCAAGACCGCGAGCGCAGGAGAGCGCAGACCCGCCCGGCTCAGAACTTGACGTTGTGCGCCTTGGTCAGGAAATCGCGCACCCAGGCCTTGGCTTCCGGCGTTATGGTGGTGCCTTCCTTGTAGAGAGCCAAACCGAGCTTATCGGTCTCCTGCTCGTAGTCGCCGATCGCCTTCTTGCGCTTGGCCTGGTACTCGGGATCCTTCTTCATCTTGCGGATCGCCTCGCGATAGACCTCGACGATGGCGTCGGGCGTGCCTTTCGGCAGTACCAGAAGCTTCTGCGCCGGGAAGCCCGAGATGAGGAAGGCCTTCATGGCGTCCCACTCGATGCCGGCCGGCTTCTTGCCGTGAATCGTTTCGTAGGCCTCGACGAAGTGCGGCAGATCGGGGAACGTCGGATCGCGCACCAGCTTGCCGTCGTCGTCGAGCGCCCCCCACGAGAACAGCGGTACGGCCTTTCCTTCCTTCACCAATGGAACCGAATTCTTCAGGTAGGCCGAGGTGGTCTGGTAGTCGATCGTGGCTTCGCCGCGCTCGAATGCGAGCCGTCCATCGCCGCGGCCCTTCATCCCGAACACGTGACGCACGTCGAGACCGAGCATGCGAAAGCCGAGCATCGGAACGAGATCGAGCGAGGTTGCGCCCTGGCTGCCGTAGACCAGTTGCGTCCCCTTGAGCTTGCCGAGATCCTTCACCGACTTGACGCCGAACTTCGGCGAGATGTAAGCGACGCCGCCGGTCGGCGCCGCCATGATCATCTTCCAGTCCTTGTACTCGTACCTCACCCGCTTGTCGCCGAGGAGATAGGGAAACTGCGTCGAGCCAGAAGTGCCGAAGATGGTGAGCCCATCGGGCTTGGCGGACCCAGCGAATTGATTGGCACCCGTGGTCGATCCGCCGCCGGGCACGTTCTTGACGACAACCGTCGGCTGGCCGGGCAGGTACTTCGACAGGAACGGCGCGTTGAACCGCGCCCAGGTGTCCGAGCCACCGCCGACCGAAAACGGGATCACCCACTCGACCGTTTTGCCCTTCAGGTCGAATGCTGCGGCCTCACTCCCGATCGCACCCACGAGGACGCCGAGCAGCGTCGCACCGATGAAACTCCGACTAAGCGACATGCGCTTTCTCCCTTGCCGCATAGAGTTTTGTTGCCGGGCCAAGGCCCGGAGACTGGTTGGCGAGGACGGACGTAAACATGCCGCACGCCAATTGTCACGTGGCCAGGCGTTGTCGTACGGCCAGGCGAGTGGCAGTTGTGCGCCGCATCGGCTCGTGGTCTAGGAAGGGCCATCATGACCACGATCCCCGACAGGTATCTCGCGCCGGCCCGCCGTCTCGTCGCGGAAATCGCGCGCTCGCTCGACGCCGACATCGCCGTGCGATTGTGGGATGGCAGTCTGCTGCCGCTCGGCAGTCGACCGGCACCACCTCTCGCCATTGCCATAGGCTCGCCCGGCGTGATCGCCTCGCTCATCCGCCGGCCGACGCTGGACCGGCTGATCCAGCACTACGCTGCCGGCCAGATCGGCATCGAGGGGGGCACATTGATCGACCTTGGACGCGCGATCGAGGCCGGCGGCGACAGCCGGCGGCGGATCAGGTCGGTCGACAAGTGGAAGGTCGCGGCAGCCCTCTGGCCATTCCTGCTAGCGCCAGCAGAACGTCCAGGCCGCGGCCGCGCCTATGCTGGCGACGAGGCCGGAACCGGCCGAGCCAAAGACGACAACCGCGACTTCATCACGTTCCACTATGACGTCGGGAATGACTTCTATCGGCTCTTTCTCGATGAGCACATGGTCTATTCATGCGCCTATTTCACCGAGTGGTCGAACGGTCTCGACCAGGCGCAAGCCGACAAGCTGGAGATGATCTGCCGCAAGCTGCGCCTGAAGCCCGGCGACCGCTTTCTGGACATCGGTTGCGGGTGGGGGGCGCTCGTCTGCCATGCCGCCGAGCATCACGGAGTGATCGCCCATGGCATCACGCTGTCGGACGCGCAATTGACCGTCGCCAACTCACGCATCCGCGACAAGGGCCTGGAAGGACGCGTCACGGCCGAGATCCGCGACTATGCCGACATCGAGGGCACGTTCGACAAGATCGCTTCCGTCGGCATGTACGAGCATATCGGGATAGCCAACATCGACCGGTATTTCGGCGCGGTGCGGCGGGTTCTGGCGCCGGACGGACTGTTCCTCAATCATGCCATCTCGCGGCGCGCGAAGAAGAAGAATCGCCGCTTTTCTGCACGCGCCGAGCAGCGGGCCTTGCAGAAGTACATCTTTCCCGGCGGCGAACTGGACGACATCGGTCACACCATCAGCGCCATGGAGCGTCACGGTTTCGAGGTGCACGACGTCGAGGGCTGGCGCATGCATTACGCACGGACAACCGAGCTATGGTGCGAGCGTCTCGCCGCAAGAAGCAGCGAGGCGATCGCGATCGTCGGTGAGCCGACCTACCGCATCTGGATGGCCTACCTCGCCGGCTGTTCGCTGGCGTTCGGCCGCGGCTCGGCCCGCATCTTCCAGACGCTCGCCTCGAGAAGCGCCCGGGGCCCATCGCCGCTGCCACCGACGCGCACGGATCTCTATCGCCCATGACCAACGTGGCGGCTGCTTCGAGAGCGGTGGGCGAGAGGCATTTCGCCTCGTCGCGCTTTGATCCAGATCAATTCGTGGACTCGCGAGGTCTGGGAACATCGCCGCGCAAATTGGCGCGCTCGAAAGGAGAGCAGCCGATGTCCCCTCGATGCAATCAGTCCGACCACCGGGCATCGCCACCACCGTCCTGGCCGATGTATCATCGTGTGTGGCGTCGAGCAGAGTTGCTCGATCGCATGATTGGCGCGGTCGGCATCGATCCGCTCGGCGCCGTCGCCCTCGATTGCGGTGAGGCATACTTCCAGGCCCGCACTCAGTGCCTCGCGTGTGTCCGCGCTCCCGAGTGCCACGAACTGCTCGACTGCGCGCAGCGACCCGCCGTGCCACCATCGTTCTGCCCCAACGCGGGATTCTTTGCCCGCTGCCGGATCCCCGGCACCGCGCGAGAGCTCGGGAGCAGTAGCGAATGAGTCAGGCCAAGCTGGCCGCTATCCCGTTCGATCGCGGTCGCGGAGATGATGTGGACGCTGTGCTCAGCGGCCTCACAAAAATTCTCGGCCCGGCGGGGCTGGCGATGGCTGGTGCGCTGCAGACCCTGCAAGCCCGGCCGGACCGCAACGCTTGCGATCTGGTGCTCTCCGATCTCGGCACCGGCAGCAACATCAGGATCACCGAAGATCGAGGCCCGATGGCGCGCGGTTGCCGTCTCGATCCGGTCGCTCTCGAGGAGGCCGTGGCGCTTTCGCTGGCGTCGATCGCAGCCGGGGCACGACTGCTGATCGTCAACCGGTTCGGCAAACAGGAGGTGGACGGCGGCGGTTTCAGGCCTGCCATCGCCGAAGCGCTGGCGCGCGAGATGCCGTGCCTGGTGGCGGTGAGCAAAGCCCATCTCGCCCCCTGGCGGCAGTTCACCGGCGACCTCGCCCGTGAACTGCCTTGCGAGTTGAGTGCGATCCGCTCCTGGCTGACGAGCGTCGGGCTCTGATCCGAACCTTCGCGCGAGACCTCGTCCCGGGCTCAGACGAGCACGGCATTGAACGAGACGGACACGCGATCCTCGTCTGCCATGTTCACGGTGACCTCGTGGCGCAGCCAGCTCTCCCACAGGATGACCGAGCCGGGCGACGGCTCGACGTAGACAAACGAGCGGTTGTGCGCCGAGGCCTTCGCCTTGCGCGGTGGTGCAGCCATCATCATCGGCAGTCGCGGATCCTCGAGACGAAGCGCGCTCGCCCCATCGGGCACGTCGAGATAAAGCGTGCCGGAGATGACGCTGTTGGGGTGGATGTGGCCGGTATGGGTGCCGCCGGGCTCGAGTACGTTGATCCAGATCGAATCGACATGCGGCGTCAGGCCCCGCATGTCGAACTCGACGGCGTTGGCGAACGCCAGCAGGTGGGGGCCGAGCCGCCCGACGAGATCGGCGAACGTGGGGCTGCGGCTCGGCAGGTCATCGAGCGAGGCGTACGAAGTGTAGCCTTTGTAGCCGGCCCGCGCCGACCAGTCCTGGCCGGTGACATCCTCCTGCTGGATCGCGCGACAGGCGATCCGAAGTTCGTCGAGGAACGCGCCGGCTCGCTTGCCGCCGAGCTTCGCGCTGTAGACCGAGGTGGCAAAGATCTGATCGACGCGCATCGCCTATCGCCTGCTGGTTGATGGAGCCGTGCGCCGATAGCGCACAACCGGCACGGCTGCCAACCGGCATCTTCGCGCAACGGTAACGCCATCACGCCAGCGCGCCACCGTCGTAGTCAGAACTGGTAGCGCCGCAGCCCACCGTCGACGGGGATCACCGTGCCCGTGATGTATTGAGCGAGCGGCGAGGCGAGGAACGCGACCAGTGCCGCCAGCTCCTCCGGCTCGCCATATCGGCCCATCGGGATCTCATGCTCGGACTGCCACTGGCGATACTCGGGCGTGTAGTTGCGGCGGATCTGCTCGCTCATGATGCGGCCCGGCGGAATCGAGTTCACCGTGATGCCGTGGCGGCCGACCTCGCGCGAGAGGCCCTTCGCCCACGAGTGGATCGCGGCCTTGGCGCAGAACGCGCCGTTGATGCCTTCCGGCTCCGACTTGCCGGTAATGTTGATGATGCGGCCCCACTTCTGTGCCATCATCCGGTCGAGCAGGCGATGAGTGAGCTGGCGGTGGCGCGTGAAATTGAGGGTAAGCGCCTCGTCCCACTGCTGCTCCGAGCTGTCCAGTTTGAACGGCCGCGAGCCGCCAGCGTTGTTGACGAGAATATCGACGCGCCCGAGACCTGCCAGCGCCGCAGTGGCGATCGCCTCCGGTGCTTCAGGCTGCATGTTGTCGGCGACGACGAGTACCGGCGTCTTGCCACCTGCAGCCGTTATCTCGCCGGCCGCTTCCTCGAGCAGCTCGCGCCGTCGTGCGGTGATTGCGACATGCACGCCTTCCGCCGACAAGGCCTTAGCGATGGCGCGGCCGATACCTGCCGAGGCACCTGTGACGAGGGCAGTCTTTCCGCCGAGTTGCAGATCCATGTTGCGCCGACCTTTCAGTTGCCCTTGGCCATCGCCGCCGCCGTCGCACCGGCGATGCGGCCGAACACGGCGCCGTTCATGAGGCCGGTGCCGCCGGGATAGTTGTAGTAGAACACGCCGCCGACCATCTCGCCGGCCGCGGTGAGGCCGGGAATCGGCTCGTAGTCGGTCGAGAGAACCCTGCCCTCGGTGTCGATGCGCACGCCGCCGAAGGTGAAGGTGACGCCGCAGGTCACTGCGTAGGCCTCGAACGGCGCGGTATCGAGCACGTTTGCCCAGTTCGATTTCGGCACGTCGAGGCCGCGCGTGCCACGGCCGTCCTTGATGTTCGGGTTGAACGGCACGTCCGTCATGACGGCCCTGTTGTAGGCCTCGATATTGGCGAGGGCTGCCTTCGCATCGACACCGTCGAGCTTGGCTACCAGTTCCTCGAGCGTTTCGGCGGAGACCTTGGTCACTTGCTTGATCCGGTACTCGTCACGCAACAGATGCAGCGTCTTCTTGTCGAAGATCTGCCAGGCGAAGTGGTTCGGCTGGTTGAGGATCACGCGGCCGTACTTGGCGTAGGTGTAATTGCGGAAGTCGGCGCCCTCGTCGACGAAGCGCTCGCCGCGCGCGTTGATCATGATGCCGAACGGATAGGAGTGCTTCTGGAAGTTGTCGCCGACCGCGAGGTCGCCGAACTCCGGCGCGTTCATCTCCCACCCGACGGCGTGGCAGCCCGACCAGTTGCCGGCCGTCGCCGCACCGATGTCGAGCGCCATTCGGATGCCGTCGCCGGTGTTGTAGCGGGTGCCGCGCACCTTCGCGACGTCCCAGTTGGGCCCGAGGTAGCGCGTACGCCACTCGGGATTGGCCTGGAAGCCGCCGGCCGCCAACACCACCGCGCGCGCCGTGACGTCGACGATCTCGTCCGGCCGCTTGACCTTTACGCCGGTTACCCGGAAGCCGTCGAACAGCAGGTCGCGGGCGCGCGCCCGGTACCAGACCTCGACGCCCTCGCGCTTTGCGATATCAGTCCACGCTTGCACGAGGCCGGGGCCACCGCCCCATGCCTCGATGGTGAGGCCACCCCAGAACTTGAACTTGCCGTCGATCTTGAAGGCCTGGCGGCCGTAGATCGGCTGGAAGCGCACGCCCTTGCCGCGCATCCATTTCATCGTGTCGAAGGAGTTCTGCACCAGCGCTTCGACGAGGTCCGGGTCGGCACGGTGCTGGGTGACGCGTGCCATGTCGTCGAAGAACTGGTCCTTGGTGTAGGTGCCGAAATCGGTGTTGGCGATCTCGTCCGGCGTCAGGTCCGGCACCACGGCCTTGATGTCCTCGACGCCGTCGTAGGCGAAACGGATGGCGCCGGCCGTGAAGCGCGAGTTGCCGCCCGCCTCGTCCTCCGGCGCGCATTCGAGCACCAGCACGCTCGCGCCCTGCTCGCGCGCCGAAAGCGCCGCCGCGAACGCCGCGTTGCCGCCGCCGACCACAACCACGTCCCAGGTCTTGTCCGCCATATCCCGTCCTCCGCCGCCGGCCTGCTGTTGTCCAGATTGTTTTTCCGTGTATACAATTGAGAGTGGATTGGCAACGGGGCGAGGCGTGGCAAAGCGCGAGGCAGGCAGCGGCGACTTCCGACAGCCCCGGGTGGAAGCCGGCGGGGATGTCCACCAGCGGCTCTACGAGCGGATCCTCGACGGCACGCTGCCGCCGGGAACGCGTCTCAAGGAGATCGAGCTGGCGAAACGCTTCGGGCTGTCACGCACTCCGATCAGGGAAGCGCTGCGCAAGCTCGAGACGCAGGGGCTCGCCACCCACGCTCGCAACCGGGGCATGGTGGTCGCGGCGCTGGAGCCGCAGGCAGTGGCCGAACTCTACGCCATGCGCGAGGCGCTGGAGGGGACGGCCGCGGCGCTGGCGGCCCGCCAGGCGAGCGACGTCGAGATCGACGTACTCGGCGAGCTGGTCGAGGCCGACCGCGCGCATGCCGCCGATCCGGCCTACATGGCGCGCTCCAACCGGGCGTTCCATGCGGCCATCCACGCGGCCGCCCGCAACCGCTACCTGACCAAGGCGATCCAGGCGCTGCACGAGGCGATGGCGCTGCTCGGCCCGACCACGCTCGCCAGCGCCGCCCGCGCCCGCCAGTCGCTCGACGAGCATGCGGTGATCGTCGCCGCGATCCGCGCCCGCGACTCCAATGGCGCCGACGACGCCGCGCGTGCGCATGTGCGCGCGGCGTTCGCGGAGCGGTTGCGGCTCAACGCGCGGCGGATGGAAGAGGGGGATGGGGAGGTTTGAAATTGGGTCCGGTCGTTCCCCCCTCGGCCGTCATCCCGGCGGAGGCCGGGACCCAGGGCAACGCGCGGCGGGCCACATCGGCTTGTCTGGGTGCCGGCCGTCCATGCGGAGCATGGCTCCGCCAAAGGCCGGCATGACGCCGTTGGGGTTGGAATGTCGGGGCAAGAACACTGGCCCACCAAGGGCCATAGTCGGGTCAAGGCCCGCCTGTCGGCGGGGCGCGACCCGACAGAACAGCGTGCGAAGCTCCGTCGGCTCTCGAGTCGTCGCGAACGGCCGGAAGAAGGATTGGCGGTGCGCTGCGGCGCACGTCGCTGTCGGGGTCGCGTCGCGCCGTGCGCTCCTTTGACCCGACCTACGGCGTGAAGGCGGGGCGGATGGTGCAACCTCACGACGGTCATCCCGGCACTTGTTGCCGGGACCCATTTCTCCGAGCGTGCGGGCGTTGGTGGTGACACGAAGGGGTTGCAGCGCGCTGTGGCGCAATCGTTCCGCCAACATGTCGACGAGCTTGCGGCACGATGGGTCCCGGTGACGAGCACCGGGATGACACTTGAGGGTTGGGCGCGGTGCCGCGTGCCTTAAGAGAAAGACTGGCAGCTATCCCCGCACCCGCCGCCCATGCCATGATCCGTTTCACGACCACCGACGACGGGCCCGGATGAACCGCGCCGGGAACACCGGAGGCTGTTTTGTTTGAGTCAGGCGGCTAGTCTCGCGGGCTCCTCCAGGCTGGCGTAGTAGTTGGCCTCCGCCTCGGCCGGCGGCACGTAGCCGATCGGCTCCAGCAGGCGCCGATTGTTGAACCAGTCGACCCATTCGAGCGTGGCGTACTCGACGGCTTCGAACGAGCGCCACGGCCCCCGCCGCCAGATCATCTCGGCCTTGTAGAGCCCGTTGATCGTTTCGGCGAGGGCGTTGTCGTAGCTGTCGCCGACGCTGCCGACCGACGGCACGAGGCCAGCTTCAGCAAGGCGCTCGGTGTACTTGATCGAGACGTACTGCACGCCGCGATCCGAGTGATGGACGAGGCCGCTGCCGCCGACCGGCTTGCGGTCATGAATGGCCTGCTCCAGCGCATCGAGCACGAAGCCCGCGTGCGCCGACCGTGACACGCGCCAGCCGACGATGCGACGGGCGTAGGCGTCGATGACGAACGCGACGTAGACGAAGCCAGTCCAAGTCGCGACGTAGGTGAAGTCCGACACCCACAGCACGTTCGGACGCGGCGCCCGGAACTTGCGATTGACGTGATCGAGCGGACAGGGAGCGGCTTTGTCGCTCGCGGTCGTGCGCAGGCGCTTGCCGCGGATCACCCCTTGGAGAGCCTCTTTCTTCATCAATCGTGCGACCGTGCAGCGGGCGACATCGTGCCCCTCGCGCTGCAGCTGCCGCCACACCTTGCGCACGCCGTAGACTTGGAAGTTCTCATCGAAAACCCTTCTGATCTCGGCGCTGAGCAGGCGATCGCGCTTGATGCGCGGCGGCGCCGTATCCGGCTTTGCGCGCCGGGCGGCGTGGGCGTGGTAGGTCGACGGGGCGATCGGCAGAACCTTGCAGATCGGCTCGACCCCGTACGCTGACCGATACTCGTCGATGAATGCAATCATGGCTTCCACCGGCGGTCGAGCTCCGCCTGGGCAAAATACGCGCTCGCCTTGCGCAGGATCTCGTTGGCTTGGCGCAGCTCGCGGTTCTCGCGCTCAAGTTGACGCAGGCGCTCGCGATCGTCGGTGGTCGTGCCAGGCCGCGTGCCCTGGTCGCGCTCGGCTTGGCGCACCCACAGCCGCAGCGTCTCGGCCTTGCAGCCGATCTTGGCCGCGATCGAGACCATCGCCGCCCATTCAGACGCGTGGTCCGCACGGTGCTCGGCCACCATCCGCACGGCGCGCTCGCGCACCTCTGCGGAAAACTTCGAGGTCTTTGATCACCCCGTCATGGCTCCAGTCTCTCAAGAGTTGGAGCCTCCGGCAAACTCGGCGCGGTTCAGGAACTCGAGCTGGGAGCAACGGGGTGGATCGGCGCGCCGGGGAAAGCCGTCTGCCTTCAGTGGGACGGTGGTGCGGCGGCCTTGCTTTCCACAATGGGGAGCGGGGCAACGGTCAGGCTCATGGAAGACGCCGCGACCGGCCGCATTCAAACCTCGAAACGAGGGACCACTCTCGATGTGCGTGGCGCGGCGGCTTTGCCGTCTTCCGTCTTTTCAATTCGGGGCGAGGCCGTCGCGCTGCCCGTTTCGCGGTTTGGAACGCGATGCAGGGTGTATATGCACCGTTCTGACCATGACGGCGAGTATCAGGCTGGCCTCGAGCGCATCACATAACGCCGCCCGCCCGTCCTCACCCCGCCAGCACCGCCAGCGCCTCGGCCGGGTCGATCCGGCCGTCGTAGAGCGCGCGGCCCGAGATGGCGCCTTCGAGCATGGCGTATTCCGGCCGCTTGAGCGCCTTGACGTCGTCGAGCGAGGCGAGCCCGCCGGACGCGATAACCGGGATCGAGGTGGCCCGTGCCAGCGTGGCCGTCGCCTCCAGATTGAGACCTTTTAATACGCCGTCGCGCTCGATGTCGGTGTAGATGATCGCGGCGACACCGGCGTCCTCGAAGCGGTGCGCGAGATCGACCGCCGTCAGCTCACTCGTCTCCGCCCAGCCTTCGACCGCGACGCGGCCGCCCTTGGCGTCGATCCCGACCGCGACGCGGCCCGGAAACTGCCGGCAGGCCTCGCGCACGAGATCGGGGTTCCTCACCGCCACCGTGCCGAGGATGACGCGGCGGATGCCCTTGTCGAGCCACATCCCGATCGTCGCCAGATCGCGGATCCCGCCGCCGAGCTGCGCCGGAATGGTGATTGCCGACAGGATCGCCTCGACCGCCGGCGCGTTCACCGGACGGCCCTCGAATGCGCCGTTGAGATCGACGATGTGCAGGTAGCGGAAGCCCTGGCGCTCGAATGTGCGAGCCTGCGCGGCCGGATCGTCGTTGAATACTGTCGCCTCGGTCATCTCGCCGAGCTTCAGGCGCACACACTGGCCGTCCTTGAGGTCGATGGCTGGAAACAGGATCACGGGGACGGTCTCTCACTCTGTTGGAGTTGGCGGAGGTCCCGCGCAACTCGTCTCTCGAACCCGCCGACCGGTCGCCGGGCTGAAAAATTGCCATTTTGTTCTGCTCTCACTAGGCGTCCATTTCGTCCCTGTCCAGATGTCGCGCACCCCATGACCGCCCAGCAGTCCTCCGACCCGTTCCTGACAGCCGGCTCCGGCGACGCCGCGACCTCCCGCGTACCCGGCCGGCCGCTGAGCGAAGCCGATGCCGTCGACATCTGGATCGCGCGCTGGTTGAAGGTGCGCCGCAAGGAGATCGTCGCCCGTTACGGCTGCGACCCGCGCCGCATCTACGAGATTTGGGAGGGCACGCGCCACCCTGCCTCACGCGCCAAGGCGCTGGAGCTGCTGGAAACACAGTACCCAGGACTGTCACATCAGGTTGACGTGTCCTGCCACCGCCGCATTCCGATGCGCGGACGCGCCGAAGGCCAGCTGGGCCTGTTCGATTGAAATAAGCGCGGTCGTTCCCTTCGCAGGAACAAAATAGAACCTAAGCGGAACTTGCTCTGGACTCGCGGTCAGATTCGTGCGATGTTCTCTCAACGTTCGCGACGCCCCCTCGCCGCGAACGGCCCCCAGAGCAGGCGAGCCGGTGCCCCCAACCGCGGCCGTCCCCGCGCCTGGACAGTGTTGCGTAGCGTGTCCCGCGTCCCGTGTTGCGTTTTTTCTTCGTCGTTGCGTCCGTAGCGTGCCGAGTTCCGCTCATGCCGCCAGAGATGCCCTCGCGCCCGGAGAGACCACCATGACCCGCCCGACCGCCACCTACCTCATCGCCTACGACGTCGCTCGCACGGCCGCCGAGAAGCATGCGCTGGCGACCCGTATCATGAGTCTCGGCGAAGCCTGGGCACGGCCGCTGGAGCAGATCTGGTACGTGCGCGCCGAGCGTCGCGCCGCCCACCGTATCGGGGCCGAGCTCGCCGCCATGATCGGCGAGGACGACGGCATCATCGTGCAGGAGACGACCGAGGAGGCGGTGATGGCCAACACCACGCTGCGCTGGTTCCGCCGTCGTGCAGCACCCGTCGCCGAGGTGTCGCCGAACGTCGTCGCCTTCCCGATCATCGCCGCGCCGACCGCCTGGACGCAAGGGCGGGCGCCCGGGGAAGCGGCCGGCAACGAGGTCGCGGATGGCGATGGCGTAGTGCGGCTCGCCGAGGCGAGCTGAGGGGAGGCGCTCGATAGGTCAGGGCCGCCACTTGAGAAAGTTGGCGATCAGCTTCAGGCCGAGCGTCTGGCTCTTCTCCGGGTGGAACTGGGTGCCGGCCATATTGCCCTTCGCAACCATGGCCGTCACCGGTCCGCCGTAATCGGTCTCGGCGACGATGGTCGACCGATCGGCCGCCCTCAGGTGGAACGAGTGTACGAAATAGGCGTGCAGGCCGTGCGTGCCCGTCGGTATGTCGTCGAGCAGGACGTGCGGCGTCGCAACGTGCAGCGTGTTCCAGCCCATGTGCGGGATCTTCAGCGCCGGGTCGGCCGGCTGGATCGCAACCACGTCGCCGGCGATCCAACCCAGGCCCGCCGTCTCGCCGAACTCGAGCCCGCGCGTCGCCATCAGCTGCATACCGACGCAGATGCCGAGAAACGGCCTGGCCTTGACACGTACCGCCGCCTCGATCACCTCGATCATGCCCGGTACCGCGGTGAGGCCGGTCTTGCAGTCGGCGTAGGCGCCAACGCCGGGCAGCACGATCCGGTCGGCCGACGCCACCACTTTCGCATCCGCCGTCACCAGGATCTCCGACGACGTCTCGCCCTCGCGCGCCGCGCGTTCGAACGCCTTGGCCGCCGAGTGAAGGTTGCCAGAGCCATAGTCGATGATCGCGACGCGCTGCATGCAAGTCTCTCCCGCCTCCTGGGCCTCTGCGGCGATCAGCCGGCTGCCGCCGGGCTTGGTGCACTAGTCACCGATCTGGCACGCCATCCTTCGAGAAAGCGGGCCTCCCCGTCCTCCTCGCTGCGCCCAGCGACCACGGCGACGGGACGCCAGCCCGCCCGCGCGAGGTTCCAGCGGCGGAGCTCGTCCGCCTCGAATCCGATCACCAGATGCACGCCGAGGCCGATCAGCGCCTGCCAGAGCTGGTGCGTGCCGAAGGCGGCGAAGGCCAACTCGAGCACCGACATCGCTACCACATAGGCAGCGAGCGCCAGCCACAGCCGGTTGACCAGCATCCATACCGGCGCCAGCACGAAGGCGAACGTCGAAAACCCGTCGGCGACCAGAACCAGCCGGTCGGCTACGGCGGCCGGCGGCAGCTCGGACCCCGCGTCGCTGGGCAGATGCACCGTGAACATGCGCATCCTGGTCCTCCGTCTGCCTCGTCCCGGGAACGGTCAGCCCTTGAGCGAGCCCTTCGTCGAGGGCACGCGGCCTGCCTGTCGCTCATCGATCGCCACGGCCGCGCGCAAGGCCCGGGCTACCGCCTTGAAGCAGGTCTCGGCGATGTGGTGGTTGTTCTCGCCGTAGAGATTGGCGATGTGCAGCGTGATTCCTGCGTTCTGTGCGAGCGCCTGAAAGAATTCGCGAAACAGCTCGGAGTCCATCTCGCCGACCTTGTCGCGCGTGAAACGGACGTCCCAGATCAGGTAAGGCCGCCCGGATACATCAACGGCGCAGCGCGTCATCGCCTCGTCCATCGGCAGGTGGACATCGGCGTAGCGCGCGATCCCCGCACGGTCGCCGAGCGCCTTGGCCAGCGCCTGGCCGATGACGATGCCACAGTCCTCGGTGGTGTGGTGAAAATCGATGTGCAGGTCGCCCCGCGCCGCGACCTCGATGTCGATCAGCGAATGGCGGGCGAGCTGCTCGATCATGTGGTCGAGGAAGCCGATACCGGTCGCGACCTTCGCTGCGCCCGATCCGTCGAGGGCGACGGTGGCGGTGATATCGGTTTCCTTCGTCGCGCGCGCGACTGTCGCCTTGCGTGTCATAAGTGAGCCGTCTCGTCCTGCGCCAGCGTCGCCGGCCTGCCGTCTTGGCGCCGATTCGCTTCACTCCGGCGCTCCGCCAGGGGCTTTACCAGCTTGGCCCGGAGGTTCATAGAGGCCCCGTCACCGCGCGGTGTACGCCACCGGACACGCGCCGGACTGACGCTCGTCAGCCACCGCTGCCCTTGCATTGCCGGACCTTCGATCCGACATCCTCACAAGCCATAGACGAGGCCGCCTTGACCCTGTCCGACAGCATTCCCCAGTGGCACGGCACCACCATCCTGACGGTGCGCAAGAGCGGTCGCGTCGTCGTCGCCGGCGATGGTCAGGTCTCGCTCGGCCAAACGGTGATCAAGGCGAACGCACGTAAGGTGCGATCGGTTGGCCGAGGCGACGTCATCGGCGGGTTTGCCGGCGCCACGGCCGACGCCTTCACGCTGTTTGAGCGGCTCGAGGGCAAGCTCGAGAAGCATCCCGGACAGCTGACCCGCGCCTGCGTCGAACTCGCCAAGGATTGGCGCACAGACCGCTACCTGCGGCGGCTGGAGGCGATGATGATCGTCGCCGATCGCGACGTGACGCTGGTGCTCACCGGCACAGGCGACGTGCTCGAGCCACAAGGCGACGTAATGGGCATCGGCTCCGGTGGCAACTACGCCCTGGCCGCGGCGCGCGCCCTGCTCGATACAGAGCTCGACGCCGAGGCCGTCGCGCGCAAGGCGATGTCGATCGCTGCCGAGATCTGTGTCTACACGAATGCCAATCTGGTCGTTGAAAGCCTGGCCTCGTCGCGATGAGCGGCGCGGTTCCTGCGATCACGTTCGAGGCGGTCACTGCCGCGCACTATGGACTCCTGCGTCGCTGGCTCGCCGCGCCGCACGTCGCCCGCTGGTGGGGTGATCCGGAAATCGAATTCGGCTACATCGTCGACATGGTCGAAGGGCGCGACACCACGCAACCCTATGTCATCGGCGCCGACGGAATGCCTGTCGGCTACATCCAGGCTTGGTTCATCTGCGATCACCAGAACGCGACCTGGCTCGCCGACAACCCGTGGCTCACCGACCTTCCCTCCGACGCCGTGGGTGTCGATCTCGCGATCGGCGAGGCTGACAGGCTCGGGCGAGGCATTGGATCCGCAGCACTGCGCCTGTTCGCAGAGCGGCTCGCCACCGAGGGGCACCGGACGATCGTCATCGACCCCGATACGGACAACCGACGCGCCATCGCTACGTACACGCGGGCCGGCTTCGCACCCGTGTCCCATCTCGTCGGCAGGACCGGCGATTGTCTCATCATGCAATTCGGGCTGGGCGCGCGCCGCACGGCCGGCTGACCGACCTCAGCGTGCCTTGGTTCGCCGCTTCAGCGTACGCGGGGGCAACAGTTCGCCGCCCGTATCGAGCTTGCGCGAGAGGAAGATGGCGGCATCGAGCTTCTGGAAGTAGCGCTTGCGATAGAATCGCAGCGCCTCCTCGTTGTTTTCAGCGACCTCGAGCACGATGTGCGTGCAGCCGCGAAGCCGCGCCGCATGCTCGATCTGCTCGAACATGAACGAGCCGATGCCCTGACCGTGATGGTCCGGATGCACGGCGATCTCCTCGACGAACAGGGGGCGCATGCCACGCTTCTCGAAATAGCGGTGGTTCATCCAGTTGTCGGTACCGGCGATCTCGAACGTGTATTCTGCGTAGCCGACGAGCTCGTGCTTGCCGGACTGCCTTATCTCGAACACCAGCTGCTCGACACCCTCTTTTTCGTAGATGGCGAGGAAATGCTGTTTGAGCCGCGGACGCTGATACTCGACCGTTTCGCGATTGACGTCGCGAAACACTTTCTTGAGGAACTCCCACACCCGGTTCAGATCGCGCCGATGAATGCGCCGAACGCGCAGCTCCAGGTGACCGCCATCGCCTTCCTCGTCGTCATCGCCCGACGCCGGGTCGCCCCCTTTGCGCGTGGCATTGCCGTCGGACTGCATCGGCCCACTCCTTGCACTGACCTCGCAGACCGACAACGGGCCACCGAGGTGATCGCTTGCACATACCGCGTGGCGAGGCCTTCGTCATCGACCGTAGCGACCCTATATGCCCAGCGACAACCTCTGACCAGCAGGCTCCCGGCCGCGCAATGCAAGGGCGCCTTCCCTGCGGCATCGATCTTGTCCATGATGCCTCGCCGAACGAGCACGCAAGAGCAGACAACTGATGACCACCTTTTCACCTCGCGAGATCGTCTCCGAGCTCGACCGCTACATCGTCGGTCAGGCAGATGCCAAGCGCGCTGTCGCAATTGCGCTCAGGAACCGCTGGCGGCGACAGCAGCTCACAGGCGACCTCCGGGAGGAGGTGCTGCCCAAGAACATCCTGATGATCGGCCCGACTGGTGTCGGCAAGACCGAGATATCGCGCCGCCTCGCGCGCCTCGCAGGCGCGCCGTTTCTCAAGGTCGAAGCGACGAAGTTCACCGAGGTCGGCTATGTCGGCCGCGACGTCGAAAGCATCATCCGTGATCTCGTCGAGGTCGGCATCGGCCTCGTTCGTGACAGGAAGCGGGGTGAGGTGAAGGCGCGCGCCGAGAAGGCGGCCGAAGAACGCGTGCTCGATGCTCTCGTCGGCGCCGGTTCTTCGCCTGCCACGCGCGAGAGCTTCCGCCGGCGGCTGCGTGAGAACGAACTCAATGACAAGGAGATCGAGGTCCAGGTGCGCGACGTCGGCGCCGGCATGCCGATGTTTGAAATCCCCGGCCAGCCGGGCGCTTCGATGGGGATGATGAACATCTCGGAGATGCTCGGCAAGGCGTTCGGCCAGCGCACACGCCCACGTCGCGTCACCGTCGCCGACAGCTATCCGCTGCTCATCGCAGAGGAAAGCGACAAGCTGATCGACGACGACCAGATCGTGCAGGAGGCGATCCGCTCGGTCGAGAACGACGGCATCGTGTTCCTCGACGAGGTCGACAAGATCGCACGCGCCTCGAGCGAAGGTCAGCGCATCGGTGGCGATGTCAGTCGCGAGGGTGTGCAGCGCGATCTGCTGCCGCTGATCGAGGGTACCACCGTTGCAACCAAGCATGGGCCCGTGAAGACCGACCACGTGCTGTTCATCGCCTCAGGCGCCTTCCACGTCGCCAAACCCTCCGACCTTCTGCCCGAGTTGCAGGGACGCCTGCCGATCCGTGTCGAACTGCGCGCGCTGACCCGCGAGGATTTTCGCCGGATCCTGACGGAACCGGAAGCGAGCCTCATCAAGCAGTACGTCGCGCTGATGGAGACCGAGGGTGTCACGCTGGTCTTCACGGACGAGGCCGTCGACGCACTGGCCGATGTCGCGGTGGAGGTCAACGCCACGGTCGAGAACATCGGCGCACGACGCCTGATGACGGTGCTGGAGCGCGTGCTCGACGAGATTTCGTTCGAGGCATCTGACAAGCCGGGTCAGACCGTCACCATCGACGCTGCGTACGTGAAGAAGCACGTCGGCGAGCTGGCGAAGAACGCCGACCTGTCGAAGTTCATCTTGTAGGAGCGGTGGGAGCCGGCGTCGCGGCGCCGGTCGGGACCAGCATGCCGCCGAGCCACTCGGTCAACGCATCGGCCTCGTCCGCACGCAATCGGCCATGAGCGTCGAGCAGCTCGCGGAGCGGGCTGCCGTCGTCCTTCAGCATCGGACGATTGCGTTCGATCCTGATCGTCTCGCGCGCCAGTTTCGCCGCGTCGATGCCATGGCACCGCGCGCAGCGATCCTCGTAGACCACGGCCGGATCCGGTGCCGCCGACGCCGACCGACTGGCGATCGTCGTGACGAGGGCCAGTGCGAGAGCTGTTGTGATGTATCGTGCCGCCGTCATTTGCGCCTCCTCGACGATCCGAACCGGAAACGACGGAGGTCGCCGTGTGCCGTCGCTGGTTTCGGAGGCTGCGACGATGTGCACCGACAGCTTGCGGCACGCGCTCTGCCGGTCGCAAAGTGTGCCTCCTCACCCGCACGTGCGTTGGATCCTCTCATGCTACGCCGTCTCGCCCTGACCGCCGTCGCCTTGCCCGTGCTCGCCGTTGGCTGCCCGGCGCAGGACTCTGACAAGGGCCGGGCACTCGCCGCCAAGCTCTGCGCCGTCTGCCATATGCAGTCGGGCCAGCTCGAGAAACACGGCAAGGCCGGCGTGCCGGCATTCACGGCGGTCGCCAACCGGCCGCACCAGACACACGAGGCCATCGTCGGCTGGCTGCGCTCCAATCCCTCGCGGATGCCCGAGCATCGCCTGACCTGGGACGAGGTCGACGCGCTCGCCGCATTCATCATGACCTTGCGCAAGCCCGACTGAAACGAATCTGCCGCAACATCCGGGTGTCGACCGGACACACATGCGCTGGATCAATTCGCCGTTCGCGACGCGCGGCTAACCTTGCCATGATCGCGTCCTGAACGGAGGGCCCCGTCATGCCGTCACTCCGCTGCGCCGCCGTAATGGCGCTCGCGCTGCTGCCGCTATGTCTCACCTCGGCTTTTGCCGATGCCCTCGACGACTGCCGCCGCGCCCGGAACGCCGACGCCCGGCTCACCGCCTGCTCTGCCGTGATCGCGTCCGCCACCTCCTCGGCCGATGCGCGCGCACAGGCCTACCGCCATCGTGGCCGCGCTCGCTCCGAGGCCGGAGCGACCGTCGAAGCCCTCGCCGATTTCACCGCGGCAATCGAACTGAAGCCCGACTACTGGGCGGCGTGGGCCGGCCGTGGTGCCGTGCTCGTTTCCCGCGGCGAGCCGTCGGCAGCGCTGGCGAGCTATGATGCCGCCATTCGCCATGCGTCCGACGCCGCGCGCTTCCAGCTCCACCTCGAGCGTGGCCATGCCTATCTCGCCATCGGCAATGCGGACGCGGCGCTACTCGATTTCACGGAGGCAGTGCGCCGCAACCCGCGCAGCGCGGTCGCTCTGAACAACCGCGGCCTCGCCTATCGCCGCAACGGTGACCTCGACCGGGCGTGGAGCGACTATACCGCCGCCATCCAGCTCAACCCGATGTATGCGCAGGCCTACGCCAACCGCGGCTACCTCGACGAGGCGCGCGGTCGCACCGACGACGCACGCTGGAACCTGAAGCAGGCGCTGATGATCGACCCCTCGCTCACGTCGGCACGACAGGCGCTGGCGCGCCTCGGCATCGCCGACGAGGTGACACGCGAAGCCGACGCCCGCGTGGCCGCGGGCAAAGGGCTCGCAGAGCAGTGGTGCGCGCGCTGTCACGCCGTCGGCCCGACCGGCGAAAGTCCGAACCCGAAGGCACCGCCGATGCGTGCGTTCGCCCGGCGTCATCCACTTCTCGCATTGCGCGAGCCGGTCGAGCGCGGCATCGCGGCGCCGCACGACGAGATGCCGCGCTTCACGCTCGCAGATGCCGAGGTCGACAGCATCGTGGCCTATGTCAACAGCCTCGCTGCGCGCTGATCCTCAGGAGAAGAACGGCAGCCGCACGACGAGTGTGAAGCCATTGAGCGTCAACAGCGATCCGAGCAATCCGAGCCCGATCGACAGCAGTAGCATCGGGTTGCCGCCGGTAATGAGCGCGATCGAAGCGATCACGATGGCGATCTGCAGAAGAGCCTGCGCCCAATCGAAGTAAGGATCGCGCGCGGCGGCGAGGTCGCGCTCCTTCTCGAGAGACTTGGCCTTCTCCCACAGCTCGTCGAGTCCCTCGTTGCGCTGCTTGTCGGAGGTGTAAATCGAGATCAGCCGCCTGTATTCGGCAATCTTCTTCTCGATGGCTGCACGCGCATCGGCCGGCGTGGCCGGATTGGCCTTGAGCTGAAGCTCGAGGTCGTCGGCGGCCACCTGGAACATGGTGCGCCGTGCGTTCTTGGCTTGGAAGAATGCCCACGTATTGGTCGCATCGAGGTTGGCGCGCGCCGCGTCCTTCTGGGCATTACCGCCGCCCATCGCGCACACCGCCAGCACTACGGCGAGCAGGCCGATGTAGACACCGATCCACTTCTCGCGGACCTTCGACTTCCCATCTTCCCTGCCCGATGTGGCGCTGCTGTCATCGAGAACGGCCATGTAATTTCCCCCGAAGTTGTATGCGGCGGGGAACCATAATCCAACGCGGTTCAGGCGGAAAGATCGGCCCGATGCTGCGACGCCAAGAGAAAGCCCGCCGGCATCGCCGACGGGCTTCGCGTTGCAACAGTAAGGCCGCCGCGCTCGGCTTAGCGCCCGAGTGCCTTCATCAGTGTGGTGCCGAGGCTCGCCGGGCTGTCGGCAATGGCGATGCCGGCGGCCTGCATGGCAGCGATCTTGTCCTCCGCTTTACCCTTGCCGCCCGATACGATGGCGCCGGCGTGCCCCATGCGGCGACCCGGAGGCGCCGATGCACCGGCAATGAACCCTGCCATCGGCTTCTTACGGCCCTTCTTGGCCTGATGCGCGATGTACTCGGCCGCGTCCTCTTCCGCCGAGCCGCCGATCTCGCCGATCATGATGATCGCGTGCGTCTCCGGGTCGGAGAGGAACATGTCGAGCATGTCGATGAACTCGGTGCCTTTCACAGGGTCGCCACCGATGCCGACCGCTGTCGACTGACCGAGGCCGACGTCCGAGGTCTGCTTCACCGCCTCGTAGGTCAGCGTGCCGGAACGCGAGACGATGCCGACATTGCCCTTGCGGAAGATGTTGCCCGGCATGATGCCGATCTTGCACTGCTCGGGTGTCAGCACGCCGGGGCAGTTCGGCCCGAGCAGCCGCGACTTCGAGCCGTCGAGCGCGCGCTTCACCTTGACCATGTCCATCACGGGGATGCCCTCGGTGATGCAAACGATCAGCGGGAACTCCGCGTCGATCGCCTCGAGGATCGCATCGGCGGCGAATGGCGGCGGCACGTAGATCGACGTCGCCGTGGCGCCGGTATTCGCCTTGGCCTCCGCGACGGTATCGAAGATCGGCAGGTCGGCGAGATCGGCGGCCTCGTGCTTCGTGCCGCCCTTGCCGGGCGTCACGCCGCCGACCACCTGGGTGCCGTACTTGCGTGCCTGCTGCGTGTGGAAGGTGCCCTGCGCGCCGGTGAAGCCCTGACAGATCACCTTGCTGGATTTGTCGACGAGAATGGCCATTGTCGTTTTCCCTCAGTGATCGCGTTCAGCCGAGCGCCTTGACCTGGTCGGTGATCTTCTTCGCGGCGTCGGCAAGGTTGTCGGCGGGGATGATCTTGAGGCCGCTCTCGGACAGGATCTTCTTGCCGAGGTCGACGTTGGTGCCCTCCAGGCGCACGACCAAAGGCACCTTGACGCCGAGTTCCTTCGACGCCGCGACAACGCCTTCCGCGATGATGTCGCAACGCATGATGCCGCCGAAGATGTTGACCAGGATTCCCTTCACATTGGGATCGTTGAGGATGATCTCGAACGCCGCCTTCACGCGCTCCTTCGGCGCCGAACCGCCGACGTCGAGGAAGTTCGCCGGCTCGCAGCCGTAGAGCTTTATGATGTCGAGCGTAGCCATGGCGAGGCCGGCGCCGTTGACGAGGCAGCCGATCGAGCCATCGAGCTTGATGAACGCGAGGTCGTGCTTTGAGGCCTCGATTTCGGCCGGGTCTTCCTCCTCGAGGTCGCGCAGCGCGACGATCTCGGGATGGCGGAAAAGCGCGTTCGAATCGAAGTTCATCTTGCCGTCGAGGCAGACGAGTTTACCCGCCTTCGTCACCACCAGCGGATTGATCTCGAGCAGGCTCATGTCCTTCTCGACGAACATCCGGTAGAGGTCGCCGATCATCTTCACGCAGGTCTTGTTGGCCTCGCCCTTGAGCCCCAGGGCCGCGGCGATGCGGCGGCCGTAGAACGGGGCATAACCGGTCGCCGGGTCGATCGACATCGTGAAGATCTTCTCGGGCGTGTCGTGCGCCACCTTCTCGATGTCCATGCCGCCTTCGGTGGAGGCGATGAACGCGACTCGCGAGGTGGCGCGGTCGACCAGTGCCGAGAGATAGAGTTCCTTTTCGATCTGGCTGCCGTCCTCGACGTAGAGACGCTTAACGACGCGGCCGGCGGGTCCGGTCTGCACCGTCACCAGCGTATTCCCCAGCATCTGCTTCGCGTGCTCGGCGACCTCCTCGACGGACTTCGCGATGCGCACGCCGCCCTTCTCGCCCGCTGCGGCCTCGTTGAACTTACCCTTGCCGCGGCCGCCGGCGTGGATCTGTGCCTTCACCACCCAGACCGGACCGGGCAGCTTGCGAGCGGCATCAACCGCCTCCTCGACCGTGAACGCCGGATGGCCGGTCGCCGTCGGCACGCCATACTGCCGGTAGAGCTCTTTGGCCTGGTATTCGTGGATGTTCATGAAGCGCTCCTCGGGCGGTCGCTGGGGCGGGACGAGCGGCGAAAGCGGCGACAGGCCACTCGCTGGCATACGGTATGCCACGGCCGGAGCCCGTGGCACATGGGCTTGCCGTGCAGCGCAGCAAAACGCGCCGCGCTTCCCCTAGCCCGCGCGGCGTGGCGAGGCAACCGGGCAGAAAGGTGGACGATGCCCTTGATCGGGCGGCTCGACGGCCGTCCGCTCGGTGGCCGAAGCCCGATTAATCCGATGTGAAACCGCACCTGCTATGCATGGCCCTCTTCTCCCAGCAGGCACCCGAGTGAATGGCATGCGCTGGTTTCTCGTCTGGCTCGGCATGGTCGCCGGCATCGTGCTGCTCAACCCGGCTTTCGGGTGGCTGGTCGCTGCCAAGCTCGCCGTCGCACCGGTGACGTTTCCGCATTCGGATGGCACTGTCAGTCAGGCTTTGCTCGGTCCCAGGGCACCGTGGCCGACCTGGGCGACACGCCCAGAGGGAGGCCCGTTCACCGTCAAGGCGTGGTTCGGGCCGGGGTCGACAGGCGACGCAGGCATGCCTGCAACCGGTTTCGGTGAGGTGGTGCTCGCTGGCGATCCGAAGATGGTCACCGACGCCTACATCGCGCGTCTGCAAGCAGACGGATTCGAGGTGGAATCCACACTCTGGGCCACCATGTTGCCGGAGATCCCGCCGCGCGAGCTCGTTACCTGCCGCATCGTTGCGCGAGCCAAGAACGGCCCGGCCCGCACGATCACCGCCTCGATCGACCGTGCGCCGGTCGCCGGCCTCGGACGTGTCCATTGGATCGACGGACCACCCCGCACCACCTGGCCCAAGGTCGACGGCCCGCCCTGCTGAGCCCTCAAGCGGCGATCTCACGCCAAACGCCGCGGCGCCGCCGTCGCGGCGTCGTCGGTGTTCGGCGTGTCGGTACGCTCGATGAGCAGAATGTGAACCTCACCGTGCGCTACCGGCCGGTGCTCGACACCTTTCGGCACGACATAGAGTTCACCGGGACCCAACCGCACGATCCGGTCCCGCAACTCGATGTCGAGCCTGCCCGAGAGCACGAGGAAGAAATCGTCGGTGTCGTCGTCGCTACGTCAGACGAAGGGACCGTCGCACTTCACCAGCATCACGTCGTGGCCGTTGATGGCGCCGACGGTGCGGGGCTGGGAACGCGCGCTGAACGTCGCGAGGTTCACCGCATCCATCGCCTCACCCCTTCACCGCCACCACCTCGATCTCAACGCGCGCGCCGAGCGGCAAGCCGGCAACTGCGACAGTCGAGCGGGCCGGGAACGGCTCCACCATGTAGCCCTTGTAGACCTCGTTCATGGCGGCGAAGTCGCCCATGTCGGCCAAGAAAACCGTGGTCTTGACGACATTGCCGAAATCCATGCCCGCGCTGGCGAGGATCGCCTTCAGGTTGTCGAGGCAGCGCTTCGTCTGCGTGCCGATGTCGCCCTCGACCAGTTTGCCGGTCGCAGGGTCCAGATGGATCTGCCCCGAGCAGTAGAGCGTGTCGCCTGTCCTCACGGCGAGCGAGTAGGGACCGACAGCCTTGAGGGGATCGGCGGTGATGGCGCGTTTGGTCATGTGCGTGCTCCTTGGCAAGACTGCTTCGGCGGCAATAGCGGATGACTTTCCTATAGGACATCGGTGGTCACACTGCACGTGGCGGTCGCGACCATGGCATCGCGCAAACGTCACTTGCGCGTGCCGCGCTCATCATGTCGTATGCCGGCATTCGAATAACTCTATCCGATAACCGAGGAGACCCCCATGACCGACATCGACCGGCGCGCCCTGTTGGGCGGAATGGTGTTGGCCGGCGGCGCGATGGCGACCGCGGGTACGGCGCTGGCCGCGCCGAAAATGCTGAAGCTCGACGAGATCAAGAAAGAGGCTGACGTCGCCTGCCTCTATCATTGCGACTTCGGCGATCCGCCGCGTTTCGTGCAGATGATGCGGAACATCTCGAACCATTATTCCGTTTACGGCGCCGATCCCTTCGCCGTCCAGATCGCCGTGGTAGCCCATGGTCCGGGCGTAAAGTTCTTCCTCGAAAGTCTCGAAGGCACGCAATGGGTCGACCAGGTGATGGTGCCGAAGACCTTCGAGCAGGTGCAGAACGTGGCCAAGAACGGGCTCAAGGTCTACCTCTGCAACATCACGTTCGAGCGGCTGAAGCTCGACCGTGAGAAGGTGCGCAAGGTCGATTTCATCTCGTTCGTGCCGTCCGGGGTAGCGACCGTCGCCGCACTGCAATCGAAGGGCTTCGGCTACCTCAAGGTCGGCTGAGCACCGTCGTCACCTGATGTCGTGGCGCGCCGGGGTCTCCCTTCCCGCGCGCCGCGAGCCCACCCCCAAACCGAATGTTCTATTGGCCGGCCGACGCCGCTTTCGCGGGAGGGAGGGGGCCGGCGATGCCGCACCTTTCCATGGGCAGCGCAGTGGTCAGCCAACCGCTCTTGCCAACGCGAACGACATAGCGCCGGCAATCCACACGCGCACCGACGACCAATGTCACCTCGAATTGCGCGAGACCGTCCTGGCGTCGGGCTGGGAAGGTCAAAGAGCGAGTGTCGGACGGCGCGGCAAGCGCCTTGCTGATCGCCGTTCGCGCGTTGGCGAAATCGGTTTTGCTCAGTGCCTCGAGCAGCACGCGCGAGAGGCCGGGATGCAGGCCCGCCGCAAGCGCCTTCGCCTGTAGCGCGTCCCCGGGGTCGACGACCGGTGGTGGCAAGGGCTCAGTCGGCGCCCGCGCCGCTGGCGGTGCGTCGTCCGCGTCGCCGGTGGTGGTCGGATCGGCCGCGGACGCGAATTCCACACTCGGTTCGGCGACCGCCGATGGCGGCGGTGGGGATGCCTCGCGAACGGCTGATTTGTCGAGTGGCAACTGTGCCGTTCCGGTTGCGAGCGGCGGTGGTCGATCGATGAGCATGAACGCCTCTTTCGCCGCCCGTGAAATGAGCATGTCGACAGTCGCGCGGTGTTCGAGCCAGGCCCAGCCGGCACCACCCAACACGATCAGCAGCAGCATCCGACGTACAGCGCGTGCAAGCCGACTTGGCAAAGGTCTGCCAATTCGCTCGCCCGGTTCGAGATCAAGCAGTGCTCGCAGCTCGCCGACGTGATCGTGGATGTCGGCTATTGGCGTCGTGGCCCGCATGGTCATCCCCCCTCGGGTCAGCCTCGGATCATCACCCCGCCCGGCCGGCAGACACACGAATTATCCGGCAAAATGAAGGCGCTACGCTCAACGGATGCAACCCCGCTTATGGCACTGTCGGGCATTTCAGGCGTCGGCTGGCCGAGACTGCCACGTGCGCCTATCCTTGTTCGAGTAACACCGCGAACATCGGAGGCATCCCATGCAGATCGGCAAGCTCGACCATGTCAACGTGCGCACCGCCAACGTCGACGGAATGACCGCATGGTACGAGCGAGTTCTCGGCATGCGCTCTGGCGTCCGGCCGCCGTTCCCCTTTCCCGGCGCCTGGCTCTACACCGGCGACCAGCCGGCGGTACATCTTGTCGGCGTGCGCGAGACGCCCGCGGGAACTGATCCGAAGGTCGAGCACTTCGCGTTTCAGGCGCAGGGACTGGCCGCCTTCGAGAAGCGACTTGCCGACCTCGGTGAACGCTTCGAGAGGCGCGTGGTGCCTGGCTTCGGCATCGTCCAGATCAACGTGTGGGATCCGGACGGCAACCATATCCACATCGACTTCGCGCCAGCGGAGGCAGCCTGAAGGCCTCGTGACGCAAGTCACCTGCGAGAGAGCATCTCGATGAGCGAACAGTCGGCCAACCCGCCCTGCGTCCAGACGCAAGGCGTTCACCACATCACCTTCATGGGCGCCGATCGCCGGACCTCGATCGATTTCTGGCAGGGGGTGCTCGGCATGCCGTTCGTATTCGAGCAGCCGAACCTCGATGACGAGCGCATGAATCACCTCTACTTCGACCCGGGAGACGGGCGCCTGATCACCATCTTCACGAGCGAGGATTGGAAGCCGACACAGCGGCCGAACCCTACCGGCACCGGCAACCTGCACCACCTCGCCTTCATCGTGTCGCGTGCCACCTACACGCAGGCAAAGGCCCGTCTCGAGACGCGCGGCTTTCCGAACTCCGGCGAGGTCGATCGCGGCTTCATGGACAGTCTTTATTTCCGCGATCCCCTCGGCCAGCTGCTCGAGCTCGCCTGCTACAAGTTCGAACCTCCGGCCGGCGTCATGCACGCCGACGTGCTACGCGCGGCGCACGACATCCGCGTCGCGCGCGGCGCACGCAACATCGAGGATCGCGACTTGGCCGACGCCATCGCAAAACTCAGCCGCAGACCGGCGCCCGTGGTGGGCTAAGGACGACGCGAGCGATGGACATCACATTTCTCGGAACCGGAGCGCCGCTTTCACCGGAGCGCGCGACAACCGGACTGCTGGTCACGGCGTCCGGTTGCGCGCCGCTGCTCGTCGACACCTGCGGTGGGTTCGAGCTTGCCCGTCAGCTCGTGCGTTTCGGTGTCCCGCTGGCCAGCCTGCGCAACGTCATCGTCACCCACCGCCACCTCGACCATGCCGGCGGCATGCAGGCGCTGTTGCTCGCCAACATGCCACTCGAGGTCTATGCCAATGCCGACACTCACGCCGGCATCGCCACCATGACCGAGGGTTGCTTTCCCGAATGGAAGCCGCATCCGGACATTCGCCGCCATTCGGTCGACGCCGGCGACGTGCGCGAGATCGGCGGCTTCCGGGTATCGTTCCACCGGGCTGAGCACCGCGTCGAGACGCTGGCGGCCAGGATCGAGCAAGCCGGTCGCGTGCTGGCGTTCAGCGCCGACACGCTCCCGTGCGCCGCTGTCGTCGAGGCTGCGCGTGAAGCCGATCTTTTCGTCTGCGATGCCTTGTGTGCCGAGGCCGACGGCGAACACTTCGCGCATCGCGCCCGCGAGCTGATGCATCCGACGGCACGAGAGGCGGCGCTGATGGCGCGCGAGGCCGGTGTTCGCCGACTTGCGCTCGTGCACTGCGCCCGCTTCGGCACGCCCGAGCTGATCCGCCGCGAGGCCGCCCGGTTTTTCGACGGCGAGGTGGTGATGCCGGCTGACGGCGACCGGCTCGTCGTCTGACGGGGCTGTCGACGGCCACTACCAAGGCAGGGCGCGGACCGGCATCCGGCGCGCCACCCGACGTGGCTTCAGCGCCCCTCGAACCGGGGGCGACGCTTCTCCATGAAGGCGCGACGCCCCTCGATGTAGTCTCTCGAAGCGAAGCAGCGTGCCACCATCTCGTCGAGCCGGGCAAGGTCGCGCGCGCTCTCGGGCTTGCCGATCTCTCGTGCCACCGCTTTGATGGTGGCGACAGTCAGTGGCGCATTCTCCGAGATGCCGCGCGCCATGTCCGCGACGAAAGCGTCGAGTTCGCCGACCGGCTGGACGTGATTGACGAGCCCCATGGCCAGCGCCTCTTCCGCCGGCACGTGACGCGCCGTGTAGAAAAGCTCCATCGCTCGGGAGATGCCGACGATCTCGGCGAGTCGCCGGACTCCCGGGTAGCCGTAACCGAGACCAAGTCTCGCCGCCGGTATCCCGAATTTGGCATCGGCACTGCAGACTCGCAGATCGCAGCATACGGCGAGGTTCGCACCGCCGCCGATACAGTACCCGTTGATCCGCGCTATGGTCGGCTTCGGGAAATTATAGAGAGAATCGTAAGCGCGCGCTGAGGTGGCATTGTAGGCCCTCACGGCCTCCTCGCTCGCCCGCTCGCTCTCGAACTTCGAGATGTCCGCCCCGGAGACGAATGCCTTGCCGCCGGCACCAGCGATGACGAGCACGCGCAGCTCAGGATCGGTCGCGAACTCCTCGAGCAATGCCGACATGCGCTGCCACATCTCCAGCGAAACCGCATTCAGCCGCTTCGGATTGTTGAACACGATCTCGCCCACGCGACCATCGCGGCGCGCGATCAGCTTCTCCTCGACCGGCAGATCATTACTCTCGGACATGGGCTCGTCCTTCACGCTCGGCAACGCCGCCGGTGTTGTGGTGTGATATAGAGTGTAGCATGCGGGAACGGCCGCCAGCCGATGGTACGTGCCGGGAGCCGCTCACACGACGTCCTTCTCCTTCAGCGCCGCGATCTCCGTCGCGCTGAAGCCTGCCTCGGCGAGTACCTCTTGCGTATGTTGGCCCATCAGCGGGGGCGGCGTCACGATCTCGCTCTTGGCCCCGCTCATGATGATCGGCTGACCGACCATGCGTGTTTGCCCGCGCTCCTGGCTGACACAGTCGCGCGCGATCCCGAGATGCTTGACCTGCGCACTCTCGAAGGCCCTGTCGATAGTGTTGATCTCGCCGGCGGGTACACCGGCCGCGTTGAATGCTGCAATCCACTCGGCCGAGGTCTTCTGCCGCGTGATGTCGCCAAGAATCGCATTCAGTCGATCACGATGGACCGAGCGACGTCCGCCATCGGCGAAGTCGGCGTCGTCGAGCCGCGGATCGGCGAGCAGATCCTTGAGCTTCAGCCACATCGCCTGGCCGGCCACCGCCAGGTTCAGATAGCCGTCAGCGGTCTCGAACACGCCGGTCGGTATCGAAGTCGGATGGTTGTTGCCCGCCTGGCCCGGTACCTCCCCGTCCATCAGCCAGCGTGCCGCCTGGAAGTCGAGCATGAACAACTGGGCTTGCAGCAGGGAGGACTGTACCCACTGGCCCTTGCCGGACCGCTGGCGATCGATCAGCGCGAGCAGCACACCCTGCGCCGCGAAGATGCCGGCGCACAGGTCGGCGATCGGGATGCCGACCCGCATCGGGCCACGGCCCGGCTCACCGGTGATGGACATCAGCCCGCCCATGCCCTGAGCGATCTGGTCGAAGCCTGGCCGGTCGGCGTCCGGGCCATCCTGACCGAAACCGGAGATCGACGCGTAGATCAGCCGCGGATTGCGCGCCGACAGAGCGGCGTAGTCGATACCGAGGCGACGCTTCACGTCGGCGCGGTAGTTTTCGACGACGACATCGGCCGTGTCGGCGAGCCGGCGGAATACCTCGACGCCCTCGCTCGTCTTCAGATCGAGCGTCATCGAGCGCTTGTTGCGATGCAGGTTCTGGAAGTCGGGACCCGAGCGCGGTCCACCCAAACTCGATTGGCCGGCATGTTCGGGTGCTTCGACCTTGATGACGTCGGCGCCCCAGTCTGCCAGCTGGCGCACGCACGTCGGACCGGCACGCACCCGCGTCAGATCGAGCACTTTGATACCGGCAAGAATGGTGCTGGCTGGCGTGTACGGCATGCTTCCTCGCGTGCTTGGGACCGCCTCCGTGGGCGGCTTCTCGTAGGGCGTGCGGATGTGGCCATGCCCGGGCCGCGTGTGTCAACGATGCGCGGCCGCCGGCAGGTCCGCGTCAAGCCATCGTCACGTCAGCGTGCCCAGGCGGCAGCGAGCATCGGCCCGGTCGCGCCCTCTTGAACCAGCACCACCGCGCGCCGGCCTGCCTGCACCCCGACAGCGCCTTGCGGCACGCGGACGTCGAGCGCATCGCCAATCCACGTGCCGACGGCCTGCAGGGAGCGAACCACGTTGATGTAGGTAATCTCTGCGCCTTGGTTTTCTCCGCGCCGGATCGGCACGGTCACCTTCGGCTGCACGGCGGCGACCCAGACCGTTGCCGGCCGGCCCGGCCGTGCCGCATCACCACCGACGCGGATCAGGATCATCTCCTGGTCGCGCGTGACCTCAAGGCTCGGACGCCGCCCCGCGAGCACCCGGCCGGTCTCCTCGATCACCGCGTCGATGCGCTTCGCCTTGCTGCCGATGGCATGGGCGAGACCGTTGACGACCGCTTGTGGCGTGTAAACCTGACCGTCACCGCGTGACTTGGCGTAGTCGCGCCAGCGCATGGTAAAGGCCGGACTCGCCAGAGTGTCGCGCCAGCCGAGATAGTCCCAATAATCGACGTTGAAGGAAAGCGCGACGATGCCGTCGCGCGCCGCATATTTTGCCAGCAAAGCATCGGCCTTCGGGCACGACGAGCAGCCCTGGCTCGTGAACAGTTCGACCACCGCCGGCCCGACCGCCTGCGGTTCGCCCGATCGGCCGACCGCCACGCCGACCGCCAGGATCATGGCGGCAAGCGACAGGATCAGCACTGGGCGACGAAGCGGCATGAGGCGAGCTTACTCCCGTCGGAAGCTTTCTGTCCGCGCTTTCTGCGCGCTCCATCGTTGAAATTCCACTCACGAATGGGTGACGCGCCGCAACGCCGTAAACCGGCCACACACGGTAAGAGGCCGGTGTCGCCACCGGCCCCTGGAACGGTCGTCAGTCCTGATCCAGATCAGGCGGCAGCCGCCAGATTGCGCAGGACGTAGTGCAGGATGCCGCCATTTCGGATGTATTCGAGCTCGTCGAGCGTGTCGACGCGACAGAGGATCGGTACGTCGGTCACCTTGCCGTCCGCGGAGGTGATCTCGGCCATCATCTTCTTGCGAGGCGCGATGTCGGCGAGACCTCGGATGGAAACCGTCTCGTCGCCCTTGAGGCCGAGCGTCTGCCAGCTCGTGCCCTCCTCGAAGGTGAACGGCACGACGCCCATGCCGACGAGGTTCGAACGGTGGATGCGCTCGAAACTCTGCGCGATCACCGCCTTGACCCCGAGCAGCGTGGTGCCCTTCGCCGCCCAGTCGCGCGACGAGCCGTTGCCGTATTCGATGCCTGCCATCACGACGAGCGGCACGCCTTCCGCCTTGTAGCGCTCGGCGGCGTCGTAGATGAACATGTGCTCGCCCGACGGGTAGTGAACGGCATAGCCGCCTTCCTTCACGTTCCCCGCCGCATCCTTGGTGGTGAAGTTCTTGATGCGGATGTTGGCGAACGTGCCGCGCATCATCACCTCGTGATTGCCGCGCCGGGTGCCGTACTGGTTGAAGTCGGCCGGCCGCACCTGATGTTCGAGCAGGTAGGCGCCGGCAGGACTGTCCTTCTTGATCGAGCCGGCCGGCGAGATGTGGTCGGTGGTGATCTTGTCGCCGAACAGGCCGAGAATGCGCGCGCCGACGATATCGGTGACCGGTTTCGGCTCTTTTGTCATGCCCTCGAAATAGGGCGGGTTCTGCACGTAGGTCGAGCCGGGGTTCCACGCATAGGTGAGCGATCGCGTCGTCTGTACCTTC
Organism: Hyphomicrobiaceae bacterium; assembly: GCA_041397745.1. GTDB lineage: Bacteria > Pseudomonadota > Alphaproteobacteria > Rhizobiales > Hyphomicrobiaceae > JAWKVY01. The sequence goes on along the minus strand of JAWKVY010000007.1, from coordinate 311,681 downwards.
TGCCAATGCTCGTCGCCCTTGAAGACGTCGGCATACTTGGTCTCGAACATCTCGCGCGTGACGTTGGCCGCGATGAAGTCGGCGATCTCCCGGTTGGTCGGCCAGATGTCCTTGAGGTAGACGTCCTGACCGTCCGCCCCCTTGCCGAGCGGCTCCTTCGAGAGATCCTTCGCGACGGAGCCGGCGAGCGCGTAAGCGACGACCAGCGGCGGCGAGGCAAGGTAGTTGGCCTGCACATCCGGGCTGACACGACCTTCGAAGTTGCGGTTGCCCGACAGCACGGCGGCCGCAACGAGACCATTCTCGTTGATCGCCTTGGAAATCTCCGGCTGCAGCGGGCCGGAGTTGCCGATGCAGGTGGTGCAGCCGAAGCCGACCAGGTTGAAGCCGACCTGATCGAGGAATGGCTGCAGACCCGCCTTGTCGAGGTAGGCCGCGACGACCTGCGAGCCGGGCGCCAGCGAGGTCTTCACCCACGGCTTGCGGGTGAGCCCGCGAACGGCAGCGTTGCGGGCGAGCAGGCCGGCCGCGATCAGCACGCTCGGGTTCGAGGTGTTGGTGCACGAGGTGATGGCGGCGATAACGACATCGCCGTGGCCGAGGTCGAAGTCGCGACCTTCGACGCTGACCCGCTTGCCAGCCTCAGCGGCCGACTTCTTGTACTCACCCTCCAGCGCCGTCGCGAAGCCGGACTTGACGGCGTCCAGAGCGATACGCCCCTCCGGCCGCTTGGGGCCGGCGAGCGACGGCACGACGTCGCCGAGATCGAGTTCGAGAACGTCGGTGAATATCGGATCGGCTGACCCGGCCTCGCGGTACAGCCCCTGCGCCTTGGCATACGCCTCCACGAGCGCGATGCGGTCCTTGGCGCGGCCGGACATGGTCAGATACGCCATGGTCGCTCCATCCACGGGGAAGAACCCGCAGGTGGCACCGTACTCGGGCGCCATGTTCGCGATCGTCGCACGGTCGGCGAGAGTGAGATGATCGAGGCCCGGCCCGAAGAATTCGACGAACTTCGCGACGACGCCCTTCTTGCGCAGCATCTGTGTGACGGTAAGGACGAGGTCGGTCGCCGTGATGCCCTCTTTCAGCCGGCCGGTCAGCTTGAAGCCGATAACCTCGGGCAGCAGCATCGACTGCGGCTGGCCGAGCATGGCGGCTTCCGCCTCGATGCCACCAACTCCCCAGCCGAGCACGGCAAGTCCGTTCACCATGGTGGTGTGGCTGTCGGTGCCGACGACCGTATCGGGATAGGCCACCGTCTCGCCGCCGTCCTCACGCGTCCAGACCACCTGCGACAGATACTCGAGGTTGACCTGGTGGCAGATGCCGGTGCCCGGCGGCACCACGCGGAAGTTGTCGAAAGCGCCCTGCCCCCACTTCAGGAAGTTGTAGCGCTCGCCGTTGCGCGCGTATTCGAGCTCGACGTTCTGGGCAAAGGCCTTGGGCGTGCCGAACTCGTCGACGATCACCGAGTGGTCGATGACGAGATCGACCGGCACAAGCGGATTGATCTTCTTGGGGTCGCCGCCGAGCACGTTCATGCCGTCGCGCATCGCGGCAAGGTCAACTACCGCCGGCACGCCGGTGAAGTCCTGCATCAGCACACGCGCTGGGCGGAAGCCGATCTCCTTCTCGGACTTGCCCTTGTTGTCGAGCCAGGCCGAAACCGCCTCGATATCCGCGCGCGTGACCGATCGGCCGTCCTCGTGGCGCAGCATGTTCTCGAGCAGCACCTTCATCGAGTATGGCAACCTCGACACGCCCTTCAAACCGTTCTTCTCTGCGTCCGGCAAGGAATAGTATGTGTACGACTTTCCGCCGGCCTTGATGGACTTGCGGCACTTGAAGCTGTCGATTGATCGCGCGCTCATGGTGGTCTCCCGAACGGTTTGAAAGCCGCGCCGCCGGAGCGCCGGCGGAAGGAGCATGCATGCGCGGGCCGTGAAAGGGATTGCCGCTTGATATATCAGCGAAATCCTTCGGGTGACTGGCCGCGGCCGCATGTCGTTTTTTGCGCTAGCGTCGTCAGTCGCGCCGCCCTTATATAGCGGCGCGCAGCCAAGGGCCACTGGTCTTGCGAGGGATATTCCGCAGAACCGTTGCCGGCCAACGCTCTTCGACGCCTGCCAATTCCATTCGAGCCGAGACCGCCTGCCCCATGCCTTCAGCCCTTGTCGGTAGCCAGCTGACGATCGAGCGCGGCCACCGAGCCGTAATCCGCTCGCTGAGCTTCCGGGCCGTCGCCGGCGAGGCCCTGGTGCTGACCGGACCGAACGGCGCCGGCAAGACGACGCTGATCCGGGCGATCGCCGGCTTCCTGCCGCTCGCCGCCGGCGTCCTGAAGCTCGAAGGTGGCGACGACGACCGCGACCTCGGCGAGCAATGCCATTATGTCGGGCACGCCAACGCGGTGAAGGCGAATCTCACCGTCCACGAAAATCTCGCGTTCTGGGCCGGCTACCTCGGCAGCGACGCCGCTTCCGTTCCAGGAGCGCTGGAAGCATTCTCTCTGACCGATCTCGCCCGCGCGCCGGCGGCAATGCTGTCGGCCGGACAGCGCCGGCGGGTAGGGCTCGCAAGGCTGCTCGTCGCGCGCCGCTCGGTCTGGCTGCTCGACGAGCCCACGGTTTCGCTGGATGCGACGAGCGTCCGGCTGCTTGCCGAGGCGGTTACCAGGCATTGTGCGTCGGGAGGCATCGCCGTCGCCGCCACCCACCTGCCGCTAGGGCTCGACAACGCCCGGGAATTGCGGCTCGGCGATCCTTCGGCCGAGGCTGCGTGATGGCAGCGTTCCTCGTCCTCATCCGGCGCGACCTGAGCCTGGCTCTGCGGGAGGGCAGCGCGCTCGGTACCGCACTCGGCTTCTATCTGGTCGTCGTCGCGCTGATGCCGCTCGGGCTTGGACCCGATCTGAAGCTGCTTTCGCGTATTGCGCCGGGCATCCTGTGGATTGCCCTTCTGCTCGCCGCGCTGCTGTCGCTGCCCCGCATCTTCGAGGGCGACTTCGAGGACGGCACACTGGAGGCGATGGCTCTCGGCCCGCTGCCGCTCGAGCTGGCCACCGCCGCCAAGTGCCTCGCGCACTGGATAAGCACCGGGCTGCCGCTCGCCTTGATGGCTCCGGCGCTCGGGCTCCTGCTCAACCTCGAACTGGTGGCCTATCCGGTGCTGCTCGCGACTCTGTTTTCAGGCACGCTGGCGATCAGCTTCCTCGGCGGCATCGGGGCGGCGTTGACGCTGAAGGCCCGGCGCGGGGGCCTGCTGATCGCTCTCCTGGTGCTGCCACTCTACATCCCGACGCTGATCTACGGGATCGCCACCATTGCGGCCGTGGTCACACCGCCGGGAGATCCGGTCGCCTCCTTCATGATCCTGACGGCGATTTCGCTGGCGAGCGTCGCGCTTGGACCGATCGCGGCGGCGGCGGCCGTCCGGGCGCAGCTGGGCTGAGCACCGGCCCGCCTGCTACCTCAGCTCGTAGGTGACGTGCACTGTCGCGGTGAGCGTCTCCGTGCCGCTTTCCACCGGAACCGCCTCGGCGGCCATCGCTGCCCGCCCATAGGCCATCGGGCGCGGCCCCGGCGCATGGCTCTGCTCGGAGATGGACAGCACCCTGCCGACCTCCACGCCCGCCGCTCCGGCATAGAGCCTCGCCCTGCGCAGGGCGTTCTCCATCGCCGATTTGCGCGCCTTGTCGAGCAGGGTTTCCGCCTTCGAGACGACAAACTGGATCCCGCCGCCCTGATTGGCGCCGAGGCTGACCGCCTTGTCCATGATCTCGCCGAGCCGCTTCAGGTCGCGTACCAGGATGCGCAGCGAGTTCGACGCCCGATAGCCGTTGATTGTCGGCGCCCGGCCATCCCTGGAGGACGCGTTGGAATAGCGCGGCTGGACACTGAAACCGTGTGTCTGCAGATCCTTCGCCGCGATGCCGAGCCCCTTCAGGCCGTCGATCACGTTGGACATCTGCTTGGAGTTGGCGCCGAGCGCCTCACGGGCGGTCTGCGCCTCGCTGACCACGCCTGCCGAGAATGTTGCCATATCGGGAGTAGCCTCCACGCTGCCCGATGCCGACACCGAGACGGTGCGGGGCGGCGGATCGGCGGCGACAGCTGGATCTGCGACCATGAGTGCGAGCACCAGAGAGAGGGCGGGGACCGAGCGGATTACGGCAAAGAACATCTGAAACCTCGCATCGACGGAGGGCAAACCAGCAGCACGGCAGAAGAATTTAGCAGCCCCCGTGCGACGTGCCACTCGAAACGCGCGCCCGTTCGCGACCGTCACGACCCGCGGCAATAAATGAAGTCGTCACGGGTGACTTTAATGTGGCTCGTCAACTCTGCTATAGACGCGGCCTTCCGGTCGCGGCCGGAGCGGGCCCGTAGCTCAACGGTCAGAGCTGACGGCTCATAACCGTCTGGTTGCAGGTTCGAATCCTGCCGGGCCCACCAAGTCACTCCAGCCGCATGATGGCCAGCGCCAGGGCCTGCGCCCGCGGCACGAGGGAGGCTACCTCCAGGTATTCTTCCGGCGTGTGCGCCTTGCCACCGACCGGACCAACGGCGCATACCGTTGGACAGCCGACCGCGGCCGTGAAGCCCGAGTCCGCACAGCCGCCGGAGAATTCGCCCTCCACCTCGAGGCCAGCGTCAGCAGCCGCCGCCTGATAGGCACGAAACAGCGCGTCGGAGCCTGGCGTCGGATTGAGGGGATTGAACTCGCCCTTGATTTCCAGGCTCGCCGTCGTGCCTGCCACGTGGCTTGTCGCCACGATTTCCTCTATGCGCCGGACGATCCGGCCGCGGTCGGCCGGCTCCTTGTAACGCAAGTCGATCGCCGCCTCGGCGCTCGGCGCAACCATGTTCACCGCCTCACCGCCCTTCACGATGCCGACGTTGAGCGTGATGCCACGATCGAGGTCCGTCAGCGCGTGGATGGCCAGGATCTTGTGTGCGAGTTCGCCGATGGCGCTGATGCCCGCTTCGAAATTGCCGCCCGAGTGCGCGGGGCGTCCGGTGATCGTCATCGCCATGAACACGCCTCCCTTGCGGGCCGTCACGACGTTACCGGACGGACGGCCGGGCTCGGAGTTGAACACCGCGCGCGCGCCGCGCGCTGTCCGCTCGATGACCGGCCGGCAGGCGGGTGAGCCGATCTCTTCGTCGGACGTGATCAGGCCGGCCACAGGACGCGGAGCCCCGCCGAAGCGTTTGAAGGCGGCGAGAACGAATGCATTGATGACCAGACCGGACTTCATGTCCGAAACGCCCGGCCCGTAGGCCCGGTTGTCCGCGATACGGAATGGCCGCCGACCCGCCTCACCGATCGGGAAGACTGTGTCGCGATGCCCCATCAGCAGGATTGGCGGTTCGTTCGACCCGTTCTCGACGGGCAGCACGTGGATAGCGTCGCCGAACACCTCCTGCGCTTCGCGCCTTGTCGCGATGCCTTCGCCAGCAAAGAAGCGCTCGAACACCACGCCACACCGGTCGACGCCGGCCTTGTCGTAGCTGCCGGAGTCCGTGTTGACGGCCTCCTCGAGCAGCGCCAGCATGGCGGGCTGCTGCTCCGCGAGCCAATCGGTGATACGCCGCTCCGCCGCCGTCGCTGCCATGGTGCTCCCCCTCGACCGTGTCCCTTGCCGCGCAGACTCGTCGGCGCGGCGTCGCGTGAAGCTAGCCGAGCCGGACAAAAAGAAAAGCCACGGCGCCGCAAGACTGCATGTGTCGCATCTTCGCTTGATTTGCCGCCGATACTGGTCGACGGTCGACCGCGATGCGCGCCGCGCCGGACGCCAGCCCACAACGACCGGGAGTTGCCATGATCCTCCGCCGCTTGACGAGCCGGACCGCGAACGCGGCGGTCGCCCGGCTCGCCGACGTCGCTATCCTCATGCTGGCGATCGTCGTCGCCGCCACCTCGCTGGCCGCCCCGCGATCAGCCTATGCCGAGAAGATCGATGCCGTCGGGTTCCGGGCCACGCCCGGCGATATCTTCAAGATCGCAGTCGAGATCGAGGACCGGTACCTGCGAGACGGCAGCCTCGCAGCTCACGTCAAGCGCCGGCTCGCCTACGATGGCCGTGTCGTCTCGCTCGGTCCGGAGAACGACGGCTTCCGCATCGGCTGGACACTGAGGAGTTTCGCCAGCGAGATCCTGAAGGATGCGACGGGCAACCAGCCCCTGGTGCTGGCCGGCGCCCGGTCGGCATCGCAGGGATTCCTGAACCGCGAACTCGTGTTCGTTGCGAACGCATCGGGTCTGCCCGTGCGGCTCGACGACTGGGAGGCCCACAAGAGCGCCGTCGCGCCGATCATGAGGCACGCCATCGAGGAGACGATCTCGAAAGCCGTACTCGCGCGCCGTCCCGATGCCAAGCCCGAAGCCGTCGCCGCGATCGCCGGACGGCAGGCCGACACCCTGGTCGGGGCGCTCGTCACCCGGCACGACGCAAAGGGAGCGGTGGCGCTCGTCGAGGAGGCAACGACGATCGCCCGCGTACAGGGCCTCGGCTTCCAGCCCGGTCAGCCCCTGGTCGTTTCCGGCAGCACCAGTGGTCCGCACACGCTAGGCGAGGTTGCCAGCACGACGACATTCAAGGCCATGCCGCGCGCCGGCAGCGAGCCGCTGCGCATCGGCTGGACCACGGCGTTCGACACCGGCGCACTCCAGGAGGCCGCCGCTGCCGCCATCCGCCGCCAGCTCGCCGCGGCACTCGCCCAGATCGAGTCCGAGGGCATCAAGGCGGAAGTGAAGCGCAAGTTCGACGAGCAGATCGCCTCGATCAGGGTCCAGCGCGCCGACACCGGCGAGAGCGAGATCGACCCGGTTACCGGCTGGGCGCGCCGTGTCGTGCGCCGCACACTGACGGAAACGCGCCAGGCCGGCATCCCGACCGAGCGCCGCGAACGGGTGGTGACGATCGCAGTGTCACGTTGAGCCGGTTCGCCCGTACGGCCCGCGCGCCGCATTGACCCCCTGTTCCGGCTCACTTATCTGAGCCCGATGGCCAAGCTCGACATCGTCACGCTTCCCGATCCGATACTGCGCACCGTCTCGACCCCTGTCGAGCGGGTCGACGACGACCTGCGCCGGCTGATCGACGACATGTTCGAGACCATGTACGCGGCACCCGGTGTCGGTCTCGCCGGCATCCAGGTCGGCGTGGCCAGGCGTCTGCTCGTACTCGATGTCGGCGGCGACGAGCCCGAGGAGAAGCGGCCGATCGCCATGATAAACCCGCAGATCGTGCGGCTATCGGACACCACGCGCGTCTACGAGGAGGGCTGCCTGTCGATCCCCGACGTCAAGGTCGAGATCGAGCGGCCCGACGGCGTTACCGTTCGCTTCCTCGACCGAGAGGGTCGCCAGCAGGAGCTTGCCGCCGAGGGCCTGCTCGCGACTGCGATCCAGCACGAGGTCGACCACCTCGATGGCCGCATGATCATCGACTTCCTGTCGAAGCTCCGGCGCGAGATGGTCGTGCGCAAGTTCAGGAAGCTCGCCCGCCAGACCTGATCCGGACGCGGCGGCGCAACACGATCGAGGAGGCTTGAATTTGCGCGTCGTCTTCATGGGCACGCCCGCGTTTTCCGTGCCGATGCTGGCAGCGCTGATTGGCGCCGGCCACGACGTGGCGGCAGTCTATGCGCAGCCGCCGCGACCAGCCGGACGTGGCATGACCGAGACGAAAGCGCCGGTGCATGAGTTCGCCGAGGAAGCCGCGATACCGGTGCTGACGCCGCACACGCTGCGCACGGCGGAGGCGCTGGCCGCGTTCCGCGCGCACGAAGCCGACGTGGCGGTCGTCGTCGCCTACGGCCTGATCCTGCCGAAGGCGATTCTCGAGGCGCCGCGGCTCGGCTGCCTCAACATGCACGCCTCGAAGCTGCCGCGCTGGCGTGGCGCTGCGCCCATTCAGCGGGCCATCATGGCCGGCGACACCGAGACTGCCGCCATGGTGATGCAGATGGAAGAGGGGCTCGATACGGGTCCCGTGCTGCTCGCCGAGCGCGTCCCGATCGGGCCCGATACCACGGCGGGCGAGTTGCACGATACGCTGGCCGAGGTGGGCGCCGACCTGATGGTGCGGGCGCTCGCCGCTCTCGAGCGGGGCAGCCTGACAGCGACGCCGCAACCCGCCGACGGCACCACCTATGCAGCCAAGATCGAAAAGGCGGAAGCTCATATCGATTTCGCGCGAACGGCAGCGGAGGTGCACAACCACGTGCGCGGATTGTCGCCCTTCCCCGGCGCCTGGCTGGAAGCGGGACCGGACGAACGGCGCGAGCGCATCAAGGTGTTGCGCACGGCTGTCGTGGCCGGCAGCGGGACGCCGGGCACCGTACTCGACGACCACCTCACGATCGCCTGTTCGGAAGGCGCCGTGCGCCTGATGGAGGTGCAGCGCGCCGGCAAGCGGCCAATGAGCGCCGACAAACTGTTGCGCGGGTTTCGCCTGCCGACCGGTTCCAAAGTTCGATGAGGTTGAAATCGCAGCGGCGACTGGCATAGTCGGATCGAAGGCCAACACGATCCGAGCACAGAGAGCAGCAGCCATGAAAACCCGCGCCGCCGTCGCCTTCGAGAAGGGCAAGCCGCTGGAGATCGTCGAAGTCGACCTCGAAGGCCCGAAGGCAGGCGAAGTGCTGATCGAGGTGAAGGCGACCGGCATCTGCCACACGGACGAGTTCACGCTCTCTGGCGCCGACCCGGAAGGTCTGTTCCCGGCGATCCTCGGCCATGAGGGCGCAGGCGTGGTGGTCGATGTGGGCCCCGGCGTGACGAGCCTTAAGAAGGGCGATCACGTCATCCCGCTCTACACGCCGGAGTGCCGGACGTGTCCGTCGTGCCTCAGCCGCAGGACCAACCTCTGCACGTCGATCCGCGCCACGCAGGGGCAGGGCGTGATGCCGGACGGCACGTCGCGCTTCTCCTACAAGGGCAAGCCGGTGTTCCACTACATGGGCTGCTCGACGTTCGCGAACCACACCGTGCTGCCCGAGATCGCGCTCGCCAAGGTCCGCGAGGACGCCCCATTCGACAAGATCTGCTACATCGGCTGCGGCGTGACCACCGGCGTCGGCGCGGTCATCAACACGGCGAAGGCGGGGCCAGGGTGCACGGCGATCGTGTTCGGCCTCGGCGGCATCGGCCTCAACGTGATCCAGGGCCTGAAGCTCGTCGGCGCGGACATGATCATCGGCGTCGACGTCAACAACGCCAAGAAGCCGTGGGGAGAGAAGTTCGGCATGACGCACTTCGTCAATCCGAAGGACGTCGGCGACACGGCCAAGCTCGTCGCCCACCTCGTCAACATGACCAAGCGCGGCGCGGACCAGATCGGCGGCGCCGACTACACGTTCGACTGCACGGGCAACGTCGAGGTGATGCGCGCGGCGCTGGAGTCCTGCCATCGCGGCTGGGGCGAGAGCATCATCATCGGCGTCGCGGGGGCAGGCCAGGAAATCAAGACGCGGCCCTTCCAGCTCGTCACCGGGCGCGTCTGGAAAGGCACCGCGTTCGGCGGCGCGCGCGGCCGCACCGACGTGCCGAAGATCGTCGACTGGTACATGGACGGCAAGATTTCGATCGACCCGATGATCACCCACGCGCTGAAACTCGAAGACATCAACAAGGGCTTCGACCTGATGCACAAGGGCGAGAGCATCCGCTCCGTGGTGGTGTTCTGAGGCGAGGGAATAAGCCCGGCAACCACGGCTTCTCCGCGGTCGAGCCGTGGAAGGCCTATCGCCTGCTGGAAGCCGGGCCGGTCGTGCTGGTGACGACGCGTGGTGGTGACGGTCGCGCCAACATCATGACTCTAGGCTTCCACATGGTCATGCGGCACGACCCGCCGCTGATCGGCGCTGTCATCGGCCCGTGGGATCACAGCTTCGCCGCGCTCCGCGACACGCGCGAGTGCGTCTTCGCGATCCCGACCGTCGATCTCGCCAAGACCATGGTCGACATCGGCAACTGCTCGGGCTCATCCGTCGACAAGTTCGCGCGCTTCAAGCTGACGGCCGTCGACGGCGAGACGGTGAAAGCGCCGCTGATCCGCGAATGCATCGCCAACATCGAGTGCCGAGTCGCCGACGACGTCATGGTCGAGCGCTACAATCTCTGGGTGTTCGAGCCGGTTGCCATCTGGCTCGACCGCGCACGCAAGGAGCGACGCACGCTGCACCACAACGGTGACGGCACGTTCTGCATCGACGGCCGCGTCATCGACCTCAAGACCCGCATGACGCTCTGGAAGGGGTTCCAGGTCGAGCTTTAGCACCTGCACGTCGCTTGCGGTTCGCCGCCTCGTGCGTCGATTCGTGTCAGGCGCCGGCGTACGCTCGCCGCCCATCGCGACGCCGCGCGTGCGCAGCTCGGATCAATCGCGCGCGATCGAGAGTGATGCCGTGAGCCGAGCGGTGCCGCCGGGCAGCAGCACGACTGCATCGTCCGCCACATTGCCGGTCTCGACGCAAACCATGCTGCGGTAGCCGTCCGCCGGCATGTCCCCGAGGCGCATGGTTTTTTCGATCCACGGGTTCCACACCACTGTCGACCGGCTGGTAGCGAGACTGTCGACCGTAATCCTGCGATGGAACCCGGTATCGACGATCGTTGGCGTCGCCGCCCCGAGGTAGATTCGGTCCACTTCGCGGTCGAACGCGATGGCGCCCGCCTGCGGCTTCCTCGCGTAGTTGTCGAGCTTGTCGAGATAGTCGTGCCCTTCGAGCCCTTCGATACGTACCTTCGATATGTCGGACACGGAAAAATAGGTGTGCAGCGCCTGAGGCAGTGTTTCGGGCGTAGCGCCATGGTTTTGTGTCTCGAGCGTCATCATCAGGCGTTTCGACAGCGTGACCGTGAGACTGACGGCCAGTGGGTTGCCGGCAAGCCCGGTTCCATCGCTCGAAAGCGTGATGGCGGCAGATCCACCGTCCGGCGCGAGCTGTGCGCGCGCAACGCGCCACTGACGCGTCCGCACCGTCCCGTGATTCGGCGCCCCTGCGGCCGTCGGATGCGTCGCGAACCATGGCCAGCAGACCGGTACGCCGCCGCGGATCGGATGGCTGTCGTCCAGCCGCGTCGCAGGCGAGAGATAGAGCGCCGGGCCGAAATCTGCCGGCTGCCAGGCCAGCACATGAGCGCCTTTCAGTGCCACCTCGGCCGTGCCGCCAGCCGTCGCCAGCCGGGCGACCGGCCCGCCGAGCGGACTTTCCACGAAACTCAGGAAGCCCGGCAGCGCGAAGCAGTCATTCAGCTCATCGACGGTCATGGGGGCTCCCGTTCTATCGGCCGCACGACGACAGCGGCGCCACGTCGCCAGAATGGCCCGTCGCGCGCCTCACCGGAAGCCCGGATTGACGCCCGTCGACCGTCCCGCAGCCGGCCCTTTCCGTACCTGTTGGCCGGCACATTCTTCGGTTGCAGGCGTCGACCGCTCTGGAGTAGATCAACGCGGACGTAACGGTCGCCTGCTAAAAGGCGCCGATGGGCCGTGCGTGGTTCGCGCCGGTCAATTCTGATGCTGCCGTAGCTCAGTGGTAGAGCACTCCCTTGGTAAGGGAGAGGCCGTGAGTTCAATCCTCACCGGCAGCACCAGCTTCAATCCCTTCGTGGCCGCGAGGCCCCTTGCCGGCTACTTCGGCGGCAGCCCCGCACGGCGCATCGCCGCGTGGTCGAGCGCGTTCGATGCCTTGCGACGTTGATACTCGGCCCGGAGCTGAGCTCGATCGGCGCGATACTGCGCGCGGTCCGCCCGCCTGAATGCGCGCTCGGCACGACGCAGGGCACGGTCGGCCTGTCGCTCCGCTCGGCTCTTGGCGTCCACCGGCGATGCCGTCGCGAGCGTCGCGATAGCGACGGAACCGCCGGCAATGGCCAGACCCGCGGGTCCGGGAGCGGCACCGAGCGCGAGCATCACGAAGGCAATGGTGGCGGTGAATCTCTGGCGTCGTGGCACGGCGTTGTCTCCTTCTGCGACCGTCGTGCCGGGGTGGCATCGACTTCGAGGACACTGCCCGAGGTGAAAGTTGCACGCAGTTCCACCGGGAACCGAACCTGGGAGGCGTCTCCGGGCCGTCACCCGAGATGCGGCAGACACCCGGTCTTGAGACGGGCCAGTGCCGCCTCCGGCAGGATCGCGATGGCCGACGGTTGCGCGCTTGTGAAGCCCTGCAGGTGACGCACCGTCTGCTCGCTGGTCGCGATCGAGCCCGTGGTCGCGACGCCCGGCCGCCGCCAGATGTGAATGAACAGGCAGCCGCCTGCCCGGCGCTGCGCATTGGGCGGGTAGTCGACCTCTAGCCCGCTTGCGTAGAGCGGATTTGCCGCCATGTCCTCGCCTGTCGTCTTCCAGCCGGCCAGCCGGTGCGGCACGATCCGCCCATAGTGCTCGGAGGCCGGATCGTCGACACAGAACGTCTCGCCCTTGGCGAGCACGAGGAAGCCGGGCAACCGGGTGGGCTTGCTGCCGAAAGCGCGGCGCACACGGAAAATACCGGCGGGCGTTCGGTTGTCACCGGTCTGGCGGATCGGCTCGCCGCCCTGACGCAGCTCGCCTGCGGTCCAGCCCCAGCCGAGGCCCGAGCGCCCCAGGGTAACTGCCAGCGGACCAAGGCGCGGCTCCCACGCCGCGCCAGCCCTGACGCGCTGGAACGTCCGGATCGAGGCGGTCGAGGTTTCAAAGCCAGCGGCCGTGACCACCACCAGGCGCAGTGCCTCGGCGAGTGGCGCCGGGCAGGACGCTTGCTGCCCCATCGCTCTCGCCGCACCAGCAAGGCCGAGCACCGCAGCAGTGGCCACCACCTTCGGCAACCCGCCGCTCATGACGCCGCTCTTTCACCAGCACCGCGCAGGAAGTCCTGACACCGGCTCTGGATGTCCTTCAGCTCACCGAGCGCGCGCTCGAGGTCGACCCGCTTCTGTTGCAGGTCGGTGATGTGGCGCTCGACCTTCTCGAGCAGCAACTTCGTCTGCGCCTGCTGATTCGGGTCCTCGTCGTACAGGGCCAGGTATTCGCCGATATCCTCGAGCGTGAAGCCGAGGTTCTTGCCTCGCAGGATCAGCATCAGGCGAGCCCGGTCACGCCGCGAATAGGTGCGCGCATTACCGGCGCGCGCTGGCGAGAGCAGGCCGCGCGCCTCGTAGAAGCGGATGGCGCGGGTGGTGATGTGGAACTCTTCGGCGAGCGCTCCGATGGAGAAAGTGCTCGCCGCCCCCAGGTCGGTGGCCGGCGTCTCTGGAGGGGTGGCACTGCCACGGGCACGCACTGCGGTGTTTGGCGATCTCATTCCTTTTTGTGGCGCGCCGCCTCCTCCTGTTTCAACTCCTTCTTGGAGAGCTTGCCGATCATCGTCTTGGGCAAACTGTCGCGGAACTCGATCTCGGCCGGCATTTCGATGCGCGACAGCTTCGGTTCGAGATGGCGCAGGATGTCCGCCTTCTCCAAATGCTGGCCGGCCTTGAGCTTGATGAAGGCTTTTGGTGCCTCGCCGCGGTACTGGTCGGGAATGCCGATGACGGTCACTTCCTCGACCCCCTGATGCTCGTAGATCGCCTCCTCGATGCGGCGCGGATATACGTTGTAGCCGGAGCAGATGATGAGGTCCTTGATGCGATCGGTGATGTAGAAGAACCCCTCCTCGTCCATGTGGCCGACGTCGCCGGTCCTCAGGAAGCCGTCGACGAAGGCGTTGGCCGTCTCCTCGGGCTTCATCCAGTAGCCTTTCATCACCTGCGGGCCGGCGATACAAATTTCTCCCGTCTCACCCTGCGTGACCACCCGCGTCGGATCATCGAGCGCCCTCAGCGACAGCAGCGTCTGCGGCAGCGGCTGGCCGATCGAGCCTTCCTTCACCGGTCCGTCGAGCGGATTGCACGTGGCGACCGGCGACGTCTCGGAGAGGCCATAGCCCTCCACCACCTTGCAGCCCGTGAGCCGTTCGAAGCGCTGCTTGACCTCGAGCGGCAGCGCCGCCCCCCCCGACAGGCAGAACTTCAGCGAAGCGAGGTCGTAGCTCTTCAGCTTCGGGTGATTCATGATCGCGTTGAACAGCGTCGGCACGCCCGGCATCACCGTCGGCTTGGTCTTGTCGATCAGCTTCATGGCGTCGTCGAGGACGAAGCGCGGCATGATCACGATCTCGGCGGCGCGCGCGATGCCGAAGTTCATGACAACCGTCATCGCGAACACGTGGAAAAATGGCAACACGCCCATCACCCGCTCGGTCGCCATGCCGAGTTCCGGCGCCCAGGACACCACCTGCATGACGTTGATGTAGGCGTTCGCGTGCGTGAGCATCGCGCCTTTCGGCGTTCCGGTGGTTCCACCCGTGTACTGCAGGATCGCGATGTCGGTCTCGGCGTCGACGGGCACTGGCGCCGGCGCGCCCGCGCCCGCCACCAGCTGGCTCTCCGCCAGGACGCGGTCTGCCGCTGCGGAGCGCGAGACGGCAGCCAACTCGCGCCCCTTGAAAAGCTTGAACAGCACCGCCTTGGCGGTCGGTAACTGGCCGGGGAACGATACGACGATCGCTCGCTCCAGCGCACCAGAGACCATCAGCGCGTCGACCTTAGAAAACAACACGTTGAGGTCCAGCGTGACCATCAGACGAGTTTGGCTGTCCTTCACCTGGTAGGCGAGTTCCTCCACCGTATACAGCGGGTTGTAGTTGACCACCACGCCGCCGGCCTTGAGGATCGCGTAGTAGTAGACGATGAAGGCCGGACAATTGGGCAGGAACAGGCCTACCTTGTCGCCTTTCGAGACGCCCGCCCGCTGCAGACCGGCGGCGACGCGGTCGACCTCGGTGGCGATCTCGCGATAAGTCGATTTGCGGCCGAAGAAGTTGGTGCAGGGGGCCGTCGGATAGTGCGCGGCAGCATCGTCGAGCAGCGACTGCAGAGGCTTCGCCTCGAAACGCTGATCCCAGTCGACATTCCGCGGATAGGCCGCTAGCCAGGCGCGCGCGACATCCCGCCCGCTCGCATCCGCTTTGCCCAGAGGGTGTGCTGGAACTTCTCCGCCGATCTCGGTCATGAACGTCGCGCTCCCCTCCGCCTCCGGACTTTCCGTCCGTTGTCGAGAATTCCTGCCAGGCCGACGATGGCACGCGACGGGCGGTGCGCTCCGACGCGCTTAGCCCCGGTCCCGGCAGATTGCCATATACCGCCGCAGACACCGCGACCGGCGGGTTTCACGACGGTGCAGCGCCGTCATATTCAACACGCTTTTTCGGACAGTGGCCAGACTCCGACATCGTCCGGTCGCATCGTCACCCGACCGTTCACAGGCCGAGAGCCCGTCGGAATCGATCGCTGCGACGGAACAGAGCCGGTACATCCGCCGCTGGCACGCGGTTTGCTGCCGGGGCGGTGGCGCCGGTTCGCGGATGATTTGGCCGTGCTGGACTCGTACAACGTTTACGAGTATCTCACGGCCCAACTTGGCGGCAGCCGCGCCTTGCCGTAGATCTAGCCGGCAAAAATGTGGCCCTCGACAGCGCCGTGCGAGGCATGGCGGGAGAAGCAAATGGACGACGTTGCGACCAAGATCATCGAGATCCTGAAGAAGCACATGAAGGAGCCGCGCGACGACATCGGCCTCTCGACGGAACTGACCGATCTCAAGATCGAGTCGCTCGATCTCGCCATGATCGTTTTCGACATCGAAGACAGCTTCGGCATCGAGATTCCGTACAATGCCAACGAGGAGGCCGGTGACTTCAAGACGGTCGGTTCGGTCGTCGACAAGGTCAAGGCTCTGATCGAAGCCTCGGGCAACAAGGGCTCGGCAGCCGCGAGCGCTTGACGCCGTCGGGCTGCGCCGCGCTCCGCCTCTGCCGAATTCCTTGCGGTTGCTCGTCATCGGGCGCATCGCCGGCGAGCAGAGACGCGTTTCCTGTCGCCGCACGCTGTTCGTGTGCTGCATTCTGTTTCATGCCGGTCGGCGCAGAACGCTGGCCCCTACGGGAATTTTCTAGATGAGCGAGACGAACGGCAAGCGCCGCGTGGTGGTGACCGGAATTGGCGTAGTGACGCCCATTGGGCTCGACGTGCCGGAATTCTGGTCGGGCATTCGTGCGGGCAGGTGCGGCGTCAACGCACTCGGCGGCTTTCCGCTCGATGACTTGAAGATTCTCATCGCGGCCCAGGTCAAGGATTTCGAGCCCCGCGCACGCCTGAAATCCTACAAGCGCGACAAGATCGTCACGATGGCCGATCGTTACTCGTGGTTCGCCGCCGCCGCCGCCGCCGAAGCGGTGGCCATGTCGGGCCTCGAGACGCCGCTGTCGAACCCCTATCGCGCGGCTTGCATCATCGGCTCCGGTGCCGGCGGTCTCACCACGCTCGAAAGCAACTACCGCTACCTGTTCATCGAGGGCAAGCGTGCCACCCATCCGCTGACGCTGCTACGCATCATAGGCTCCTCGGCGTCCGCCCACGTCGGCATCGAGTACGGCGTCAAGGGTCCGACATTCGCGACCTGTTCAGCTTGCTCGACCGCCACGCACGCCATCGGCATCGCGCGCGACTACATCCGTCACGGCATGGTCGACGTCGCGATCGCAGGAGCCTCCGAAGCCGTCATCAACTACGGAACCATGAAGGCATGGCAGGCGCTGCACGTGCTTTCGCCTGAAGGCTGCTTCCCGTTCGCGAAGAAGCGCAATGGCACGGTGCTGGGCGAGGGCGCGGGCATTCTCGTGCTGGAGGAGCTCGAGCATGCGAGGAAGCGCGGCGCGACCATCCTTGCCGAGCTGGTCGGATATGGCATGTCGTCGGATTCCAAGGACATGGTCAACCCTGAAACCGAGGGTCCCGCCCACGCCATGCGCGAAGCGCTGAGCGATGCCGAACTCGAGCCGGATCGTATCGACTATCTGAACGCGCACGGCACCGCGACAACCATCAACGACGTCAACGAGACCAATGCCATCAAGGAGGTCTTCGGCGACCACGCAGGCCGGCTGGCGATATCGTCGACCAAATCGATGCACGGCCACCCGCTCGGTGCTGGCGGCGGCATCGAAGCGGCCGCGTGCATCATGGCGATGCGCGACAACTGGGCGCCGCCGACCATCGGCCTCGACGAGCCGGGCGAGGGCTGCGATCTCGATTACGTCCCGAATGTAGGTCGCGAGATGCAGATCGACTATGCGATGTCGAACTCGTTCGCTTTCGGAGGCCTCAACGCCGTGCTGGTGTTCGGCCGCCCGCCGGCGGCTTGACGGCGAGGCTTCGCCGACTCCACGCTGAAGGCATGCCGACCAACATCCTGAGAGACCTCTCGCGCCGCCCGCAGGGCGCTGCCGCGCGGGTGCGTCAACACAACTCCGATCCGCATGTCGCGCTGCTCGTCACCGAACGCGCTTCGATCCGCATCGAACTGCTGCAGACGCAGACCGCCCTCGCCATCTGGCAGCGCCTGCCGCTGTATGCGGCAGCGGAGATCTGGGGCAACTGCCTGCACTTCGAGCTGCCGGTAGACGTCGGTCGCGAGCACACGGCGCGACTCAACGGCCGGGCCGGCGAAATCTACTACTGGAGCGAGGACGATCGCGTCGTAGTGCCATGGGGTTCGACGCCGCTGTCACGGCCCGGCGAGATTCGTCTGATGCAGCGCTGCAACGTATGGGCGATCGCGCTCGACGACGTCACCCGGCTCGATGGCCTCGTCGGCGGCTCGCGGATCGGCATCGAACGACTGCGCACATCGCCGCCGAGGTGAAACAGTATGAGAGGCCGGCTCTTAAGCACGCCGCCATCAGCGCCAGTGCTCGGCGATCCAGGGAGTCGGGCGCACCTGCTTGTAGAGCTTCTTCCAACCTTTCGCTGGCCAGATGCCATCACGCGCCTCGTCCGGATCCGGCTTGCCGGTGAAAGCGACGATGCGGGTGCCTTCGGGAAGCTGCGGCACCATAACGAGGTTGAGTGGAAAGCGCGGCAACAGCGAATGCTTGAAGCTGACGCACCAATGCTCGGGAAAGAATGCCTGCTCGCGCACGGTGCGCGATATGTAGGTCTGCTCTATCCGCCAGGTGTCCTTCTGGAGCTGTGGCGCGGCCTCGAAGGCCTCGAGGATGTAGGGATTGGCGCCGACACGGAAGCGAAAGACTGACGTGTTGCCGATCCCTCGCCCCTTCTGCGACCAGTTCTCGACGACACAGTAGCTTTTCTCCCGAGCGTAGTCGAAGAAGTCATCGAGCGGCCCTGTGATGACCAGGTCGAGGTCGAGAAAGAGGCAGTCGCCGCTCGCACCCTCGAGCGTCGGCGCCCACAGCGACAGCTTGCGCCAGCCGTCCCACTGCATGTGCGAGGGCGCCTTGTAGGGTGGCAGCGGATGATGCTCGATGCCTGCATCGAGGCCGGAGGGATCGTCCGTATAGCAGACCAGTCTGCTCGGCCGCCGCGTGTTGCGTCGGATCGCCGACCAAAGCCGATTTGCATACTCGGAGGGATAGCGGGTACCCCACTTCATGCAAATGAAGGTCTGCATCATCCCCCTCCCGCCAGCGCGCCACCCCGGCGACGCTCACCCGCACTTACAGCCGCCCGACCGAGCTGCCAAGCGCGGTAAGGTCGCGATCGATGCGTTTGAGAGGATGGTGGAGCCGAGGGGAATCGAACCCCTGACCTCCTGGGTGCGATCCAGGCGCTCTCCCATCTGAGCTACGGCCCCTTTAGGCAGGCGCGCATTTAGTGGGGCGGCCGGGGGGATGTCAAGGAACGTGGGCGCGACGTCCTACTTCCCTGGCGCGGTAGCCCGGTTCGGACGGCCTTTGCTCGATCCGGGCGATGGTCGAGACGGCAGCCACGTCCGTTGCAGAACGTGATGACGGGTGGTCTCCCATCGTCGGGTCCCCATCAGCGCAGCTCGTGGGAGAGACAAGAGACAGAAGACGCGTCCCGCGATTTCCGCCCGTCCTGCTGCCCGGGTCACGCCCAAACATTCCGTCGCGGCCTACCTGTCGATTTCGCCGAACACGATGTCGAGCGAGCCGAGGATCGCGGATACGTCGGCGAGCATGTGCCCCCTGTTCATGAAATCCATGGCGGCGAGGTGGGGGAAACCTGGCGCGCGGATCTTGCAGCGGTAGGGCTTGTTGGATCCGTCCGAGACGAGGTAGACCCCGAATTCACCCTTCGGCGCCTCCACACAGGCATAGACCTCGCCCTCTGGCACGTGGAAGCCCTCGGTGTAGAGCTTGAAGTGATGGATCAATGCTTCCATCGAGCGCTTCATCTCGCCGCGCTTCGGCGGCACGACCTTGCCGTCGGCGGCGGAGTGCGGGCCCTGTCCCTCCGGTGAAAGAAGCTTGGCGCAGCACTGCTTCATGATTTTCGTCGCTTCCCGCATCTCCTGTACGCGGATCAGGTAACGATCGTAGCAATCGCCGTTCTTGCCGATGGGGATATCGAAATCCAGCTCGGCGTAGCACTCGTAGGGCTGCGCCTTCCTGAGATCCCAGGCGGCGCCGGAGCCACGGACCATGACGCCCGAGAAGCCATAGCGGAAGCAATCGTCAAGCGCGACGACCCCGATATCGACATTGCGCTGCTTGAAGATGCGGTTTTCGGTGAGCAGGCCCTCGATGTCGTCGATCACTTTCGGGAAGGCGTCACACCAAGCGTCGATATCGCGGATGAGTTGCTCGGGCAAATCCTGGTGAACACCGCCGACGCGGAAGTACTTCGCGTGCATGCGCGATCCCGATGCGCGCTCATAAAAGACCATCAGCTTCTCGCGCTCCTCGAAGCCCCAGAGCGGCGGGGTGAGGGCACCGACATCCAGCGCTTGGGTGGTGATGTTGAGGATGTGCGAGAGAATGCGACCAATCTCAGAATAAAGCACACGGATCAGCTGCGCGCGATACGGCACCTCGAGGCCGAGCAGCCGCTCGACCGCCAGACAAAAAGCGTGCTCCTGGTTCATCGGCGCGACGTAGTCGAGCCGGTCGAAGTAGCCGATCGCCTGCAGGTAGGTCTTGTGCTCGATCAGCTTCTCGGTGCCGCGGTGGAGAAGGCCGATGTGCGGATCCACCCGCTCGACCACCTCGCCATCGAGTTCCAGCACGAGGCGCAGCACGCCATGCGCCGCCGGGTGCTGCGGGCCGAAGTTGATGTTGAACTGGCGGATGTCGGTTTCGGGCATGGTCGTCCTGGCGGGCGTGAGTGGTCTCAGATGATGCCGCGATAGATGTCGGCGAGCGTGAAATCAAGCTCGAGAAACGGGATGGCGATCGCTGCCGTCATGCCGGCGACGACCATTGGCTCAACGGCAAACTTGCCACCAGCACCGCGCACCCAGACGAGACAGACCGCTTCGTCCTGACTGGCGATGATATAGGCCTGTAGTGTTTCCAGAAGCAGGTACTCGTCCGGCTTTTCGTTGAGATCTCGGTCGCTAGAGGTAGGGGACAGCACCTCGACGATCAGGGACGGGACAGTGGCCGCGAGGCTGGACGGGTCCCCACCTGCCGGCTCGACAACGACGTCGGGATAACGAACGGTCCTCGGGGTATCCACACCGCGATCCGAACCGCTATTGACGATCCATTTCGTCGGATCGAGTGCCCGCTCCAGGACGAGAGAAAACTGCCTGCCGATCGAAACATGCTTCAGCGTCCCACCCGCCTGCTGCTGCACGATGCGTCCCCCGACCCACTCGTAGCGCTCGTTCTCCGGCGCATTGGCGACGAAGCGGAAGAATGTCTCGCGATCAACCTTGACGAAGGTGCTGTGATTCATCGGCTCTGGCCTCCGACCTCCGGCCCCGACCGCATCTTGTCGTGCGAAGGCGCAGAATTCAACGTCCGCTCCGGACCGGCGAGCGCGCGTGGCTGCGCCCCTCGATAGGTATTGCAGACCCCCTGACGGGACCAATCATGCCATAGGTAGTCCGGATGAGACGAGTCGTGACATAGATCTATGCGTCGATTGATCGTCGGGAAAGCATCGAATAGGACGAACGCCAGCATAAGCGAAACGCCGAGCATGAAGCCGCCTACGACGCCTAAATAGCTGAAGCGGCCATTCAATCCTAACGACGTCGTCGTTTCGCTCGACAAGTCCCGATCGCCTCGACACGCGAGCCTGCCGTCTCGAACACGGTTGATGAAGCTCACCCGCCGAGCCCCGCGACGCCCGCCTTCTCAGCCTTCGCGTCGAGGGTCTGTCTGAAGCGCGCCCACGGCACGACCATGCGAACGTGGCGGCCTCGGCCGATCGCATCTACTCCGTCATGCGCCTCGACCACGAACGCTACCTTGCGACCCTCGACCTTCTCGACCGTCGCCGTCACGGTCACCGTCTGGCCTGGTAGCGTCGCAGCCGTGTGGGCAACGTCGACGTGCGCCCCGAGCGAACCCTCGCCCTCGTCGGTGTGACGGGCGAGCAGTTCGGTGCATGCGAGTTCCATCAACGCGATCATGTTCGGGGTTGCCAGCACGGCCGGCATATTGGAGAGCAGGGCATCGCCAGGAATAAGCTCCGGCACCGTCATGCGTTTGGGCACGACGCAGGAGAGCGTGTGGGTCTCGCCGATCGCAGGTCTGGTCTTCACGCTATTCGCCCTCGCCGTCCGTGGCCGTGCCGAGCTTGCTCGTCGCGACAAAATTCACGCACACGCCGTAGAAGCTCGCGATCGACTCGCCACCCTCGACGCCGTCGGCAAACTGCTTGGCGACCTTCGTGAACGGGAAGCAGACCTGATCGTTCGGGAAGTGGATGCCGAGACCGTGACCATCGACCTCGCGCCACTCGCCACCAGCCGTTTCCCGGATGGCCTCGCCGAGATAGCTTCCGAGCACCGACACCAGTTTGTCGCGCATCGCCTCGTCGGACGTTGCCCGACGACGTTCGATGAACCCCTCGACCCATTTCACGGAGGCGCGATCATAGCCGAGTCGACGCTCGGCGACGCCCGACAGCTCGGCCATCACGAACGCAGCGTTGCCGCGGATCGCCTCGAGCCGGGCCTCGTCGACCGTCATTGCGGCTTGGCTTTCTCGTCGCCCGGCAGAACGTAATCGGTTCCCTCCCAGGGGCTTTCGAAGTCGAAGTTGCGGAACTCCTGGACGAGCTTCACGGGCTCGTAGACGACGCGCTTCTGCTCGTCGTCGTAGCGCACCTCGACGAAGCCGGTGAGCGGGAAGTCCTTGCGAAGCGGATGCCCCTGAAAACCGTAGTCGGTCAGGATCCGGCGCAGATCCGGGTGGCCGGCGAACAGGATGCCGTACATGTCGTAGGCCTCGCGCTCGAACCAGTCTGCGGCCGGGAATACCGGTATCACGCTCGGCACCGGCGTCGCCTCGTCGGTCTCCACCTTGACCCGGATGCGCTGATTGAGACGCGGCGACAGCAGGTGATAGACGACCTCGAAGCGGCGCTCTCGCGCTGGCCAGTCGACGCCGCAGATGTCGATCAGCACTTCGAACCGGCAACGCGCATCGTCGCGCAACAACTTCAGCACGTCCACGATGTCATCGCGCCCGACGACGAGCGTCAACTCACCGAAAGCCGCCCTTTGCGACTTCAGGGCGGCGCCAAGTCGCGCAGCAAGGGTCTCGGCGACCTCGCTCATTGCCTCGTTCATTATCGTCCTCTCAGGCGGCGAGCCCGGGCACGGGCTCCTCGAAAGTCTCTATCGCCGCATTGAACTCGCCGGCGGGTGCGAACCCCGCCTCGTTCCAGCGGTCATCATAGCTCGTAATGCAGCGTACACTGGCCACGCCGAGCGCGAGCGGGCGCGAGTGCTCCAGCCTGTGCCTGAGCCCTTCTCCTGCCAGCGTGCGACTGAGCCGGTCGTTCGTGGCCGTTGCCATCAAGCCGCGCGGGCCAAGCCGTCCCGCGGCTTGGCGCAGCGGCAAGTTGGTGCGGATCGCACTCTTCACTTGGGCGTACGCGTGCTTCAACCTGAGGAATGCCACCGGCGGCCCCCTAATCGACAATGAACAGGCGGGCCCCAGTCGCCGTCGACGAGCGGTGTGGCTCGGCGTGGTCTGCGACCTGATAGCTCATGCCGGGTTTCAGGACGAATGTGCGGCCGTCGGCGAGCTCCGTCGAAAGCTCGCCTTCAAGGCACAGGAGGATGTGGCCCTTCTCACACCAGTGGTCGGCGAGATAGCCGGGGGAGTAATCCACCAGGCGCACCCGGATGTCGCCGAACTGGCGGGTTCGCCACGTCGCCGAGCCGCGCGCCCCCGCGTGCTCGGTCGGCGTGATCGCCGACCAGTCGGTGGTACAGAACGGGATGGCGGACAGCTTCATAGTTAGCGTGCAATCGTGCCGGTGCGGCGGATCTTCTTCTGCAGCAGCAGGATGCCATAGACCAGCGCCTCGGCGGTCGGCGGGCAACCCGGCACGTAGACGTCGACCGGCACGATCCGATCGCAGCCGCGCACGACCGCATAGCTGTAGTGGTAGTAGCCGCCGCCGTTGGCGCAGGAGCCCATCGAGATGACGTAACGCGGCTCCGGCATCTGATCGTAGACCTTGCGCAGAGCCGGCGCCATCTTGTTGGTCAACGTGCCGGCAACGATCATCACGTCCGACTGACGTGGTGAGGCGCGAGGCGCAAAGCCGAACCGTTCTACATCGTAGCGCGGCATCGATGCCTGCATCATCTCGACGGCACAGCAGGCGAGTCCGAACGTCATCCACATCAGCGAGCCGGTACGCGCCCAATTGATGAGGTCGTCAGTCGTGGTGACGAGAAAGCCCTTGTCCGCCAACTCATTGTTGATCAGCGTGAACGACGGATCGCCCGGCTTGATGATGCCGGCCGCTCCCTGCCCCTCGCCTGGCCGGTCGCGCAGCATTTCCGGAGTGACGATCAATCCCATTCGAGTGCTCCTTTTCTCCACTCGTAGATGAAGCCGACCGTCAGCACGCCGAGGAATACCATCATCGACCAGAATCCGAAGGCGCCGATCTCCTTGAAGGCTACCGCCCAGGGGAACAGGAACGCGATTTCGAGGTCGAAGATGATGAAAAGGATGGCTACCAGGTAGAAGCGCACA
This sequence comes from Hyphomicrobiaceae bacterium, assembly GCA_041397745.1. Taxonomy (GTDB): domain Bacteria; phylum Pseudomonadota; class Alphaproteobacteria; order Rhizobiales; family Hyphomicrobiaceae; genus JAWKVY01. Next base: position 287,646 of record JAWKVY010000007.1, on the reverse strand, counting down.
TCGAATTTCATCCGCGCATCGTCGAATGCGTTGAATCCGCATTCGTAGGCGGACACCTTCTCAGGGTCCGGATTGCGGATCGCCACCAGAAACGGCGCGACCAGCAGCGCGGCTGCGATGAGCAGCGCAACGCCGAGAAAGATGACAACCGGCAGATATTGGGGGGCCAAGGCGCCCATCTGTATCACCTCACGATGCCACGCCCGCGCGGCGTGTCCGACGCGGCAGGTTTGCGCGAAGGAACTATCGCGTTGTCGGCCGTCAGGCAACCGCGCCGTTGGGTGTCCGATCGCCTCGCCCGTCGGCCTCGGGTGAACGCGGCGGTGTTCCGCGCTCACCGTCGCGAGCGCCGAAGGCGCCGTCAGCCTCTCGTCCCGCCTCGGGTGGCGACGATCTGGCTGTCCGTCCGTCAGCGTGCCACGGGCCGGTCACACAACCATGGTCGAGGACGACCGGTGGCGGCGCCCACGTCACTGACGTCCGAGCGACGTGCGCAATGCCCGAAACGACGAAGCCCGCCTCGCAACGGGCGGGCCTTGGACTGTGGGATGCCTTGCCGTCCCGCACTGGGGATGCAATGGCGCGAGCGACGGGACTTGAACCCGCGGCCTCCGGCGTGACAGGCCGGCGCTCTAACCAACTGAGCTACGCCCGCAGAAGGATCGGAGGCAATGCCTCCGCGTCACAGAGCGTGGGAGATACGGCGAAGCGTCCCTGTCGTCAAGAACAATGACGGCGTGGCATCCCGGTGGCCGCGCATGGTGCCGTGAAGCGCGACTGGTGGGCGGTGAGAGGGTCGAACTCCCGACATCCTCGGTGTAAGCGAGGCGCTCTACCACTGAGCTAACCGCCCGTGCCGACCGTTGCGACCGGCAACAGTCCATAAGGCGGTGTCAGCGACGAGGCAAGCGCCTCCGCGACGATGCGACCGTCAGCGGACCCTGTTGTCTCGGAAGCATTTGCGCATCGACTCGCAACGATACGACCCCGACAGATGCATCGACGAGCCGCGAGCCGGCGAAATGAAGGAGCAGATCTCGTCGAGGCCGCCCTCGGTGAGCCAGCCATACCGGCGCCCCCGTTGAACGGCGAAGCAGTCGGCTGTGTCCTCGTCGGGGCCGCGGTACTGGTGGCCGCATTCGTGGGCGAAGATCCACATTTTCACCGGCGTTGAGACCTTGGCGAGCAGGCGCGGGTTCATGATCAGAAATCCCGGGTAGGCTGCTCCATAATCGTCCAGCTTGGGATCGAGCACCACCGGCCGGTGACCGCACACGGCGGCATTGCCGTCGAGCTTGTACTTGCCAGCCGGGATGATCTGCGCACCACCGACATGCTGGGCATACTCCTCAGCGGTGGGCGGTCCCTGGGCAGACAAGGGCTGGGCTGTAGCGAGCATACCCGCCGCGAAAGCGACGAGAGCTGCGCCGGTTCCGGCTCGCAAGCTGCGCACCAAGGCCTTGAACAGGCACAGTTTTGCAATAAATGGAGCTTGCACGTATCAAATCCCCCTTCGGCATCGCCGTTCGGGTGCCCGGGCCCCCGACGCCGCCGGCGAGTTGGCGCGGCCCAATCGGACCACGCCATCCGTTAACGAGGCGTTGACGATGGCCTGCCGGAAGCGCCGTTGCAACCCTCTCGTCCGGCATGCTCCAAACCGTCGCCGCCCTGATGCCCTGAGGTCACGCGCCGCCGCCCGGTCCGTCGGAGGTAGCCTCGATGCGCGCCATATCCTCGTCCGAAAAGCCGAAATGATGACCGATCTCGTGAATGAGGACATGTGCGACGAGGCGTCCCAACGTCTCTCCGCCGGAGGCCCACTCGTCGAGGATCGGGCGGCGATAGAGCGTGACGTGCGCGGCGCCGGGCCGCGGGTCGCTGACGCTCTGCTGCTCTAGGCTCACTCCATGATACAGGCCGGTCAGTTCGTAAGGATCGTCGATCCCAAGGTGATCGAGAACCTCGTCGGTGGCGAAATCCTCGATATGGATCACCAAGTCGCCGCATGCGGCGCGAAAATGGTCGGGAAGGGCGCGCCACGCCGTATCCGCCAGCCGTTCGAAAGCCGCCAAGTCGGGCGCTTCCAGTGCGGCGATTGCGCCATCATCGGCAAGCGGAGCTGGCACGGACAGACTTTCCTCCACTGCGGTCTCGGATCGGACACCAGATAGGAATGCCGGCTGGTGTTGGCGAGAGGCGCGCAGCCCCGGCCCGCACCTTCACGCTTCCGGCTCGATCACCGCGAGCACCTGGGCGACACCGACGACCCGGCGCAGCGCCAGAGCGACACGCTCTGCCTCCACGAGCGGCACGCCACCAAGCCGCATATCGACGGTCACGACACTTCCGTCTCCATCTTCAGCGGAGGCGAACAATCGGCTCGGCACGAGGCCGAGCTTGACGACAGGATCGATCAGGCGGGGCAGGAGCCCCGGATCCGCCGTGCCCGTGACGTGGAACAGGGCGCGGAAGCGATCCGTTACATGGTGGACGCCCGCAGCGGCGGGACGCACAGTCGTACTGGTCATTTGATGAAGCTTTCGCAGTCGGACGCCCGTGTCGGGAAGCGTCCTGGCCTCGGCCGACGCGACCGTTGGCCGCGCATCCATTATCGGCGGACCCGGCCGCCGTCAGGCAGCCGGGAGGCTAATTCGCCGATTGATGTGGGCGCTGCGAAACATGCTCAGACACTATCCGAGGTCCGGTTGCCGATCAATGAAGTTCCGCTGCGTCCGGAAAATCCGGAGCCGAGCGTCTTCCGCAGGTTCCTCGCGCCGCCTCGCCCACTTCCCACCGCGACCTCATCGCGGTATGCGAGCCTGATGACCCTGAAAACCCGCATCATTCCCTGCCTCGACGTCAAGGACGGCCGCGTCGTCAAGGGCGTCAACTTCGTCGATCTTGTCGATGCCGGCGATCCCGTCGAGGCGGCCGCCGCCTATGACGCGGCCGGGGCCGACGAACTCTGCTTCCTCGACATCACGGCGAGCCACGAGAACCGCGACACGATCTTTACCATTGTCGAGCGCACCGCCGAGCGCTGCTTCATGCCGTTAACCGTCGGTGGGGGCGTCAGGACGCTCGCGGACATCCGCAGGCTGCTCACCGCCGGTGCCGACAAGGTCTCGATCAACACTGCCGCCGTGTTCGATCGCACTTTCGTTCGTAAGGCTTCCGAGAAGTTCGGTGCGCAATGCATCGTCGTCGCCATCGACGCCAAGAAGGTCTCCGGCGCGAGCGAAAACGACCGCTGGGAGATCTTCACGCACGGCGGCCGGAAGCCGACAGGCATCGACGCCGTCGACTACGCGCAGGAGGTTGTCGCGCTCGGCGCCGGCGAGATCCTGCTCACGTCGATGGATCGCGACGGCACAAAGGCCGGCTTCGATATCGCGCTCACCCGCACCATCGCCGACGCCGTCGGCGTCCCGGTGATCGCCTCCGGCGGCGTCGGGACACTCGATCATCTGGTCGCCGGTGTCCGCGACGGCCACGCGAGCGCCGTGCTGGCTGCCTCGATCTTTCACTTCGGCACGTATTCGGTTCAGCAGGCGAAGCGGCACATGGCCGCCGCCGGGATCGCAGTCCGGCTGGACGGTTGACGCCCTCGCCGGGCGAACCGGCAGTAACCAGCCGATCGAATTCCAGCATCACGTGCCGCCTGCGGCGCGTGAATGCGCTGGATTGCGACACTAATCGTCATCAAACTGTCATTCACGCTCCAGCGAGCGTGTCGTCGAACGTTCCCGATGGGACGGCTAGAGGGAGCCGGACCGGGCAGCCAAGCGAACAGACTGGGGAACGGGGGCGGAGCCGTCGCCGAGCCGGGAGACCGCTGAACCATGGACCGGACTTGCATAGCCGCAATGCGCGTGAGTGTCAGCGTGTTGCTCGCAGTCCTCTGGCTGGCACTCGGCGCCCTGTCGCTCGCTGCCGGCCCACTGGCTCAGACCAGCATGAGCGACGGTTTCTGGCAGCGATTTCAGCCCTACGAGCACCACGCGATGCACGACTATCGGTGGCGTAGCATCTCGGAGGACATGCTGAGGCGCTCGGACGAGCTGTGGATGCTGCACGCCTCCCTGCGCGGGCAGGCGGGGCTCGAGCCGTGCAAGGACGCGGCCCGCACGCTCTCGATGATGGTGCGAGCCACCTACTTCTCGAGCTTGCAGGGCGCGATACCCGACGACTGGTTCCTGCTCGCCCCGGTGTACATGCGGGAGCGCAGCGATTGTCTAAAGGCGCTGAAAATCGACGAACGCGAGCATTCCCTGCCGATCTGGTTCGGCCGCTGAACGATCAGCCGGGCCCGAGTTGCATCAAACACTGTCGGCCGGGCGCCGCATGGCGGTGACGCACCCGGTCGTATCGACGGCGGCTGCTCGTCAAGTATGATGCATCCGCATCGCGCGGGACGCTCAGCAGAAACGAACACGGTGGGAAGCGGCATGCAACCGAACCTCAGCTTCATCGGTCTAGGAGCGATGGGCCTCGCCATGGCGCGGCGCCAGGCGGCGCGGCAGGTGCATGTGACCGGCTTCGACGTGCGGCCGGAGGCGATGGCAGCTCTCGAGGCGTCCGGCGGGCACGCGGCTACATCTGCCGCCGATGCCGTCAGGGACGCCGATTACGTGTTCCTCGTGGTCGTCAACGCCGATCAGGTCGATAGCGTGCTGTTCGAAGCGGGCGCACTCGAAGCCATGAAAACCGACGCGACCGTCGTAGTGATGGCAACTGCCGCTCCGGCTCGTGTGATCGAGACGGCGCGGCGCGTGACGGCGACGGGCCGGCGCTTCGTCGATGCGCCGGTTTCGGGCGGCGTCGCCGGGGTCGAAGCAGGTACGCTCACCATCATGGCCGCAGCGCCCGCCGACACGTTTCAGCGCGCCGAGCCGGTGCTGAGGGCGATCGGCTCGAAGACGTACCATCTCGGCACCGCGTACGGGCAGGGCGCGGCCATGAAGACGGTCAACCAGTTGCTCGCTGGCGTGCACATCGCCGTCGCCGCCGAGGCGTTCGCTCTCGCGGAGAAAGCCGGCATCGACAAGAAGACGGCACTGGAGATACTCGGCGGCTCGGCTGCCTCGAGCTGGATGCTCAGGGACCGTGGTTCGCGCATGATCGGGGAAAGCGATGCAGTGACGAGCGCCATCGACATCTTCGTCAAGGATCTCGCCATCGTGCTCGACGCCGGTCGCGCTGCGAAGATGGGCCTGCCGCTGGCGGCGATCGCCCACCAGCTGTTCCTCTCGGCTTCCGGCATGGGCCACGGCCGCCGCGACGACAGCCAGGTGATCGAGGTCTACCGGGCGGCGGGCGGCACGCGGTGAGTGACACGGGCGGCACCGTGCGCCGTCAGTCACTGGATGGATGTACGGCGAATGTGGACGCGATGCAGGATATCGAGTGCGCGAGGCGCATGCCGGTGCCGGTCGATTGCGTGACGGCTCACCCTTGTGCCGCGAGCACGGCCGCGCGGCATGCCACCTGACTATTGGCGAACGAAATACGCGGATGCACGAAAGCCGGCGGAAGGGGCGCCGGCTGTCAGGATCACACGAACGTGGTCGGATCCACTACGCCCAAGGCCGCGCAGCAGCTGACTTGGCCTCGTAACTGTCGATCGCCTTGGCCTTCTGCATGGTGAGGCCGATGTCGTCGAGACCGTTCAAGAGGCAGTGCTTGCGGAACGGGTCGATCTCGAACTTGATCTCGCCTCCGTCTGGGCCGCGGATGGTCTGCGCCTCGAGGTCGATCGACAGCGTGGCGTTGGCGCCGCGGTTGGCGTCGTCCATCAGCTTCTCGAGCTCGTCCGGCTTCACCTTGATCGGCAGGATGCCGTTCTTGAAGCTGTTGTTGTAGAAGATGTCGGCGAAGCTCGTCGAGATGACGCAGCGGATGCCGAAGTCCAAAAGCGCCCATGGCGCGTGCTCGCGCGACGAGCCGCAGCCGAAATTGTCTCCTGCGACGAGAATCTCGGCCTTGCGGTAGGCGGGCTTGTTCAGCACGAAGTCGGGCCGCTCGTTGCCCTGCTCGTCGAAGCGCATCTCGTAGAAGAGCGACTTGCCGAGCCCCGTCCGCTTGATCGTCTTGAGGAACTGCTTCGGGATGATGGCGTCGGTGTCGATATTGATATTGGGCAGCGGCGCGGCGACGCCGGTCAGCTTGTCGAATTTCTTCATGACGGCTCCAGGGACTTGCCAACATCGCGGGTTTCGAGCGGTCCGCGTCTGGCTGCAACATTGCGAGGCGAGCGCGGCTAGTCAACACCCCTGTGCAGCGGCCCTGCCATCCGACGCGAGGAGCGAGGCCGGCCGATGAAGATCGGGACGCATCCGTGGATGCGTCCCGTCAGTCCGATCCCCGGAGATCGCTTGTCAGGCAGTCTTCGCCTTTTTCGCCGGAGCCTTCGCCGCTGCCTTGTTGGCCAGAGCCGATTTTGCTGCGGGCTTCTTGTCGGGAGCTTGCGTCAGGGCGGACGCTGCCAGCCGCTTGATCTCGGCCTCCGACAGGGACTTCGGGTCTTTCATGGCCTTGGACGCCAGCGACGCGATCGTCTTCGAGGTGCTTTCGGATTTCGCCATGGTCGTGTTCCAGAGAGTTGAGGATCGGAACGCCAACTGATGCGACGCACACCTGGAATGACGCCAACACTGATCCGCGCACAGCCGTCAAGGCCGCGCGACGCGACGCGGGGCGATATCCACGATGTACAGTCGCCGAGCCGCCTCTTCGGCTGACGAACGCAAGAACGGCGCGCCCGACAAGGCGCGCCGCCCGATAACGTCAGAAGCCGCTCCGGCGAAGGCTTACTTCTTCTTCGCGCCGTTGACATAGTCCTTCAGCGCCTTCGAAGGCGTGAACTTCGGCACAGTCGAGGCCGCGATCTTGATCTTGGCGCCGGTCGTCGGATTGCGGCCCTCGCGCGCCTTACGCTTGGTCGTCTTGAATTTGCCGAGCGGGGGCATGGAAACCTCTTCGCCCTTCTTCAGCGACTTCTCGACGAAGGTCACGAGCGCGTCGAACGCCATTCCCGCCTTCTCCTTGGTGATCTCGGCGTGATCGGCGATGGCGTCGATCAGATCTTTCTTGCTCATTCGATTTGATCCCTTGGTGTTTCGGTTGGCGGTCGCCCCCTCTCTCGGGGGCCGGCAGACGGCCGGCTCGTGACCGCGCACCACCTCCTGCTAAGTGCAGAGCATGGAAAAACGCGCTTTGCGACGTGTCCGTCAAGCGAAAAAACCACGAAACAGCCCGGAAAATGGGGCTTTTCGGCCCATTGCACAGCGCAACGGACGGTTCGCGAGGCTACCAGGCAGCAAATGACCCCCGGCACACGTGGTGACCGGGGGCCAGTTTGTCGTTCGCAGACCGTGCCCGCAGGACCGCGAGCGGGCGCCTCAGTGCGCCGTCAGGTGCGCCCCGGGCTGTCCCGGCAGGGAGGTCTGCTGAGCCGCTTCGGCCTCCTCCTGCCAGACGATAGCCTCGGGCTTGCGAACCAGCGCGACGTCGAGAACCTCCTCCATCCGCGATGCGGGGATGATCTCGAGAGCCTTCTTCACGTCATCGCCGATCTCGGCAAGGTCCTTCACGTTCTCCTCGGGAATGACCACGCGCTTGATGCCGGCGCGGAGTGCCGCGAGCAACTTCTCCTTGAGACCGCCGATCGGCAGCACGCGGCCCCTGAGCGTGATCTCACCGGTCATGGCGACATCCTTGCGAACGGCGATTCCGGTCAACACCGAAACGATAGCCGTGACCATGGCAACGCCAGCGGACGGACCGTCCTTCGGCGTGGCACCCTCCGGCACGTGCACGTGGATGTCGCGCTTCTCGAACAGCGGCGGCGCAATGCCGAAATCGACCGAACGCGAGCGCACGTAGGCGCTTGCGGCCTGAATCGACTCCTTCATCACGTCGCGCAGGTTGCCGGTCACCGTCATCTTGCCCTTGCCGGGCATCATGACACCTTCGATGGTGAGGATCTCGCCACCCACTTCGGTCCAGGCGAGGCCGGTTACGACGCCGACCTGATCCTCGAGTTCGGCTTCGCCGTAGCGATACTTCGGCACGCCGAGGAAGCCTTCGATGTTTTCGGCGGTCGCCTTAACAGAAGCGACGCCGGTGGACATGATCTCCTTCACCGCCTTGCGTGCAAGTTTGGCGATCTCGCGCTCCAGCGAACGCACGCCCGCCTCGCGCGTGTAGCGACGGATGACAACGGCGAGCGCTGCGTCCTCGACGCTCCACTCGCCCGGCTCGAGACCGTGCGCCTGGCGCTGCTCGGGGATGAGGTGACGCCGCGCGATCTCCATCTTCTCCGGCTCCGTATAGCCGGCCAGTCGGATGATCTCCATTCGGTCCATCAGGGCCGGTGGAATATTGAGCGTGTTCGCGGTCGTCACGAACATCACGTTCGACAGATCGTAGTCGACCTCGAGATAGTGATCGTTGAACGTCGCGTTCTGCTCGGGGTCGAGCACCTCGAGCAAGGCGGCCGCCGGATCGCCGCGGAAGTCCGAGCCCATCTTGTCGATCTCGTCGAGCAAGAAGAGCGGATTCGTCTTCTTCGCCTTTCGCATCGACTGGATGACCTTGCCGGGCATCGAGCCGATGTAGGTGCGCCTATGGCCGCGGATCTCCGCTTCGTCGCGCACGCCTCCGAGGCTCATGCGCACGAACTCACGGCCCGTTGCGTTGGCGATCGACTTGCCGAGCGAGGTCTTGCCTACGCCTGGTGGGCCGACGAGGCAGAGGATCGGACCCTTGAGCTTGTTGGTGCGGTTCTGCACCGCGAGGTACTCGACGATGCGCTCCTTCACCTTCTCAAGGCCGTAATGCTCCTTGTCGAGCACCTCCTGCGCCTCGGCGAGATCCTTCTTCACCTTGCCGCGCACACCCCACGGGATTGACAGCAGCCAGTCGAGGTAGTTGCGGACCACCGTCGCCTCGGCCGACATGGGGCTCATCTGGCGCAGCTTCTTCAGCTCCGCCATTGCCTTGTCCTTGGCCTCGCGGCTGAGCTTGGTGCTTTCGATCTTCTCCTCAAACTCGGCGATGTCGTCACGCTCCTCGCCGTCGCCCAGTTCCTTCTGGATCGCCTTCATCTGCTCGTTCAGGTAGTACTCGCGTTGCGTCTTCTCCATCTGACGCTTGACGCGCGAACGGATTTTCTTCTCGACCTGGAGAACCGAGATCTCGCTTTCCATCAACGTGTAAACGCGCTCGAGGCGGGTCGCCACGTTGGTGATCTCGAGCACCTCCTGCTTGTCGGCGATCTTCACCGCGAGGTGGGAGGCGATGGTGTCGCCGAGCTTCGAATGATCCTCGATCTGGCCGATCGTGGCGAGCACCTCGGGCGAGATCTTCTTATTGAGTTTCACATAGCTCTCGAACTGCGAGACAGCCGAACGCGCCAGCGCCTCGACTTCCTCCTTGGCTCCGAGCGTCTCCGGGACGCGCTCGATGACCGCTTCGAAATACTCGGGATTGTCTGTGTAGCGAACGACGCGCGCACGCGACGAGCCCTCGACCAGAACCTTCACCGTGCCATCGGGCAGCTTCAGCAGCTGCAGCACGCTCGCAAGCGTACCGACCTCGTAGATGGCATCCGGCGCCGGATCGTCGTCGCCCGCGTTCTTCTGGGCGGCGAGAAGGATCTGCTTGTCGGATCGCATCACCTCCTCGAGGGCGCTGATCGACTTCTCGCGACCGACGAACAAGGGGACGATCATGTACGGGAACACGACGATGTCGCGCAGCGGAAGCACCGGGAAAATCTCTACGGCCCCGGACTTCTCGGCTTGAGCCTTCTTGTCGGTCATTCTTCTCACCCTTCCGTCGCTCCGCCAGCGGAGCGACCACTGAATTCGCAGATCGGCGCTGATCCCTTCAGGCCACCCGGACTCCACCGCCGGCACGTTCCGCGTCTCGCCCCGCGAACTGCCTCCGAGCCCCGTTCAAATAGGGATGGTCGACAACGCTTCCAACCCAACCCGATCGCTGCAGGCGCGACAGTTCCCTCGTGGCGACCGCATGCCGCGCCGATGGCACCGGCCGGCAGCCGCCGCCGGCCAGCGATTTGCCTCAGCAGTCTAGCGGACGAGGGGAAACCGACAATGGCCCACCGGCAACGTCAGGAAGCCGTCGAGCCCTTTTCCTCAAGTCGCTCGCTGTAGATGCGCAAGGGTCGCGCGCCGCCTTCCACCACTTCAGGCCCGATCACGACTTCCTCGACGCCCTTCAGGCCGGGCAGCTCGAACATGGTCTCGAGCAGGATTCCCTCCATGATGGAGCGCAGGCCGCGGGCGCCTGTCTTGCGCTCGATCGCCTTGCGGGAAATCGCCTTCAGCGCCTCGCCGGTGATGGTGAGCTTGATGTCCTCCATCTCGAACAGCCTCTGGTACTGCTTGACCAAGGCGTTCTTCGGCTCAGACAGGATCTGCACCAGTGCCGCCTCGTCGAGATCCTCGAGCGTCGCGATTACCGGCAGGCGACCGATGAATTCGGGGATGAGACCGAACCGCAACAGATCCTCAGGCTCCACGCCGCGCAGTATCTCGCCCGTACGCCGCTCGTCCGGCCCGGCCACGCTGGCACCGAATCCGATCGAAGTGCCGCGACCGCGCCCGGCGATGATCTTGTCGAGGCCGGCGAAGGCGCCACCGCAGATGAACAGGATGTTGGTGGTGTCGACCTGCAGGAACTCCTGCTGCGGATGCTTGCGCCCTCCCTGCGGCGGCACCGACGCGACCGTGCCCTCCATGATCTTCAGCAATGCCTGCTGCACGCCCTCACCGGACACGTCGCGGGTGATCGACGGGTTGTCGGACTTGCGGGAGATCTTGTCGACCTCGTCGATGTAGACGATGCCGCGCTGTGCCCGCTCGACGTTGTAGTCGGCGGCTTGCAGCAGCTTCAGGATGATGTTCTCCACGTCCTCGCCGACGTAGCCTGCCTCGGTCAGCGTTGTCGCGTCCGCCATCGTGAACGGCACATCGAGGATGCGAGCCAGGGTTTGTGCGAGCAGTGTCTTGCCGCAACCGGTCGGCCCGACCAGCAGGATGTTCGATTTGGCGAGTTCCACGTCGTTGGACTTCGAGGCGTGGTTCAGCCGCTTGTAATGATTGTGCACGGCAACCGAGAGCACGCGCTTGGCGTGATCCTGTCCGATCACGTAGGAATCCAGCACGTTCTTGATCTCGAGCGGGGTCGGCACACCATCCCGCGACTTGACCAGCGTGTTCTTGTTCTCTTCGCGGATGATGTCCATGCACAGCTCGACGCATTCATCGCAGATGAACACCGTCGGACCCGCGATAAGCTTGCGGACCTCATGCTGGCTCTTGCCGCAGAAGGAGCAGTAGAGCGTGTTTTTTTCCTGGGCTGGCATTCGCTCAATCTCACCGTTGGTCGTGGTGCCCGAACGGCCTCAAGGCCGTGCCGAACCGTTCAAGTCCAAATACCGGCCGACGTCCCCGGGGTCGACGCAGCGCGATGACGAACACATCTGATCTGAGCATGCTCCACTGTCACCGATCAAGGAAGGATTAAATCCCGGGAATATCCTTCCCACAACCGATGCGTGCCGCCCGCCGCCCCGCTCACTGCGCAAGGCGCCTTCGCCCGCCGGGTCCGCTTCACGTGCCTGCTGCCCGTCCACTTGGGATGGACATGCACGGGTCCCGCGGCGATCCGAAAAACTCCAATCTATTCAACGTATTGACGGTGCACTCTCGCCAACACCCCGGCCGATACCAACGCCCGGTTCGAGTTGCCGGGGCAAGTGACAGGTATGCGCCCGGCTGTGACGGTTCTGTGTCGAACCGGCACCGGACGGCCAGCTTTTTCTCCTCCGGTGGTTGACGATGACGCCAAGACGCCCGGCCTACCGACCGCGGGAGATGCCCACCCCCGGCGAATCACGTCGACTTCGGGGACTCGCCGATTGCCACCTGGTCGCGGCTCGAAAGCACGCGGTCGATAAGACCGAAGTCACGCGCCTGCTCCGACGTCATGAAGTAGTCGCGATCCAGGGTTTTTTCGATCATCTCGTAGCTTTGCGAAGTATGCTTGACGTAAACCTCGTTCAACCGCCGCTTCATCTTGATGATGTCCTCGGCGTGACGTTCGATATCCGATGCTTGCCCCGAAAAGCCGCCCGAGGGTTGATGCACCATTATGCGCGCATTGGGCAGCGCGAAGCGCATGTCTTTGGCGCCGGCGCAGAGCAGCAGCGATCCCATCGACGCGGCCTGACCGATGCACAACGTCGCCACCGGCGGACGGATGAACTGCATGGTGTCGTAGATCGCCATGCCGCTCGTCACCACGCCGCCCGGCGAGTTGATGTACATCGAGATCTCTTTCTTCGGGTTCTCGGCCTCGAGAAAGAGAAGCTGCATGCAGATCGAAGCGGCCATGTGGTCTTCGACCGGGCCGGTGACGAAGATGATCCGCTCCTTGAGCAGGCGCGACGGCAGGTCGTAGCCACGCTCGCCCCGTGCCGTCTGCTCGACGACCATCGGCCAGAATGTATTGGTGAGCGTGTTGATCGGATCGCGCATCGCTGGTCTCTGTCCTCGGCTCGGGGTCGGATCGGCATCCGGCGGGTCGCGACCTGAACCGACCCGACCGATATAGTCAAGTGGCCGCCCGGGTTGAAGGGCCGCAGCCGCGGGGGTACATTCCTCTGTCCGCGGACCTAGGCAAGTCGCCCTTTCGGTTGGCGCCGCAGCGATCAGGCGGCCGGCGCCTCGTCGCCGTCGAGCGGCTTGACCAACTCCTCGCGACTGACCTTGCGCTCGGCCGGCTTGGCCTGGTCGATGATGATGTCGACGACCTTGTCCTCGAAGATCGGCGCTCGCAGCTCGCCCAGCGCGCCCGGCGTCTTCTCATAATACTCGTACACGAAGCGCTCCTGGCCTGGGAAACGACGCGCTTGCTCGACGAGAGCGCGGCGCAATTCCTCCTGACCGACGGAGACCTCGTTCTTCTCGCCGACCTCGCCGATGATGAGTCCAAGGCGCACCCGGCGGCTGGCGATCTCTCGATACTCGGCGCGGGCGCCCTCCTCCGTCTTGCCCTCGTCGGCGAAGGTCTTGCCCGCCTGCTCGAGCGACTGCGTAACCTGCTTCCAGATGCCGTCGAACTCGGCCTCGACCAGCGTCGGCGGCAGCTCGAAAGTATGCGCCTTGTCGAGTTGGTCGAGCAACGCGCGCTTGAGCTTGGCACGGGAGATCTGGGCGTACTCACCGGCAATCTGGCCCTTCACGAGATCCTTCAGCTTGGCCAGATCCTCGACGCCGAGGCTCTTTGCCAGCTCATCGTCGATCGCCGGCACCGACGACTTCGCAACCTCGTGTACCTTGACGTCGAACGTGGCCGGCTTGCCCTTCAGGTGCTCGGCCTGATAGTCGGCCGGGAATGTGACCGCGATCGTCTTCTCCTCGCCCGCCTTCACCCCGACCAATGCATCCTCGAAGCCAGGAATGAAACTTGCCTGCCCCAGAACGAGGTCGACGCCCTCGGCCGTGCCGCCGTCGAACGGCTCGCCGTCGATCTTGCCGGCGAAGTCGATCTTGACCTTGTCGCCGGTCTGGGCAGCGCGGCCGTCCTCCGCCGAAAAGGAAGTATTGCGCTCGGCGATCTGCTTCAGTGCATCCTCGACGGCAGCGTCGTCGACATCGGCGACGAGCCGCTCGAGTTTCAGGGTCGAAAAATCGACCACCGCAATCGGCGGCAGGACTTCGTAGCTCATGGAGTAGGCTAGGTCGGACCGCCCGTCGATCACCTTCTCAATCTCGGCCTGATCCTCCGGCAACTCGATCTTCGGCTGAACAGCCGCCCGCTCGTTGCGATCGGTGAGTACCTTGCGGCTCGACTCCTCGACGGTCTGCTGCAGCACCTCCGCCATCATGGAGCGACCATAGACCTTCCTGAGGTGCGCGACTGGCACCTTGCCCTTGCGGAAGCCCTTGATCTGGACGCGATCCTTGATCTCGTCGATGCGCTCGTCACGCTTGGCTGCCAGCTCGGTCGCCCCGACCACGACACGAACCTGACGCTTCAGCCCCTCGGAGCTCGTTTCCGTAACCTGCATACCGTCCTCAACCTCGACAGCCTATGATCTTGCGCCGCCATCCGCCCTTGGCCAGCTCCGTAGTGACGATGATGGCGCAGGCTCGAAACCGTTCTCGAACCGAAACCATCGCGCGCAGGGTGTGCATGGCGGCTGCGCGCAGAAAACATGGTGCGGGCGGAGGGACTTGAACCCCCACGGCTTGCGCCGCTGGAACCTAAATCCAGTGCGTCTACCAATTCCGCCACGCCCGCGCGCCGGCCGTGCCCCGATCGGGCCGGAATGGTGCGCCGCGGTCTCTGTCGATCTCGGGAGAGCCCGGCGGTCTGACCTCCAGCGCCTCACGGGCCGCTGTAGAGCCGACTCGATCGCACGGGCTGACCAGGTGGCGGAGAGCATGCGGCGCGGACCACCAGCGGGATCGACCGCAGGCACTTGGCAAACGCTCGATCGCGTTCAAGCACGGATCAGGGCGCGGGGCAACAGGCGTTGTCGGGCTTGCGTGAATGCCGGCGGCTATTGCGCCCACCACTCCGGGCAGCCGTAGTCGATGAACAGCTGCGAACCGTAATCGATGTCGGCAACCGCGAAGAAGCGCAGCATCCAGCCTTCCGCTGTCTCGATCCACTCGCGGTCGACATTCGGCCGCCCCGCGACATGGTTCATCAGCGACGGCCAGCCGAGCACGAGATAGGACGGCCCCTCGTCACGCCCGAAAACGTAGTGGTTGACCACGCCCCCGAGCGCCGGATCGCTCTCGGGCACCTCGAGCAGAGGGAAACGGCCGAAATCCTCGCCAGCAGCAATGGCGCGTGCCGCGAACACGCCGCGCCCCATCCCGGGAATCGAGCGGACGAGCACCGGCAGCAGCGGCGACAGGCGCACTCCAAAATGCACGCGCGCGTCGGCAGCAGGCGCAGGGAATCCATCGACGGAAAGTGCAGCGTGCGAGGCGCGGGAAAGATCGACGATCAGTGTTCCATGAGCCCGCGAGTATGGGTCCGGCTCGTTCGCATCGGAGCCGGACCGCTCGGGCCGACTTCCGACATCAAGTGACTCGCTCGTCATGCCGCAGTCCTCGCTTGGTGGCGTGCCGACGTCGCGAGCTTTCAGTCCGGGCGGCCCTCAACCCCGCATGCGACGTCCAGGCCGGCGGCGGGCCTAGCATGAGGCGAAGCGAGACGGCAAGGCGCAATTGCCGGTTTGCGGATCAGGTTCACCGGCAAATCGGCAAGGGCTGATGCGCAAACTGATCATGTCCGCTTGCGCCGCCGCTCAGCCCCTGGCGACCACGGCGATCTGCTGGATCGAGTAGCCGACGTAGTCGAACGTGATACCGCGCGTGGCGGCGATTCCCACCTTGAACTCCTCGAACGCCTTGTGCTCATGCGACTGCCAGGCGGGATAGTTGAAGTACTCGTCGAACACGATGACGGTGCCGGGCACGATGCGCTCGCCGAACGAGTCGAGCACGGTCCGCGTGGAGGAATACAGGTCGCAGTCGACGTGCAGGAAGGCCGCCGGTCCGGTGTTGGATGCGAGGAACTTCGGCAGCGAGGCGTCGAACCAGCCCGGGTGCAGCACGACGTTACCCGGTACACGCGGCAGGCGACCGCGGCGATCGAAGAAGCCGGCCTGCATCCTGTTGCCCTGCCAATCCTCGGGCAGGCCCTCGAAGCTGTCGAAACCGTGGATGGTGCGCCCTGGCATCCGGCGGGCGATATATCCGATGGTGCCGCCCTCGTTGACGCCGAACTCGGCACACAATCCGTCCAACGTCACCAGTGACAGGGCGTGCCCCATGAGTTCACGCGGCGTGTCGAAGGCGATTGCCGACGGCATCTGCTCTGCGATGAAATCCAACGTCGCCGCATGTGCCCGCGCCTGCAGACCCGTGTAGGGGTGCGCCTGGGCATAGCCGAGCGGCAGGCGAGCGACCATCGCGGCCTTCTGGACGAGATGCTTCAGGCCGTAGTTGGCGACGAACATGAGATGCGATCCTTCGAGCGGGAGCTGGCGAGACAAAGCTATCCCGGGAGGGTTAACCCGCGATTGGCGGCCGTGCCGTGGCGAGCGGCGCGCGCCGGAAAACGAGGCCGGCACGCACCAAGTAGACTGTGATGAACGTCGCACCGACCCCGGAAAGCTTGCCGACGCCGGCAGGCATTCCAAGCACGTCCACGACGACAGCGATGGCGATCCACGTCACCACGAAGCCCAGGAGGCCCGTCATCGCATACTCGCCGACGAGGCGGCCATGAGACTTGCCGGTGGCGGCGGCATCAAACACGAAGCGGGTCGACAGGAGATAATGTACGACAAGGCCAGTCAGCACACTGAAGGCCCCTGCCGATGAGGCGGTCAGAGGACCGGAAGCCATCAGGGCGGCGAACGTCGCAAGGTCGACGATCAACGCCGTGGCACTGACCATGGTGTAGCGAACGAGCTCGGCGAAACGTCCGGGCGCCAGCACGAAGGCCTCGAGCCATGTAGCGAACTTGCCGAGAGCGGTGCGGATCGCCGATGCGACGCGCCTGCTGCCCACGCCGACGGCGGAGCCGCCGTCATGTCCGGCGCGAGCCGACATCTCAGCCTGCCTTCTGCACACGTCCGGGCACCATGCGCACGCTCTTGAGCGCTTCCTCCGCTCCCGACGCACCAGCCTCGTGGTATTCGGCGTCCTCGTTGACGTTCCAGATGTCGAACACCTGACGACCCGCGGCGATATTCTCGACGGTCAGCATCGCCGTCATCATCGCGTGGTCCTGATTATTGTATTTGTGCATGCCGTTGCGGCCGACGAGATGCAGTGTCGGGTAGCGCGCGGCGAGACCCGACCGGATCGTCTCGACATTCGTCCTGTAGCCGTCGTCGTAGACCGGATAAGCCTTCTTCTGGCGCACGACGCAGCCGTCGATCACCTCGTCGGGCTGGGCGAGACCGATTTCGGCCAGCTCCTTCTTGGCGAGCGCGACGAGATCCTCGTCGCTCGATGCCCACAGCCCATCACCCTCGAAGCAGAAGTATTCGAGGCCGAGGCAGCTCTGCCGGTCGTTCGGGATCAGCTCCGGTGACCAGGACCGGAAATTCTGGATGCGGCCGACCTTCACGCTCGGCTCGTGGATGTAGATCCAGTTGTCGGGAAACAGGTCGGGCTTCTCGACGATCAGCGCGACGGTGAGGAAATCGCGGTACCGCAGCCGGCCCGCCGCCTCGCGAACCTCACTTGCGACGTCGAGGCCCTCTACCAGCTCGCGCATCGGCGCCGACGAGACGACGTGGCCGGCCGAGAACACGCGCGCCTCGCCGTCGACCGTACGGCAATGGATGGTCCACTCGGCCGTCGCGGCATCGTAGTTCATCCGCTCGAACACGTGGCCCATCAGCACGTCGCCGCCCTGCGCACGCGTCTTGGCGGCGGCGGCCTCCCACATCATGCCGGGACCCTTGCGCGGATACTGGAAGCTTTCGATCAGCGTCTTGATGACCTGCCCGTCCGGCCCTCTGGAACCGCCGGTCGGACTGATCGAGCGGCGCAGAGCATTGGCCATCGCTGAATAGAGGTCGAGGCCCTTGATACGCTGCGCGGCCCAATCCGCCGAGATCTCGTCGCAGCTCATGCCCCACACCTTCTCCGTATAGGTCTTGAAGAAGATCGAGAACAGCCGCTCGCCGAACTGGTTGGCCACCCACTCGTGGAATGTGACGGGCTTCTCGTGTGGGAAAGCACGCTGATAGGCATAGGACAGCACGCACATGGCACTCTCGACGGGGCCGAGATTGTTGAACGCCTCGAATGCCTTCAGCGGATAGGAGAAGTATTTGCCATTGTAGTAGATGCGCGAGAGGCGCGGCCGCTCGATGAAGTCCTGCGGCAGGATCTCTTTCCAGAGGTCGACGACTTCTTTCGATTTCGAAAAGAAACGGTGACCGCCGATGTCGAACAGGAAGCCCTTGTAGCTCGCCGTGCGCGAGATGCCGCCGACGTAGACGGGGTCGGCCTCGACCACCGTAGCCTTGATGCCCTGCTTGGTCAGGAGATAGGACGCGGTGAGACCTGCCGGGCCTGCACCTATGATGAAAACGTCCGAACGCGACATCAAGAAACTCCACACATATCGTGCGACCCTGCGGCCGTCATACGCCACTGTCGCTCCACCCTGGCGCTGATGATTAAGTGCCAATGGTTGAGAAAGCACTGCGCAGTAACCAGAATTCCTGCGCGCAAGCCTTCAGTAAAAAGTTAGGTCTTGGGCAAGGTTAGGATATTAGAAAGCACAACGGCGTAGGCATCGGGAAAGACTCGGGGGCTTCCACCAGATGTCATCGACCGCCGCCATCGTCGGACCCGCCACACGGCAGCGCGCCGCAGCTCGCCTCAACCAGAGCTTGGTCTGGTGCGCGGCACTCGTCCTCGTGCTGGCGCTGCGAGGCTATCTCGCCGATCCGGCCCAGCTCACGACGACGTTCGGCGACCCGGATGACGCGGTGCGGCTCTATCAGGTGCGCAGCTGGCTCGCGGGCGCCGGCTGGTTCGACCTGACGCTGCCGCGTCTGGGTGGCGCAGACCCGTTGCTATCACACTGGTCGCGACTGATCGACGTCCCGGTCGGCCTGCTGGCCCGACTGTTCTCGAGCGTTTTGACGACCGACGGCGCAGAACTCGCCGCGCGCGTGATCTGGCCGACGTTGCTGCTCGTCGCTCTCGTCTCGCTGGTCGCCCGCGAGGTCGAACGGACGGCCGGACGGACGGCGTTCTGGTTGGCCCTCGCACTCGTCGCCACGACGCCCCTCGCCGTGGTGCAGTTCCAGATCGGCCGCATCGATCATCACAACGCAATGATACTCGCGGCGGCCGGCGGCCTGATTCTGCTGCTCAAGTCCGTGGACGACGTCCGCGCCGGGCCGGCGGCGGGCATTCTGATCGGCATAGGCCTCTCCATCGGGCTCGAGGCGATCGGGCTCATCGCGACAGCCGTCGCCGCGGCCGTTCTGGTGGCTGAAGCGAATCCGGCGGCTCGCCCCGGCGTGCGATTGGCAACAACCTGGCTCGCGATCACGGTCGTTGCAGGTCTTCTGATCTCGGTGCCGCCGGCGCGCTGGCTCGACATCCGATGCGACGCCCTCTCGCTAAACCTCGTCATGCTCGTCGTTGCAGGCGCCATGGGCGTCGCCGCCGTCGATCGCTGGGCGCCGCGCACGGGTCGGATAGGGCGCCTGGTTATGCTGGCTGGCGCCGGCGGCATGGGCGTCATGCTCTATGCGCTGGCCGAACCGCGGTGCCTCGCTGGCCCGTTCGGCATGGTCGACCCGGCCGTTCGTCCGATATGGCTCGACGGCGTACGCGAGGGATACGACATCTGGCGCTTCGCAGCGGTACAAACCGGCATGGCGCTCGGCTATGCCGTCATGATGGTGGCTGCCGTGGCCTTCGCAGTGCTCGCAGTCAGACGCCGGCAGACGCCGCGATCCATCCTGCAACTCTGCATCGTGATACTGGCGGCGGCTTATGGCTGCATCTACGTCAAGCTGATGCCCTATGCCCTGTGGGTCGCGATCCTGGTCATTGCCGTTGAGGCGGCGCAGCTTCCGGCCATGCTCGGGCAGCCGGCACGCACCATCAAACTCGGGACTGTCATCCTGTTCAATCAGTCGACGGTCACGGCGCTTGCGACGCTGCTGGTGCCGGTCATGACGGCAGGTGCCGCCGTTCCGTCGGGATTTGCTCCTGCTCAGAGCGCCGGCTGTAACCACCGAGCCGGCATCCGCACCCTCGCCGCATTGCCGACGGGACTGTTCGTCGCCGACATCGATCTCGGCGCGCTGATCGTCGCGGACACGCCGCATCGCGCCCTTGCCGCGCCCTACCACCGCCTGGACCGGCAGATCATCGCGGCCCACGAGATCCTGTCGGGGCCGGCAGCAGGAGCTCGTGCCGGTCTTGCATCCGTCGGGGCGCAATACGTGGCAATCTGCGCGACGCCCGCAGGCGATCGCGACAACTCGAGCCTGCGCGGTGCCATGACGAATGGCGCGCCGATCGCCGGCCTGCACCGTGTCGCCCTTCCGGCAACTGTGGGCGGCCTGGTCGTCTACCGGATGACGACGCAGTAGCAACCTCGCAGCGACTTTGGCCGATCACGCTCGCGTGAGGAGGCGTCGCCAGCACCTCACCCTGCGTTTAGCTTGCTGGAAGCGTCGGCAGAACACCTGTCGACCAACCGGGAGTGAAAACCATATGCACAATCCAACGCGTCGAAGCGTCGTGCTGTCCGCTGCGGGTGCCAGTGCCCTGTTTGGATTCAACGGCCGCCTGGAACTCGTCCCTTCAGCACTTGCCCAGAGCGGTGCGGGAGAAAGCCCGATGAACCCCAATGGTCTGAAGTTCCACCGGTTCAAAGTCGGCGACATCGAGGTGACGACAGTATTCGATGGCGCCATCTTCCGCGAGCACAGCGCCGGCTTCGTGAAGAACGCGACAGTCGACGAGCAGAAGGCCGCGCTGCGCGCCAAGGGTCTGCCGGATGCGCGCATGCCGAACACCTACACCGTCACGATCGTGCGCACTGGCGGCAAGACCGTCATGTTCGATGCCGGCAACGAGGTCGGCCGCAACCCAGCCACCGGCAAGCTGCGCGAGAACATGCAGGCAGCCGGCATCGAGCCCGGCAAGCTCGACGCCATCGTCGTCACGCATTTTCATCCGGACCACATCTTCGGACTGATGTCGGGAGACAACCGGCAGGTCTGGCCCGAGACACAGATCATCGTGCCCGAAGCCGAGTATGCGTTCTGGTCCGACCCCGGCGTCATCGCGAAGCTGCCGCAGGCCCGCCAGGGCATCGCGAAGCGTGTCCAGGCGACCATGCCGCAGTGGAAGAACCTGCAGCGCCACGACGGCAAGACCGACGTTGTCGCGGGGATCCGTGCGGTTGCCACGCCGGGCCACACTCCGGGGCACACGAGCTATCTGATGGGCTCGGGCGCGAGCCAACTCATGGTGCTGGGCGATGTAACCAGCATCCCGGCGATCAATCTCGCCAATCCCGGGTGGCACGTAATGTTCGACCAGGACGCACGCGTAGCCGAGGCGACGCGCCGCCGTGTGTTCGACCAGGCCGTCGCCGAAAGGACGATTATGACCGGCTACCACTGGGGCATGCCGGGTGCCGGCACCATCAGTAAAGACGGCAAGGGCTACGCGCTGGTGCCGGTGGCGTGAGGGCGTACACTGTCGATTGAAGACTTGGCGTCAGGCCGCCACCGCCCCCGCCGGTGGCGGCGCACCAGAGACTTGACTAAAAAGCGCGACTTTACTGACCGGCTGGTTTTACGGCCGCTGAACACGACGTGGCTAGGGTGTCGCCTGGCGCCCCGATGCAGGGTGTGCGCTGTCCTGTTCCAGGTGTGCCCATGGTCCTCCGTCTTTCGCTCGACGTCGTCGTACCGACCTATAATCGCGTCCAGCTCCTCGAGCGTACGCTCGCCAGCCTCGCCAAAGCCGAGCGCCCCGACGGTCTCCACGTCGGCATCATCGTCGTCGACAATAACTCGAGCGACGGAACTCGCGCACTCGTCGAGCGCTGGCAGCGACGACTTTCGGGCCTGCGCTACCTTTTCGAGCCGAAGCAGGGTCGCTCGCATGCGCTGAATGCGGGCATCATCGAATCGCGTGCCGATCTGATCGGCATGATTGACGACGACGAGGAAGTCGACGACCGGTGGTTCATCGAGATCGCTCATGCCTTCGCCGACGAGACGCTCGATTTCCTTGGCGGCCCTTGCCTGCCGAACTGGGGCGGGATCGAAGCACCGGCATGGCTACCGCGAAGCCACGGCGGGCTGATCGGCTGGATTGTGCCCTCTGAGCACGACTTCGAGTATGGGCCGGACAATCACGCCTACATGGTTGGCGGCAACGCGGTCGTTCGCCGGCGGCTCTACGACACGGCCGGCCTCTATCACACCGGCCTGGGCCGTACGGGTGCCGGTGCAAACGGCGGTGAGGATCTCGAGTTTTTCGGCCGCCTGATGGCGGCCGGCGCCAGGGGCCGCTACCGTGCAGGCCTTATCATACACCATCACATCCCGATGGCGCGGCTCGATCGCCGGTTCTTCCGCAAGCGCAGCTTCTGGGACGGCGTCAGCATCGGCTTCGTCAGCCGCACACAGCCGGAGCCGGTGCCACACATCTTCGGCATCCCGCGCTACTTCATCCGTTCGGCGGTCGAGGGCATGCTGCGGCGCATCTCGATGAAGTCGCACTCGATCTCCGATCGTTTCGCCGATGAACTGCGGCTGCTCGAGTTGTTTGGGCGCGTGTGGGGCCGGTACGGCTACACGGGTCGCTGACATGGCGGCACAGAACCGCCCGGGGGCGACAGCGACGCGTCTCGCCCACATCGATGGGTTGCGCGGTGTCGCGATACTGTCCGTCATGCTCTTCCACGCCTATGCGCGATGGCCGGACCTCATGCCGTTCAGCTCGCGATATGCCGTTCCACCGCTCACGACAGGCTGGGTGGGGGTGCAGCTGTTCTTCATCATCTCGGGGTTCGTGATATTCATGACTCTCGAGCGATCGCAGACGCTTGCGATGTTCGCACTGCAGCGCTTTCGCAGGCTGTTCCCGGCCATGCTGGTCGCAACGACCGTGATCGTTGTTTCCGCGCCGCTGCTCCCCGAACGCCCCCAGGGCACGATCGGCCTGTTCGACCCGCTGGCCGGCCTCATGTTTGTCGATCCGAAGTGGTGGAGCCTTTTCGGTGTAGATCTCAAACCGGTTGAGGGTGCCTTCTGGTCGCTCTTTGTCGAGGTGCAGTTCTATGCGGTCGCCGGTATCGCCTACGTCACGTTGGGGCGGCGCGGCGCCCTCGCTGCACTGATCGTCGTCTTCGCACTCGCCCAGCTTGCAACGTCAGGCTTATTGCCGTCGGATTCGCTGGCCCAGCGCGCGCTCTTCGCCCTGACCGACCGCATGGGAGCAATCCACTATGGCTGGTTCATCGCCGGCGCTGCACTCTATCTGCACGCGCGCTCGGCCAACACGACGATGCTGGTGCTGGGCCTTTCGAGCCTCGTCGTGTCGGTCGTGCTGGCGACCGTACCGGGCTCGTGGATCGCCGGAAAGCTGGCACTTGCTTCGATCGCCGCTCTGTTCGTCGCCGCGCTATTTGCACCGGCGCTGCAATCCTTTCTCGCGCATCCGTTCTGGCAGTTCCTCGGCTTCGTCAGCTACCCGCTCTATCTGGTGCACGAGAACATGCTCGTTGCACTCACAGTGAAAGTCGGACGGGCTTCGCCGTGGCTACCGACAGCGGTGATGCCATTCGCAGGCATGATCGTCGTCGTCGTACTGGCGTGGCTGATTGCCCGATACGGCGAGCCATTTGTGAAGCGGCTCATACCGGCTCCGGCGCGGGGCACAACGGCCAGCGAACGTCCGAATACGGCGGGAGCCTCGGACGCGATACCCGCTTGAGGAGGCCCCGCTTGCGCCGAGCTGAGGTCGCTGCGGTCCACCCGCAACAGCAGCTCGTCATTTCCGAACGTTCGGGGCACCGACGCCCGACGCTGCGATTTCCTCCCGCACATAGCGCCCGGTCGCGGCCGTGAGTGCGAGCAGGATGTAGATCGGCCACGTGAAGCCCTGCGTCAGAAACGTCCCGGCAACCGCGAACCCGCAGAGTCCCGAGAACAGGGCCAGCGCCATGGCCTGCACCGCTGGCGGCGCACGCGCCTGTTGAAGCGCGCGTCCGGAGGCATGAGTCGACATCAGGCAAACCACGACCAGCGCGACGAACACCAGGAAGCCTGGAAATCCAGTCTCGGAAAGCACGTTGAACCACGTCGAATGGACCGCGTGGTTCTGGCCGTCCCAGTGGTCGCTGTAGAAAAAGTAGTTGGCGACGAAATTGTCGAGGCCGACCCCGGTCAAGGGTCGCGACGTCGCCATCTTCCATGCCGCGCCCCAGGCGTAGATGCGGCCCATCGCCGACTCGTCGATCCCTTCCTCGTGTGCCCCGCCCGACGCGCGCTTATTGATGCCCATCGCAATGAACAGGGCGAGCGCCGCCGCACCACCGACGCCGATCAGCAGAAATTTGCTCCTCACCTTCCGCCATCCGACCACCCCGAACACTGTCAGGATGCCGAGGAGACCGCCACGGCTCTGCGTGCAGATGATGGCCCAGATCATCAGCGCCGCACCGCCGGCACCGAGCGCCGTGTTGAGCCAGCCCATGCGACTGACGACGAAGGACACTCCAAAACTGAGCGGGAAGAGCAGGACGAGCGAGAGGTCGTTCGGGTCGCCGAGCACGGAGCCCATCTCGCGCGCGATAGTCACGCGGGTTTCCTCGACGAGCCCGACACCGGCCAGCTTGTTCGAAATGGCGACGACGGATATGGCGCTGCCCGCAATGATGAAGGCGCGGGCGGCCAGCGCGAAATCCTGCGGTCGCTTCACCAGCCACGCGATGGCGAGCGCCATCACGTAGATCTTCCAGTAGGTCTGAGTCCAGTAGGTCAACGCCATCGGGCGGTTGATCGCAAAGGCGACACCGACGGTGACCAGCGCGAAGAAGACAGTGAGCAATTTCAGCTCGCGCGACCAGAAGGCGCGAATCTCCCGTGACAGCAGCACGTGCCAGCCGAGAACCAGCAGCGTCGGAATCGCGACGAGACTCGGTATGCGCAACGGATTGAGCGCAGGGAACGCTTCGTGGATGCGGAAGAAGGAAAAGATTATGAAGATCAGGCAGAGGATGAACGGGAATCGGAACGCCACGACAATTGCGACAGGCAGCATCGCGATGGCGATCGGCGCCAAGGCGGAGAAGGGTGCCGGCAACGTGAAAAGCGGCGCGGCGACCAGCAGCGTCGCCAACGTCGCTGCCGCGACCTGGCCGAGCCGCGTCGCCATGAGCCCGTGACTAGCCGCCGCGTACATCGGCGAACCTCGCGAGCCAAGCCGGCTGGTACGAAGTCGGCAACCTGACGAGCCGCAACGCCAGCGCGAGCACGAGGAGCAGTCCGCCGGCGGCCGACGACCAGACGATCCGCGCAACGACCACATCAGCAGATGGCGCGGCTGCGACGAGAACCGCGGCGACGGCGGCGAAGAGTGCGGCGCGACCTGCCGGATAGGGTATCGGCGCAACGATATGTCCGTCGTAGAGAAACAGCACCAAGCGCACCGCGTGGCCGAGCATCATTGCGACGAGGGCGCCGAGCACTCCGAGCCACGGAATGAGCAGGGCGTAGCCTGCGACAGCCGCCACCGCGCCGGCAAGATTGACGCCCATTACCGACAGCCCGGTAGTGCGCAGGTGGCTGCCGACATTCGTCAGCGTGTTCAGCTCGTTCAGCACACACACCAGCACCGCTGCCGGCAGCAGCGCGATCGCTGCGTGGTAGCCGGGCGGAAACACGAAATGGATGAACACAGGCGCAGTGAGCGCGACAGCGGCAGCGCCTGCAACAAGGATGGCGACGCCGCATCCCCACAATTCAGCGCTGCGCGATCGGCCATCGGGCTCCATCAGCACCGCCATGCGCCTCGCGATCCACCAGAGCGCGAACGGCTGCAGGCCAAGCGAGGTGGCCAGCCCGAGTTTGATGGCGAGAGCCATGTGAGCGATCTCGGCGTCCGTCACGCTGCCCGACAGGAACCAGCGGCTGAGGCTGCCAACTGCGAATGTGGCGAGTCCCGAGATCACGAGCGGTGATCCGTAGGACATTGCGCGCGCCATACCACGCCGCGCCAGCGCGATTCCATGATTCCTGGCGTGCACTATCGACAGCACGAGCGCGATGGCGACGGCGATGACGGCGTTGCCGACGAGCAGGCCTTCTGCGCCGTAGCCGAGAGCGAATACCAACCACATCGTCGCGACCTGGATCAGCGAGCGCGAAACCGAGAATGCGAAGATGCCGCCGGCCCGTTGGTGGAGGCGCAACCACATCAGCGGCATGTCGATCAGCGCCGTGACCGCAGCACCTGCCAGCGCAAACCGCATCGCCGACAGATCGACACCGATGGAAAGCGCGGAGACGAGCAAGGGTGCAGCGAGTTGCAGGATCAGCCCGAGCGCGACGGCCGCGACGACTGCCGATCCGAGGAACTCGGCGGCGACGCGGTGTCGATCCGCATCCGTTTCTGCCGTGCTCGCGAATCGCAGAAGGCATTCGCCGTGACCGAGCGCGAGCACAAGTCCGACGATCTCGATCAGGCTGACGGCTACGTCAAGCCGGCCGAACTCGGCCGGTGCCATGTAAGCGGCGGCGAGTGGAATTGTGAGGAGTGCGATGCCTTTGTCGAAAAAGACGCTCGCCACGTAATAGACGGCGGGCGGAACGCGACTCCGCGCCGGTGCGGCTGCAGCACTTCGGACGCTACTTGCGTGATTGCGTCTCATCGTTTGACCCGATTTGCAGCGGCTCGCGTCGTCGTACCGTCCGCGATCGGCGCTCGGCCGCCGAGCCGGCCGACCGCACAAGCTTAGACTGTCGAGCGTTAATCTTCGGGTCTCGGCGTCGCGAAAATTGCCGGGAACGAAGCAGATCGCGACTCACGCCGTACCCGAGAAGCTGCACCCCTCTGTGTCGCCTTCGCACTCGGCGGCGATGACCGAGACGTCGTCGTCGGCTGCGCGGCCGAGGCGTCTGCCGAGCGCCTCGACGAGGGCCGGCGCCAATGCGTCGCGCGGCTGCGCGGCCAGCGAACGCAACAGTTCAGCCATCCCCTGGTAGCCGACCTGTGTTCCGCCCGTGAGGCGCGCCTCTATGAAGCCGTCGGAGAATAGTACGAGCCGGTCCCCTGGCCGGAAGTCGACCTCGACCGACTGATAGCTCACGTCGTCGAGAAGTCCGACCGGTGGACCGCCGTCGCCGACGAATGCAACCGTGCCATCGGTGCCGAGCAGCGCCGGCCGCGGATGCCCGGCGACGCAAATCTCCGCGCGATGTCGCCGGACGTCCATCAACGCATAAGCGAGCGTGCTGTAGCGATCGGATCGCGCGAAATCGACGAAGCGCCGGTTGAGCCGCGCCACGACCTCATGTGCCGAAGCCGTCTCGCTGGAGATCGGGCAGCCGGATCCGAGACCACCCGCCCGCTCACCTCTCAACTCGAGCGCGATCGACGTAGCGAGCAAGGCCGCGGGCGTACCGCTGCCGGAGGCGTCGACGGCGTACATGGCAACCTCGCCCGTCCGGCGAGCAAGCGCGCCGACCATGTCGCCCGAGAGTACGCACTCCGGTTGCAGCTGGCACGAGATCGTCACGCCGTTGCAGCGAACGACCGCCGGCGGCAGCAGGCCAGCCTGCAGCCTGGCTGCGTCGCCGAGATCACGGCCGATGCGATCGCGGTCGGCTGCGAGGCAATCGAACGACCGCTGCAGGCTGCGAGAGGCACACGCGAGGCGCTTCTGGCGCGCGACGGCCCGCATTCCGGACGCTACGCGCGCCATCAACTCTGCGGCAACGAACGGCTTGCAGACATAATCGGCGGCGCCCGCGTCGAGGCCGGTGACGATGTGGTCGCAGTGTGCCGACAGGATGATGACATGCACCGGTAGACCGACCACCTCGTGAATCACGCTGCAGAGCGAGATGCCATTCATGCCGGGCAGGTCGAAATCGGTGATGACCACGTCCGGCTCGTGCTCGGCGAGCAGCTCGAGCGCCTCCTCGGCATCCGCGGCGGCAAGCGTCCGGTAGCCCTGCCGACGCAGCATCATGGTGAGCAGCGAGAGCACGGACGTCGCGTCCTCGACCACGAGAACCGTGCCCTTGCCGGCCGTGCCCGCGCTGTCCATGGGCAAAGCGTGCGGCGCGACACGCACGTCGAGCGGAAGCGCCATCATTGGCCTTTCCCCAAGGCCATGACCTGCACGGTCGAGAAGATGATGCCGATGTCGGTGCGCAACCACTCCCACCAAGACGTGATGCGGGCAGCGTAGGCGTGGTCGTAGAGCACCTTGTTGCGCACGTCCTCGATCGACTGGTCATAAGCCTGGTTGACCTGGGCAAGTCCGGTGATGCCCGGCTTCAGGCCGAACGTCCGCTCCGTGTAGAACGGGATCGCCGATTCGAGCTTGGCGAAGAACATCGGTCGCTCCGGCCGTGGCCCGATCACCGACATCTCACCGGCGAGCACGTTGAAGCACTGTGGCAGCTCGTCGAGCCGCGTCTTGCGCAGGAAGCGGCCAACAGGCGTGATCCGAGGATCGTTCTTGGACGCCCAAACCGCCCCGGAACGCTGCTCGGCGTCGACGTACATGGTGCGGAACTTCAACAGCCAGAAGAGGTGTGTCGCATGAGGCGTCTGGCGGCCGACGCGAAGTTGGCGATAGAAGATCGGCCCGCGCGAGGTGAGTTTGATAGCGAGTGCGATCGGCACGAACAACACGATCATGACGGCAAGCGCTCCGAGGCCGCAGACGATATCCATCGTGCGCTTCGAGATCTCGACGGAGCGCGGGACGTAAAATGCGCGCGCAGAGGCGCGTCCCCCTTCTGGCCCTTCGACCGCGCGTGTCCAGGGCCTTCGCTCGAGGCCAGTGAGATAGCGGAGGGCCCCGACGAACGATGCGGCATGGCCCTCGGCGAGGTAGCCCAGCCAGGCGACGGGCCGTGGTAAGGCAGCCGAACGCAGTGCGATGGCAAGGCCCGCGAGGGCGAAAAGCAGGACGGTCGAGGCGAGCAGCGACTGGTACATGTGCGAGCCTTCCAGTGCGAGGTGAACGAGAGCGCCGAGTCCGACGAGCAGGATGAACGGCATGAAGGCGCGCATCGCCTTGCCCGAGACGAACGCGAAGGCGATGCCAGGCCGCCGTGGATCGGCAAGTCGCCACAGCCGGAGTGCCTGCTGCATGTTACCGGCGCCGATGCGAACGCGCCGGCGGAACTCGGCTGCCGGGCGGATCGTCTCGAGTTCGGTGGCGACGATGGTGCGGTCGTAGACGGCACGATAGCCGTCGGCGACGATGCGCATAGGCAGGATGAAGTCGTCGTTGATCGTGTCGGCCTCGAGCGGTCTGGCAGAGCGCCGGCGGATTGCATAGCAGGCGCCATGTGCGCCCATTGGCGCGCCGACTGCCGCCTCTGCCGCCTTGATCGCTACCTGGTAGCGCCAGTACGCACGTTCCCCCTCGCTGCCAGGGCATTGCAGACCATAGGTCGCGCAAACGACACCGACCCGGGCATCGGCGAAATGCTGGGCGATGCAGTGGAGCGCGTCGCTGGCCAGCATGGCCGAGGCGTCGGTCAGTACGACGACATCGGACGTCGAAGCCGCGATCGCCTCATTGAGGACTGCGACCTTGCCTCGGTTTAACGCGTGCGCAACCAGACGGAAGCGCTTGGCCTGGCCGCAGCGGGCGATCTCGCGACGTGCGATAGCGACCGTCGCGTCCGTACAGCCGTCGCACGCAATCACGATTTCCAACCGGCCATCGGGATAGCAGAGTGCGGCAAGATTCTGGATCTTGCCGGCAATCACCTCCGCCTCGTTATAGGCTGGCACGATCACCGTCATCGTCGGCGACCGTGCTGGTGGCATTGCGTTGCCCTCGCCACGACCGGTGCGCGCGAGGTACCTCAGCAGTACCGGATAGGCCAGGTGATGATAGAGAGCCAGCGCGCCGCTCGCGCCTAGAACAAACTCAGGCAGCATGGCCCATCTCCATGGCATGCTCGTAGGCGGACAGGGTGTCGTGCCAGGCGAAGCGCTGCGCGACGAACGAGCGCGGCGAAAGGGTGACGGGGGCGGCCAGCAGATCGCGAAGCGCATCGGCAAGCGCCGTTGGGTCGCCAGCCGGAACGAGGCGACCGGTAAGCGCGCAGACGGCCTCACCGAGACCGCCGACAGCGCTTGCCACAACCGGCACGCCGCACGCCTGGGCCTCGACGACGCTACGCGGCAAGCCTTCGTTGCGCGATGGCAGACAGAAAACGTCAAACGCCGGCAGCACCTCGGCGACGTCGTCGCGATGGCCAAGCAGGTGCACCCTGTCGGCGATACCGAGATCGCGCGCCAGGCCCGCGAGCGCGTCGGCCGCCTCGCCGCCACCAGCGATCACCACGTGCACATCCGCTGGCAATCGCTGAGCCGCGCGGATGAGCACATCGTGCCCCTTGACCGGTAGCAGCCGACCGGCGCTGCCGACCACGCGCACGCGCTCGGGAATACCAATCAGCCGGCGTGCCTGCGACCGCTCTCGCGGCTTGAACTGCTCGAGGTCTATGCCGTTCGGTACAATCCGTATGTCGGCGGTCGGCACAATGCTGGCGAGCACGGACGCCACCGTGGCAGACACCGCGACGTGGCGCGGCCGAAGCAACCGCTCGAGCGCGTATGTCAGCTTCCGGCGACGGCCATTCTCGAGATGCCAGCCGTCGTGCTCGACGTGCACGAGCACCGGCACGTTGGCGAGCCGGGCACCGATGCCGCCATAGAGATACGGCCCGATGTGGTGCAGGATGACCGCGTCGGGTCGATCGGCACGCAGTCGCCGGACCAGCGTGGCAAGCAGTCGGGCGCTCAAGCCTCCAGCGTGGCCGAAACCGATCAGCCGATCCCGGACCGGCTCCAGCGCAGGCCAAGCCGCCACCAGCTCGTCCGTCTCGCCTTCCAGGCTGTAGACGAGATCCGCGTCGCCCCGCGCGACGACGAGATCCCGCACCAGCGTCTCGATGCCGCCAGGCGCCAGACGCTGTACCACGTGTATTGCTTTGCCGGCCATCGCAAGTCCATCCCCGGCCGCCAAAATTCGACGATCGAATATTATTCGGCCCCTGCAATTTGGATTACCATGCCGAATTTAAGCGAGCCGCCAATCCCGGCATTAGAATTTGCCGTTCTATTGGAGAGGATATCGACAAATGTCTCGACTAAATACTGCGCAAACCGAGGTGTCGTCCGATGTACGCTGTGCGCGCACAAAAAAGCCGGCATAGCGGCAGCTTGCGCCACCGCCATGCCGGGGAGTCCCGGGAGAGACCTGGGAGAAACGGATCGATCCGGAGCCGGTCCGGCGCGACTATTCGACGGTCACCGATTTCGCGAGATTGCGCGGCTTGTCGACATCCCGGCCGAGCGCCACGGCCGTGTGGTAGGCGATCAGCTGCAGATGAACGGAAGCTAGGAATGGCGCGACGAGCGGATGGGCTGCCGGCAACGGCAGATGCCCGGCGAGCTCGCAGCCGATCTCTTCGGGAGCAGAGTCGCTGATGGCAATAATGCGCCCGCCGCGCGCTGCGACTTCCTGCATGTTCGATAGGGTCTTGTCGAACAGCTCGTCGCGCGGCACCACTACCACCACCGGCACGCTACTATCGATCAGAGCGATCGGGCCGTGCTTCAGCTCCCCTGCCGCATAGCCCTCGGCGTGGATGTAGGAGACTTCCTTCAGTTTCAGCGCTCCTTCGAGTGCCATCGGATAGTGCACACCCCGGCCGAGGTAGAGCACGTCGCGTGCTCCGGCGAGCATCGCGCCGAGGCGCTCCGCATCCCCGCCGAGCTTCAGGAGATCCGCCATCTGGCGCGGCAACGCAGCCAGCATTGCGACGACCTCGCGCTCCTGCGCGCGATCGAGCCTCCCGTGTGCCCGGGCCAGCGCCAGTGCAAGCGCTGCCATCGCCGCGAGCTGGCATGTGAAGGCCTTGGTCGATGCTACGCCGATCTCGGGTCCGGCGAGAATCGGAAGCGCGAGATCCGATTCCCGGGCGATCGTGCTCGTCGGCACGTTGACCACCGATGCGACGGAAAGCCCGGCGCTCCGGCAGTAGCGCAACGCGGCGAGAGTGTCGGCGGTTTCGCCGGACTGTGAAACGAACAGCGCAAGTGTGCCTGTGGAAAGCGGCATCTCGCGATAGCGGAATTCGGAAGCGACATCGATGTCGACCGGCAGGCGCGCCACGCGCTCGATCCAATACTTGCCGACGAGCCCCGCATAATAAGCGGTGCCGCACGCCGAGACCGCGAGACGATCAATGCGGGCAAGGTCCAGCGCGAAAACCTCGGTTCGGACGGCCAGCGCATCGAGGTCGAAGTAATGAGCCAGAACGCGGCCGAGAACCTCCGGCTGCTCGGCAATCTCCTTAGCCATGAAGTGGCGATGACTGCCCTTGTCGACGACCGCCGCTCCGATGGCGGTGCGCGTCGTCGGCCGATCGACCAGAGCACCGCTCTCATCATGGATCATCAGCTTGCCGGGGATGACGATCGCCCAGTCGCCATCCTCCAGGTAGGTGATGGTATCCGTGAAGGGTGCGAGCGCCACGGCATCCGAGCCGATATAGAAAGTGCCGGTCCCATGACCGATGGCGAGCGGGCTGCCGCGGCGCGCCGCGATCAGCATGTCATCGTGCTCGGCGAATATCAGCGCCAGGGCGAAGGCACCACGCAACCGAGCGAGCGATTGACGCACGGCTGCCACCGGCGTCTCGCCGCGACGGAGATAGCCGTCGACCAGATGCACGATGACCTCGGTGTCGGTTTCCGACTCGAACACCGCTCCTTCACGCGTCAGCTCCGCGCGTAGTTCGTGAAAATTCTCGATGATGCCATTGTGGACGACGGAGACGCGCCCCGTCGCATGGGGATGCGCATTGCGCTCGGTCGGCTTGCCGTGCGTAGCCCACCGCGTGTGGCCGATACCAACACGGCCGTCGATCGGCGCCACCTCGACGACCTG
This sequence comes from Hyphomicrobiaceae bacterium, assembly GCA_041397745.1. Taxonomy (GTDB): domain Bacteria; phylum Pseudomonadota; class Alphaproteobacteria; order Rhizobiales; family Hyphomicrobiaceae; genus JAWKVY01. The sequence goes on along the minus strand of JAWKVY010000007.1, from coordinate 254,865 downwards.
CTCGAGATTGCTCAAAGCGCCCTCTGCGCGCCGGCGAGCGAGTTGACCGCTCGCGACGGTTGCGATACCCGACGAGTCGTAACCCCGGTATTCCAACCGGCGCAGCGCCGAAATGAGGTCACCGGTCACCTGCTGCTGCCCGACGATGCCTACGATGCCACACATTCCAAGTCCCTCCGTCATCCGATTTTTCGGATATGATCTGCGAAACGCTAGCCGAAAAGCCTGAAATGATTTTTCAACCTGAATTGAAAAACTCTCTCTAATTGATCGGGAACGAAACGATCAGTGCCGGACAGAGACACGCCTTGCGGTTCTCCCCGCCGGACTGCAGAAGGCGGTCGCTCCGTCAGGCGGCAAGTCTCAGAAGCTCGTCCTTGACGGTGCGAACGGCGAGTTCGACCACCGCCCGGTCCTCGCCCTCGGCCATGATGCGGACGAGCGGCTCCGTGCCCGATCGACGCACGACCAGGCGACCTGCCTCGCTCAGGATCTCGCGTGCTCCTTCGATTGCGGAGCGCACCCCGTCCCGCTCGAGCACCCCTGGATCACGGCACGGCACGTTCTCAGTCAGCTGCGGAAGAGGGGCGAAGCACCTGCAGATTTCACTCGCGCGCTTGCCGCTCTCGACCATCGCTGCCAGCACCTGCAGCGCGCTGACGAGACCGTCGCCAGTGGTGGAGTAATCCGACAGCACTAGATGGCCCGACTGCTCGCCGCCCACGTTGCACTGACGCCGACGCATCTCCTCGACGACGTAGCGATCACCGACCTTGGTGCGCACCAGCTCGAGCCCCATGCCACCGATGAACCGCTCCAATCCGAGGTTGGACATCACGGTGCCGACGACCGCGCCGCCCTTCAGCAAGCCGCGACGATGCCAGAGCTCGGCGATCAGAGCTATGATCTGATCGCCGTCGACAACGTTGCCGCGCTCGTCGACGATCAGCACGCGGTCGCCGTCGCCGTCGAGCGCGATGCCGATGTCGGCGCGGATTTCGAGCGTTTTGGCGATCAACTTCTGGGGGGCGGTCGAACCACAGCTTTCGTTGATGTTGGTCCCGTTCGGCTCGGTGGAGATCGCGATCACTTCCGCGCCGAGTTCCCATAGCGCCAAAGGTGCGACCTCGTAGGCAGCGCCGTTTGCACAGTCGAGCGCGATGCGCAGGCCGGACAAAGTCTTCTGTGTCGGCAATGCCCGCTTTGCATGCTCGATGTAGCGCTCGCGCGGGCTCGCCACTCGCTTCGCGCGACCGATCGCCTCGGTCGGTGCAAGCAGGCGGACCACGTCGGCTTCGATGAGACTTTCGATCTCGAGCTCGCTGACGTCGGACAGCTTGTAGCCGTCGGGGCCGAAGAGCTTGATGCCATTGTCCTCGAACGGATTGTGCGAGGCCGAGATCATCACGCCGAGGTCGGCGCGCATCGAGCGCGTCAGCATGGCGACGGCGGGTGTCGGCATGGGGCCGAGCTGGAGCACATCCATGCCGGCAGCTGTGAAACCGGCCACCAATGCCGCCTCGAGCATGTAGCCGGACAGGCGCGTATCCTTGCCGACGACGGCGCGGCATCCGCGCTTGCCAGAGGTGAAGTGGCGGCCTGCCGCCATGCCGACGCGCATGGCCAGCTCGGGGGTCATGGCCGTCGAGTTGGCGCGGCCGCGGATACCATCGGTACCGAAGTAGCGACGAGACATGCTGTCACCTCTACACAGAGATAGGATGAGTGAAGGCGCATGCACGCCAGTGGACCCGGGCGCGCAGCGGTGGGCACAAGAGGCGCCCCGACAGGCCCCATCTCTACGGCATGCGCAATAAAGGCCTCGAAACGTCGGGCCGCCAATACTGGCAAATCACGCACCGAACACTTGAAAACTTTCGGTAGAATTTTAGTAGATCGATATAACCAATCGCGCCAATTTCGCGAACGAACCGGCGCAACCCCACGCTTAGCCATTAATGCGAAGCACACGTTGTCTCGAACGCTCGATGCCAACCATAAACTTTTTCACATTCGCGAAGGCTCTCGTTCGCGCCTCCCCGCTAGTGCATCCCGCAGCAGAGACACAAGCCTTCGGGAGCGGGCGCAATGAATGAGATTTCCGGAACTGACGATTCGAACGACCTGATCGGCACCGATGGCGCTGACGAGATCAATGCGGGCAATGGCAACGACGCCGTCGAAGCCGGCGCGGGTGACGATCTCGTCCTCGCGGGCGCCGGCGCCGATCAGGTCTACGGTGGCGACGGCAACGACACGATCTACGGCGACAGCGGCCAGGTTTTCGTCACCGGTGCCATCGATATCCGGGAGGACGGACCCGTCACCGTCACCTTCAATTTCGAGGAGGCGGGCTATCGCAACACATTCGGCTACTACAAAGTGGACGCACAAACGGGCGCTCTCACTTCGGCCGACATCATCTGGGAGAACGCCTCGCTGCAGGGTTCCGGCGGAAATCTCATCGGCGACGTCTCGAGCGCGAGCATCGAGGTCTCGGCGGGCGACAAACTCGCCTTCTTCATCATTTCGGACGGCTACAGCCAAAACAATTTCGGCTCGCTCGGCGAAGGTCACTACGAGTTCCGCAACGGCGACGGCACGCCCGCTACGCTCGACAGCACGCGGCCCTCCCTATGGTTCGTTTCCGACGGCGGCGTCGAGACGCTGGTTCGCGGCAGCATCTATCACACCGCCGCCTACGATGAGACGCTCGCTCTCAATGCCGACGCGCTGATCCACACCGTGGGCCTCCTCGATAGCGACGACAAGACGCTCAAGCTCGGCTTCGAGGACCTCTTCAACGGCGGCGACAAGGACTACGACGACACCGTCTTCACCGTGCAACTCGGCGACGAGACGGTCGATGTGCTCAATGCCCACTTCTCGACGCTCGACCTGTCGAACGACCAGACGCTCGCGGAGATCTACCAGAACTCGAAAGTGATCGAGGCCCCTGGGGCCGACATGATCGACGGCGGCGCAGGCGATGACACGATACTCGGCGAAGGCGGCAGTGACTCGCTGTATGGCGGCACCGGTAACGATACCCTCGACGGCGGAGCGGGTGCCGACACCATGAGTGGCGGCGAGGGCGACGACGTGGCGCGCGGCGGCACCGAGGCCGACTACATCTACGGCGGCGACGGCAATGACGTGATCGACGGGGAGGAGGGCGACGACCGCCTCTACGGCGAGGACGGCGCCGACATTCTCGATGGTGGCGCCGGCAACGACCGGCTCTATGGTGGAGCGGGCAATGACACACTCGCTGGTGGCACCGGAAACGACACACTCGACGGTGGTGACGACCGCGACAAGCTCGATGGCGGTAACGGCAACGACACGCTCGACGGCGGTTACGGCGACGACGTTCTCGCCGGCGAGAACGGCAACGATCTGCTCAAAGGTGGCGACGGCGACGATATCATCGAAGGTGGCGACGGGATCGATACGGCTTATGGCGGCACCGGCGCCGATCGCATCTCCGGCAATTCGGCAAATGACAGCTTGGCCGGCGAGGATGGCGACGACCTCGTTTTCGGAGGCCAGGGCGGCGACACGCTCACCGGCGGCGTCGGCAATGATTACATCAGTGGCGACGGCGTTTTCGAGGTAGGCGTCAGCTACGCCCGGCCATCAGCCGAAGCAACCGGCGAGACACCGGCGGACGGAGCCGGCGGCACAGGCGATGCGGGCGGAACTACCGGCACCCAATATCCGAGCGACAACGGCTTCTACAATGATCTCATCGATGCCGGCGTCGGCGACGACGTGGTCGATGCCGGACGCGGCGACGACACCGTCTACGGCGGAGATGGCGAGGATTGGATCTTCGGCGCCGGCGGCAACGACCGGCTCTATGGCAACGCCGACAACGACGAGATCTACGGCGCATGGGAAAACGACGCCATCTTCGGCGAGGGTGGCGACGACATCGTACACGGCGGCGCCGGCACCGATATCGTATCCGGTGGTGAGGGCAACGACCGCGCCTACGGCGGTGCCGATGACGACATCGTCTACGGGGGCTCCGGCGACGACCTCGTCTCCGGCGAGACTGGCGACGATGCTCTCTACGGCGACGACGGCGACGACCTGGTGTTCGGAGACGACGGCCAGGACATAGCCTTCGGCGGCGACGGGGACGACACCGTGTCTGGTGGAAGCGGCGACGACGAGGTGCACGGTAACGCCGGACGCGACAATGTCTACGGCGACGACGGCGACGATCTGGTCTTTGGAGAGGCGGGTGAGGATATCCTCTTCGGCGGTGCGGGCAACGACACGCTTGACGGCGGAGAAGACGACGACACGCTATTCGGCGACGGCGGCGACGACACCCTGATCGGCGGCGAAGGTAACGACAATCTGTTCGCCGGCGACGGGGACGATGCCGCCTACGGCGGTGCCGGCGACGATGGACTCTACCTGCAGAGCGGTAACGACTACGCCAACGGCGGCGCCGGCAATGACAGCCTGCTGGGCGGCGAGGGCGACGACACCTTGGATGGCGGTGCTGGCAACGACGTTCTTTGGGGCGGCAACGGCGCCGATCGGCTGGTCGGCGGACTGGGCAACGACACGATATTCACGACCGACGGCCTGCGCGACGGCTCAGTCGACGTGCTGGTATTCGAGCCGGGCAGCGGTGACGACTGGGTGATGGACTTCGCCGCCGGCGAGGACATGCTCGATCTGACGGCCTTCCACGCCACTGCCGACGAAATCACCGCTGCGACAACGGACTACGGCTTCGCGGTGTCGATCGATCTCTCGCGGATCGGCGACGGACTTTCCGGCGACCGTGTCTGGCTGCTCGGCATCGGCGCTCAGTCGCTCGATGCCGATATCTTCGTGCTCTAGAGCGGTGGCACCGTGCATGGTCCCGGTCGGCTGCCGACGAAGCCAGCCGGGGTCGATGCGACACGGACCAATGGATTGTTGCCGAAGAGCAATGACAACAGAGAAGTGATTCAGGTTGGCACTGTACCGTTGCCCGGCCCGGAACAGGTCTAGATAGTCGATCGGTGATTCGATCCGGGCGGCTGGCACGGAGGTGGGAGCCAGATGGCCGAGATATTCAAAATCGAGGGTGATTTCGACGCTGCCGCGGCGAGGGAACTCAGGCCACGCATCGAAACGCTGGCGACGACCGGCGGCGACGTGACCATCGACCTCTCCGCTGTCGATTTCATCGACTCGTCCGGCGTCGGTGCACTTGTCTTCCTGCACAAGCGCCTGATCGGCGCCGGGCAGAGGCTGCGCGTCACGGGATTGCAGGGTCAACCGCTCGAGCTGCTGACCTATCTCAGGCTCGCAGATCAGCTCGCGTGATGTCCGGCACACACGAGTGCGTCAGGTACCGTCGCCGGTCTGCGCTGGCGTGGCTCGGGCGGCTTGGCGCCATGGCAGCGCTCACCGCAGTGCCTGCCGGTTGCGCATCCTGGCCGGACAATGCGACCGGCGGGCTCGCCGAACTCTACCCATCGTCCTCCGGCCGCCTGAACGAGCTGGAGAGGCGCTATGTGGCTCTTGTGAACAGCGGCATCGCGGACATTCATCCCGCGCTCCTCGTCGAGGCGCGCGGCTACCTGATCCGTGCCAAGCGCGAGAAGGCCGGCGGCCTCGCCGCGGATTCCGAGTTGAGCGCCGATCGCGTCGAGGACATACTCCGCCGGCTCGAGTCGCGATGGACACCCGCGACACGTCATGCGCGATGGCAGTAGGCGGAGCGCATGCGGCCATGCGGTACGCCTCGATCATCCTGGCGGTCACGCTGATACCGTCACTCCTGGTGGCATCCGCCGGCGCACAGTCGTGGCAGACGACCACGATTCCGCCCGTTGCCCAGAAGCAGGGCGCTGCCGAGGCACCGCGCACCGCGCCGGCTGCGACACCCGCGCCGAGCCGCCGACCGTCTCCTGCACATGCACCTGCTGCTTCACCCCGTTCAATCGACCGCGCTGGCGCACTTTCGATCGGCGATGTCGTCGTCGTACACCTGCCGGGCGAAGCGGCCTTCAACAAGGACTTCGCCATCGGCGCCAGCGGCTCCATCTCATTGCCGGAGGTTGGCGAGGTTCGCATCGCCGGCATGAGCGTTGCCGATGCCCAGCGGCGCATCCGGCTGGCGCTCGCCAATGCCTATCGGGATCTCGACCAGTTACGAGTGGTGCTCAAGGAGCGCCGCCTGCTGGTCGAAATCGGCGGTTTCGTGAAGAAGCCGGGAACATACAATCTGCCGGGTACCGCCTCGGTGCAATCAGCCATCGCCGAGGCCGGCGGTCTGGCTCCGGGCGCGCAAATGGATCGGCTGCAGCTGCGGCGCGGTGCCGCCGTCACGTTGTTCGACTACAAGCGCTACCTCGAGACGGGTGATCCCGAACTGGTGCCCCGGCTGCGCTCTCTCGACACGCTATTCGTACCGTCCTCGCCTGTAACAGGCGCGGTTCACGTCGAGTTCGACGGACGGACGCTGGCGCAGGCCGGAGACGGCGGCGAACAGCGGAGCTCGATCAAGGTGTTCGGCGAAGTGAACACACCTGCAACCTATGCCTACAAGCCAGGTGCCACGGTGGTCGATATGCTGCTGCGCGCCGGCGGCGTGACGCGCTATGCGACGGTCGAGCAGATCCGCCTGCTGTCCGGTGACAAGCCGGTCGTGTTCAATCTGCAGGCATATCTCGACAGCGGCGACCAATCGCTGCTGCCACCCCTCGTGCCAGGCATGACAATTTTCGTTCCGAAGCAGATCGAAGAAGTCCGACGCGGCGCACGGACGGTCTACGTGATGGGCGAAGTGGCGCGGCCGGGTGCCTTCGAGACCAAGGACCAGGCGAGCTTCATCGACATCCTCGCCAATGCCGGAGGCCCGACGCGATTTGCCGAGACGCGCCAGATCCGCGTGCTTCGCGCCGCGGGAACAGTCGAGCGGTTCGATCTTGTCGCCTTCACAGAAGGCAAGACGCGCCAGCAGCCGAAGGTCGGGCCGGGCGATGCGATCTTCGTGCCCGAAAAGATCGAGAAGAACGAACCGTCATGGCTGAAGGTTCCACCGTCGCGGGCCATTCACGTGATCGGAGCCGTCAACAAGCCCGGGCGCTTCGAGTGGTCGGATGAGATGTCGCTGTTCGACCTGCTTGCGCAGGCTGGCGGGCCGAAGGAGCGTGCCGACATCGCTCACATCGAGATCTTGCGTCACGCCAACGACAGGGCGAGTTCGACGCGGTTCGACCTTGCCGCTTTCCTGAAATCCGGCGGTTCGATCGCCTCCGTCCCGAAGCTGAAAGCCGGCTACGTGATCATGGTCCCGGAATTGCCGCAGGACCCCTCCGACAACAAGGCGCAGTGGACCAGACTCGCCAAGGAGCGCTCGATCTACATAATGGGCGCAGTCGGCAGACCGGGCCGCTACGCGTTCAACCGATCACTGACATTTCTCGACATCCTGGCCGCCGCCGACGGGCCCACCGAGAAGGCCGATCTGCGCAACATCCGTATATCGCATCGCGGGCGCGGCGCCGCACGCGTATCGCACGTCAATCTCGCCCGATATTTCGCGACCGGAGACGATCACCTGCTGCCGCGCGTGAGGGTCGGCGATGTCATCTTCGTGCCCGACCGCAATCGCGAGTGGCTGGATGATGCCAAAGAGACCACCGTGCGAGTACTCGGAGCGGTCGCCAAACCCGGTCGCTACCGCTTCACCGACGACATGACCATCCTCGATCTGCTCGCCGAGGCAGGAGGACCCACCCCGACGGCCCTGCTCACGCACCTGGTCGTCATCAATATGGGCCGTACCAACAAGTCGACCATGTTCGATATGATCCATTTCGCCAAGACCGCGGACATCACGACGCTACCCGTGGTACGCGCGGGCGACACGATCTTCCTGCCGCAGGGCACGGACCACGAGGTACGCCAGACGTTAGACTTCCTTAAGGACGTGACCGGTATACTTTCGAGTGCGACCGGGATCTGGACAGGTCTGACGACAAAGACCACGACGACCACCACGACGACGCGAAGCCCATGAGCTGAGGGCGGCGGGCCGGGCGCAGATCACCCCGGCGCCGAACCGGCGCGGCATTGGCCGACCGAGACGGCCCTGGACTGGGCGGCGGGTTCCATGGGCGGTTGGCTGAGACAAGTCGAGGAGCTGAAGCTTGCCTCTCTCGATCGCGGCACCCGCGTGCTGGCGATCTCGAGCCCGTCTGCCGGCTCCGGCTCTTCGGAACTCGCATCGCTCCTGGCCGATGCATCGCATCGTGCAGGACAGCGCACGCTCCTGGTCGATCTCGCACGTTCGGCCCAGCCTGCAGCGCCTCTCTGGACCGGCCAGATGGTGCTGCTCGAGGAAGCCGGCCTCGCGAGCGGCCCCGGCGTTCGGGCGCTGAGGCATGCGCTGCAGGCGACACTCGGACGTCTCAGGCTGACCCGGCATATGGTCGACGGCATCGCGCTTGCCGCGTCAGACATGTCGGCCGAAATCCTGGACGAGGCCCGGCCGAACAGGATTGGATTGCGAATAGTGCTGGCCGGGGCCGTGCTGAAGGTCGAGATCATGCACGATGGGCAGCCGATGCCAGGATTGGTCGAGCGGCTCGGACCCCCGGCGGAAACGACACTCGTCGCACCCGGCGACCGGCTCATGCCCTTCCTGCTCGCCCGACGTACATTGCCGCGCTGGTCCTATTCCGAAGGACATCTGAACCGATTGGTCGGCTGGTGTACCCTCGATGGCACGACCCCTGGCGACGAGCCTCCTGCCGAGGACACGGCACGCTGCGAGCACCTTGTCGCGAACCCGGCCGGCCGTGCGCGCGCGCAGTTCAACAATGTAGAGGAGATGCGCAAGCTCCTCCACGTCGAGCTTGCCGCCTACCAAGCCATCGTCATCGACCTGCCACCGGTGCTCGACGAGAGCGACGATCACATCAATCCACTGGCCGCCATGGCTGCCGCCGACGGCTCCTTCCTCCTCTGCATGGCCGGCAGGATCGACCGGTCGAGCCTGGCCCGCACGATGACGCTCGTGAAGCAGTCCGGTGTCGAGTTGCTCGGTATCGTCGTCAACGACGCGGAGAACCCATCGCTCGGTGCCGAACTCGCCCGCGAGGCTCGCCGTATCGAGCGCATCCTGCCGCGCTTCTCGCGCTGGCTGCAGCGCAAGGCGCTCGCGGCGGGGTTCATCAACTGAGGATCTCGAGATGAAGATCTGGCAGCTCGTCGACGGCCGCTTGCTCGGCGGCATCGAGCGGCACGTCGCCACGCTCGTCACCGCCCTGCTCCAGCGTGGCTACGAGGCCGAAGCAGTGTTGTGGCGGGACTATGCCGACAGCCCTTGGCGCGAGCAGCTTGCTGCATCCGGCGTGCCGTTCCGGTATCTCGGCGGCAGTGCTGCCTCGCTCGTCTCGGCGCTGGCGAGAAGCCGGCCGGCGCTCGTCCACACGCATGGCTACAAGGCTAACCTGATCGGCCGTCTCGTCGCCCGTCTCATGGGCATTCCGGTCGTCTCCAGCTTTCACTCCGGCGAGCGGTCGGTATTTCCCGTTTCAGCCTATGTCGGGGCCGACATGGCCCTGTCCTTCCTGGCGCCGCGCATCGCAATCTCGGAGGAGATCGCCCGCCGGCTGCCTTGGCCCGCGCAGGTGGTGCGCAATTTCCTCATCGTTCCCGAGCGCGCACCGGCCGGCCCGCTGCCAAATCGGGTGGGATTCGTCGGTCGCCTGTCGCACGAAAAGGGACCTGATCTGTTCTGCGAGATCGCAGCACTCAGCCCGCCGGACATCGCCTTCGACATCTGGGGTGATGGACCCATGCGTCGCGAACTCGAGGCGCGATATGCGGACCGCGTGACGTTCCACGGCCTGACCCTCGACGTCACGGAAGCATTCGGCTCGATCGGCCTTCTGCTGATGCCGTCACGAGCCGAAGGACTGCCGATGGCCGCCCTCGAGGCGCTCGCTGCCGGCGTGCCGGTGTCGGCCAGTCGCGTCGGTGGACTACCCGATCTCATCACGCACGGCGAGAGCGGCTGGCTGTTCGATGCTGGCGATGTCGGGGCAGCGTCGCGACATGTCACGGCATGGCGGGGGCTGGGCGCGGGCGCCGCCAACACCATCCGCGCGCAGTGCCATGCCATCGTCCGGGAGCGCTTCTCCGATCACGCCGTGCTGCCGGAAATTCTCGCCGTCTACGCCAGGGCCGGGCTGACGGCGGGCCGAACCACGACGACCGCCGCATCGCGTGGTGCATCCGCCAGCCTCAATTGAAGCGCTATTTCCAGGCGTCCCTGCAGCTCTTCTGACGCGGCATCCACGAACCCACGTACGGTGTCGGTGAGCCATACCGGCAGCAAGGTCCCGTCGCCTGCCGGCGGTCCGTCATAGACCGCTTCGCTCGCCAGGATCAGAGCCTCGCCTCGCGCCAATGCGATTCGCGCATCCGCATAGTGGTGCGCAACGGAAAGCCCCACGGCGGGGCCGTCGGTTGCGATGGAAGATGTGTTCCCGCGGCTGCACAGTCCAACCGCCCGTCCCGTGCCGGCAGCGATCGACGCCAGCCCCGACGGTGCGACCTCGACAGCCGTGACTGCAGGGATGGTGTGGCCGATCCCCGCTTCGATTGCGAGCATGGCGGACAGCTGCATCAGAAACGCCGCCGGCCCGCAAGACGCGATGCCGGCGAGTTCTTCGATGCGGTTCGCGATCGCCGCCAGTTCGACTGCCACGTGGCCGTCGAAACGCAGGTTCTCTACGAGTACCAGTCTATGCGCGCCACGCACGGCGTGTGCGACGAGCGCGATGCCACACGGCGGCTCTGCCTTCGCTGTGGTCGCGACGACGACTTCGAAACCGGGACACAGCATCCCTGAGCCGAGCATCCGTGCGTCGACGCTCGCCATCCGTCGGCGGTCCGTCATCGCCATCCGCCGCACGCGTTCCGCAACCTTGCGACGCACCTCGGCAACCAGCGCGTCGATGCCTTCGCCTGCCATCTCGATCACCGGCTGGTCCGCTCCGACGGCGGCGAGATCCCCGGCGATCGCCGCGCCCAGGTCGCGGGTGCAGAGCACGAGATCAACCGGCGATTGCCGCAAGAGAGCCGCAGCGAGTTCCGCGCTGGTGGCGGCCAGCACCTGCAACTGCGGCCGCAGGGCGGCGGCACGAAGAGCCAGCCTTCCGGCATCGGCATCGAGCATAAGCACCGTCGGGCGACGGCCGGTGAATGGCCGCCAGACATCGAGGCGATTTGGCGGGCCACAGTTGTAGACCAGGCGATGAGAGAGATCCTGCGCAAGCAGCAGGCCGAGTCCGGATTCTCCATGCGCCGCGATATCGCGCGTACGCACTGCCGCACAACGATCGCGAAACTCCGCGAACGGGCCGCCGTCGTCGATGACCGCAAGCCGCAACCACATGCCGGCGAGGTCCACCTCGAGGCCCAAGGTGCCGGGCGCAGGCCGTCCGTGTCGGATGGCGTTGGTGGCGAGTTCGGCGAAGATCAACTGCATATCGTTGACCATGGCCGGTTCGATCGGCAGCTCGACGAGCGCCGCCCGCAGGGCCTTGCGCAGCACGCCAACCATGGCGAGCGACGCGTCGGCCGTTCGCGCCAGCACTCTCATGCCGCACGACGGCCAGCAGCGCCGAAACGGCTCGCTGCCTCGAAGCTGCCGGCCAGAGCTGCCTTGAGCGCGCGACCCGACGGCGCGGCAAACAATGCTTTGAGATAGGCAGCGGCTGCAGCGCCGGCACGGCCTTCTGCGCTCAACATCTCGGCGCGCGCTGTCGCCAGTCGCGCCTCTGCGCGACGCACCGCCGAGCGCATTGCCGGCTCAGAACGTGACGCGTACCGCGCGACGATATCCGCCATGGCCTCGATGCGCCGCGAACGGGCCGAGGTCTCGCCGTTCGGCCGCATCAGGTAGGTCATAGCAACCAGGTGCGAGCAGGCGACGCTCGCGACGGCCGCCATGCGCAGCCACAGATCCCAGTCTTCCGCCGACTTGCAGGCGACGGAGAAGCCGGAGACCCGCTCTAACACGTCGCGACGCGCGACGACCGCCGAGGTACCCACGACATTGGTGGCGAGCAGCCGCCACTCGGCATCGGGCACGATGTCGAATGTGCCTTGTCGGCCGCCCCAGTCGCAGCGCCAGAATTCGAAACACGTTCCATGTGTGCGCCCGTCCGGCGTGACGTGAACGTAGTCGGTGAACGACAACCCGATGTCTGGCTTCGCCTCATGGAAGGCTAGCTGACGGGCGAGCTTGCCTGGCCACCAGTAGTCGTCGGCGTCCAGGAAGGCGACGAGATCGCTGCGCGCAGCTTCGATGGCCTTGTTGCGCGCCCGCGCAACCCCGATACCATCGGTCGAAAGCAATCTCAGCTCGGCTCCGACACGCGGTGCCGCGGCAAGCCACTCGGCTGTGCCATCCCGCGAGCCATCGTCTATGACGATCACCTCGAGACCTTCGATGCGCTGCATGTCAATCGAATGCAATGCGATCGGCAGATAGTCGAGGCAGTCCCGGGTCGGGATGATGATCGAGCACGTCGGTCGGGATTGACAGGACACGTTCACATCTCCGGAGCGTACGCAGGCGACGAAACCTGATCGAGACGCCTAGCAGAGCGCCGTGACGAATCGGTGCAATCGACGGCGACAGGTTGCGTGATACTCACAGCAAAATCGAGAAGCTTTGTCTGTGTCGTGGCATTCGCCGTGCGACCGCCGCGCATCTGCGAACTGCACAAAATTCACCTCAAACGGCGAGCCTTCGCTTAGCGGCGAATTATATGCACTCGGGCACTCTTTCGTGATCAACGCGGAGGGTCGCATGTACTCTTTCAATCGGTTCCGTCAATGGGTCAAGGCGCGACGTCATCCGCTCGCCCGCCTCCTCTATTCTGCCGTGATCACCCTGCGGCACGCGAGCATTCCCGTGGTGCCTGTGCTGCATCGATCGCTCTACGTGATGCATCTGAGCATTGGCGCGGCGCTTTCTGCTGCGACACGCATCCTTTGGTACACACCGCTGTTTCAAAGTCGTCTGGTCAGGCCCGCCGCCCGCCTCAACCTGTATGGCGGCATTCCGCTGGTCACGGGGCCCCTCGATATCGAGATCGGTCCCGACTGCCGGATCAGCGCGGCGAGCACATTCTCCGGCCGCACGGCGACGACCGGGACACCACGCCTCGTGATCGGCGGCAACGTCGACATTGGCTGGCAGACGACGGTCGCTGTCGGTCGGAAAGTATTCATCGGCGACAACGTGCGCATTGCCGGGCGCGCCTTTCTGGCCGGTTATCCGGGCCATCCGATCGACGCACTGGCACGCGCCACGGGACTACCAGACACCGAGGATCAGATCGGCGACATCGTGCTCGAGGATGACGTCTGGCTGGCGACCGGCGTAACGGTGCTCGGCGGCGTCACCATCGGACGGGGAACGATCGTCGCGGCGGGCAGCGTGGTGACGCGGGACCTGCCGCCCTTCGTGCTCGCGGCCGGCGCGCCGGCGCGCCCGATCCGCCCGCTCGCCGAGAGCTTCGCGAAGCGCCAAACGGTGAGACAGGCGGCATGACGGCGGACCTGGTCGTATTCGGCGAGGACTGGGGAGCGCATCCGAGCTCGACGCAGCACCTGGTGCGCCGGCTAGCAGCAGATCGCAAGGTAGTGTGGATCAATTCGATCGGCATGCGCCGGCCGCGCATGGACGGACGCGATCTGCGCCGCGCACTCGGCAAGGCAGGCGCGATGATCAGCGGTCGACGTAACGACGCGCGACCGGAGCGGGTGGCCGCGACGTCGATGACCCTGGCGGCATCGCCCGTCCCGAATAACCTCAGCGTGCATTCGGTCGCGGCGATTCCGGCCCCCGCGAGCCGCGCCGCCTTCGCACTCAATAGAACACTGCTCGGCCGGCAGGTTCGCCGCCTGATGCACGATCGCGACATCGTGCGGCCGGTACTGTGGACATCGCTGCCGACCGCTCTGCCGGCAGTCGGCGAGTTCGGCGAGCGGGCCGTCGTCTACTACTGTGGCGATGATTTTGGCGCACTGGCCGGCGTCGATCACGGTCCGGTGCTCGAAATGGAGGAACGTCTCGTCGCACGAGCCGATCTCGTGCTGGCGGCGAGCGAAGTCCTCGCTCGGCGCTTCCCCGCACGCAAAACCCGTCTCGTGCCGCACGGCGCCGACATCGCGCTGTTCTCGACGCCGGCGCCACGCGCGCCCGAGTTGCCCGCAGGTGTGCCCATCGCCGGCTTCTATGGGGCGCTGGCCGACTGGATCGACGTCGACCTCATCGCCGCGGTGGCGCGGAGCCTGCCTCGGTGGCGCTTTGTATTCGTCGGCCCTGTCGCAACCGACGTGACGCTGCTGGCCACACTCGACAACGTCACGATGCTCGGTGCCCGCCCACACGCGAGTCTGCCGGGGTTTGCGCAGCACTGGGACGTATCGCTGATCCCGTTCCGCGACTGTCCGCAGATCCACGCCGCCAATCCACTGAAGCTTCGCGAGTACCTGGCCGCCGGCGCACCGATCGCCTCGACGCCATTCCCCGCTCTCCGGCCCTATCGCGATCTGGTTCAGATCGGCGCGGGTGAGGTCGAGTTCCGTGCCGCTATCCTCGCTGCCGCGGCGGACAAGGCGGGAGCCGAAGCCCGGCGCGGGCGCGTCGCCGCCGAAAGCTGGGACGGGAGGGCCGCCGAGGTCAGCGCGGCACTCGACGCACTGTGAGGCGGCCAGCGTCATTCGCAGCCTTTGCAGCCATCGCGGCGCTTGTCGGGCTCTGGGCGGCCACGTTCGCCGGAAGATCGCAAGCGAGAGCGACGCTCGATCTGGCGGCCGACATGGCACACCTCCCCGGCGATCGGCTGGAGATCACCGGTCACATCGAGGGTGCAGACGCCATCATCGTACTGCGTATCGACGATTCCGCCTCGCGCGATTACGCAAGTCGCGTCAACCTCGAGCGCGTATTCCCGCCGGGTCCGTTCCGATGGCAGACGGTGCTCGACGGACTCACGACGCCTGCCGGCCGACCGATCGACGCGGCCCGGATCAGGCGGGTGATGGCGTTCAAGGCGGCCGGCGACGGTCGGGTCAGACTCTCCGCGATCCGGCGGATACCCGCCCGTCAGCTACCTTACGGCGCACGGGGATTCGCACTCGGCGCCGCCAATGCTCCGCTCCCCGAAGGGTTCGAGCGCATTTCACCGGGAGATCCGCGGCTCGTAGGTGGCTCGCCTGCTGCCGTACGGCGGCCGTTACCGGATCCTCTCGCCGCCAACGGGGTCCGGGGACTGTCCCGATTGGTCTTGCCGTGGCCGAAAGGCCGTGCTCGGGTCACGATCTGGGCCGACGATCCTGGCGAATGGGAGCTTCTACCTCATCCATTGCATCGCCGCATTCTAGTCAACGGCCGCACTGCTCTCGACGAGAGCTTCGCGCCTGCCGAATGGATGCGCCATCACTATCTCGCCGGTCGCGACGCGGAGCATGCAGCGAGCGATGACGCTTGGCACGCCTTCGGTCGCAAGCGGGCGATTGCACGCTCATTGGAGGTCGACGTCGAAGATGATGGCGTCGTGCTTCTGCTCGAGGGCAGCGACCCATCGGCTCGTTTCCTCAACGGAGTGCTGATCGAGCCAGCAGGCGAGCGACGGGCGCTCGATCGCGTGATCGCCGATCGCACGACATGGTACCGCGAGAACTGGCCGGTGCTTCGGCACGCCCTCGGCAGTGCGGAGCCGGACGTCGCGCGGCTTCAGATCATCGACGGCAGGTTGGTACCCGATCGACCGCTACGCGTCAGACTGGCTCCCGGAAGCGCGACGCGCCTGCGCATCCGCCTCTCCGGATTGCGGTCCGGCGATGCCGCCGCGCTCGATGTCGTCGAACCGCCTGCTCTCTCCGGTCTTTTCACGGTGCAGATCTGGATGGCCCGTCAGCGGCTCGACCGGCGGCACGCCCAGCAAAGCTTTCTCACCCTTGCCGATGTCACGCTGCACCCGGCCCGGCCGACCGGTCCGGTGCCCGACGGTGATCATCGCCTGTACGAACTGCGCGTGACCGCCGGTACAGCGGCACCGCCGGGCAGTCACATAGTCTCAGCCGCATTCTCCGTCGGCGGGCGCCGAATGACGACACCGGTCACGCTAGACGTACTCGGCGTAACGTTGCCGAAGGCAACCAGGCCCGCCGGCATCTACCTCGACCAAAGCCCGCATCTGGCGTGGTTTGCGGAGTTCGAAGGGCACCGCCCCCGCCAGCTCGCGTGCGACCTCGCGTTCGTCGCAACCGATCTCGGGCTTGCTGGCTCGGCGCCGGGATTGGCGACGCCTGGCGATGCCGCGGGTACATCGGAGTTCCGATCGGACCTCGATCGTGCCGACGCGGCGAAGCTGTCAGCGCCCTACCTTGCCTATGCACCCACGAAGCGGATCATGGCTGCACTCGGCACTGCAGCCGGTGCGGCGCGCATCCAGCAATTGACGGATGAGCGCACGAGACGCGGACTGCCGGCCATCCTGTGGAGCATCGCCGACGAGCCGAGTAATGCCGGTAGCGGCGGCGACTGGAGCCGATGGCTTGCCGCACTGCGAGCGAAATCCGGCACACGTGTCCGACTTGCGGGCCACCTCAACGCGGCGAGCGACAGCTCCATCGCGGCACGTTTCGACACTGTGCTGGTGAACCCCGGATACGGTCTGGACCTCGAAACGATCGCGTCGACAGCGCGCAACGGTCCCGGCGTCTGGCTGTACAATACCGGTAGGCCCCGGCTCACCGCTGGATTGTGGCTCTGGCTCTCGGCAGCCGACCGCTACATACAATGGCACGGCCGCATGCCGACAGCGCATCCCTTCGATCCGATCGACGGTCGGGAGGGTGACGAGCAGTTGCTGCTTCCTTCGTCCGATCCATGCCCGATCTTACCGTCGATCCACCGCGATCTGCTCGACCTGGCCGACGGCGTGACCGATCAGCGCTGGCTCCTGTGGCTGGACGGGCGGCCGGAGGCAAAGGCACAGGCTCTCGCGGCCGATATCCGTCGACGGGCCAGCAGCTCTTGGAAGAAGGCGTTGATGCTCACGCGCCAAGATCTCCAGACGATCCGCGAATCGATTATGGACCTCGCTGAAGAACTCACGGGCGAGCGATGAGCGGTAACGCACAGGCCAGCGGGCGGGTCGTCGTTGCAAGCCGGGCTGATGCTCCGATTGCCGCTGCGATGTGTGCCCTGCTGGTCGCCAGCTGCGCATCGCGGGTTCCCGAACCTCCGAGCGTCGATCTCGCGACAATTTACGGGCAACTTGCCGCAGCCTGCGGCAGCGCACCCGCCGCTAACCACGAACGCATCGACCCGACCAGGCTGACGAATTCCCCGCCGAACTCCGACGTCAGCGCCAAACGTCGCCCGCCCATGCGACGCCCGACTTCGAGCGCTGTCGACGCCTGCCTCGAGACAGCCACGCTGTCGGCCCGCGACGATCCAGTCAACAAAGTCACGCCGCAATGGGGCGCCGAACCCGATGCAAGCAGCAACCGGACGGGCCCGCCTCGGCCGCTCACCATGCGATTCGCACCGGACGGCCTAGATCTACGTCCAGCCGATGCGATGGTGCTGGCCAAAGCCTTGACCGTCGCACTTGCCCAGGCCGACGTCCGCGCCGAGGTGGCAGTCGGCCGTGGCGGCCTGGGCAACGGCTTCCAGCAGGCGATGATTGCACACAAACGCGTGCACCGAATAAACCAAATGCTTCCAGCGGGTCTGGTAACCTCCGTCACCTACGACCCAGAGCTTGCCGACGACAGTCTGGTCGTGACGTTCGTCCCCGCGGGGCAATGAAGAGGCAAAGTGGCGGTGACGCGCTCCCTTTCCGAGATCATCCGCATGATCCTGGAGGCCGGCTGGCGCCGGCGGTACCTCATCGCCGTGCCCATCGTGCTGATGATCCCGCTCGCCATCCTCGGCTCGCGGCTGGCTCCGAAGACCTACGAGGCTCGCACCATTCTGATCCTGCAGGAAACCGGCAAAGAGAATCCGTTCCTCAAGGACTTCATCGTCGGCCTCAAGGTGAAGGAGCGCATGACGGCGCTGAAGGCGCTGGTCAAGAGCGAGCACGTTCTGCTGAACGTGTTGCGGGATATCCGCGCGCCTGAGGAAATCGCTGACCCGACGATCGCGGCGATCGAGATGCGCAAACTGGCCGGCGCCATCACGGTGGAATTGATCGGCGCCGACCTGATCGAGCTCCGATTGCGTGGTAGCGAGCCCAAAGGCATGGGTCGCACGCTCGCAGCTATCAAGCAGCACTTTCTCGACCGCCTGCTTTCGCCGGAGCGGAGCAGACTCGGTGCAACGCGCAAGTTCCTCGCCGGCCAGCTCGCCGAGCGCAAGGCTACTCTCGATGCGGCAGAAAGCGAGATGGCCGAGTTCAGGGCAAAGCATGCCAACAAACTGCCATCGCTGCTCAGCTCGAATGTTGCGAGGCTCGGCGCCATGCAGCAGAAGCTGCAGGAGCAGACCCTTCAACTCGCGGCGGCCAGGGCCGGAGTCGATGCACTGAAGCAGCAGATGGCGAACTCCAATCCCATCGTCGGCCGGCTCGAGGAAAGCATCGTCCGCGTCACCACCGAACTCGCCTCTCTGCGCGGGCGTTACACGCCGGCTCATTCCGAGGTGCAAGCGGCTGAACGTCAGCTGACGCGTTTGCAGTCCGAACGGCGTGCTTATCTCGAAGTCTCGCGGGCGATCGCCACGGCCGACATCGATCGCCTATTGAATATGGCTGCGGCCACCTCGTCCGATCCACAGCGCACGCCGACACTTCTCGTCTCCCAGGTCCTGCGCCTCCAGGAGGCCAGGACGAGGCAGGTCACACTCGAGAAGGAGGTCGCCACGCTGACACATGCGGTCGTTGCTCTGCAGGGTACGCTCGCCGAATTCGCCCCGATCGAGCAGCAGCAGCAGCAGCTCGAAAAACGCATAGCGAGCGCTCGCGAGGTCTATCAGTCATTCGTCGAGCGCCATGACAAAGCCTCGACCAGCTATGCGCTCGGCCGGTTCGAGGAGCCCGAACGCGTGAAAGTCATCGACCCGCCGCAGGATCCGACCATCCCGATCACTCTGCCGAAGATCATATTCGTGGTGCTCGGCGTAGCCGCCGGCATCGCACTGGGCATCGGGCTCGCCGTCATCGCCGAGTTGCTCGACCCTCGGATCAGGACCCGCCAGCAGTTCGCCTTTCTGAGCGGTCTGCCGGTCATCGCCGTGTTGCCGCGGCGCGATCCCGACATCGGCGCGCACGCGACTGCGTCAGGTTGAGAGCCGGCAGGGCCGATCGGCCAACCCCGGCGACAGGCGGCCAGTCTCGTCACGCACCGATCGTCGCCTCATCTTCTCATGCAGCCACATAGAAGAGGCCGATAGCCGCTACGACCGCGACGATCGACACCGCCACGACCTGCCACCTGGCCATGCGGCGGAGCGTGAAAGCTCCGCGCGTCCAGCGATCGGCGGTCGGATGCTCATGGTCTGGCGACGGGGGATGTCTCGGGTTGCTGTCGGTCATGATAATTTCCTTCGAGAAGTTGTTTCTCCCTCCCTGCGACGGTGCATCGCGAATACGGCTCACACATCCATCCAACGCGGCCTTCGCAGACGTGTTCCCGTTCGACAAATCCGCAGGCTTCGGCGAACTTCGGGGAACGAGGCGTGCCGACCGCATGCAAGGGAACCTGCGATCGGCGCACGACGTTCTCCGAGCATCGCAGGCGCGAACATGCAGAACCCCGGATACCAGCGGGGTCCGACGCCGCAGAGTGCGCTCCTCCCATCGTATAATTGATCGGCAATCCGATATGAGTCGATGTCCGACCGTCAGACGCAAGCGGACGGCGCCGGCAGCAACTCCCGCTTTCACGGCACCGTGTCTCGCCCGATCCGGCAGCCCCCCAGAAGGTGAGGAATGGCTTCACGAGATCAAGTTGGATGGCTATCGCGTGCAGTGCCTTATCGCGGACGACGGCTCGGTACGGATCTTAACGCGCTCGGGTCTCGACTGGACGCCGCGGTTTCAGCCGTTGGCGCGCGCACTGGAACTCTCCAGGTTGGGAAGCGCGGCGCTCGACGGCGAGGCGGTCGTGTTCAACAGCGACGGTCTCACCGAATTCGGCGCTCTGCAACGGTCACTGAAAGCAGGGGGAGAGGACATCGTTCTGATGGCGTTCGACTTGTTGTCATGCGCCGGGCGGGATCTGCGAAACCTACCCCTCATCGAGCGCAAGGATCGGCTGCGGGATCTGCTCGGCGACAGAGGACTGTCCTGCTCGAGGATTCGATATGTCGACCACCTTTTCGGTAGCGGCGAGACTGCCTTGACGGAGGCTTGCCGCCTCGGACTGGAAGGCATCGTCTCGAAGCGTACCGAACGTCCATACTGCAGCGGGAGACTTGGCGACTGGATCAAGTCGAAGTGCATTGCGACGGATGAACTGGTGGTCGCCGGCTTCGTACCAGAGCGTAATGTCTCCCATCGAATCGGTTCACTCGTACTCGCATACTACGCCGATGGACATCTGGTGCACGCCGGTCGCGTGGGCACCGGCTTTTCCGCCTCCGAGGCGCGCGATCTCTACGCGGCCCTCGAGGCGACACGAACAGATCGACCGGCTATCAGCGAGAACCTGTCGCGAAGCGAGGCGCGCGGCGTGGTGTGGGTCACACCCCGGCTCGTGGTACAGGTTGCCTACCGTGAGCTCACCGGCGACGGGCTACTGCGACAGGCGCGGTTCATCGCGCTCCGCGAGGACAAACCGGCGGGCGAGGTCGGCAGACCGGCAGGCGTCGTGACCGTCGGCTGAACGACAGGCGACAGGAACTCGCAGACGGTTCACACGTTGCACAGCGCAGGTCAGTTTTTCCGGCTGACCGAAGCGGTAGGATCGCGCCGGACCACCGTTCGCTCTTGAGTGCGCGTCAGGCAATTGCTCAGCATCGAGGGTTCCCGTCATGGCTTCGCCATTGCAGCGGCGAGTACACGATTCCATGGCAGGCGCAGCGGTTCTCCTTTCGGTCGCGGCAGCAATCGGAGGCCTGACATGGCTTGTCCTGACTGCGCCTTCGGCCGGCCGCATCACCGAGCAGATGGTTCATCACATCGTGATCATGAACCTCGCAGCGCCAGCCATCGCGTGGTTTGTCCGCGATCTCGGCTGGTTCCACGTTGCGCCACGCCAACTGGCGCTGGCGGGCGCGCTTCAAATCACGGTGCTGTGGCTCGTGCATCTCCCCGGCGGCCTCCACGCGCACCACACGACGGGCCAAGTCCACGTCGTCATCCTGATCCTGATGGCGCTCAGCGCCTTCTGGTTCTGGCGGACGGTTTTCGCCATCGATGGCGCCCGTCGCTGGCAAGCCATCGCCGCCTTGCTCATTACCGGGAAGATGTTCTGCCTTCTCGGTGCGATATTCACTTTTGCGCCACGCCCGCTTTTCGCGATGGCGAACACGCCCGCCGCGCTCGCTGACCAGCAGCTCGCGGGCCTCGTCATGTTGACGGCGTGCCCGCTGACCTACGTCGGCGCCGCCATCGCACTCAGTGTGCAATGGGTCGGAGACCTCGGCCTGAGAGGAGGCGTCAGCAGCCCGCTTTCAGCATTCGAAGGCGAGAAGGCGCGATGAAGGTCGAGATCACCGCAAGGCAGGTTCTCATCTGGCTCGCAACAGGCGCGGCGATTGCTCTCGTCGCCGGCGTGCTGTTCGCCTGGTCCGGGCTCTACAACGTCGCTGCCAGTAGCGGTCACCTTGCGGTCACACGCGCTTTCCTCGAATTCGGCATGAGCAGCTCGGTGCGAACGCAGAGCCTTGGCGTCTCGACCCGACCTTTGGACGACGAGCTGGCGGCGCTCGGCGCGGGGCACTTCGCCGCTGGATGCGCGCCATGCCACGGCTCACCAGCGGATCGGGCCAATCCGATCGTCCGTGCAATGCTTCCCGAGCCGCCGAATCTGGTGCCGCGCGTGGGCGACTGGAAAGACCGGGAGCTGTTCTGGATCGTCAAACACGGCATCAAATACGCCGGCATGCCGGCATGGGTCTCGCAAAATCGCGACGACGAGGTCTGGGCGCTGGTCGCCTTCCTGAGAAAGCTGCCGCTGGCCGACACCGGCACCTACGAACGCCAGACTCGCCGTCCGGATACCGACAGTGGCCGAGCACCGGAGGGCATTCTCCGTCACGGCGTCGGCACGACGGCTCTGTCGGCCTGCGCCCGCTGCCATGATGACGCGACGCGCACGCCGGTCAGCGCGCATGTGCCCCACCTCGGCGGTCAGTCCGAGCGCTACCTGCTGCGCGCCTTGACGGATTATGCCAGCGGATCGCGTGAGAGCGGCATCATGCAGCCTGTCGCGGCCGAGTTGAGCAAGTCGAACATGGCGCGACTAGCCTCCTACTACGCCAGCCTGCCGCCTGCCACGGCGACACGGACAGACGAGGACGCTGCAGGAGCATCGGCCGCACTCGAGCGGGGGACCAGCCTCGCCCTCGAGGGCCGGCCTGACAGAGCGGTGCCGGCATGCATCACCTGCCACGGCGACAGCGCGAGCCCGTCTTATCCTCGTCTGACAGGGCTCTCGCCAATCTATCTCGCAAAGCAGCTTCGCTTGTGGCGCAGCGGTCTGCGGTCCGAAACGGCCCATGGCAAGATGATGGCCGCCATCGCGCGCCGGCTCGACGAAAAGGACATCGATGCCGTGGCCCGCTACTTCGGGACGCGGAGCCGATCCGTGCGGCCGTCCGCCGCGTCGGCAGTCGACAGGCCGCGGGGTGAGCCATGAGCAGCCCGCGAGCCACATCGCCGCCTGCCCGGCTGCTAGCGCTGCCGCTCACGCTCGAATGGGCCGGGTCGCAATCCGTATTGCGACCGGAAAGCGCGGAAGCCGAACAGACGGCCCAGTTGTTCACGATAATGGTCGCTGGCGGAGCAGTCATTCTACTCCTCGTCGTCGTGCTACTGACGCTCGCATTCATCGGCACCCCAGCCATACGCGCTGCGCTCGCTCGCGAACGGCTGGTCGTGGTCGGTGGCATCGCGTTCCCGATCGTTACGCTCGGCGTCCTGCTCATCTACGGGTTCGGCCTTCTGGCGCACAGCTCCAGCGCCCGTAGCGACCCGGACGCACTCCGATTGCATGTCGAGGGTGAGCTGTGGTGGTGGCGCGTCACCTATGAGGGTCCCGATGGCGAAAAGATCGAGACTGCGAACGAGATCCGCATTCCGGTGGGTCGTACGGTCATTGCCACGCTGTCGAGCGACAACGTGATCCACAGCTTCTGGGTGCCCCGCCTCGCCGGCAAGGTCGACATGATCCCCGGCCGCACGAATACCTTGCGCTTCTCCGCTGCACGAGCCGGGCGCTATCGCGGTCAGTGCGCCGAATACTGCGGCGGCGCCCACGCCTTGATGTCATTCGTCGTCGTAGCACTCGAGCCGGCCGAGTTCGCGCAATGGCTCGAGGCCGAAAGCCGGCCGGCCCTTCAGACGGCCGGAGACGAAGCCCGGCGAGGAGCGCGCCTGTTCATCGAAAACGGCTGCGGCGGCTGCCATCGCGTCCGGGGCACGGCGGCACGCGGGGCGATCGGCCCTGACCTCACACACGTCGGAAGCCGGCTGACGCTGGCGGCCGCCACGTTGCGCAATACGCCCGACCGCCTCGCGCACTGGGTGGTCGCAAACCAACGCATCAAGCCGGACAACCTGATGCTGCCCTACGCCGATCTGACAGAGGACGACGCCGCGGCGATCGCCTCCTATCTCTCCGGATTGAGGTAGCACGATGAGCTTTGGTGAACTTGGTCTGGCGGCGAACATCGGGCTGTTCCTGGTCGGCGGCATCATCGTATGGATCGCCGGCACGCGGCTGGCCCGCTACGCCGACCAAATCAGCCTGAAGACCGGAATCGGTCAGGCCCTGCTCGGCCTGCTGTTCCTTGGTGGCGTGACATCGCTGCCAGAGGTGGCCGTTGCGGTGTCGTCGTCGATGCTCGGCAACACCAAGCTCGCGGTCAACAACGTGCTCGGTGGGGTGACGATGCAGATTGCCATCCTCGCCGTCGCCGACTTCGTGATCGGCCGGCGCGCGTTGACCGCGGTCGTACCCGATCCGGCAGTGCTGCTGCAGGGCAGCCTCAACATCGTGCTGCTCGCAATCGCGGCATGCGGCGCGATCGCCGGCGATGCGCTCGTCGGAGGGGTAGGGCTGTGGTCGTGGCTGATCCTTGCTGTCTTTATCGTATCGATCTGGTTGCTGTCGCGAGCCGACAACCGGCAACCGTGGATCGCCAATATCGAAGAGACCGAGGTCAGCACTTCGCAGGAGAGCGAACAGGATCGTGAGGATCCTGGTGATATCGATCTGCGCGTGCTGATCGGACGGTCAACCGCAGCCTCGGTGGCGATACTCGCAGCCGGCTACCTTGTTGCGCGCACCGGAGAAGCGATCGCCGAACTCTCCGGGCTCGGACAGAGCTTCACTGGTGCCGCCTTCGTCGCGCTCACGACGTCGCTGCCAGAGTTGAGCACGGTGCTCGCCGCCGTGAGGCTCGGTCTCTTCACCCTCGCCATATCGGACATCCTCGGCACGAACCTCTTCGACGTGGCGTTGATCTTCGTGGTCGACGCCACGTCGAGTGGACCACCGGTGCTCGCCGAAGCCGGACGCTTCGCAGCAGTGGCGTCGCTGCTCGGCATCCTGGTGACCGCGCTCTTCATGGTCGGTCTCGCCGAGCGTCGCGACCGCACGTTCATGCGTCTCGGAATCGACTCGCTGGCGGTCGTTGCCGTCTATGGCGGCGGGCTCGTTCTCCTTTACGCATTGCGATGACGGAACCGACAGATGAACGATGCCCGGGATGGCCAGAGACGTCAGCTTAGCCCCACGCCGAGGCCGGAAGGGGAGCGCGAGGAGCTGAAGCGGATCTGGGCGACGCCGCGTGGCCTCTCTCTCGTCACGGCTGTCAACAACGACGTGATCGGCCTTCTCTACATCGGAGCGGCGTTCCTTTTCTTCCTGCTCGCCGGTGTCCTCGCCCTGCTCATGCGAACTCAGCTCGCCGTCGGCGACAACACATTTCTGTCGCAGGACCTCTACAATCAGATTTTCACGGTGCACGGCACCACGATGATGTTCCTGTTTGCCGTACCCGCCATCGAGGCCCTCGGCGTACTGTTGCTGCCGCAGATGTTGGCGGCACGGGACCTGCCGTTCCCCCGCCTCTCCGCCTTCGCCATCTGGGCTTATGTCATCGGCGGTCTCGTCTTCTTCTCGACCGTTTTCTACGACCTCGCTCCAAAGAGCGGTTGGTTCATGTACCCGCCGCTGTCGAGCGCGACCTATTCGCCTGGCGACAACGCCGACTTCTGGCTACTCGGCATCGGCTTCATCGAGATCTCGGCCATCGCGGGGGCGATCGAAATCGTCGTCGGCACGCTGCGCACGCGACCTCCCGGCATGACGCTCGCACGCATGCCGATCTTCGCATGGTCGATGCTGATCTTCGCCGGCATGATCATCTTCGCTTTCCCCGCCGTGATCCTGGCGACGATGCTGCTCGAGCTCGAGCGTGCATTCGGCTGGCCGTTCTTCATTGCCGAGAAGGGCGGCGACCCGTTGCTGTGGCAGCACCTGTTCTGGTTCTTCGGACACCCCGAAGTCTACATTATATTTCTGCCCGCGGCCGGACTCGTTTCCATGATCGTGCCGACGATGACGCGCACACCGCTGGTCGGTTACCACCTGATCGTGGTCGCGCTGATCGGCACCGGCTTCTTCTCGTTCGGCCTCTGGGTGCACCACATGTTCACGACCGGCATCCCGGCCATGAGCCTCGCCTTCTTTTCTGCGGCGAGCATGGCAGTCGCCATCCCATCGGGAATCCAGGTGTTCGCGTGGATAGCCACCATCGCCTCCGCACCCGGCCGGATCCGCATGGCGACGCCGATGCTGTTTGTTCTCGGGTTCCTGTTCATCTTCACACTCGGCGGGCTGACCGGCGTGATGGTGGCACTGGTGCCGTTCGACTGGCAGGTGCACGACACCTACTTCATCGTGGCGCATTTCCATTACGTGCTGGTCGGCGGGATGGTGTTTCCGCTGTTTGCGACGTTCTATTACTGGGCACCGATGGTGTCGGTGAACATGCTGTCGGAGCGTCTCGGCCGTTGGGTCTTCTGGCTCATGTTCGCCGGCTTCAACATCGCGTTCCTGCCAATGCACCTGACCGGCCTTCAAGGCATGCCGCGCAGGGTCTGGACCTATTCCTCGAGTATGGGTTGGGACACACTCAACATGATCTCGACAATCGGCGCTTTCATGCTGGGAGCCGGCGTCGCGCTGTTCGTGATCGACCTTCTGCTCCGCTTCCGGCCAGGCGAGGGCGGTGCCACCAACCCTTGGGGCGCCGGCACGCTCGAATGGCTGCCGGGGGACGTCTACTGCACACGGTCGATCCCGCATGTGACCAGTCGTGAGCCGTTGTGGGATCAGCAACGGCTCGCCGAGGATGTCGAGGCAGGTCGCCACTATCTGCCAAACGCACCGACGGGCGGTCGCGAGACCATCGTCACGTCGGCCATCGATGCCCGGCCGGAATATGTAATCCAGATGCCGGGGCCAGGCTGGGCGCACGTGCTTGCTGCGGCGTTCACCGCAGCGTTCTTTCTGTTGCTCACCGTCAAGCTCGTCGTTCCGGCGGTGATCGCCGGCGTGTTGGCGGTGGCGAGCGTCTGCGTCTGGGTCTGGGAGCTCGATCCCGGACCGGCGAAGGGTCCCGTCGATATAGGCGGCGGCATACGGCTGGAGGTGTACCAGTCCGGTCCGACATCCCACTCCTGGTGGGCAATGGTGGTACTGATGCTGGTTGCCGGCTCGCTCTACCTCGCCTACCTCTTCTCCTACCTCTACAGCTGGACCGTGGCTCCTCGCTTCTGGCCCGGTTTGGCCGCCGAGGCCAGTGCATTGCCGTCGTCGAGCTGGGCTGCCGCATCGGCGCTCGCCTTCGCGGTCGGAGCGATCGCCTTCGTGCTCGCAGACAGGTCGCTCGGCCCATCCGGCAAGCCACGTCTCGCAACACCGCTGCTGATCGCCATTGGAGCGCTGTCACTCATTGCCGCAGTCGGCATCGAGGTGATGGGACACTGGCAGGCCGGGTTGCGTCCCTCGGACTCGAGCTATGCCGCGCTCGTCTATGTCGGCGCCTTCCTGACGGGGCAACTGGCAGGCGCCGTCCTGGTCATGGGTTTCTACACGATCGCTCGGCATGTCGTGGGCAAGCTCGATCGGGTGCGCAGAGTTACCTTCGACAACACCCGGCTGCTCGCAATCTATACGGCATGCCAGGGCATCGCGGGTCTCGTGCTTGTTCACGGATTTCCAAGAGTCGTCGGGTGAGCGCATGAACGAGCGAACGACTACGCAGCACGTCGACGACAGTGGCTCGACGCTCGGCACTATAGCGTTCCTCCTGCTCGGGCCGATCGTCTGGGCTTTCCACTTCGGCGCGCTCTACGGCGTGCAGTCGGTTGCGTGTGCCGTGGCGTCGAGCGGCGGAGCCGCGAGACCGTGGATCATCGCGTTCATTCTCGTCGCGACGATTATCGCACTCGCCGTCCTCGGCGCGAGCCTCGCCCGCCCTCGAAACTTCGAAGCGCTGCTGCACGCCCGGACCTGGCCCGAGCACCAGCTTGCGTTCCAGCGTCGCGCCATGCGCGTGCTCGTCATCCTGTCGGTTTTTGCCGTCGCTGCACCCGCCACGGCGCTACCGATCATCGACGCCTGTGCGGTCGGCACCTGACCCATGAGAAGCGGCCGCCGATTACGACTTCGGCGGTGATTCCTCGATCTCATAACGAACCTGGGCGTAAGCGGTCAGCGCGAATACGACCGTACCTCCAAACACGTTGCCGGCAAGCGTCGGGAGCAGGAACCTTGTGACGAGATCTCCGATGGCGGCTTGGCGCTCGAACAGCAGGTAGAACGCCTCGGCCGAGCCGGCGATAACGTGCGCAAAATCCCCGAGCGCGATCAGATAGGTGACGAGCACGATCACGATGAACTCGTTGCCTTCTGCGGAAGGCAGCATCCATACGAGGGCCGCGATCAGCCACCCTGCGACGATGCCGCGGGCGAACATTTCGGCAGGTGGATGCGCGAGGATGGTGCGGCTGATGTCGAGCACCTCCCTGGCCATCTCTGGCGAGAGAACGCCGGTCGCCGACATGAACGCGGCGAAGATCATGCAGCCGACCAGATTCGCGGCGAAGACGATGCCCCAGAGTCGGCCGAGAATGATCACCCACACCAACCGCCGGCGCGCCATCACCGGCAGCACCGCAGTCAGCGTGTTTTCCGTGAACAGCTGCAGACGGCCGAGGATCACGATCAGGAAGCCGACCGAGTAGCCGAGATTGGTGATCAATGGCGCCCACCCGGCCTTCGGCAGGTGCGCTGCCAGGAACGCCTCGCCCAGCAGCGAAAACCCGATCGACAGACCGGCCGCGACCCCGGACCAGAACAGGGCATTGAAATCGCGGCCGAGTTCTCCGATGCCTTCCCGACGGATGATCTCGAACACCGCGACGGCTCTCAGCCGGCTGTGCTCCTCGATCTCCTTCTCGCGCTCCTTGGCGCCGGCCTCTCGCGCGACCGAACGTGCCTCATCGACGTCCGTCGTTTCCTCTGCGTGCGCCGCGCGTGCGTCGTTCTGGTCCGCCATCGTCATTCAGCAGGAGCGGGCGGCGTGCGGGTGTCGACGGCCTCGCTCTGCTTGCCGCGTACCCATAGGCTATGGTGCTCCTTGGCCCAGTTCTCGTCCACGCGGCCGGACCACATGGCGTCGATCGCCCCCTCCATGCCGATCGTGCCGATGTAGATGTGGCCGATGATGAGGCCGATCATCAGGAGGCCGATGGCGGCGTGCAACAGCTGGATCCACTGCATGCCCTGGATGCCAAACTCCAGGAACGGCACCATTAGGAAAATGCCGGTACACAGCGCCACGAAGCTGCCGAGCAGTACGCCCCAAAACACCACCTTCTGCCCGGCGTTGAATTTGCGTGCGGGTGGATTGTCGCCACCGTCATGCAGGAACCCTCCTCCGCGCCGGAGCCATTCGACGTCGACACGACTCGGCAGATTGCGCCGCATCCACAGCACGGCCATGACGAGCACGCCGATGGTCAGTGGCAGTGCGGCCGACATGTGCAGCCATGCGCTGGCTAGCGCGATGTCACCATACGCCGCCTCGCCAATGAGTGGCATCAGAACGGTCTTACCATAGAGAATCGTCAGACCACTCAGCGCGAGAACGACGAACGCGCCGGCCGTCATCCAATGATTTGTCCGCTCGATCGTATCGAAGCGCTCGATCGACCGTCCGGAACGGCCTTCGGCGATCCGAATGCGACCTCGCCAAGCGAGGAAGAGGGCGAGAAGAAGCGTTACGCCGCCGATCACCCAGGCGCCGCCGTAGAAGATCGTTGCGTTATGCGACCGCCGCCAGCCCCGGCCCTGCGGCTGCTCGAGCAGGTTCGCGTTCTCATACGGCAGGGAGGAGATGCCGCGCGTGAAGTCCTGCCCGCGCGCGATCTCACTCTTCTCGACGGCAGCGCGCTGCCACGACGTGACGAGATCGCCCGACCGTTCGACCCCTCTGGTGAAACGAATGGTCGCGCCCGGTACGCGGTCGGGTGCGACAGCGACACCTCCCACCGTGCCGGCGTCCTGGCGATCACCGAGGAGCCGGGTCCGCTGCGCGAGCGACTCCTGCGCCCGCACCAGCCCGCTGCCGTCGGTCGGTGCCGCATCAGCGGAGACAGTCGGCACCACGCGCGGCGCCGTACCGAAAGTCCACACCGTTAGCGATGCCATCAATATGATGACGACAGCGGCCACGATCGCCCCGAACCAGCGTGCCGACGACATGATTGCACCTCCTTGCGTGCGGTGGACCGGTCATGCACGCGAGCCGGCGTAGGCCGTGGACCATCCCCACGCGCCGGAGCCGTAATTTCGTTTCAGAACGCGCGAGCGGTAAATCTGCGATACGACATCGCCGTCGCCGGCGAGCAAGGCGCGGGTCGAACATACCTCGGCGCACAGCGGCAGCTTGCCTTCGGCGATCCGGTTGCGACCGTACTTGCGATACTCGGCCTCGGATCCACTTTCCTCCGGGCCGCCGGCACAGAAGGTGCATTTGTCCATCTTGCCCCGGCTGCCGAAGTTTGTTGCGCTCGGGTACTGCGGAGCGCCGAACGGACAGGCATAGAAGCAGTATCCGCAGCCGATGCAGGTATCCTTGTTGTGCAGCACGACGCCGATATCGGTCTGATAGATGCAGTCGACGGGGCAGACGGCGATGCACGGCGCGTCCGTGCAGTGCATGCACGATGTCGCAATCGACTTCTCGCCCGGCTCGCCGTCGTTGATTGTAACCACACGCCGTCGCACCATGCCCCACGGCACGTCATGCTCGTTCTTGCAGACGGTGGCGCATGCGTTGCACTCGATGCAGCGCTCGGCGTCGCAGAGGAATTTCATCCGGGCCATCGTCCAACTCCTCGCTCGCTGAAGGCGGTCATGCCTTTTCGATCCGGCACAGCGTCGCCTTCGATTCCTGCATGAAGGTCACGATGTCGTAGCCATAGGTGGTCGCTGT
This sequence comes from Hyphomicrobiaceae bacterium, assembly GCA_041397745.1. GTDB lineage: Bacteria > Pseudomonadota > Alphaproteobacteria > Rhizobiales > Hyphomicrobiaceae > JAWKVY01. Next base: position 224,123 of record JAWKVY010000007.1, on the reverse strand, counting down.
GTTCGCGGCCTCACCGACGACGTAGGGCACCGTACCCGGCGGATAACGATCGGTGACGTCGCGCCCCTGCCAGAAGCCTGCGAAATGGAACGGCATGAACACCGCGCCTTTGCCGATGCGCGGGGTTACCTGAGCAGCCACCTTGACGCGCGCCTTCTCCGGCGTGACCAGCCAAACCATTTCGCCATCGACGACGCCGAGTTGCGACGCGTCGTCGGGATTGATCTCAGCGAACATCTGCTGCTGAAACTCCGCGAGCCACTTGTTGGCGCGCGTCTCGTCGCCGCCGCCTTCGTACTCGACGAGGCGCCCGGAAGTCAGGATCATCGGGAACTCGCCCGACACGTCCCGCTGCTGGATCGACCAGTAGAGCACGGGCAGTCGGAAATCGCGCCGGTCGTCGTAGGTACGATATTTGGGAATCAGATCGCGCCGCACCGTGTACAGCGGCTCACGGTGCACAGGCACCGGATCGGGGAAGTTCCAGACCAGAGCGCGCGCCTTGCCGTTTCCGAACGGAGCGAGCCCGTTGGCGATCGCGACCCGCTGGATGCCGCCCGACAGATCCGTCTTCCAGTTGATCTTGAGCATCTTGTCGAGCACCGAACGCACCGATGCCATGCTCTTCTGGTCTCTCCCGCCGTCCTCGCCGCCGCTGAACTCGGCCTCACCCTCGTCCTGGCTGCGCTGTGCGGCATCGGTGCCGCGCGTGTTCGCATCTCCCCCGCGTGGCTGGTTCTGAGCGCCTGAGGCCTGCGGTGGCGACTTGGCCTTCTGGTTGGCGCCCGCTGGCTTGCCGGGATCGTGAGCGAGGTAGGCTTCGGTGGCCTTGCGGGCACGGTCGGTAAACCCGGTGAACCCGAGCGCGCGAAATTGCTCCTGGCCGCCACGCGGGTCCAGACCGTCCTCGCGGCCGAGTTCGCGCTCGAGCGCGTCCATCAGTCTCTGTGCTTCTGCATCATCGATCGAGAGCAGTCGCGGCTCGTACCGATCTGCAGCCATGGCCGAGATGATATAGCGCTCACGCGGCGTCAGCTGACCCGCAAGGCCGAGCTTCTCGAGCACGGCTACGGTCATTTCCGGATAGCCGTCCTTGATCAGTGAGCCGACAGGATAGCTGTCTTCTGCGAGGAGGTTCGTACCTTCATGCTCGACGCCCCAACGGGCTCGGAACGCAAGCCCACCCTCGGCGACCTTTTTCGAAGTGTCGTATAGGATCGGGGTGCCGGGGTGACGCTGCTCCGGCGTTCCCCACGACGGCCATGGCAGGCCGTAATACTCGCCCTTCACTGAACCACTCATGCCCATCAGCGTCGTCGGATGGAACAGGTGCTGGTTGGCCATATGTGTCTTCAGCCGCTCGGGCGACTGGCCAGTGTAACCGATCGTCCAGGTCCCGCGATTGATCTCGCGCAGAATGTCCTCGGCAACCGGTTCTCCGTTCTCGACGCGAATATGCTTGAAGAGCTGATCGGAGAAGCCGAGCTTGCGGGAGAGCAGGTAGGCGATCTCATAGTCGCCTTTCGCCTCGAACATCGGCTCGATCACCTTCTCGCGCCATTGCAGCGAGCGATTGGAATTCGTGACCGAGCCGGCGGTCTCCATCGTCGAGCCCGCGGGCAGCAGATAAACGCCGTCGGTCCTTTCACTCATCGCCGCGGTCCATGTCGGCACCGGATCGATGATGACGAGGAGGTCGAGCTTTTCGAGCGCCTTCTTCAGATCGGGACCGCGCGTCTGCGAGTTTGGCGCGTGCCCCCAGAAGACCATCGCACCGACGTTCGCGGGCTGATCCAGATTCTTCGGGTCCTCGAGCACGCCATCGAACCAGCGCGATACGGGCATGCCCTTGCGCTCCATGAGCTCCTTGGAGCCGAAACGCGATTTGATCCATTCGTAGTCCAGATCCCAGACGCGCGCCCAGTGCTGCCATGCGCCCTCCGACAGGCCGTAGTAGGCCGGCAGGCTGTCGCAGACGAGACCGAGATCGGTGGCGCCCTGTACGTTGTCGTGGCCGCGGAAGATGTTCGCGCCGCCGCCCGGCTTGCCGATGTTGCCGAGCGCGAGCTGGAAGATCGAAGCGGCACGTGTCTTGTTGTTGCCGATCGTCGACTGCGTGAGCCCCATGCACCAGATGAGCGTGCCTGGCCGGTTCGACGCGACAATGTCTGCGACGCGAGCGATCTGCTCCGTTGCGACGCCGGTGATGTCGGCGACGACATCGGGCGGGTACTTGGCGACCTCCTCCCGCACCTTGTCGAAGCCGAATACCCGCTGGCGTATGTACTCCTTGTCCTCGCGTTCTTTATCGAGGATGTGCCAGAGCACCCCCCACAGGAATGCGACATCAGCGCCGGGCCTTATGCGTACGTACTCGTGAGCGTGCGCCGCAGTGCGCGTGAAGCGCGGGTCGACGACGACGAGATGCGCGCCGTTCTCCTTCGCACGCAACAAGTGCTGCATCGAGACCGGATGCGCCTCAGCCGGATTTCCACCAAGAAGGAAAATCGACTTGGCGTTGTGAATATCGTTGAAGGTGTTGGTCATGGCGCCGTAGCCGAAGGAGTTGGCGACGCCGGCGACCGTGGTCGAATGGCAGATGCGAGCCTGGTGATCCGTATTGTTGGTGCCCCAGAGGGCAGCGAACTTGCGGCAAAAATAGGCCATCTCATTGGAGAATTTGGCCGAGCCCAGCCAATAGACGGAATCGGGACCGCGATCCTCTCGGATCTTCAACATTCGGTCGCCGATCTCGTCGATCGCCTGCTGCCAGCTCAGGCGCTGCCATCGACCACCTGCGAGTTTCATCGGGTATTTGAGACGGCGCTCGCCGATCGCGAGTTCGCGCGTCGCCGCGCCTTTCGCGCAGTGCGTTCCAAGATTGATCGGACTCTCGAAGGCGGGCTCCTGCCCGATCCACACACCGCGCTCCAGCTCGGCGTGGATGGTGCAGCCGACGGCGCAGAACGGGCAGATCGTCTTGCGCGTAACTTTGGACGGCGCAGTGGTTTCGGCTGCTGCCGCCGCACGCACGCGCTGCGCCGGAAAGTAAATTGTCCCGATGGCGGCCGTAGCGATGCCCGAGTCACGAAGGAAGCGCCGACGATCCATCGTCGGCTGCAACGCGGCAAGCATGTCGAAGCCGACACGCGGGCCGCGCGATCGGGCCTGGTGAGCCTTCTTCCTGACGAGCATGGGCGCAGCTCCTGACTGAGTTCGCCAATCATCGATGCGATACCGGTCCTCACCGACGAGCCGCGCGTTCGATCACCACCCGGCAAGCTCGTAGTAGCGGCGGACATGCTGGGTTACGCGATAGCCATGCGCCGCCGGAGAAGCGGGCACGCCGGACCCGTCCCGATGGACCGCAATTGCCGGCGCGGCAGCGACCAGCGCCCCGGAAAGAAGCCCGACGCCCATTCCACGTCGGGAGACTGCCGCCGCTGCGGCGTGGCCGGCGACGGCGTCGACGAAACCGTCTCTCGCGGAGATTGCCTCGTGCTGAGGCCGACCGTTGATCTTCTGTGGACGCATTTGACGCCTTCCTGCGAGCTTTGGCGGAAGCCGAACGAGACGGGGAGAGGCCCCGACACGATGGAACCGCAACGCGGTGCCGGCCTTCGGGTTCCAGAGCCTCACCAGTGGGGTGGCCTGGGCCGCGAGCTGGTCGAGAAGCCGGCGCCGGTGCGCTTGAGCGCGCTGCTGGACCTGTCACCGCTGCAATCCACCTATCGGCGACGCACCGGTTGCCAGCGCCGCCCCGCTCGGGCGTAATCCGCCACTGCAAGCCGGCGGTGCCGAGACGAGACAGCGGAGGGGATGAGGGTGAGCGCCATGACCGAGACAGGGACCGCGCACTGGTCCGAGGACGTGTTCCGCGAAATGAAGCGCCGGCGCATCGAGACGGTGTGCACCGTGCCCGATGGGGGCCTCACCCGGCTCCTCAACATGGTGAAGGCCGATCCGGCCATGCGGCTCATCACGCTCTCCACAGAAGAGGAGGCGATGGGCATCGTCAGCGGTCAGTGGCTTGGGGGCAAGCGGGCGATGATCGCCATGCAGTCGTCGGGCGTCGGCAACTGCATCAATGCGATCGGGCTGCCCTCGATCCTGAAGGCGCCCTGTCTGATGTTGATCACGATGCGCGGGCAGTGGGGCGAGTTCAACCCGTGGCAGGTGCAGATGGGGCAGGCCGTGCGCCCTGCGCTGGAAGCCGTCGGAGTCAAGTGCTTCCCGGTCGACAAGGCGGCAGAAGTGGGAGAGACGTTCGTCGGCGCCGCCGATCTCGCCTTCAACGGCGGCTTCGCATGCGCGGTGCTGATCAGCCAGCGGGTCATCGGCGCCAAGGGCTTCGGGCAGGAGTGAGGGGACGGGTGATGACGAGAAAACCTGCAGTGAAGGCCGAAGCGCGCGAAGGTGGCGCCAAGGGCTCCAACAAGATCCAACGCCGGCCATTCGTGGCCGAGCTCCTCTCCCGGCGCAACGGCACGCTCGTCATACCGGGTCTCGGCTCACCGACCTGGGACTGCTCGGCTGCCGGCGACAGCCCGGAATACCTGTATTCCTGGGGTGGGATGGGACTCGCGGTGCCGACCGCGCTCGGCCTGGCGCTGGCCCAGCCCTCGCGCCGCGTCCTCGCGTTGACCGGCGATGGCGAGATGCTGATGGGCATCGGTTCGCTCGGAGTGGTCGCCGAACTCGCGCCGCAGAACCTCGCGATCCTGGTGCTCGACAACGAGCATTTCGGCGAGACAGGCCGTCAGACCGGCCTGACGCAAGGCCGCACCGATCTGTGCAAGATCGCCGAAGGCTTCGGCGTTCGCCAGACTCGCTTAGTGACCGAGCACAACGAAGTGGCGGATCTCGCGAAGCTTCTGTTCGAAATACCTGGACCGACCTTCGCTGTCGCCAAGATCGCGCTCAGCGAGGATCCCTGGTGCCTGCCGGAGAAAGACGGCGCGGCCATCGCGCGGCGCTTTCAGATCGCCATCGGAGTGGCTAAGTCGTAAGTCGACGGCGCGCCAGCTCGTCGGTGACGAGCGCGGCATTTCGCACGTTGGCGCGAAACAGGATGTCGAGAACGGGACCAGCGATCGGCACCATCCCGAGCAGCATGTCGATCAGCACGTTGGCAACCATGCGCGCGAGGATCGCGCGGCCGATGCCGAGCCGAGCTGCCTCGCGCACGAGGCCGGCGGCGACCAGTGCCATGGTGATATCGCCAACGAACGGAATAGCGCTGATGATCGGGTCCCAGCCGACACGCACGTTGATCACCGGGATGCGGAAGCGACTGTCGAGCAGGATCGCGCGCTCGACGAGCGCTGCCAACCGCGCGCCGGCCTGCTGATCGGCCTCGCGTCCCGGATCATGCGGGAGGTCCATCATCCCGTGATCGCATCCGAATCGTCGAAATCGAACTCAGCCACCACGGCGGCATGATAGGAGCCCGGAGGGTTGGCGACGCGACCGTAGGCCACCGCCTCGTCGCCAAGCGCCTCGTTGTGTACCTCGATGCCGCGGAACCGGCCGTACAGAGCCCGGCTCGCCAGGATGTGATCCAGCATCTGAGGACGGCCATGGTGGAGTACGCTCCATCGCCGGTCGGCTGGCAGCGCGCGATCGAGCACGATCAGACTCTCGGCGCTGAGGGCGCCATTGCCGGTGTCCTCCTCGGCGCCGACGGTGATCTTCAGTGGCGTCTCGTGATCTTCTGCGTTGAAATCGCCTGCAACCACGATAAGCCGATCGGGGTCGTCCGACAGCATACCATCTACGAGCAGCCGCAGCTCGAGGGCCTGGGCGGTCCGCCGTACCGATGACAGGAAATACCCCTCGGCCCAGCCGCCCACGCTCTTCCAGACGAACGGCGAGAGCTTCTGTCCCGGCACGCTGGTCGCGAGCGGCGCGCGCAGGTGCAGGTTCACGATCGACAGCCTACGGCCTCCGCCGACCTCGACATCGACGGCGAGCAGCGGTCGGTCGAAGGAGATCGGCCCGGCCGCCTCGGACCGCGGCTCGGCTGTGAGCAGCCGATGCGCGACGGGTGGGACCAGATCGTGGCGCACCTGCGTGACCTTGGAGATCGCGAAGCGGGACAGCGTCACGAGATTGTGGACGTCGGCCACACCATCGCCACGCGTCGTGGTAGCCCTGTGGTACTGCGCGTAGGGTGTGCCGGCGACCAGCCGATCGAGCGCCACGAGCTGGCGTCCGGCCTTGCCCTCCACCTTCTGGCCGTTGACCTCTTGAAAGCAGACGATGTCGGCCTCGAGCCGCTCGAGATCCGGACGGAGTATGCGGGCGCGCTCCTCGAGCGTCATGCCCGAGCGCGGTGGCAGATCGAGACTTTCCAGATTGAAGGTCGCCAGCCGCATGGGTCGTGCCACCTCAGCTTCCGGAATCGCCGCCGCTGCCGATGGTCGCCTTTCGGAACTCGACGCCGAGTGCCTGCTCGTAGATCTTGAGGATGGCGCTCTTCGGCTGGCGACCATGACCGACCGCCATGGCCGACTGATAGCTCGCGATCATCGCGCTGATCACCGGCAGCATCGCACCGGTTTCGATCGCCATGTGCTGCACGTTGACGATGTCCTTGTAGGCATCCTCCATCGCGAAATCGCTGTCGAAGCGCCGCTCCATCATGCGCGGAATGAAATATTCCGACGCGAAGCTGCGGGACGACGCGGTGGTCATCACACGGGCGACCGCATCGACGTCCAGCCCGACCGCCAGCGCCAGCGGCAGTGCCTCGCAGATCGCTGCGATATTGACGTTGTAGACGATATTATTGATGGCTTTCATCGCTTGGCCGCTGCCGAGCGCACCGCAGTGGATGACATCCCTGCCGAACGCCTCGAGGTACGGCTTCGTTGCCGAGAATGCCTCCTCCGTACCGCCGAACATCACCGTCAGTGTGCCGTTTTCGGCACGAAACGGCATGCCGGAGATCGGGCAATCCCAGTAAGCGATGCCGGCTTCGGACGCCGCGCGGGCGATATCGAGGGCGTCGGTGCGGTCGAGCGTCGTGGTGTCGACGACTGTAAAGCCGCGACGGCCGGTGCTGGTCAGGCCGCTGGCGCCGAACAGCGCGGCCCTCACTTCGGGCGCGAACGGGACGCAGAGGAACACCAGATCGCAACGCTCGGCGATCGCGGCGGGATTGGCTGCGGCGACGGCACCCTTCGCAGTCAATCGGGTCACGGCCTCCGTGTTCATGTCACAGACGTGAATGGGACCTACTTTGGCCATCAGGTTGCCAGCCATGCCGCTGCCCATGCGCCCTAGCCCGATGAAGCCAATCCTGTCGCCCGCCATCATGACCTGTCTCCGAACCGATGAGCATGAGCGGAACTGTAGGAGCGACCGTCGGACCCGACAACAAGTCGACGCGCATGCCAGCGGCCCGACAGGTCACACCACCGGTGCCTCGCGGCAGGTCGGTGGCGGACCGATGAGCCAGGCGCGCGCCGTCCAGCTCGGTTTGCCGGGATCGGGCCGCGCCGCCTCGGCCTCTGTGCGCGTCTGGAAGTAGAACTCGTAGCAGTTGGCGGAGACGCGGCGCACCTTGAAACAGCCGCCCGTGTTCGAAACGGTGTAGATCGTGCACCAGGTGCCGGATACCACCGACCAATGGCCATGCAGCGTACGGCCGCCGGACTCGCGGTAGTCGAGATTGCCGCTCGCCATGTATTGCTCGCGGAAGGTCAGCCCCGAGGCGTAGACACCATCGATCGTCACGCCGGCAAAGGTGCGCCGCAACGCGGCGTCGTCCATCCAGTCGTCGGCGAAGGTCGCGGCAGGAAGCGCGGCGAGCCCGGCAGCGAGGGCAGACAGCAGACGGAAGCTGTAGCGCACGGTCACCTCTCGTCGCGAACTCAGTGGTTCAGTATGCCGCTTGTCGCCCACCTGTTTGACGCGGCCATGGCGATCCGTCGCTCTGAAACGCCTCGCAGTCGGGCCTTGATGATCCTACATCAGGGCTGTCCGATGCTCGACCGGAGATCACAATGCTGCGTTCAACGCTCCGTGCCGCATTCCCGGTGGCATGCCTCGTTCCACTTTGCGCGGCCGCCGCACAGGTGCAGACGAACGCTCCGCCGCCCGAGGTACGCACGGGCGCAAGGGCCGAGACGGTGACCGATGGCCTCGTCCATCCTTGGGGTCTGGCATTCCTGCCCGATGGCCGCATGTTGGTGACCGAGAGGCCCGGACGGCTGCGGATCGTGGCGGGTAGCGGCCGCCTCGGACCCGCAGTCCCCGGCGTGCCGGCGGTCTCCGCGTTGAACCAGGGCGGTCTGCTCGACGTGGCAATCGACCCCGAATTCGCGAGGTCGGGGCTGGTCTATCTGACATTCTCCGAGCCGCGCGCCGGCGGCGGCAACGGCACCTCCGTTGCCCGTGGCCGCCTGGTGACCGAAGACGAGCGAAGCCGGCTCGAAGATGTGCGGGTGATCTTCCGCCAACAGCCAGCGACAGGCGGCGGCCTGCATTTCGGCTCGCGGCTCGCCTTCGCACCGGACGGACGCTTGTTCGTGACGCTCGGCGAGCGCTATCAGAAGGAGCACGCGCAAAACCTCGCCCGCCACTATGGCAAGGTCGTACGAATCGCACCCGATGGCTCCGTGCCGCCCGACAACCCCTTCGTCGGTCGCCGCGGCGCGTTGCCGGAAATCTGGAGCTACGGTCACCGCAATCCGCAATCAGCCGCCATCAATCCGGCAACCGGCCGGTTGTGGACCGTCGAGCACGGCGCGCGCGGCGGTGACGAGATTAATATTCCTGAAGCCGGCCGGAACTACGGGTGGCCAGTGATCACCTACGGTATCGACTATTCGGGCGCCCGGATCGGCGAGGGCCAGCGCAAGGCGGGCATGGAGCAGCCGATCTACTACTGGGATCCCTCGATTGCGCCGTCAGGCATGGCATTCTATACCGGCGACCGCTTTCCGGCCTGGCAAGGCAACCTGTTCGTCGGCGCGCTCAAGGACCGCATGTTGGTGCGTCTGGTGATCGCAGGCGATCGGGTCGTGGCGGAAGAACGACTGCTCGAGGATCTCGGCGAGCGCATCCGCGACGTGCGCCAGGGACCCGACGGAGCCCTCTACGTTCTGACCGACAGCCGGCAGGGCCGGCTTTTGCGGGTGACCCCGGCAAACTGAAGCGGCAAATCACGAACGGCATCTCTTCAAGCGCTCCTCGCCGAGACGCGTGACGAGTTCGCTCGCCAGCAGCAGCGTGCGCGAGAGCCGCGACACCGGCTGGCCGGCGATCCGCGCCTCCGCGAGTGCGTCCTCGAGTGCCGGCACGGCGGCGCTTGCCTCCTCGCGAGCCGCGGCAAGCTCGGTGCAGGTGAGGGAGCCGCTCGTCTGCCGCAGCGCTTGAAGACGGACGCCCGACAGCATTTCGTTGCGCGTGGGCGCACGCTTCAGCCAGGTGCGGCGCTGATCGGCGACGAGCGCCTTGACGAGAGCACACGACGAACCGTCGGGGTCGCAACCGGCCATCGATGAGCCGCCGCCCGCCCCTGGTGCCGCAGTGTTCGGCGGCGGAGCGGCAGGCGCTCGTGCAGTGGCCGCCGCGGCGGGCGGCACCAGCGCAATCGAAGGGGACGGCGCCGCCGTTGGGGACGAGCCGGCAGGCGGCGTGGCAGGCTGAACGACGGCCGGTGCGACAGGCTTCGCGGCTTCGGTCGGACGCCGGGCCGGTGGCGGTGCATACGGGCTCGTGGGCGGCTTCGTGCGCGCGGGGGCCGCGGGCGTCCTCGTGGGCGGCTTGACCGGGCGCCGGGTGGCCGGGCGAGCCGCTCTTCCGGAAGCAGGGCGTTTCCGATCGACGGTCCGTCGTGGGTGGGCATGCCCGACGCTCCTTGCAGCGCCCTGGCGTCTCGGTTCGCGGACGCCAGCCGAACGTGGAGTGTCCTTGAGTGAGCCGCGCCAGTACTCCGGATCGTCCTCGACATGGCGCGCCGTGGAGTGACCGCAACCCGCAAGGGCGGCGACGAGAAGGAGCACTGCTGCGACCAGCGCCAATCGCCCCGGACCTGATCCCGATGCCATGAACGTCCACCTACGCACACACGACCGAAGCGACAACGCCTGGCAAAGCGCCCTCGAAACGGCAATGACGCGGTCGGATGGCGAGAATCTGGCAGGCCCGGGGGTGCCCGCAGAAGAACACGAAGTCGCCTCGGCTTGGGCTGGTTGCAGCTACCTGCAACGGCGCTCGTGCTCATGCGCGAGCTCGGCGAGGATCGCCACGGCGAGCTTCATGGCGCCACGGGCAGCCGTGACGTTCTCGTCTCCCTCGGGCGCGCGGCGCACGACGAGCGCGAGCCGTTCCTGGCTTCCCGTTACGGTACCCCGCGCCAGCTCCAGCCGGTCGCACGAGAGCTTGGATTTGAGCACCCGCAAGGCGTGGAAGCGGGCACCCGAGAGGTCATCGGCGAGCGCAGGCGTGCCGACGAGCCAGCCGGCAGCCTGATCGGAAGCGAGTTCAGCGACCCGTGCCTGGCATGCGGCATCAGCCATGCAGTGCCGTCCATCGGCACGCTCGCCCGGGCGCCGCGATGGCAATTCGAGCACCGCGCCGCTGGCACCCGCACGCGTTGTGCCGCTGCCGGCGTCGCCGCTGTGAGCGGGCGCCGCGACCGCGAGCAGCGCCGCCGGTGCCGGTTCCGTTCGGGCGACAGAGGGCGTCGAGGCGAGACCGGCCGCAGCCGCGGCGCGACGTTGCGCAGGAGCCGCGTCCGCGCGCCGCGTGGCAAAGCTGGTGCGCTCGACCACGGCGCGGGCAGGACTATTTCGCACAACGTTCGGCCCGTCCTTCAGCGAGTAGCCCGACGGCGCGGCATCGGCCAGCGGATCACGCGCGCAGCCGGCCGTCGCGAGAGCAGTCGCGACGACGGCCAGCGCGATTCGCCTGCCCCGCCCTGCATACGACAGCGTCGCCACGACCTGCATGCCCGCACCTTTCCATCGACTGACGCGGGAACCCCCGCGCCGTCACAATGCGGGACAGCGATTGAAGAAGCGTTAGCAGCCTTCAGCCTTGCTGAGGCGCATTCGCCGTAGCGGCGGCACGGCCATTGCGCGCCGCGCCATTGCGCTCGCTCATCTGCTCGCGCTCGTACAATTCGGCGAGAAACAGGTCGACATCTGGGCTGGTCGGCGACTGACGGCGCATGGCGTCATGCTGCCGCTCCTGGTCGCGCCGCGCCCATTCGGCGGCACCCGGAGCCTTGAGCCGCCGCGCCCGGCTGACCAGCAACGCGTGCGTCGGCTGCTCCAGATCCAGTTCCTCGAGGAAGTTCTCGCGCAGGGCGTAGAAAGCCTGCAGGATCGCCTCGCGGACCAGTCGCTGTTGCTCCGGCGTGATCGACTTGGACTTGCGCGGGTCGATCGTCTGAAGCGCGCGGCGCATGTCGTGGAGCGGCGCGTAGGGATAGAGCCCGACGAGCGCGCCGGTCTCACCGACGTTGCGGTAAACGATGCGCATATTGTCGATGGTCGCCGATATCCGCGAGAAGGCGGCAAGATAGTCGTCGGCGGTCGGGTAGGATTTTTCGCAATAGACGTAGAGCGCGTTCTTGGTCTTGACGATGCCGCGCCATTCCCGTTCCAGCGCCCCGACGAACTTCGAGCGCTTCTGGAACACGTTGGCGAGATAGGCGGCGACGACAGTCACCAGAACCAGCGCCATGTCCTTCAGCCAGTCGTAGATGCTGGCGAACACCTTCTGCGCGGGGGAACCGGCAATGCCGGGTATCTGGTCGGCCATTCGCGCAACGAGCGACACGACGAGGACGACGCCGAGCACGATATAGACCCGGCGGAGCGTGGCAGCGAGAGAGGTGCGCGTCATCTTCAGGAACCAGGTGGCGGGTGGCGGCGTCGGCAGGGCTGATCGATCAAGATGCCGGACGGATCGACCTCACACCAGCGACAAGGCGCTTTCATGAACGTCGGCATCATAGCCGGCGCGAAAGACCTCGACCACCGATGGCGGTGTCAGGACATCGACGACGAGGTCGACCGGCACATCGAGCGCCAGCGTGTAGCCGGCCGGCGACCAGCGCAGAAGCCGTCTGGCGAGCACGAGATAGCAGAAATCACCATGGCGGACCTGGGTGCCCGTCGGCAGCGCGCCGAGGTGGCTCTTGAACGTCTGCTTGCCACCGTCTGCTGTCAGTCGCTCGGCGTGCAGGATTGTGTCGATCTCGCCCGCCTTGGCACGCCCGCTTCCGCCATGAGCCGCCGCCCACAACTCCGCGAACTGCTGAGCTTCGCGCCTGCGGCATTCGTAGCAGGGGCGATGTCCGGCGGCAAACGCCGTTGCCTCGTCGAGGAAAAACAGCTCGGTGTAGCCGTCCGGACCCATCACCTCGCGCCAGCGCCCCCGATAGGAGAGCTTGCAGGCGATCCACTGCTTCGAATGCCACCGCTTGGGCGACAGCGTCTTGTCGACGCGATGGATCATGCCGCCGCGGTTGCCCATCAGCGTGCCGCGCGCCTGCGTGGCAATGATCTCGCCTTCCGGCGTGACGCGGTTCTGCAACGGCATGTCGATGGACCCGCCCCTGGTCCCGCCGCAACGAATCAGCGGCTGGGAGGATCACTTTATCGATTGCGGTTGTGACGCTCCATGGCGCACGCTCGCCCAAGGCAACTTTCCTCGCAGATGAACGGAGCCGGACATGACGAGCGATGCAATCGCGCCGATCGATGTGACGACGCGTTACGACGAGCGAGCGGATGGCGCCGTGATCGCCACGGTCACTGTGTCGAACCCGGCCCGCCTGAACTGCCTCTCCTCGCCGCAGATCGGACGGCTCTCCACGGCTTTCAACGAGCTTTCTAAGCGTGACGACGTGCGCGCGGCGATACTCACCGGCGCCGGAGCTCGAGCTTTCATCGGTGGGGCCGATCTCAACGAACTCGGAGGCCTGGATGAAGCCGGTGCGCGCGACTTCATTACCGGGCTGCATCTGGCCTGCCGGTCGATCCAATCCTGCCCGATACCGGTCATCGCGCGCATCAACGGCTTCTGCCTCGGAGCAGGTCTCGAGGTGGCGGCGAGCTGCGATATCCGGGTCGCAGCCGAAGGAGCCGTGCTGGGCATGCCCGAGGTGCACATGGGGCTGCCGTCGGTAATCGAGGCTGCCCTGCTGCCCGGTCTCATCGGCTGGGGCCGGACCCGCGAACTGCTGATCACCGGCCGTACCCTGTCAGCTACCGAAGCGCTGGCCATCGGTCTGGTCGAGCGTGTGGCGCCGGCCGAAGCACTCGATGCGGCGGTCGGCGGGTGGCTGGACGACATCTGTCGTGCGGCGCCTCGCGCGGTGCGCGCGCAGAAGGCCTTGATGGCAACCTGGCAGCACGTATCGCTCGACCAGGCCATCCGCGCCGGCATCGACGCGCTCGCCGATGCCTACTCGACCGGCGAGCCGGCGCAGCGAATTGGCGCCTTCCTTGCGAGCAGAAAACCTCACTAATCGCACTATTTTACTTGCGTAAGCAGACCGCCCGCCAGTCTTACACCAAAATTGGTGGGCCCGAATTGTTCGGGTTGCACAGTATCCGTGCCTTCGTATATCAGCTGCTTGCCCGCGCAGGCGGAAACAATGCAGTAATTTCAAGCAGGAGTGAGGTTGATGCCGCAGCCGACGTATCGCGATGGTTTGCGGACGACGACTCGCAACATCGCCCACACCATTCTGTCGACGTCGGGCCTTTCAGCCCTGCAGGCGCGTAAGGTCGCCGCCGCCGCCGACTGCTCTGTGGGCACACTTTATAATGTGTGGCGAAATCTCGACGAGCTGATCATTGCTGCCAACGCCATCACCCTCGCGCATCTCGGGTCGGTCCTCACCACTGCACGCGACGCCACGCCAGCCGGCGCGAGCGTCGAGCAGCGGCTTCTGGCGCTGGCCGACGCCTATGTGATCTTCGCCATCGACAAGCGGAACGCGTGGCGGGCGCTGTTCGATCACCGCCTGCCACGGGGAAAGACGGCGCCGGACTGGTACCGCGCGGCGCAGAGCGAATTGTTCGCAATCGTCGAGACCGCACTGGTATCCGTCGTAGCCGATCCTGCCGAGCGGTCGCGGGCCGCGCGCGCCTTCTTCGCCTCGGTGCACGGCATCGTCAGCATCGCACTCGACGAAAAACTCGGTGATTTCGACAGGCAGGATTGCGAGGCGCAGGTTCGCTTCATCGTCACGGCAGCCGCGCGGGGTCTCCCCCGCGCCGACGGTGCCATCAGCCAGGGTTGACGACACGCGGCGCGACGTGCGTGCCGGTAGCCGAACTCGGTTGTTGTGCCTCGTCCGGCCACACCAGACCGGCCGTCGCGTCCGGTCGGATGTGATGGCGCCCGGCTCCGCCAACCGCCGCTCCCGTGCTGTCAGCGCCTGATAGCGCGGGTCGCGGCGCCATGCCAGCTGATGATGGCGTCATCGCGCCGGCGGGCAACTGCAGCGGCGAGAGCATCGAGGCCTCCGGCGGCGCCACCACGGGCGGAGCAGCCGCGGTGGCCGGCGGCCCGCCCATCGCGTCGCGCATCAGCGGCGGCAACGACTGTCCCCCGATGCCTGTGATACCGGCCGGCGACACCGAGAGCGTCATTTCAACGACCGACGGCCGGTCCGACCCGTGCGATGTCTCTTCCGGCGCTACCGACGCGGCACCGGGCGCATCCTGACCGGCAATGGCAAGTCGCGCCGCCTCGTCGGCACGGCGCTCGGCCGCCGCATCCAGCGCGTAGGCGCGATGGCGATTGACCTCACGCGCCGACCAGGGCACCGGCCGGCAAACGCATCCGGGCACGCGAGCCTTACGATACAGGAATGCCGTGTCGAGACTGGTATAGGCGAGACCCCGCTGATCGACGGCGGCACTCACGTCGTCGCCCGGCACCGGTGCATAGAACAGCCTTGCCTCGTTGTCGCACTGCGAATGGCAGGCTTCGGCATCGCGGTAGAATTGCGCGCGCGTGGCAGACTGGCTGACAGGCCAATAGTAGCCGTCGCACAATCTGACGCACAGCGTACGAAATCGCGCCCCGCCGGAAGCGCGCGACGCGGCGCGCTCGGGTTGGCGCAACTGCGGAGCGGGTCGATACTCCATCGCGCCCGGCAGCACGATCGGTCGCACACGGGATACGGAAGGCGGGGACGGCACCTTCGCCGGCGAAGTGCCGAACAGGAAGTCGAACAGGCCTTGAGCAGCGGCCGGCCCGACGGGCAGGCCGAGGATCGCACCGAGACACAGCGCCACGAGCACCAGCCGGCGCATGGCACAACTCCTACGCGGAACCATTCGCGAACTCTTTCGTCCAACCGAACCCGCGCGCAGGACAGCGGTCCGCGACCGTCCGGGCTCACCCCCGACGAGCATCAAACGCGAAGTCGCCAAATAAAGAGTGAAGCCCGCCGCAGCAGCTCAGCGCCGCCTGCGGCCCGCGTGAGAAGACCGGCGCTTGGCGCGCCCGGCCGACGGCCTCGGTCCGCCCAACCGCATCATGCCCTCGGGCGCCTCGCGCCGGCCATCGGACCAGCCTGCAGGGCTCCAGCCGCCCGCTGTGCCGGCCGATTGACTCGCTCGGTGAACGAGGCCCGGCGCCTCGATGCGCGCGAGGGCCGCAACGACCGCCTTGTCCTTGGCCTCGGCGGCCTTGCGGGACATCCGCTCCGCTTCGGCGATCCGCTTGCGCAGCGGATCGAGCGCAGCGAGAGCCTGTTTGCGCTGGCTGGCGGATTTCAAACGTGCTGCGGCCGCCTCGGCTGCGTAGAGGCGGTGCCGGTCGGTCGCCGCCGTCTCCCAGGCTTGCGGCCGGCAGGTACAGGCGGCATCGTACGTGGTGCGATAGAGGAAAGCGGTCGGCAGCTTCGCGTACGGCCGCCCGGCGGTGTCCGTCATCTCTTCAGGCGAGCCGGTGTCCGTGGGATAGACGAAGAGGCGGGCTGGAGCGGCACACGAGGAGCGGCAGGTCTCCTCGTCCTCGGCGAAGGTGGCGCTGGTCGTCGCCGCCTTGATCGGAAAGTAGAATCCGTCGCAGAGTCTCACGCAAACGGTGCGGTAGACGCCGCTGCGTCCGACGCCGGCCGACCAGGCCTGACCGTTGCGCGAAGTGTTGGCGGTATCGAGCCCGCCCAGACCGGCACCGAGGTTGCTGCGCTGACCCGAATTGGAACCGCCGCTCGCCGTGGCGTTCCCGGTGTATCCACCGGCGTCGCCCGAGCCGCGCCTGTAGCCAGGGGTACCGCTGCCGCTGAACCCGCCTGAGAAACTTGCGCCTCCCTTCGGCCCGCTCGACCAGAATGACCGCGTGTTGCCCCACTCGCTGGATTCGAGAACGGCACTGACGGGTGGCCGCGCCGCCCCGACAATGCCTCCGGGCGACCGGTCAACGACCGACTCGTGCCATGCCGCGAGGATGGCACCGCACGCCGCAGAGGACGCAAGAATGGCGACGAGGACCGGCAGGTGTCCGCCGAAACGATGGGACGCATACATGGCACAGGGCTTCCGGTTCCGGAGCGGAACGGGGACGAGCGACCAATGTTCCCGCGCGGCTCACGACTTGCGCATGAACTGTAGGCAAGACGTGTGACGAGGCCAACACAAAACCGTGCGCTGAGATAGTGTTATGCTGATTGCTTCAGTAATTCAGTAAATGCTCAGCGCGGCGCCAGCCGGATGCCGCCGTCGAGGCGGATCGCAGCGCCGTTCAGCATCACGTTCTCGCAGATGTGAACCGCGAGGTCGGCATACTCGGCGGGGCTGCCGAGACGCGAAGGGAACGGCACGCTGGCGGCCAATGCGACGCGCGCGTCCTCGGGCAACGCGTCGAACATAGGCGTCTCGAACAGGCCCGGCAGAATGGACACCATGCGGATGCCGTCCTTGGCGAGATCGCGCGCGATCGGCAACGTCATCGCCAGCACGCCACCCTTGGACGCCGAATACGCAACCTGGCCGATCTGGCCGTCCTCGGCGGCAACGGACGACGTCGTCACGATGACGCCGCGCTCGCCGTCGGCACCGACCGGATCCAGCGGCGCCATCCCGGCCGCCGACTTCGAGGTCATCAGGAACGTGCCGACGAGGTTGACCTGGATGACCCGGGCAAAGCTGGCGAGGTCGTGGCTGGTAACGGCTCCCGTCTCCCGGTCCTTGCGCAGCAGCCGCTTGCCGATCACGATGCCTGCGCAGTTGACGAGTATGCGCTCTTGACCGTGCGCGCCACGAGCCCCGGCGAGCGCCTTGTCGACGCTTTCCTCGTTCGTCACGTCGCAAGTGAAGAAGCGGCCACCGATCCTGGCAGCGAGAGCATTGCCCTTCTCCGCGTTGAGATCGAGCATGGCGACCCGCACGCCGCGCGCGGCCAGCGCCGTTGCTGTTGCCGCGCCAAGTCCCGAGGCGCCGCCGGTCACCACGGCCGCGATTTCGGAAGAGAGTTTCATCGGCATCCTCCCGTTCCGGCGCGCTCGTCGGCGTCCGGCATCATTGTGATCACGACTTTCCCCGCGACCGCGCGTGCATCGAGTGCACGAATGGCGTCGGCGATCTCCGACAGGGGATACTTCGCGTGGATACGGGGTGCAAGCCGGCCCTCGGCGATCCAGCCGAGCACCTGGCGCATCGCCGCACGATGGGCCTCGGGCGCACGCGATACAGCCTCGCCCCAGTTGACACCGAGCACATCGACGCCCCGCAGCATCACGTGATTGAGCGGAAGCGCCGGAATATCGCCGGCGGCAAAACCAACGACGAGGTAGCGCCCCTGCCAGGCGGTCGCCCTGAGCGCCGGTTCAGCGTGCCGCCCGCCAACACAATCATAGACCATATCGACGCCTCGTCCGGCCGTCGCTTCGCGCAGCGCCTCTTTAAGCGGGGTGCTGTCGTAGTCGATGAACACGTCGGCGCCATGCTGCCGGCATACGTCGGCCTTGCCGGCGCTGGCGCAGGCGATCACCCGGGCACCGATGAGGCGCGCCACCTCCGTGGCGGCAAGCCCGGCGCCTCCCGAGGCGCCAAGCACTGCGACAGTCTCCCCCGCGGCGAGGCGGCCGCGATCGACCAGCCCGTGCATCGCCGTTCCGTAGGTCACACTGACGCCCGCGGCGATATCGCTCGCCACACCATCAGGCACCAGCACGGCACGCTCGATCGGCACGACGGCCATCTCGCGCGCGCCGCCATGGCCGACGTAGGCCGCGACACGATCGCCGACCCTGAGACCAGCATCGCAAGTCGTGCCACCTCCGATGCTCTCGACGATGCCCGCTATCTCGCCGGAGGGAGAGAACGGCAGGGCCGGCCTCACCTGATAACGGCCGCGACTGATCAGCGTATCCATGAAGTTGAGGGCGGCCGCTTCGACGCGGACCAGAAGCTGGCCCGGACCGGCATGCGGCACCGCGATGTCCGCGACGACGATGCCATCCGGGCCGTCCAGGGACTTGATCAGGGCGGCCCGCATGTGACACCTCGCGTCGTGGTCGCGGGGTGGACGTCCGTACCTCCCCGCCCGGATAAGGAGCTCATCATGCCTGCCGATAGCACAACTGTGCCGCCGTGGCCGCCCGAGGCGCGCGGCTATTTCGCCATCGGCGCCGAGCGCATGTCCAAGGCGCTCAACCTCGGCAACCTGATGCGGTCGGCGCACGGCTTCGGCGCGAGCTTCACCTTCACGATCGGCGCCACATACCGGGCGCTGGAAGCGCGCGCCGATACGTCGAAGGGACAGACCCACCTGCCGCACTACGACTGGGCGAGCGTCGACGAGATCCGATTGCCGACGGGTTGCAGACTGGTCGGCGTCGAGCTCCTCGACGAAGCGATCGATCTGCCGAGCTTCCGTCATCCGTTGAAAGCCGCGTACGTGCTCGGCCCCGAGGCCGGCTCGCTGTCACCGGCGCTGCTCGAGCGCTGCGACTACACGGTCAAGATTCCGACCCGGTTCTGCGTGAATGTGGCGATGGCCGGCGCCATCGTAATGTACGACCGGGTGCGCAGCATGGCCCGGTTCGCCGATCGCCCGGTGCGCGAGGGGGCGCCGACTGCGCTTCCCGCGCCGCATGTGCACGGCCGCAGAATCGTCCCACCTTCTGAATAACGAGAGGTTTTCCCTGCCCGAGGGGTGACACCGGCGAATCGAACCGCCTATAGGTACCCCCGCCAAGATCGAAGTGACAGACAGCGGAGAGCCGAAATCCATGAAGCCGACCGTGGGGAACCATTTCGACATTTGGGGCCGGGCCATGCGCTGTCGCCTCATCGCCGTTACCAGTCTCGCGGTTGTCGCGGCATTGTCGCCGGCACTCGCGCAGGAGACGAAAGAGGTCGCCAAGTCCGGTGACTGGACGTTGTACAGCCACGTCGGACAGAACCAGATGTGCTTCCTTACGTCGCGCGCACGGGAATCGGAGCCGAAAGGGCAGCGGCGCACCGGGCACTTCTACATCACGAGCTGGCCCAAGGACGGCGTCAAGCAGGAGATCAGCATCGGACTCGGCACCTCTCTCAAGGCCAACAGCCAAGTTGCGGTCGCTGTCGGCGCGGCGCGGTTCAAGTTTTTCGCCCAGGGCGACAAGGCCTTCATCACCAACAGCGCCGACGAGGGCAAACTGATGTCCGCCATGAAGAAGGGCAACGTTCTCGTCGTCGACGCGACTTCGGAAGCAGGGGCCGCGCTCAAGGACAAGTACTCCCTGATCGGCATCTCACAGGGACTGCAAAGCCTCGGCAAAGGCTGCAACTGAGACGGCCGGCGACAGCCACGGCAGTACGCTGGTACGCCGATTGCTCTCAGCTCCGCGATCGCGAGACGTGGAGCAGATGATGACTAATCGACTGGTTGGCTTCCTACTGGCGGCGATCCTCCCTGCCATGATCGGTGTCGGCAGCGTGTCGTCGGCTCAAGCCGGGACCGCAAGCACCGCACCGACGATCGAGAGCGGCTGGCTCGCCGGTCTCACTGGCCGCAGCACGACCCTGCCGCCTGGCTGCAGCGAACCCCCGTCCGCTCGCCCTCCGATTGCCGATTACCCGGTATGCCACGACCAGATCCGACTATTTGCAGACCGGCTGGAGACGGCCCGACGCAGCGGTCGCCTGCTGGTCATCGAATTCGGCGCAACCTGGTGTCCCAGCTGTCGGGGACTGAAGCAGGCGCTGCGTGATCCGGTCTTGTTCGGACCCGATCTCGCGAGTGGCTCCCTCACCCGCGACATGGTCGAGATGGCGGTCGGCCTGTCGACCATCGCACGTGGACGCATGACGGCCGTCGACAGTGGCGAGGCGATCCTGGCGCGCCTGTTCGCGGCCAATCCGGCGTCCCGCATGCGCGCCTACCCGCTGATCGCCGTCATAGACCCTGCGGACCCGGCACGCGCGGTGGTGCGCAACCTCGACGACCTGGTGCTCGACGGCACGCGCGTGCCAGCGGGGCCCCTGGCCCGACTGCTGACCGAGGCCCGGGACTACCTCCGACGGGGCACAGCGCCGCCGGACGAGCCGGGCTGGATCATGCGCAAGCTCTCGCGGCTGTGGCAGAGGCTGTGGTGACACCGGGCGGCCATCTCACGCCGGCCGGCTCACGTCCGGCCAGACGATTTGAGATGGATGTAGAGCGCGCCTGCGCCACCATGCCGGATGTGTGCCTCGGTAAAACTCACGATCACACGCGCCAACGCCGGTTCGGCCAACCAGCGCGGCACATTTCGGCGCAGCACACCGCGCGTCGCGCCGGTATGGTCCGGTGACCGATCGGCGCCGGCACCGCCCTTTCCGGTAATGACCAGCACAGTACGAAATCCGCGCGCAACCGAACGAGTAAGGAAGGCAACCAACGCATCGTGAGCATCGGCCTGGCGCATGCCGTGCAGATCGATGCGGCCATCGATCGCGATGCGTCCTGCGGCGAGTTTGCGCGCCCGCTTGCGGTCGAACAAGACAGATGCCTTCGCCGGGCTCACAGGAGCCGCTCTGGGTGCGGGTCCTACCGACATCGTCGGGGGTTGTTGAGCGCTGCGCTGCGGTGGCGGCGCATCCGGGCGGCCGGCGGCAACGGATGTGGCCGGCTGGTCTGTCGACCGCGGGGACGTCGCAGCCGCGACAGCTCCTCTTGCGACCCGCCGGCGCCGCGGGCCGAGCGGCGCGATGTCCCGCACCACGTGCTCCCAGAGCGCGCGATCCTCCTCGTTGAGGAGGCGACCGCGCGGACATTCCGGCAATCGCGGCGGGCGGCTCACGACGACCTCGCCTCGCGTGGCAGCATCACGTGGAACTTCGCTCGGTGTCGCGTGGCGCCCGCACTCTCCCCGGCAATCGGACCGGTGCCGAAAAAGATGTCGCCACGCTCGGGTCCGGTGATCGCGGAGCCGACGTCCTGCGCGATCATCAGACGGTGAAACCGGCCTCCAGCATCACGGTCGGCAAGCCCCGGCACGCTCACGTGCACCGGCAAACCTATCGTATGGACCGAAGCATCGACGGCGAGGCTGCGACCCTCCGTGAGCCGAATTCCGTGCACGCCGCACGGTCCGACGCAAGCCTCGAACGGCTCGGTGCAGAAGAACACGAACGAGGCGTTGTGCCAGAGCGTGCGTCGCGCACGGTCGGGCTGTGCCGCGAGCCAAGCTCTGAGTGTCGCGAGCGACATGTCGGCCGCGGCTATCTCGCCGGCGGCGATCAAGACCTGGCCGACCGAGGTGTAGGGATGGCCATTCTTGCCATCGTAGCCGACGCGGATCGCCGCCTCGCCGGCGAATTCGACAACGCCTGATCCCTGCACGTGGAGAAAGAACGCGTCCACCAGGTCGGCCAGCCAGCAGATCTCGAGGCCAAAACCTGCGAGCGCTCCCTCTTCAATCTCGCGACGCGTGGGAAAGGGCACGTCACCGACGGACGTGCGGCGGGCGTGCGTCAAACGGGTGCCCGCAGCCCCTCTCAGGGCGTCATCCACGAGCGTGACCAGGTCGTCCGGGCGACGGTAGAGCGGAACCGGGAAGGCCGCCGAGCGCGTGCGACTGCCGGCGAGCACCGGCTCGTAGTAGCCGGTGACGAAACCTGCGCCGTCGTGGCGGATCTCGTGAGGAACGAACGAGTGCTCGAAGAACTCCCGCGCAGCCCCATCGCCATGAGATCCGGCGAGGATCAGACGGGCCCTTTCGGACAACTCGCGCGCGGCGGGCCAGACGTTCGCCAATGTGCCAGCCGAGCGCATGAAGCACGCGAGCGCGGCGGCATGATCGTCCGTCTGCCATCCATCGAGGTCACCGAAGCCGACCGGTTCGACAACCACCGGATAAGCCGGCCCAGTCATCGCTCAGGCCGGCGCCTGGGTCGCCACCAGCTTCCAATTCGGATCACGCGACGACACGTCCCGCGAGAACGTCCAGATATCCGTAACATCCTGAATCCGCTGCGGATCGCCAGCAATGACCCGGCCCTCGCGGTCGCGCGTCGCCGAGATCAGCTGACTCGCGAATTTCATCGTGACGGATGCATTGCGATCCCGCAACTCCGCTTCCACGATCTCGGCATTCGAGATGCCGACGAAACTCTGGTCGATCTGTTCGCCGCGGCTCTCGCGTTCGCCGATCACGGACGAGAAGCCCTCGAAAACGTCGCGATTGAGCATATCCTTGAGCAGCCGGCGATTTCCCTCGGCGAAAGCCGTTACGATCATCTCGTAGGCCTGCTTGGCACCGTTGACGAAATGCTGCGGGTCGAAGGTCGGATCGCGACGGGCGATGTCGAGCAGCCCCGTCTCGATCGATCGATTGGCACCTGCATAGGATTTGATGCGGGCCTCCGCGGCCTGCAACTCGGGCGCTGCAGCGCCGGCCGGTTCGCCGGCGCGAGCCGGCTCCCGCTCACGCCGTGGCAGCGTGACGACCTTTTCGCCCGCAGCGGCGGCCCGCTCCTGCGCCTCACGCGCCGAGCGGACGCGCCGATCGATGCGCGCCTCGTCATCCGACGTGCGCCGGCCGAGCACGCTTCTCAACTTGATGATGACGATCACCGCCACCACCAGCGAGATCAGCGTCAGAACGTCGATGTTGCCCTGCATGCCACGCCGCTTTCGTTGCGCTGGTCCGGTCGTCCTGGGACCCACACCTATGTATGAACGGACCGCCATCAGGTCCAGAGCCGACGAGATGCGAGCGGAGCCGCTATCCGACCCGTGCGTCCGAGGTTTGTGCCGACGCTTGCCGTGCCATGTCGTCACACGATGCCGCCGACAGCCGCCGGGCCAGAGTAGCTGTGAAGTCTAGGCGATCACACGAGTCAAGCCAACCGCAATCCGATGGGGTCAGGGCACGAGAAACTTACGTTAAGGCTACCGTCGGCGCGCCCGACTGTCTAAGTGTCAGGTTCGAAGCGGCGCGACGAGCCGATGCGCGGCCGTCCGACCGAGTCCCGGGACAGACGCGATGCGACTGGTGATATTCCTTGCGCTGCTGGCGATCCCGCTCGTCGAACTCGCCCTGCTCATCAGGCTCGGCCAGTGGATCGGCTTCTGGCCGACGATCGGCATCGTCGTGGCGACCGCGCTCGCTGGCGCTACGGTCCTGCATCGCCAGGGGGTAGCCACTCTTCGGCGTGCCATCGATATGACGCAAAGGGGCACTCCTCCGCTCGAGCCCGCGATCGACGGTGTCTTTCTACTCGTCGCCGGTGCATTCCTGTTGACGCCGGGTCTGCTGACCGACGTCGCCGGCCTGGCCCTGCTCGTGCCGCCACTGCGCCGTGCCATCGCCCACAAGGCGTTCGCGGCGCTCATGCGAAGGGCGACGGTAGAGGTCCACGTATCGCGATATGGTCGCAGTCGCCCTGGAGACTCATGGCGGCCCGGCGGTGATCCGCCGAAGGAAGGCGACGGAGCGATCATCGAAGGGGAGTTCGAGCGTCTCGATGAACGCGATGCTCGCCCGAAGCCGCCGCCGGACCACCGTAAGCGGTAGCTCACGCCGTGCGTCTCGGCAGTTTGCGCCGCTCGAACCAAACCGCTAAAGACGGCGCCAGTCGCAACGAGCCGCCAGATCGCAGAAGGTTCCCATGGCCGAGCAGCCCGCCAATGGTCAGACGCCGCAGCAGCCTGCGGTTCAGGCCCGCATCGTCGCCCAGTACATCAAGGACATGTCGTTCGAGAATCCGAGCGTCGAACGGATGTTGCAGGGCCCCGGCGAGAACCCCAACCTCAAGCTCGAGATCAACGTGAACGCCCGCAGGGTGTCGGACGGACTCTACGAAAGTGCCATCGACTTCAAGGCCGACGCCAGTAATGCCGGCGGCACGATCTACATCTGCGAGATCGTCTATGGCGCCATGTTCAAGATCGAGAACCTACCTCAGCAGGCACTGGAACCGTTTCTGCTGATCAACTGCCCGAGTTTCATCTTCCCTTTCCTGCGCCGGCTGGTCGCCGACACCACGCGCGAGGGCGGTTTCCCGCCTCTCAACCTCGATCCGATCGACTTCGCCGCCCTCTATGTCCACCGCCAGCAGCAGGCGAAGGCCGCCGCGAAGACACCCGTGCCGGCGAACGACACCACTACATCTTGAGCCGGGGCGTGACTGCCGCTCTTGCGAAGTTTCAGCTCGCCTCCGGCAACTGCTCGGCGGCCAGCGGCAGATGGCGCAGCCACAAGGCTCCGGAACCCAGACTGTCGATGAAGGCGCGGTGTCGCGCCACATCCTCCGTTGTCAGGCGGGACGGCAGCGGCGCCGGACGCTGTTGCGCGGCACGAACCCGCTGTCCAGCCTCCGTTCCGGCCGCCTCGACTGCCGCGCGCGACAGCCCCAGCACGGCCTGACGCTCGCCGATCAGCTCCACATAGACTTCTGCCAGCAGCAGCGAATCCATGATGGCGCCATGCTTGGTGCGGATCGAGTTGTCGATGCCGTAACGTTTGCAGAGCGCATCGAGCGTGTTCGGCCCGGCCGGATGCTTGCGGCGTGCAAGCATCAAGGTGTCGATGACGCGCTCACCGGACAGGGGAGGGCGGCCGATCCGCTTCAGCTCCATGTTGATGAAGGCGGTGTCGAAACTCGCATTGTGAATCACCAGGGGGGCCTCGCCGATGAAGGCGAGGAAGTCGTCGACCACCTCGGCGAATTTCGGCTTGTCCGCGAGGAAAGCTGACGAAATGCCGTGGATGCGCTCTGCGTCCGGATGCACCTCGCGATCTTCCGGGTGGATGAATGCGTGATACTCGCGCCCGCTCGGAATACGGTTGACGAGTTCGATGCAGCCCAATTCGATCAGGCGATCGCCATTGCGATGCTCGAGTCCCGTCGTCTCGGTGTCGAGTACGATCTCCCGCAGCATGTCGTCCCCCTTCCCCACGCTCCGCCGGCGCCATCCAGGTGCGACACGGGGTCCGTCAGCGGCCTGCCCATAGGCGCTGGAAAGCCGTTCCTCGCCGCTCGCGAAGCGCCGACACGATAGCATCGATCTGGCGCTCGGTGGCCTCGATGGTCGTGGACGTGTCCACAACGAAATCGGCGCGGCGACGCTTTTCCTCATCCGGCATCTGACGGGCAAGAATGGCGGCGAGCTTCGCCTCGCTCATGCCCGGCCGCGCCAATACCCTTGCCCGCTGCGCTTCCGCGCCGGCGCTGACCACGATCGTGACGTCGCAACGCGCATCGCCGTTGGTCTCGAACAGCAGCGGAATCTCGAGCACAGCGAGTTGCCCGCCAGCACGCTGCACCTCGATCAGGAACTGCCGCTCGGCGGCCTGCACCAGCGGATGCACGATCGCCTCTAGGCGCGGCAAGGCGCTCGGGTCAGCGAGCAGCGCGGCCGAGAGCTTCTGGCGATCGACGGTGCCGCCGGGCGCTACGCCGGGAAATGCAGCCTCGATCGGGGCTACGGCTGCGCCGCGATAGAGTTCATGCACCTCGGCATCGGCATCGCAAACCGCCACGCCGATGGCGCGCAGACGTGCCGCGGCCGTCGACTTGCCCATGCCGATCGAGCCCGTCAGGCCTGCGATGAGCATTGCTCGCTACTCCAGGATGAGGCGACGGCGGCGCAGCTCGGCCAGGAGCGGCAACAGCGGCAGTCCAAGCACGGTGAAGTAGTCGCCTTCGACCCGCTCGATCAGCTGGACGCCTGCACCTTCGAGCTGATAGCCGCCGACGCTCCCCACGACGTGCTCGCCGGACGCAGCGAGATACGCGCCGAGCGCCTTCATCGAGAAGTCGCGCAAGGTGACGCGCGCGATCTCGACGTGGTTCCAGACCGTCTCGCCGGCCTCGGCGAGCACCACCGCTGAAGCGAGCTCGTGCGTGCGTCCTCTCAGTGAAAGGAGCTGGTCGCGTACGCCATCGATACTCTCAGGCTTGCTCAGCTGGCGCCCGTCGACAGTCAGCACCTGGTCGCCACCGATGACGAAACGATCTGGTGTCCGCTCCGACACCTCTTCAGCCTTGGCGCGAGCCAGGATCTCGGCGAGATCCTCGCCGGCGATTTCGCCGTCCGCCGCACCCAGTCCAGAGGCGACAGCCGCCTCGTCGATGCTGGAGGCAATCGCCTCGAATTCGAGGCCGGCGGCTGCCAGCAGCGACCGGCGGGCACGACTTGCCGAAGCGAGCACGAGAGCCGGCCGACTGTCGTTATCAGCCATTTCCGCCACCACCTCTCTCGACGCTCTTCTCCGCGTTTTCGCCAGCCTCGGCCGCCGACTGGCGTCGATCATGATAGAGCTTGATGATGGTCGCGGCCGTCTCCTCGATCGAGCGGCGAGTGACGTCGATCACCGCCCAGTTGTGCTTCGCCGCCAGCCGGCGCGAGTAGGCGATCTCCTGCGCAATGACATCCCGGTCGACGTAGTCGTCGAGATTGCGATCGGCGAGAAAGCGCACGCGATTGCGGCGAATCTCCGCGATCCGCTCGGGCGACGCGACAAGGCAGACGACGAAGGCGGTATGCGGCTCCGTGACCGCGGACGGTACCGGAATGCTCGCCACGAGCGGCAGGTTGGTCGTGCGGAAACCGCGCTGCGCCAGGTAGATGCTCGTCGGTGTCTTGGAGGTGCGCGAGATGCCCATGATCAGGATATCGGCGTCGTCGAGCCGTGCAGGAAGACGGCCATCATCGTGGGCCATGGTGAAATTGAGCGCATCGATGCGGCGGAAGTAGTCCGCGTCGAGGACATGCTGGCCGGCGACGATCGGCGTCTGTGGCGCCCCGATGTAGCTCTCGAACAGCTTCATCACCGGGTCGAGCACGTGCATGCAAGGCAGGTTCAACTCACGGCAACGCCGCTCCAGCGTGCCGCCGAGGTCGCGATTCACGATGGTATAGAGCACGAGGCCAGGTGCCGAGCCGATCTCCTGCAGCACCCGCTCGAGTTGGCGGCTGGTACGAATGAGCGGGTAGACGTGCTCGATCGGCCTGACCTGGGGGTATTGCACCGACGCTGCCTTGGCGATGGTCGTCAACGTCTCGCCGGTTGAATCCGAGACGAGATGCAGATGCACGTAGCTGGCCGAGTTGTGGGGCACGTGTGGACAGTTTCCGCTCGAAGACAGGGCGACGCGTCAACCGGGCCAGATGGCCCGACAAGTCGCGACTTGTCCACCGGATCGTCCACAGTCAAACCCTGCCGGCATCGCTCCGACGATCTCGCGTGCCATGCGTCGAACACACCCTGAATGCAAGCCAATCCACGAATGACCCCCAGCCTGCCCCTCGTATCGGCGCCGGGCTGCGAGCAGGAAGCTATTGTCGTGATTACTGATTCTGCCGTTCAAGATGATTGGGACCGGATACATGAGGATGGACGCGAGCGACGCCGTGCCGGCTTGCGGCAATTGTGGGTATCGTCTGCGCGGACTGGCGATGGCTATGTGTCCTCGCAATTCACCGGCCTAAGAGTCATAAGAGCAACCTTCCAGAAATCTTTACCTTGAAATAGAGAGGAGCCTCGGTGAGCGGCGTGACGTCTGACAAGCCATCGATGAGCTTGCTTGCCCCGTTCCATGGCGAGGCTCGGGCAGTTCCACCGATCTGGCTGATGCGGCAGGCAGGGCGCTATCTGCCGGAGTATCGTGCGGTCAGGGAGCGGGCCGGCGGGTTCCTGAATCTCTGCTATACGCCTGAGCTTGCGACCGAAGTCACGCTGCAGCCGATACGCCGGTTCGGGTTCGACGCCGCTATCCTGTTCTCTGACATCCTCGTGGTACCCCATGCGCTCGGACAGAGGGTGTGGTTCGCGGAAGGCGAGGGGCCCCGGCTCGAGCCGATCGCCGATGGCAGCGACCTGGCGGACCTCAAACCCGAAACTTTTCACGAGAAGCTCGCGCCAGTCTATGAGGCTGTCCGCCGGATTCGCGCCGCGCTACCTCGTGATACGGCACTGATAGGCTTCTGCGGCGCACCGTGGACGGTTGCCACCTACATGGTGGCAGGGCGCGGCGGCCTCGACCAGAAACCAGCGCGCCTCTGGGCCTACCGCGATCCCGAAACCTTCGGACAGTTGATCGACCTGTTGACGGAAGTTTCCATCGATTACCTCGCCGCCCAGATCGAAAACGGTGCGAACGTTGTTCAAGTCTTCGACAGTTGGGCTGGTGTTCTTCCCGACGACGAATTCGAGCGTTGGTGCCTTCGCCCCGCCACCCGAATCGTGGCAGAGTTGCAGCGTCGGGCGCCCGGCGTACCGGTCATCCTGTTCCCGCGCGGTGCCGGTCTTGCTGCGGTGCGGTATGCGCTGACCTCAGGCGCTGCCGGCATCGGTTGCGATACGACGCAGCCGCTCGCACTAGTGGCCGATAGCCTGCATCGGGCCGGCGCAGCGCCGGTCTTGCAGGGCAACCTGGATCCTCTGCTGTTGGTGGCAGGGGGCGACGCCATGCGCCGCCGTGTTCGCCAGATTCTCGACGAAATGTCCGGTCGCCCGTTCGTGTTCAATCTCGGTCACGGCATCGTGCCAGAGACGCCGCCCGAGCATGTCGCCGAACTGGTGCGACTGGTCCGGATCGGGAGCGTATCGTGACCGACAAGGGGCAGCACGACCCAGACGGCGACCCGCTGCGGCGAGGCTCGCCCGCGCAACGGGCAGCGATTGCGCTTGGACTGACGGTGGCCGCAACTGCGATCCTGATGCTGCTGCTCGGCGGGGGTGCGTATCAGTGGGTCAAGGCTGTCCACGTAGTGGCAATCATTTCGTGGATGGCGGCGATGCTCTACCTGCCGCGCATTTTCGTCTATCACGCCGAAGCCGGCCCTCATTCGGCGGTGTCGCCGACGTTCAAGCTGATGGAGCATCGCCTGCTCACCATCATCATGAACCCCGCGATGGTGGTATCATGGGTCCTCGGGTTGTGGCTGGCCTGGCAAGCCGGCTACCTGACCTCGCTGTGGTTTCTCGGCAAGCTCACATTGGTCGTCGTCCTGTCCGGCGTGCATGGCCATTATTCTGCGGCGGTGCGCGCCTTTGCCGAGGATCGCAATACGCACTCGGGCCGCCACTGGCGCATCATGAATGAGGTGCCGGCGCTGCTCATGATCGGCATCGTGATACTCGTGATCGTCAAGCCGTTCTGAGCCGGGACTGCTGCTTTTAGTGTAAGTCAGCGCCCTTCCCTGTCGCGCTGCAATCTGATAGATGAAATCCATGATCGGCGACTGAGAGGCTCGCTGGTCCTCGAGGCCCCTGCACTTCGCAGCTTGCCCCGCACTGACGCCCAAGCGCGTTCCTTCCCCCCAGCTCACGACACCTCGGCCAGGTCTCTCTCCCGCCCGCATTGGCCAGAGCTGTCACTCCGGAGGTCAGCCATGTCTGATACCAATCCCGTTGACACCCCACTCGCCGACGCGCCGGCGCCGGCAGTGCCGGCCGAGGCGAAGCCCGAGCCGAAGGCGCCGCGCCTCGAAATGAAGCTCGAGGACATCAAGAAGAAGAATCCGACCGAGATGCTCGCTTTTGCCGAGGAGCACGCCGTCGAGAATGCCTCGACGCTGCGCAAGCAAGAGCTGATGTTCGCGGTCTTGAAGCAGCTCGCCGCTAAAGACATCGACATTACGGGCATCGGCGTCGTCGAGGTGCTGCAGGACGGCTTCGGCTTTCTGCGTTCGCCGGATGCCAACTACCTGCCCGGTCCCGACGACATCTACATCTCACCATCGCAGATACGGAAGTTCGCTCTGCGCACCGGCGATACGGTGGAGGGACAGATCAGATCGCCCAAGGACGGCGAGCGCTACTTCGCGCTGCTCAAGGTCAACCGCATCAACTTCGAGGAACCCGAGAAGACCCGCCACAAGATCCACTTCGACAATCTGACGCCGCTCTATCCTACGAAGTGGCTGAAGATGGAGATCGAGGATCCGACGATCAAGGATATCACGCCGCGGATCATCGATATCGTCTCGCCCATCGGCAAGGGGCAGCGCGCGCTGGTCGTCGCTCCGCCACGTACCGGCAAGACGGTGATGCTTCAGAACATCGCGCACTCCATCACGGCGAACAATCCCGAGTGCTTCCTGATCGTACTCCTGATCGACGAGCGCCCGGAGGAGGTCACCGACATGCAGCGCACGGTGCGCGGAGAGGTGATCTCGTCGACCTTCGACGAGCCGCCGTCGCGCCACGTACAGATCGCTGAGATGGTGATCGAGAAGGCGAAACGACTGGTCGAGCACAAGCGCGACGTCGTGATCCTGCTCGATTCGATCACCCGCTTGGGCCGGGCCTACAACACGGTCGTGCCTTCGTCCGGCAAAGTCCTGACGGGTGGTGTCGATTCCAACGCGCTGCAGCGTCCGAAGCGCTTTTTCGGCGCTGCGCGCAATATCGAGGAAGGTGGCTCCCTGACAATCATCGCGACGGCGCTGATCGATACCGGCTCGCGCATGGACGAGGTGATCTTCGAGGAGTTCAAGGGCACCGGCAACTCGGAGCTCATTCTCGATCGCAAAGCGGCCGACAAGCGTGTGTTCCCGGCGATCGACATCGCCAAGTCGGGCACCCGCAAGGAGGATCTGCTGGTACCGCGCGACCAGCTCAAGAAGATGTATGTGTTGCGCCGCATCCTCAACCCGATGGGAACGCAGGACGGCCTGGAATTCCTTATCGACAAGCTGCGTGCCACCAAGACCAATGGTGAATTCTATCAGCAGATGAACACGTAGGCGGCTACCCCGCCACCAACGTCGACGGGGCGGGGTGTTTCACGTGAAACAATCCGAAGGTGTCATGCCAACCACGAACGTGACGAACACGCTCGGCCAATCGATCGGCTGGGCGGTCGCCGACTGGAGTCCGCGCAATCGTCCGGCCCGGCAGGTTCATGCCGGCCGGACCTGCCGTCTGGAGCCGCTCGAGGTGGCGCGTCATGCCGCCGATCTGTTCGCGGCCAATGCGCAGGACAAGGAAGGCCGCAACTGGACCTACATGGGTTATGGCCCGTTCAGCGACTTCGAGGCTTACCGCGCGTGGATGACGGCGGCCGTTGCCAAGGACGACCCGCTGTTCTTTGCCATCATCGACCTCGAGAGCGGCAAGGCGGTGGGTGTCGCAGCGCTGATGCGGATCGACCCGGCCAACGGTGTGATCGAGGTTGGTCACATCGCCTATTCGCCGCTGTTGCAACGTAAGGCAGCCGCCACCGAAGCCATGTATCTGCTGATGCGGCACGTGTTCGACGACCTCGGGTACCGCCGCTACGAGTGGAAGTGCGACAGCCTGAACGAGGCATCGCGCCATGCCGCGTACCGCCTCGGCTTTACATACGAGGGCCTGTTCCGGCAGGCGACGATCTACAAGGGCCGCAACCGCGACACCGCCTGGTTCTCGATCGTCGATCGCGAATGGCCGGGCATCAAGGTCGCCTTCGAGGAGTGGCTGACGCCCGAAAACTTCGACGATGCGGGCGTGCAGAAGACCTACCTGCGTGACCTCATCATTCAGCATCGCAGCGTGGTCCGCTGACGCCCGCGGGGCCACGACAGCAGTCATTGGACAGGAAAGGCCGCTGCTTGGCGCAGCGGCCTTTTCTTGTGGGCAGGACTGAGGCCTGGATTTCCTATTCGGCGGGTGCTTGACGCCGCTGTCCGCCGGCAGGCTTGTCGGACGAGCGCGGCGCGAGCCCATCCTGCACGCCGGTGCCCGGCCTGTAATAGAACGGGAACCAAAGCTGTTGCCAGTAGGTCTTCGGGAAAGCCGGCACCTCGTCGACACCCATGTCCGAAGCGTGAATGGGCCGAGGCGGCTCGGGGTGGAACGTGCCGAGCATGCGGTCCCACACCGTCAGGAACAGCCCGAAATTGCAGTCGCCCTCCTTGCCCCAATTGACGTGGTGCAGGTGGTGCAGTTGTCCGATGGCGAGCCAGTTGCGCAGCGGTCCGAGCGCATAGCTGATGTTGGAATGCTGCACGATCAGCTGGATCGAGACGGCGAGGCCGAGCAGGATCGCCACCTGTGTGGGCATGCCGAGAATGATCAGCGGGGCCGTGCCGAGCGCCAGATCGACGATCTGGTGGACCGGGTGGCGAACAAGTCCATTGAAGCCATAGAGGCGGCCGAGCCCATGATGAACGGCGTGCAGACGCCAGAGCACCGGGATGCGGTGACTTAGGTAGTGCAGCATCGACAATGCGAAGTCGGCGAGCACGATGGCCAAAAGAAGTTGCGCGAGCAACGGCCAGTTCGTCGGCCAAAGCCCGACCGATGGGATGATCCAGGTCAGCACTGGTATCAGCAGAACAGCGTTGATGTTCGAGATCTCATAGACGATGGCGTGCAGTGTCGTCGCCATCTCGTCGCCGTGCGGCTGGTTCCATTCGGCATACCAGGGCGATACCCGCTCGGCGAGGAATGCGGCCCCAATAGCCACCAGCAGGATCGCGGCGAGCCAGCCGTAGGACCAGCCCTGACTGACGACGACAAAGCCAAGGCCGTTGAGGCCGATCAGCATGAAGGGCACGAAGCCGTAACGAACGAGGGTACGCAACCTTGCCACCTTGGCGCTTGTACACACGGGGGTGCCTGGCTCAGACGCCACAGACCCGACGCCGCCTAGAAAGGGGCGTCTCCGGACTGCGAACGCCGGTTCGCTTCCTGCTGTCTGTCGCCAAGAGCGGCACGCTGTTAAGTCACCGTCACTGCCCGCGAGGCCAGCGACCGGACGTCCAGACCTAAAATACGCGCAATGCGCGCCGAGTTCACGCCACCGGGACAATCCAGCGCATGGCATCGTCAGTCAAGGTAAACTCGCCCGGGCGTCGAAAGTGCGCTGCGCCCGCGCGCCCTCCTGAACCGATCGACAACGAATTGCGATGAACCGTCGGGAAATCGCCATGAGCACCGGAGCAGCGGATACGATCTTCGCGGTGTCGAGCGGCGCCGGCAGGGCTGCTGTGACTGTCATCCGCGTTTCGGGGCCGGCCTCACATCGTGCCTTGGCGGCGATGACCAGACGCATGCCCGCGGCGCGAGAGGCCGCACTGCGGCGGCTCGTTGATCCCGCTGGCGGAGATCCGCTCGACGACGCGTTGGTCATCCGCTTCGATAGCCCGGCGAGTGAGACCGGCGAGGATATGATCGAACTCCAGGTCCATGGTGGACGAGCGGTCGTCGGAGCGGTCCTCGCCGCGCTCGGTCGGCTTGACGGGCTGCGGCCCGCGGCGCCCGGAGAGTTCGCACGCCGTGCATTCGCCAACGGCAAGCTCGACTTGACTCAGGCCGAGGGGCTCGCCGACCTGATCGAAGCCGAAACGGAAGCCCAGCGGCGTCAGGCCCTGCGCCAAGCCGGAGGCTCCCTGCAGCGTCTTTATGACAGTTGGCGGGATCGTCTGATCCAGGCGCAGGCACTGGTCGAGGCAGCGATCGACTTCTCTGACGAAGCCGACGTCGCCGCCGATGCGTTCGACCATGCGACGGCCATCGTCCGCTCATTGGCCGGCGAGCTCGACGCTCATATGGCTTCGGGCAGTCGCGGCGAGATCCTTCGCGACGGCTTCAAAGTGGTGATCGCGGGGCCGCCGAACGCAGGCAAGTCGAGCGTGCTCAATGCGCTGGCTCGCCGCGACGTGGCGATCGTCTCACCCGAGGCGGGCACCACGCGCGACGTGATCGAGACGCGGCTGGATATCGGGGGCGTCCCAGTGCTGGTGGCAGACACCGCGGGTCTGCGCGAAGGCGATGCCGTCGGCACCATCGAGCTGGAGGGCATGCGACGCACGCGTGACCAGGCGAGGGTGGCCGATCTGGTGCTGTGGCTGGTCGACGCCCAGGTTCCGGTGTGGTCACCGCCAGCGGATCTCGCAGTGACCGTCCTCGTGGTAGTGAACAAATGCGATCTCGGTGCGCCGGTCGGCGGCGGCGCGGCGGCCGATATCGCGATTTCCGCGCGCTCCGGCCAGGGCATCGAGGAGCTGATCGCGAAAATCGGCAATCTCGCGCAGTCGGCCGCTGGTGACGGCGTTGCCATCGTGCCGACCTCGCTGCGCCAGCGCCAACATCTTCAGCGCGCTGCAGCGGCGTTGGCCGACTTCCTCGAGGGCGCGGTGGCCGACGCTGAGCTGCGAGCGGAGGAGTTGAGGGTGGCGGCGACCGAACTTGGCCGTATCACAGGTCGGATCGACGCCGAGGACGTGCTGGATCGCGTATTCGCACGGTTCTGCATCGGCAAGTAGGCGACTGTGATGCGGCGGGTCGCGCGTTTCACGTGAAACAAAACACCTGTCGGGCTTGCCCGGCACGCGTGCAGCACCCCGGACGGCGCGGCGAAAACGATCCGACTCCATATGGCGCCAGTCGCGTGCTTGCATTAGATCTCCGCGCATGCACACCCTTTTGCCCACCAGCTACGACGTGATCGTTGTCGGTGGCGGCCATGCCGGCACTGAGGCGGCGGCCGCCGCCGCGCGCATGGGCGCGCGCACGGCGCTCGTCACGCACAAGCGGTCAACCATCGGCGAGATGAGCTGCAATCCTGCCATCGGCGGTCTCGGCAAGGGCCACCTGGTGCGCGAGATCGATGCCCTCGATGGCCTGATGGGGCGCGTGGCAGATGCCGCCGGCATCCAATTCCGCCTGCTCAATCGCTCCAAGGGTCCGGCCGTTCAGGGGCCGCGCGCGCAGGCGGACCGCAAGCTCTATCGGCGGGCGATGCAGGCGGCAATCGCCGACACGCCTCTTCTCGATGTCATCGAGGCGGCGGTCGAGGACCTCGTCGTTGCCGATGGCGCCGTCGCCGGTGTGATCACAGCCGACGGCCGCACGATCCCGGCGCGCGCCGTCGTGCTGACCACAGGCACGTTCCTTCGCGGCATGATCCACATTGGCGAACAGCGTATCCCGGCCGGCCGCGTCGGAGACGCCCCTGCCCTGCGGTTGTCGGCGCGGCTCGAGGCCATCGGGCTCTCTCTGGGGCGGCTCAAGACAGGCACGCCGGCACGACTAGCCGCCGGCACGATCGATTTCGCACGGCTGGAGCCGCAGGCGGGTGACGATCCGCCGGTGCCGTTCTCGTTTCTCACGCGGGAGATCACGACACCGCAGGTAGCCTGCCATGTCACCACCACTACTCCCGTGACGCACGCGATCATCCGAGAGAACCTTGTGCGCTCGGCGATGTACGGCGGCCATATCAGCGGCGTCGGCCCGCGCTATTGCCCGTCGATCGAGGACAAGGTGGTTCGCTTCGCAGATCGTGAGCAGCACCAGGTCTTCCTCGAGCCTGAAGGCCTCGACGACGACACGATCTACCCGAATGGCATCTCCACATCGCTGCCGGCTGATGTGCAGGAGGCGTTCATCCGCACCATGCCGGGTCTCGAACGCGTGGTGCTTAAGCGACCGGGTTACGCCATCGAGTACGACTACGTGGATCCGCGAGAGCTTCACCCGACGCTCGAGTTGAAGCTGCTTGGCGGCCTGTTCCTCGCCGGTCAGATCAACGGCACGACCGGGTATGAAGAAGCCGCGGCGCAGGGGCTGGTCGCCGGCTTGAACGCGGCGCGCCGCGCCGGTGGTGGACCTTCCGATATCGTGCTGTCACGGGCCGACGCCTACATCGGCGTGATGATCGACGATCTGGTGACGCGGGGCGTGAGCGAACCCTATCGCATGTTCACATCACGGGCCGAGTATCGCCTGAGGTTGCGAGCGGACAACGCCGATCAACGCCTGACGCAGCTCGGGGTGGGCCTCGGCTGTGTGGGCAGTGGGCGCCGGCACGCTTTCGAGGGACGTCTGGCGATGCTCGATGCTGCACGCTCCACCTTGTCGGCGCTGACACTGTCCCCCAGAGAGGCGGCGCGCCATGGCCTGGCGATAAATCAGGACGGGCGCCGTCGCGATGCTTTTCAACTGATGGCCTTGCCTGGTGTCGACTGGCAACGGATCGCTGCGATCTGGCCTCAGCTCGCGAAGGTTCCCGCGTCGATCGCCAACCAGATCGAAATCGATGCGCGCTACGCCGCCTACGTGCGTCGGCAGCAGGAGGACGTCGACGTGCTTCGCCGAGACGAGGCGATGGCGATTCCCACCGGCTTCGACTACGCCGCCATCAGCGGTTTGTCCGCCGAGCTCCGCCAGAAGCTCGAGCGGCATCAGCCGCTATCCATCGGGCAGGCAAATCGCATCGACGGCATGACGCCGTCGGCGCTGCTACTGATCCTCGCCCGATTGCGCAAGCAGGCGAGCGGGACCAGGCCAGAGGGCGTCCAGCTTGTGAATCGGGAGAATTGATGGCCGGCTCTCAAGGCAACACTGCCGCAACCACTTCTTACATCGGCGGCCCGGACGACTTCGCTCGCCGGTTCGATGTTTCACGTGAAACACTCGAACGTCTGGCCACTTACGAGCGGCTGCTGAAGCAATGGCAGAAGGCGGTCAACCTCGTTGCACCATCGACGCTGGATGACATCTGGCACCGGCATTTCGCCGACAGTGCGCAACTGGCGGCTCATCTGCCGTCGGCTGCGCGACGGCTCGCAGACCTTGGGTGTGGCGCGGGTTTTCCCGGATTGGTGCTGGCGATCATGGTCTCCGATACGACCTGGCCCGGGTCGCGACCTGCCGTGACGCTGGTCGAAAGCGACCAGCGCAAAGCCGCGTTCCTGCGCGAGGCCGCGCGTGTTGTGGAGATCCCTGTGGACATCGTGTCGACACGAATCGAGGCGAGTGCCACTGTCGCGCGGATTCGTGGCGTCGACGTGGTGACGGCACGGGCGCTCGCCCGTCTCGAGCGATTGTTCGCTTTGATCCTGCCGATTCAGGGTCCGGAGGCTACTCTGCTTCTCTTGAAGGGACGCGGCGCGGAGAACGAGATCGAAGCGGCGCGGACGGCCGGCTTCACGTTCGATTGCGATCCGCACGCGAGCCTGACCGAGACGGATGCTCGGGTGCTCGTCGTTCGCCAGCTTGCGTCGCGGGCGCGCGCTCGCGACTGGACGCAGACATGACGGAAGGGGGAGCCGTGACAGGACCCATACCGCATTCGGACCAGGGCACCGGAACGCTGCGCGTGCTCTCCATCGCCAACCAGAAAGGTGGCGTGGGCAAGACGACGACGGCCATCAATTTAGGCACGGCTTTGGCCGCGGTCGGCGAGAAGGTTATGATCGTCGACATCGACAGCCAGGGTAACGCCTCGACCGGCCTCGGCATCGGGCCGGATCAGCGCCACGTCACCACCTTCGACGTGCTGGCTGGCGACAAGTCGCTTCTGGAGGCGGCGCACCGTACCGCCGTGCCGGGCCTCTACATCGTGCCGGCCAATGCCGATCTGGTCGGCTTCGAGAGCGAGCACATGGGAGATCGCAACCGCGCTTTCCGCCTCCGTGATGCGGTGACCGCACTCGTCGGCTATCAGCGCAACCAGGCGGCACAGCGCGGTGAGCCGCCGTTCACCTATATTCTCATCGACTGCCCGCCATCATTGAATCTGCTGACACTCAACGCGATGGTGGCGGCGAACGCGGTGCTGGTGCCAGTGCAGTGCGAGTTCTTCGCTCTGGAAGGAATTTCGCAGCTGAAGGACAGCATCGGCCAGATCAAGGCCACGCTCAATCCGGGCCTCGAGATCCAGGGCGTGGTGCTGACCATGCACGACGCCCGCACAGGCCTGTCTCGCGAGGTGGCGAGCGAGGTTCGCGCGTTCTTCGGCACCAAGGTCTATGACACCGTGATCCCGCGCAACGTCCGTGTTGCGGAGGCACCGTCTTTCGGCAAGCCGATCCTGCTCTACGATTACGAGTGCACGGGCAGCCAAGCCTATATCCGCCTCGCCACGGAGATCATCGAGCGCGAGAAGGCCTACAAGGCCGCGTGATGTGACATGTGGTGAGCATAGTTCATGCGTTGCGTCGTCTGGTGGCTGATGCAAGGCGGCGGCGGGGGCCGGCCGCAGGCGTGCTGAAGGAGACCTGAGGAACATGTCGCAACCGCTGCAGAAGAGCAGGCTGGGCCGCGGGCTCGCATCGCTGATCGGGGAGCCCGCCCCGACTCAGCCGCGCCTGCCGCCCGAGGGTGAGCAGCGTCTCGTCGCCATCGATCAGCTGAGGGGCGGCTCCAGCAATCCGAGAAAGACCTTCCGCGACGAGGATCTCGCCGAGCTGACCGAGTCGATCCGCCAGAAGGGCCTGGTACAGCCGATCGTAGTCAGACCGGACCCGGCCGGCGCCGGCTTCGAGATCGTCGCGGGAGAGCGCCGCTGGCGTGCGTCGCAGCGCGCCGGACTGCATCAGGTGCCGGTGATCGTGCGAATGCTCTCCGATCAGGAGGTGCTGGAGCTCGCCATCATCGAGAACGTTCAGCGCGCCGATCTCAACGCCATCGAGGAGGCCACCGGCTACCGTGATCTGATCGAGCGCTTCGGCTACACCCAGGATCGCTTGGCGGAGGTGATCGGCAAGAGCCGCAGTCATCTGGCGAATACGTTGCGGCTTCTCAAGCTTCCGTCGGCGGTGCTGACGCTGGTCGAGGAGGGCCGTCTGACCGCGGGTCATGCTCGCGCGCTGGTCGGACGGGACGACGCCGAAGAACTCGCCAGGCGCATCGTCGAAAGCGATCTCAACGTTCGAGACGTCGAGCGGCTCGTTCAGGCTGCCGATCTGGCCGCCGAAACCGGCGTCAGCGTGCGCCGTCCGCGCGACAAGGATGCCGACACACGCGCCTTCGAAAAGGAGTTGTCGGAGGCGCTCGGTCTCAAGGTCGAGATCAAGCGCGGGTCGGGGGAGAGCGGCCTGATGACCATCAAGTTCGGCAACTTCGACCAGCTCGACTACATTCGCACGCGTATCGGCGCGTCAGGCTGATCATTCTGCGAGCGGGTTTCGGTATGCCGCGCCGACCGCTTGCTTTGCTCACTGCACTGGCGCAGGGTCTCTGCCCCCGGCGGGCCGCAGTCGCGCCGCCGCAGACGGAGTTCCAGGATGACCGCCGAACGCACCGTGGGGGTGCTTCACGAACTGGCCGAGACGATCCGTGCGCGCCGCTCGGAGACGTCAGATAAGTCGTACACCCGTCAGCTCATCGAGGCGGGTCCCGAGCGTTGTGCCAAGAAGCTCGGCGAAGAGGCCGTGGAAGTGGTGATCGCTGCGGTTTCGCAGGACGATGAAGCGCTTTCGGCCGAGGCTGCCGACCTGCTGTATCACCTCCTCGTCTTGCTGGAGGTGCGCGGCATTTTGCTGGACGACGTGCTCGCGGTCCTCTCCCGTCGCATGGGCACGTCCGGTATTACCGAGAAGGCGTCTCGGATCGCCGGAAAGCCAGCCAGATGAGCGACGATACCGTTGTCCGGACGCTCGCCGAGCGGCCCCAGATCCAGTTCTCACCCTACGTTCTCTTCTCGCGATCCGACTGGGCGCGGCTGAGGCTCGACACGCCGATGACGCTGGTGTCGCGTGACCTCGAACAGCTCTCCGGGCTGATCGAGGAGCTGTCTATGGACGAGGTGGAGGAGATCTACCTGCCGCTGTCGCGACTGCTCAATCTCTACGTATCGGCGGCGCAGGAATTGCACGCCGTAACATCCCGCTTTCTCGGCCAGCGCGCGCGCAAGGTGCCGTTCATCATAGGGGTCGCCGGCTCCGTCGCCGTCGGCAAGAGTACCACGGCGCGCGTACTACGCGCCTTGCTCGGCCGGTGGGGCGATCATCCGCGCGTCGACCTCGTGACGACGGACGGCTTTCTGCATCCCAACGCCGAACTCGAGCGGCGCGGGATCATGCACCGCAAGGGCTTTCCCGAGAGCTTCGACACCGCACGTCTGCTGAATTTCCTCGCCGAGGTGAAGTCGGGCGCGGAGGAAGCGGTTGCGCCCGTCTATTCGCACTTCCACTACGACGTGCAGCCGCAGATGACGACCACCGTTCGCCAGCCGGACATCCTCATCGTCGAGGGACTGAACGTATTGCAGCCCGCGCGCCTTCCGCGCAACGGTGAGGCCATTCCTTACGTCTCCGACTTCTTCGACTTCTCGATTTACATCGATGCGGCCCCAGAGTTGATCGAGAGCTGGTACGTGAAGCGGTTCATGAAGCTGCGCGCGACGGCGTTTCGTGATCCTGGCGCCTATTTTCACCGGTATGCGAGCCTGACACCCGATGCAGCCGAGGCGCGGGCGCTCGAAATCTGGCGAACCATCAATCAGGTCAACCTTTCCGAGAACATTCTCCCGACGATGCGTCGGGCCCGGCTGATCCTGACCAAAGGCGCCGACCATCGCGTCGAGAGCGTCGCTCTCCGCAAGCTCTGAAGCCCTTGGCCCGAGGTAAAAAAAAGCCGCCTGGGGAGGCGGCTGTAAGGTGTCGGTGCTGGAGGAGGGAAACGAGCTAGTGCCTCGTTGAAGTCGGCTGCGGGCTGGGGAGCCCGACGCCGAGCATCAACTCGGTCAGAAACATCTGCTGACGAATGAATGCGGCGACGGCCGGAATATGAGCGACCTGGGCGCAGATGCTCAGGTGCTGGCGCATCGCAACCGCGGCGGCACGGAAGCCGATCTCGACGAGTGTGATCTCTGCGCTCGGCGCCGTGCCGAGTGGCGGCGCCGCGTCGGCGGAAGGCGACATCGGGCCAATTTCATTGGAGGCACGCGGCGCGGCAGCCGGCTCGACGGTTGGCGTCGGCTCGGCCGATGTCAGTTTGGCCGCATGTGCAAGGCGGAGCAGCGAGTGACGCGGCTCTGGCTCCCGCGGTTGCGTGGGCCGTCGAGACGTGCCGGCGGCTGGCGCACCGACCCGCTCTGGCCGCGAAGATTGCTCGGCAATATCCAGGCCGAGATCGCGGCGAGCTTCGGCGATCAGCACTTCGGCTTCGGCGTTGAATTTGTCGCGCAGCCGGCGGATGATCGAAGGATTGGAATAGCCGAGCGAACGGATGGCAGTGGTCGGCTTCAGTGCAGGTTCGGCTGCCATCAGCCTCGCGATGTCCTTGAGCCTGCGTAAGTCATCGATGCCTGTTCCTTTCGGACGGCCTCGTCTCTTGTTTTCAGCCATTGATCGATCGCACCGATTTCCATGATTCGTTATGGCCAATGTGCGGTGCGTCGACGGCGAGGGCCAGAGAGTTTAATTCACTGGAAAAAGAAAAATCAGAGTTGCAGACGAAAGAGTGTCCAGAAAACACGAATATTCACGTGTTGTTCTTTGAAATGGAATTCGGGGCTTCTGCAACAGGCCGGGGTGCCCCTGTGGCGACAGCATTTCGTCAGTCGCGATAGGGGCTTGCAGGGGCACCCTCATTTCCTACAAAAGGCCTTCCTTGCGCGCGAGCTTGGCAAGATCGGCTTCCGGCCTCGCGCCGACGTGGCCAATGATCTCTGCTGCGGCAAGCGAACCGAGTGCGCCGGCGACGGCAAGCGGTTTGCCGGTGGCATAGCCGTAGAGAAAACCCGCCGAATAGAGATCGCCAGCGCCGGTGGTATCGACGACTTTCGGGACCGGCTTCACGGGTACGCGGTGCTCTTCCGAACCATTGATGATCAGCGAGCCTTTCTCGCTGCGCGTCAAAACGGCGAGCCGGGTATCATCCTTCACACGGCGCGCTGCCTCGTCGAAACTTGCGGTCTGGTAGAGCGACGTGATCTCGCTTTCATTGGCGAACAGAATGTCGACGCTGCCTCTGATCAGCTCCAGGAAAGCATCGCGGTGGCGGTCCACGCAGAATCCGTCAGAGAGCGTCAACGCCACCTGGCGGCCGGCGCGGCGGGCGATGTCGGCCGCCTGGAAAAAGGCGGCCTTGGCCTCGGCGCGGTCGAACAGGTAGCCCTCGAGGTAGACTATGCGGCTCGCTGCGATCACTTCGGCGTCGATCTCGCCGTGGCTGAGCTCGGGACTGACGCCCAGGAACGTATTCATCGTGCGCTCGCCGTCGGGCGTGACCAGGATCAGCGAGCGGGCGGTCGGAGCGCCGCCACCGGCCGGCCTGGTGTCGAAGGTGACGCCGGCAGCGCGGATGTCGTGGGCGAAGATGCGGCCGAGCTGGTCGTCGGCGACCTTGCCGATGAACGCGGCGCGTCCTCCGAGCGAGGCGATGCCGACCATGGTATTCGCCGCCGATCCACCGGAGATCTCGATGCCGGGCCCCATGTCCTTGTACAGTGCTTCCATGGTGGCGACGTCGACGAGCCGCATGTGGCCCTTGGGCGCGTCGTGTTTTGCGAGAAAGGCATCGTCGCATCGACCGATCACGTCGACGATGGCGTTTCCGATACCGACGACGTCGATCTTGATCTCTTTCATGAGGGCCTCGGATTGTCGTGTGGCTCAGGTCCGTTTGTCGCGGCGCACTATAGGGCGGCCGGCCTTGGTCGCAAGCAGCGGTGGAGCATCGTCCAGGTTTCATCCCGCGTCGTCAGCGACGCGAGCTGTTGCGACCCTGGGTGAGCGCCTTGGCTTGGGCCGCGAGTTCCATGAGCACGCGCTCGACGATCAGCGCCTCTGGCATCTCGCCGACCCGCGCCGCCTTGAGCGCGGCGGCGATACGCTGAATGGCGGATGTCAACGCCGCCTCGTGCCAGATGCGGCAATGCGTGGCCATCGCGTCCTGACGCGAGAAGTGCAGCGGCGGGCGGAGCTGGCGCATGGCCTCCCGTGCCGGCTTGCCTCCCGCGACCAGCGCCGAAAGCCTGCTGAGCATCAGGAAATGCCGCTCCACGGCGAGCAGGACACCCTGAGGCGTCTGGCCAGAGGCGACCGCGCGGTCATGCTCGATTACGGCGACGCTACCTCGTCCTTCTGCAACGGCGTCCGCCACGCGGTCGAGCGTCTGCTCGGCAGCATCGCCGACGATCGCCTCGACGTCCGCCTGGGTCAGCGTTGCGCCCGGGCCGGCATAGAGGATGAGCTTTTCAATTTCCTGCCGTGACAGGCCGCGGTCGGCACCGAGTCGGGCGACGAGGCTTTCCGTAACCGCTGGGTCGGCAACGATGCCGGCCTCGCGTAGCATCTGGCTTGCGAGTGCCTCCAGCGAGTCGCTGGAGTCGGCGTAACAGGCGACGGCGGCTGCGAACGGTGCCTTTTCGAATGCTTTGCGCAGCGCGTCGGACGCCTTGAGGCTGCCGGCC
Source organism: Hyphomicrobiaceae bacterium (assembly GCA_041397745.1). Classification (GTDB taxonomy): domain Bacteria; phylum Pseudomonadota; class Alphaproteobacteria; order Rhizobiales; family Hyphomicrobiaceae; genus JAWKVY01. Next base: position 180,585 of record JAWKVY010000007.1, on the reverse strand, counting down.
TCGACGACAAGAGAGGCGGACGGGGGGCCATCCTCGATCAGGGTCGCGAGCATCGGGCCGTTGACCCGGCGTCCCGTCGTGGTGCGCACGACCTTGCCGCCGCCGAACATCGGCATGGTGTTCAGCTCGACGATCAGCCGGTCCGGGTCATTCTCGAGGTCTGCGTCCTCGATGCGCAGAATCTCGGACGGCGGCGATTCGCGTTTGGCGAGGGTCTCGGCGGTCTGACGGGCGAGTTCGGCGACGAGACCCGGATCGGTACCGTGGAACAGGAAGACCGAATACTTGCGAGGTACGGTGCGGGAAAACGACTGCGCCTCACCCGCCTTCAAGGCGACCATGGCTGTGCTCCGGTGCGTGGCCGGGTGCCGGACGTAGGCTCAGGCGCGTGCCGAAAGGAACGCGGCAAGACGGGAACGGATGTCTGTCGCGATGGTGCGCGCCACCCGGTTTTCGGCGTCCTCGCGTGCACGAACGTTGGCGTAGATCGAGGTAAAACGCTCGAAGCTCGCACGGCCGAAGCTGGCGCCTGTCAATATTACGGCCTTGTCGGTGGTCGAGATCAGGCGGAAATCGGCGTCGACCGTGTAGACCTGCCCGCGCGACTTGCCGTCCCTCTCGACGAGCGTCGTCAGCACGCGCTCCTTGAGGATGACCTCCAGCTTGTACCGGGGCGGCGCGCGATCGCCCCCGCCCGTCGCCTGGAACGACAGCTCGTTGCGGATGCGCTGTCCAACGCGGCCCGGAATCCGGCCGAATTCGACAGAGGCCAGCTTCTCGTCGAGGCTGGGTCCGCCGTCGAGCGGGGCGGCGTACATTGGCCGGAACCCACTGCCGTCGCCCGAGCAGCCAGCAACCAGCGGAGCCGCCAGTGCGACAACACCGAGCAGCCTGGTCACTGAAAGTGCCGGCATCACCGATCGGAACGCGTCAGCCAACGACATTGACGATCCTCTGCGGGACGACGATCACCTTGCGCGGCACCTTGCCTTCGAGCGCCCTGACCACGGCTTCGAGTTTCAGCGCCGCCGCCTCCACGTCCGAGTTGCTCGCCGATCGCGAAATCGTCAGCTCGTCCCTGCGCTTGCCGTTCACCTGTACGGCAATGGTGATCGTATCGTCAACGACAAGGCCCTGGTCCGCGACCGGCCAGGGCTGTTCCGCGATCAGGGTGTTGTAGCCGAGCCGCGCCCAGCACTCCTCGGCGATGTGCGGCATCATCGGCGCGAGCATCTGCACCAGCAACTCGATCGCCTCGCGCAACGCCCAGGCCATGTCGGGCGCGGACTTGTCCTCCTTCGCGGACAATGCAGCTTGAATGGCGTTCGCGAACTCGTAGATCGCCGCTACCGCGACGTTGAAGCGAAGCTGCTCGATGCTCGATCCGACGCGGTCGACCGTCTTGTGAGCCACGCGACGCAGCGAGGTCGCCGCGGGCCCGAAGTTCGCGGGCGCAGGCGCATCCTTGGCCGCCATCCGAGCTTGGGCTTCGCCGACCAGGCGCCAGACGCGCTGCAGGAAGCGCCGCGCGCCTTCGACGCCCGCTTCGGTCCACTGCACGTCGCGTTCGGGCGGGCTGTCGGACAGCATGAACCAGCGAGCGACGTCGGCGCCGTAGCTCTGGATAATGTCGTCCGGGTCGACCAGGTTCTTCTTCGACTTCGACATCTTCTCGATGGAGCCGATGATCGCCGGTTTGCCGGTCGCGATTTCGATGGCGGTACGCGCCTCACCTTCGCCCTCGAAACGCACCTCGGTCGGCAGTAGCCACTGCGGCGGCTCGACGTTGGCGCGGCGGTAGGTCTCGTGAACAACCATGCCCTGTGTGAAGAGCGCGCCGAACGGCTCCGTCATGCCCTGCGGCAGATGGCCGGTCTCGGCCATCGCGCGGGCGAAGAAGCGCGAATAGAGCAGGTGCAGGATCGCGTGCTCGATGCCGCCGATGTACTGGTCGACCGGCAGCCAGTAGTCGGCCGCGTCAATGTCGGAAGGCGTCGCGGCGTCGGGCGCGGTGAAGCGCACGAAGTACCAGGACGAGTCGACAAAAGTGTCCATGGTGTCCGTCTCGCGCCGCGCGGGCTTGCCACACGTCGGACAGGCGACCTTGCCCCAGGTCGGGTGGCGGTCGAGCGGGTTGCCGGGCTTGTCGAACGAGACGTCGTCGGGGAGTTTCACCGGCAGATCAGCCGCCGGCACAGGCACCACGCCGCACGCCTCGCAGTGGATGACCGGGATCGGACAGCCCCAGTAGCGCTGGCGCGAGATGCCCCAGTCGCGCAGGCGGAAATTCACCTTGCGTTGCGCCACGGGCTTCTTGGCGAGCGTTTTCTTCTCGAGCTCGGTGGCGACTTTCTCGAAGGCCTCCGCTGTTGTCAGTCCGTCGAGGTGACGCGAGTTCACCATGACGCCGTCGTCGGTGTAGGCAGTGCCGGCTTCGATCTGCGCGCGCACCTCGGCGCGCTTCGCTTCGTCCGCCGGCATCACCACCTGCACCACCGGCAGGCCGTACTTGCGGGCGAATTCGATGTCGCGCTGGTCGCCGGACGGGCAGCCGAAGATGGCGCCGGTGCCGTAGTCCATCAGGATGAAATTGGCGACGTAGACCGGCAGCTCCCACGTCGGATCGAGCGGGTGGATGGCCTTGATGCCGGTATCGAAGCCCTTCTTTTCCGCGGTCTCGAGGTCGGCGACGGAGGTGCCCATACGGCGGCACTCATCGCAGAACGCGGCCAGCGCGGGATTTTTCTCCGCGGCCGCTTGCGCCAGCGGATGATCGGGCGCGATCGCCATGAACGACGCGCCGTAGAGCGTGTCCGGTCGCGTCGTGTAGATCTCGAGTTCGCTGAAGCCCCTTGGCGCGCCCTCGGCCAGTTTCCAGCGCACCATCAGGCCTTCCGAGCGGCCGATCCAATTGGCCTGCATCAGGCGCACCTTCTCCGGCCACTTGTCGAGACCGCCCAGGGCTTCGAGGAGGTCGTCGGCGTAGGCGGTGATTCTGAAGAACCACTGCGTCAGCTCGCGCTGCTCTACGAGGGCGCCGGAGCGCCAGCCACGCCCTTCGATCACCTGCTCGTTGGCGAGCACGGTCATGTCGACCGGGTCCCAGTTGACCTTCGAGGACTTGCGGTAGGCGAGACCCTTGGCCAGCATGTCGAGGAACAGCTGCTGCTGGTGCTTGTAATAGTCGACGTTGCAGGTCGCGAATTCGCGTTCCCAGTCGATGGCAAGACCCATCGATTTGAGCTGTGCCTTCATCGCGTCGATGTTGGCATAAGTCCATGTGCCGGGGTGCGTTTTCCGCTCCATCGCGGCGTTCTCGGCCGGCATGCCGAAGGCATCCCAACCCATCGGGTGGAGCACGTTGAAACCCTTGGCGCGCTTGGTCCGCGCCAGTACGTCGCCCATCGTATAATTGCGCACGTGGCCCATGTGGATGCGTCCCGAGGGATACGGGAACATTTCGAGCACGTAGCTCTTGGGCTTCGAAGAATTATTGTCCGCGCGGAATATGTTGCGCTCGGCCCACACGGCCTGCCAGTGCGCCTCGCGGTCGGCGGCGTTGTAGCGTTCTGCGGTGCGTTCCGGGGTGGCGGCGGGACGATCGGTTGGCATGGGGAGGAAATCTCATCTGGCGCTGTCCGCGCGGTAATGAACGCGAATGGTGAGGCAGGTCAAGGCGGGCGCGAAACTGCGGGCGCGTGTGCCGGTCGCCCGGCGCCGGACCGCCGTGTGTTACAGTGAACTTGGTTCCGACGGATATGCCGCTGGATGTCTGCTATCGGTGAACTCTATCCCGTCCCCCCGACACGAGCCTCCGCCAGGAAAACCACAATGAGCGATCAGCCCCGAACGGATGTCACCACCGCCATCGCCACGATCCGCGCCCGCATCGCCGATGCCGCCCGCGAGGTTGGTCGAGATCCAGCCTCCGTTCACCTTGTCGCCGTCTCCAAGACTTACGACGCCGACGCCATCCTGCCGGTGCTGGAGGCGGGCCACCGCCTGTTCGGCGAGAATCGTGTGCAGGAGGCCAAGGCCAAGTGGCCGGCACTTCGTGAGCGGTTCCCAGATCTCCACCTCGCGCTGATCGGTCCGCTGCAGTCCAACAAGGCGGGCGAAGCCGTTGCGCTGTTCGATGCGATCCACTCGGTCGACCGCGAGAAGATCGCGCGGGCGCTCGCCACCGAGATGACCCGGCAGGGCAAGCGGCCGGCTCTGTTCGTGCAGGTCAACACCGGCGAGGAACCGCAGAAGGCCGGTATCGCGCCGGTCGAAACGGCGGCCTTCCTGAAACTCTGCCGCGAGGAACTGGGGCTCACCATCGCCGGCCTGATGTGCATCCCGCCTGTCGACGAGGAGCCGGCGGTGCATTTCGCTCTGCTCTCCAAGCTGGCGTCCGAGAACGATGTAGCCGGCCTCTCCATGGGCATGAGCGCCGACTTCGAGACGGCCGTGCAATTCGGCGCAACGCACGTGCGCGTCGGCAGCGCGATTTTCGGGGCGAGGGGGTAGGCGAGCTACCATCTCTGTCAGAAGCGGTAGTTGAGGCCGATCCGTGCCACATTGACTGTCGGCCGGCTTGTCGCGCTCGTGTTGCCGGCTGCCTCGTGCGCGGCATCAAAAATGTAGGCTAGGTACTCCGCACGCAACGAGAAATGGCCGGCAATTGCCATCTCGCCGCCAGCGCCCACAGACCAACCTTCAAAGCTCTTGGTGCGATGAAATCCGCCTGCGGTGGGCAACGCCTCGAAGGTATAGTCGGCAAAGCCCCAGCCGCCGGTGACGTAGAGGAGAACGTGGTGCGCTAGTGCCGTCGTCCCCAGGCGGGCTCGAACGGACGCGAGTGTATCCAGCTGACTGAAGCAGGTGAATGCTGGATTCGGGCAGGTTGCGCCTTCCCGGGCACGCGTCTTCGAGATATCGGCCTCAAGTCCGATCACGAGCGTGCCGATTTGCCAGTTGAAACCAGCCTGGCCACCTAAGAGCGCGTTCGTGGCGTCGCTGCTTTGGTCTGACGGGACACCGGCGACAGTGGTCTGCCAATTCACATCGCTCCACGCCGCGCCGCCGTGGATGCCGATATAGATGCCGGACCAGTTGTAGCGCTGTGCCGGTTGAGCGTGCGCCTCGCCGACGCCGCCAGCGCAGGCGAGAGCGACAATGAAGGCGGCAGCTGTCGCCGTGATGCGCGCGTACATCGTCGAACTCCAAACGCAACCTCAGGCACGTCTTGGCGGAGCAAGACGCTCCACGCATATGCAAGCGCCGGTCGGGACGAAATGTTCTGGATCAGACGCCGCGCAGAATCCTGGCGCCCGGTTGTCGAGGATGGTTTGGCGTGATCGAGGAGCAACAGCCTGAGCGAGCATGGCACCTCACCGCTCCGGCAGCGGGATGAACTCAGCCTCGTCGCCCGGAACGGTCTCGAAGCGGCCGCGCCGCCATTCCTCTTTCGCCTGCTCGATGCGCTCCTTCGAGGAGGAGACGAAGTTCCACCAGATGTGGCGAGGTCCGTCCATCGGCTCGCCACCCAGCAGCATCAGGCGGGCGTTGGAGAGGGCGAGGATCGAGATCCTGTCGCCGGGGCGGAACACCAGCATGCGGCCGGCGCCGAACGTCTGGCCGGCGATGTCGATCTCGCCGGACGCGATATAGACCGCACGTTCGTCCCAGTCGGCATCGAGCGGCAGTAGGGCGCCGGGTGCGAGCACGGCTTCGGCATAGAACGACGGATGCGGGAAGGCGGTCGGTGCCGTCTCGCCGTAGAGCGTGCCCATGATCAGCCGCACGCGCTTGCCTTCACCCTCGATGCGCGGCAGCTCGCCGACGCCGTGGTGGGCGAACGCGGGCGCCGTCTCCTCGTGCGCTTTCGGCAGGGCGGCCCAGGCCTGGATGCCGAACAGGCGCCGTGACGCGGCCCGGTCTTCGCTGGTCTCCCGTTCGGAATGGACGATGCCGCTCCCTGCCGTCATCAGGTTGACGGCGCCCGGCTCGATAGGCAGCGCCGTGCCGAGGCTGTCGCGGTGGATGATGCGCCCCTCGAACAGGTAGGTGACGGTGGCGAGCCCGATGTGCGGATGCGGCCTCACGTCGATGCCTGGGCCGATCAGGAATTCGGCCGGTCCCATCTGGTCGAAGAAAATGAACGGGCCGATCATCTGCTTGGCGGCCGCCGGCAGCGCACGGCGCACCTCGAAACCGCCGAGATCCCGGGCACGCGGCACGATGACGTGCTCGATGGCGTCGCAGGCCCGGGCGTCGCCCGGCACGGGATCGGGGCAGGGCTGGTGGCTCATCATGCATCTCCGGCGTTGGTGCGTTTCCGTCCGCAGGGGAATGTGCGAGGAGTCTAGCGTTCACTGCCAACGGATGCACGCCGGATTGCGCCGATGCGCGTCGAGGTTGAGACCAGGATCGATGCACCGTGGACCGAGGTTTTCGCGGTCGTCACGGATGTGCGCGCCTGGCCGTCCCGGCTGCCAGCGATCGGGCAGGTCGAGGTGCTGACACCGGGGCCGGTGCGCGTCGGCACCCGGTTTCGCGAGACGCGCAGGGTTTTCGGCCGGTCCGCAACCGAGGAGATGACGGTCGTCGAGCTTGTGGCGCCATCCCGGTTCGTGCTCGGCGCCGAGAATCACGGCACTCGCTATCGTGTCGAGCATACTCTCGCCGATACCGGCGACCGCCGCACACACCTTGCGGTGGCGTTCTCCGGCGAACCGCTGACGTTCGGCGCCCGCCTGTTCGCACCGCTCGGCTGGCTGATGCTTCGTTATGTCCGGCTCCAGATCGTCGGTGACGTGTCCGCCGTGAAGCAGGCATGCGAGCGGGGCAGCACCGACGTGCACCCCGGCTGAACGGGCAGCGCATTCACCCTTCGCCGCCGTTCCGACGCGCCGGGGCGACAATTCGTCCATAGTTGCCAGCTAGCCTCGTCCGTGCGCGGCTTTCGCGGCTCACCCCTGCAGTGAGGTACTGATCGTGTCGCTCTCTGCCTTGTTGTTCCGGCTGGCGCTTGCCACCGTGACTGCGCTTGCGCCCACGGTCGCTGCGGCCTGCGACGAAGATGCGATGCTCGTGTTAGACGCGTCGGGATCGATGGGCATCGTCCGGCATGGTCAGACCAAGCTCGACATCGCGCGGGAGGCGGCGGCTCGCGTGCTGCCCGATCTGACACGCAAGCGGCGCACCGGTCTCGTCACCTACGGCGGCGATCCCGGCCAACGCTGCGGCGGAATCGCGCTGCGCTTTCCGCCGATGGCCGACAGCGCCGGCCTCATCGTCGCCCAGCTCGGCCACATCGAGCCGGCGGGCCAGACGCCGCTGTCACCTGCCGTGATGCTTGCTGCCGAGACACTCAATACCGCCGGCAAGCCGGGTATCGTGGTGCTCGTCACCGACGGGCTCGAAAATTGCGGATTCAGCGCCTGCGCCGTCGGCGCCCGCATCGCGCGCGAGCTGCCGAACGTGCGTGTGCACGTGATCGGTTTCGATCTCGGCAGCCAGAACGAGGCGCAGATCGCCTGCCTTGCCCAGCAGACCGGTGGTGTCTACTCGGCGACCGACACGCTGGAAGGCCTGCAGCAGGCGTTGAAGGAGCGTCTCGGCTGTCCGCGCATTTCGCTGACCGGCGGCTGGTCCCGCCGGCCCGGCTGATTGCTCCGCATTACCTAAGCCCCCGTGAGGCGCTGGCCCGCCGCGGCGGCCTGTCCATTGACACATTCAAAAATTCGCATATGTAATGCCATGACTGAGTCCCAGCCATGGAGAACGCCATGCCAAGCCTCACCGACCGAGCCTGGTCGCCCTATGTCGCGGGCGTCGTGATCGGGCTCCTGCAGATCCCGACTTTTCTGCTGATGAACACGGCGCTCGGCGCCTCGTCGTCGTTCGTCACCGTCTCGGCGCACGTGGCGTCCCTGTTCGATCCGGCTGTGAGCGGGATCAAGTATTTCACCAGCCACATGGCCGGCGCCAAGAACTGGTGGCAGGTCGCGATCGTCGTCGGCATCGCGCTTGGTGCCTTCGTCTCGGTGAAGCTTTCGGGGGCCCGCCGGCAGTCGGTCTCGCCGGTCTGGCATCGCGCCATGGGCACGTCCGGGCTCTGGGCCCGCGCACCGATCGCCTTTCTCGGCGGCTTCGTGATGCTGCTCGGCGCACGTATCGCCGGCGGTTGCACATCCGGTCACGGCATCTCGGGCATGGCTCAACTCTCGGTGGGCTCGACCATGGCCGTCATCGCCATGTTCGCCGGTGGCATAGCCGCTGCCATGCTGCTTCGCCGCGTCTGACGTAGAGGAGAGAACCCCATGTCCGTCATGACCGCAATTCTGATCGGCCTCGCCTCCGGCATCGTTTTCGGCTTCGCGCTCGAGAAGTCGCGCGTGTTCGAGCCCGGTGTCATTCTCGGCCAGATGCAACTCCGCAATTTCCTGATGCTGAAGATCTTCCTGACCGCCGTCGTCACCGGTCTCCTGGTGCTGGCGGTTCTCAATGGGGTCGTCGGTGTGAAGCTGTCGCTGAAGCCGCTGCTGTGGCGGGCGGATCTGATCGGTGGTGCGCTGCTCGGCGTCGGCATCGTGCTGTCTGGTGCCTGCCCCGGTACCACCATGGCGCAGATCGGCGCCGGCTACCGTGACGCCTGGTTCACGCTCGCCGGCGGTCTCGCGGGGGCGATGTTCTACGGCTACAACGATGCCGCCATCACTGGCTTCTTCGCCGAAAAGGGCCAGAAGATCGGTTTCGACAAGCTCATTGGCCTGCCGTTCTGGCTGGTGGCGGTCGTCCTCGCTGCGGTGCTGGTCGTCGCGCTCGTCGTCATCGAGCGTCTGGAGCCCTGGCGTTCGTCGCACGGACCGGACGTCGACGGAGTCAGGCCGTTGGATGGCGATGGCAGCCGTGCCGCTTCGGACACTTCTTCGGGCCTCGCACGTCCGGTATGATCCTCCACGCGCTTTCCGCGTTCGAGGGAGCGCCCGTCGGCGAGAGCCGGCGGGCGTTCGCTCTTCTGGCCGGCCCCGGCCTCGCGCGACGATAACAAGAACGCCATGGAGGAAGCCCGATGGACGCCCCGGTCCGCTCACCGATCGTCTCGAGTGTCGACGATGAGACTTTCGCCGCCTTTCGCGATACGGTCCGCCGTTACGTGCGCGAGCGTCTCGTGCCACTCGAGGCCAAGGTCGAGGCCGACGATGACGTTCCGGGCGAGATCGTCAGCGAATTGAAGGAGATGGGGCTGTTCGGCTTCACCATTCCGGTGGAGTACGGCGGTCTTGGCCTCTCGTCCTCGCAGGAGGTCGAGCTTGCCAAGGAGTTCGGTTGGACCTCGCCCGCTTTTCGCGGCGTGTTCGGCACCACCATCGGCATCGGCAGCCAGGGCATCGTCATCGATGGTACCGAGGCACAGAAGCACGAATTCCTCCCGAGGCTGGCGAAGGGCGAACTTGTCTCCTCGTTCTGCCTGACCGAGCCGGGGTCCGGGTCGGATGCGGCCTCGCTCCGCACCACCGCCATCCTCGACGGCGATCATTATGTGGTCAACGGAACCAAGCGCTACATCACCAACGCGCGCCGCGCCGACGTGCTGACGCTCATGGCGCGCACCGATCCGGGCAACAAGGGTGCGGCGGGCATCTCGGCTTTCATCGTCGACGCGAAAGCCCCGGGGATCACCTTCGGTCCCAAGGACAAGAAGATGGGCCAGCGCGGCACTGTCACATCGGACGTGATCTTCGAGAACGTGCGCGTGCCGGCGGATCGCATCATCGGCGGTCGGCCCGGCGTCGGCTTTAAGACGGCGATGAAGGTTCTCGATCGCGGTCGTATCCATATCGCCGCCGTCTGCGTCGGTACTGCGAAGCGGCTTATCGACGAGGCGCAGCGCTATGCCAGCGAGCGCGAGCAGTTCGGCCAGCCGATCGCCGGCTTCCAGCTTGTCCAAGCGATGCTGGCCGACAGTTGGACCGAATGCTACGCGGCAGAGTGCATGGTGCGTGATACGGCCGCCCGCTACGACGCCGGCGAGAGCACGTTGATCCAGGCCGCCGCCTGCAAGATGTACGCGTCCGAGATGGTCGGCCGCGTGGCTGACCGAGCCGTGCAGATCTTCGGCGGCGCCGGCTATATGGCGGCCTCGCCCGTAGAACGCATCTACCGTGACGTCCGCCTCGTCCGCATCTACGAAGGTACGACGCAGATCCAGCAGCTCGTCATCGCTCGCGAAATGCGCAAGGGGATGGCCTGACGGACCGCCGCGACAGCAGAAAGCTGAATTACAGGGAAACGTGATGACCAGAATCCTCATCGTCACCGGCGGCGGCCGGGGTATCGGCGCGGCGACGGCGCGGCTCGGCGGGACGCAAGGCTACAAGGTCGTCGTCAACTACGCAAAGCGCGCCGACAGTGCCAACGACGTCGTAGCCGGCATCAAGAAGGCCGGCGGCGACGCGCTAGCGGTGCAGGCCGACGTTTCGACGGAAGCCGGAGTCATGGCGCTGTTCGCGGCCTGCGACAAAACCTTCGGTCCCGTCACGCACCTCTTCAACAACGCCGGCATCGTGACCCTGCTGACGCCGATCGAAAAGACCGACGCCGGTATCATCGACCAGCTCTGGCGGACCAACATCTCGAGCCAGTTTCTCTGCGCTCGCGAGGCGGTGAAGCGCATGTCGACGGCGCTCGGTGGCAAGGGCGGCGCCATCGTCAACATGAGTTCGGCGGCGGCCCGCATCGGCGGCGGCGGCGGGTCGCTCGCCTATGCTGCCTCGAAAGGTGCGATAGACACGTTCACCACCGGCATGGCCGCCGAACTCGGCCCGCAGGGCATCCGCGTCAATGCGGTCCGGCCCGGTCTGATCGAGACCGAGATCCACGCCGACATGGGCGATGCCGAGCGCACCAAGCGGCTGACACCGGTCGTACCGATGAAGCGCACCGGCACCGCGGAAGAAGTCGCCGAAGCGGTGCTATGGCTGTTGTCGGACAAGGCGAGTTACGTCACCGGCACGCATGTAGACGTTGGCGGCGGCCGCTAGGGAGCCGCATTGATCCTGGAGGCTCCAATGGCAATCGAGGAAACTCGGCCTCTCGTGCTCGACCTCGTCGAATGGGTCGCGCGCGAGCCGCGCACACACGCCGAGCTGATGGATGTCTGGCGCACGTCGTGCCCGCGCCTCACGGTGTGGGAGGATGCAGTGGAGGCAGGCCTTGTCGCGCGCGGTTACGACCCGGCGACGGGCGGCATCGTCACGGTGACGAATGCCGGCCGCGCTGCCCTCGCCGCCAGCGGTCGGTGCCCCTCTTTCTGAGCGCGCCAGCCACCATCAGAACCGCTCGACCCACGGCCGGAGTTCGATCTCCCAGGTCCAGGCCGAGCGCGGCTGGTTGACGACGTGCAGGTAGGTCTCGGCGATGGCGTCGGGGTCGAGCCATCTGTCCGGTCTATCGTCAGCACCCTCGAGCCGTCCGGTCGCGGCGTTCCTGACGCCGCCGTCGATGACGAAGTGGGCGACGTGGATACCCTTCGGCGCCAGCTCGCGAGCCATCGACTGGGCGAGCCCGCGCAATGCGAACTTCGCCATCGCGAACGGCGCCGATTCCGCGTAGCCTTTCACGCTCGCCGAGGCGCCGGTGAACAGTATGGTGCCGGTGCCGCGCGGCAGCATGCACCGCGCAGCGGCCTGTGCGACGTGAAAGCCGCCGAGCGCGGAGACTGCGACAGCGCGTGCCACGTCTGCTGCAACGAGGTCGACAACCGGTCCGCGTGCACGTGCGCTGGCGTTGAACAGCACGACGTCGGGCGGTCCGACGTCCTTGCCGCAGGCATCGAACAAGGCAGCGACGTCCTCCGCGCTGGTCGCATCGCACGCGTAGGCTCGCGCGCCGGTGGTGCTGCAGAGCGCGGCAAGTTTCTCGGTGTTCCGCGCGGCGAGTGCCACCCGGTAGCCCTCGCGCGCCAACAGGCGGGCGAAAGACGCGGATATGCCGCTGCCCGCGCCGACGATAAGTGCTGCCTTCGACATCGCCCCTCTCTAGCCTTCCGCCGTCATCGTTGCTCACCCGAGAGGAAAATCTGGCCGCGCGCCATGTCGCGCAGCACGCGGCTTTCCGTCTCGGCGTCCTCTAGGCGTGCCTTGACCAGGTCGCCGATGCTTACGATGCCGCGCGTCTCGCCGGACTCCTGTACGATCAGGTGTCGCACCCGCTGCTCGGTCATCTTCCGCAGTGCCTGCTGCACGCTGGTCTCAGGTCCGCATGTCGGCGGTGGCGAGATCATCACGTCGACGACGCCGAAATCGAAGGCTCTTTCGCCGTGCCGCGCGAGGGTACCGATCAGTTCACGATCGGACACGAGCCCGAGCGGCCGACCTTCGTAGTTGGTGACCACCAGCGAGGCGATGCCGTTCTCCTCGAGAAGGCGGAGCGCGTCGCGCACGACGCGCGTCGTCCAGATCGCGACAACCCGGTTGCCCTTGTGTGTCAGCACGTCCCGGATTTGCATGGCCCTACCCTTTCGCGCTTGGGTAGCGCTCGCCCGTCCATGCCAGTCTGCCCGAGACGGCGGGCGGCTGCAACATGAGGCCGGTCTACTCGGCGGGCGTCACCCAATAGCCGTCCCGGCGCAGCAGCGCCACCAGACCGTGCGGTCCGACGAGATGCGCCGCGCCCACCGCGATGAAGGCGCCGCCACGATCGATCAGCGGGCCGGCTTTGTCGAGCATCGTGCGGTTACGCAGCGAGATGAGACTGGTCTCGAAACCGCGCATCGCATCGCTGGGGAGCCCGGCCTCCATCGCGAAATGGCGCTGCAGGGCGAACACGGCGCCGATCCGCCGCTCGAGATAGAGCCGCAACAGCGTCTCGCGCATGTCGTCGGAACGATCAGCGTGGCGCAGCGTGCTCTTCAGCATGGCGATCTGGTCGGCATCGGAGACCGACGCCATAGCGCGGACCTGACTCGCCACCGTTTCGAGGCCGATGACGTCCTTGCCGGCGGCGCGTGCCCTGTGCTCGATCACCTGGTCGAGCACCGGCTGCTTGTCGGCCATGCGGGAGCGCTCGCAGTCGGAGATGGCAAGCAGCATCGAGACGAGCCACGGCCGGATCGAGACTTGCGCGGGGGCTGGCACGCCGATGCGGGCCAGTGTCTTGCTGACCGTCGCGAACTCACTCGGCGACAGCATGCGGTCGAGCCGTCGGCCATCGGTGAAAATCAGCATCTGCGGGTTGGCGCCGACCGCCCGCATCACGGCGCCATCGCTGAGCCCGGCGATCTCGACAGCGACCGACGACGCACCGTCTAGCGCCGCCGCGACGGCTGGCGAAAGCGTCGTCACGCGCGGATCGGTCATGTGGATGGTACCGAAAAGGTAGGACGGCTTCTGGCCCGCCCTGGCGACGCGCCACAGATGGGCGCCACCGTTTTCGGTGTGCTCGGCCGCTGCCATCAGGCGGGCGTGGGCGGCCGGTGCCGAGGCGCGGAGTTCGGCGAGAATATCCCTGCCGCCGCAGCCGGGCAGTACGTTGCCTGCGAACGCGGGAGCAGCCGCAAGGAACGCCGTCAGCACCAGAGCGAGCCTGCCGAGCAAGGCCGTGCGCATCTTTCACCCTCCGCAAAGCAATATTGCGGGACGGGCTGCAAGGAGCGTGCCTGGCCGCCGGCTCGGCCGTCGCGCCGACGTCGCGACAGCCAGCCGTAGTCACGGCGATCGGTTCAGCGCTCAGGCTCGCGGATGCGCCTTGTCGTAGACGGCGAGCAGGCGCTCGCGGTCGACCTCGGTGTAGACCTGGGTCGTCGATAGCGAGGCGTGGCCGAGCAGTTCCTGGATCTGGCGCAGGTCGGCACCGGCCGAGAGCAGGTGCGTGGCGAACGAGTGGCGCAGCGCGTGCGGCGTCGCAGTTGCCGGCAGGCTCAACTCGCAGCGCAACTCCTCCATCCTGAGCTGGATGATGCGGGGCGACAGCGGCCCGCCGCGCGCGCCCCTGAACAGCGGCTCGTCGGCGGCGAGCGGAAATGGGCAGAGCCGCAGATAGCGCGCGATCGCTGCGCAAACGACCGGCAGCACCGGCACCACCCGCTCCTTGCCGCCCTTGCCGCGGATACGCAGCACGTCGCGCAGCTCGCCCGGCGCCTCGGCGGGTGTTATGGCGAGTGCCTCGGAGATGCGCAGGCCGGCGCCATAGAGCAGCATCAGCACGGCAATATCGCGAGCGGCGACCCAGTCCAGTTCGGCGTCCATGCCCGCCTCGATGACGGCGGCGGCCTTTTCGACCGTCAGCGGCTTCGGTACGCCGTGCGGCAGCTTAGGCATGGCGACGCGCATGACGGCACGGTTCTTCGAGCGCTCCTCCGTCTCGAGCCACTGGAAGAACGTACGCAGCGCCGACATCGTGCGCGACAGCGAGCGCGAGGTGATGCCGTGCCGGCGCCGGTGTGCCATGAAGGCGCGGAACGTCTTGACGTCGAGGCGCCCGAGATCGCCCAGGCAGGGCGGATGGCCGAGATGGCCGGAGAGAAAGTCGAGGAACTGGCGGAGGTCGCGAGCATAAGCGACCTGCGTATTGCCCGAGGCGCCGCGCCCGTGCGCCAGGTGGCGCTGAAAATCCGCAAGCGCATCGCCGAGGTCGTGGTCGAGCGCGAGTTCGGCAGGGCTGATGGTCATGCGTCTCTTCCCTCGCGGCGAATCTCACGACGCATGATCGAACGGTGTTACGGTTAATGAAAGACTAACGCCGGAACGCCACCTCGGTGACGCCGATCGGCGCGAAAGAGGTCGTGCCGACTAGGCTGTCAGCCGAAGCGGCTGGCGACGAGATAACCTACGGTGGCCGAAAGCGCCGTCAAACCCGTGCCCCACGAGATGTCGACGAGCGTGATGGTCAGCGGCCAGTCCTTCAGCGTGGCGAGGTTCGTCATGTCATAGGTGGCGTAGCAGAAGAATCCGAACAGTGCCCCGTAGAGCAGCGCATCGGTCCACTGCCCCGACTTGAGCGCCGGCGCGACCGCGAAGACGAGGATTCCGATGACGTAGATCAGGTAGAAGCCGACCGCCGCCGTCATGTTGAACGGCTCTGCCAGCAGGGAACCGAGTTGAGCGCGGTAGAGACCGTAGGCGACGTAGCCGAGCCAGAGGAAGTCAACGGCGAGGAACACGACGGCGGTGGCGATGTAGGCGATGACGAGCTGCATCCGGCGTCTCCCCGCTGATCTGAGGAGAATACGGCGGAGCCTGTGAAGAGGTTCACTCGACGCCGACGCTCAGCGTCGCGTGCCGAGCCGCCAGATCAGCATCTTGAGGACCAGCGCTGCGGCGAGGCTGGCGCCGATTCCGGCGATCGCAGGCACGTGACCGGTGGCACCGAGGCTGATCGCGACGTCGCGCACGACGAATCCCACGCCGACCAGGCACACGAGACAGACGAGGCTCAGCGCGATCAGGACGGGCTTCGAGAGTTCGTGCATCAGCCTCCTCCCGGCGGGTCAGCTGTGAATCTGCCGCTTCTCAACCGCCATCGCCGCTTCTTTCACCGCCTCGCTCATGGTCGGGTGTGCGTGGCAGGTGCGGGCGAGGTCTTCGCTCGAGCCGCCGAACTCCATCAGCACGGCTGCCTCGTGGATCATCTCGCCGGCGCCGGCGCCGACGATGTGCACGCCGAGCACGCGGTCGGTCTGGGCGTCCGCCAGCACCTTCACGAAGCCCTCGGTCGTCCGGTTGGCGCGGGCGCGGCCGTTGGCGGTGAAGTTGAACTTGCCGGACTTATAGGCGACGCCGGCGGCCTTCAGCTCCTCCTCGGTCTTGCCGACGGCGGCGACCTCGGGGAACGTGTACACAACGCCTGGGATGACATCGTAGTTCACGTGGCCAGCCTGGCCGGCGAGCAGCTCGGCGACGGCGACGCCCTCGTCCTCGGCCTTGTGGGCGAGCATCGGTCCGCGCACCACGTCACCGATCGCGTAGATGCCGGCGACGTTGGTCTGGAAGTGGTCGTCGATGACGACGCGGCCCTTCTCGATGGTGACGCCCGCCGCTTGGAGGCCGAGGCCGTCGGTGTAGGGCCGGCGGCCGATGGCGACCAGCACGACGTCGGCGAACAGCTCCTGCGCCTCGCCGCCCTTCGCGGGCTCGAACGTGACGGTGGCGCCGCTGGCGTCGGACTTGACGCCGGTCACCTTCGCGCCCAAGTGGAACTTGAGGCCCTGCTTGGCGAGCAGGCGCTGCGTCTGCCTGGCGACTTCGTCGTCCATGCCCGGAAGGATGCGGTCGAGGTACTCGACGACGGTGACCTCCGAGCCGAGCCGGCGCCAGACCGAGCCGAGTTCGAGGCCGATGACGCCCGCGCCGATGACGATCATCTTGGCCGGCACTTCGGAGAGCTCAAGCCCGCCGGTCGACGAGACGACGCGCTTCTCGTCTATTCTGATGAACGGCAGTGAGGCGACGTCGGAGCCGGTGGCGATGACGATCGATTTGGTTTCCAGCGTCTGCGCCTTGCCGTCGTCGGCGGTGACGGTGACCTTGCCGGCGGCCGGAATCGAGCCGGTGCCGTGGAACACGTCGACCTTGTTCTTCTTCAGGAGGAAGCCGACGCCGTTGACGTTGGCGTCCACTGTGTCCTGCTTGTGCTTCATCATGCCGGCGAGATCGAGCTTCGGCTCGACATGGATGCCGAGTGCCTTGAAGCCATGGCCGGCTTCATCGAACGTCTCGGACGCGTGCAGCAGTGCCTTCGACGGGATGCAGCCGACGTTGAGACAGGTACCACCGTGCGTCTTGCGCTTCTCGACGACGGCCGTCTTGAGCCCGAGCTGCGCCGCGCGGATGGCGCACACATAGCCGCCCGGGCCGGTGCCGATCACGATCAGGTCGTAGGTCATGGATTCCCTCAGAGATGTGTGGGGCGCGAGCTCATGTCCGGTCGCGCCAGTAGCCCGGCTTTCGGTGCAGGTGAGCGACGGCGAGCATAAGAATGCCGTCGTCGGTGATCCGATAGATGATGCCGTAGGGAAACTTGCGAAGCAGAAACTGGCGTAAATTGCCGTTGAGTGGCTGCCACGCCATCGGGCGCTCCTCTATGAGCGCCAGACCGCTCTCGACATCGGCCAGGAAGCGTTCCTCGAGCCCAGGCATCTGACCAGCGTACCAGGCTTCAGCATTTGCGATTTCAGTTTCCGCCTCAGCGAGAAAGCGGATTGTCATTGCGAGGCCCGTCGGCCGCGAATCTCTGCAAGCACATCCTTGGCGTCCCGTGCGGTCGTTTCACCGCGGAGATATGCCTCGTAGCGGTCGTTTGCCACTTTGGCCCACGCCCGCTCGATCTCAGGATCAGAGCCGCCGAGCGTCGCGAGAATGCTTTCCACGAGCTCCAAACGCTCTTCCCGAGTGAGCTGGCGGGCCGCCTCGGTGAGGTCTTTGACGTGCTGGCTCATGTCGTCCTCGATTTCGTCGTGCGAGATTATCACAGATCCAGCACGAACCGCTGCGGATCCTCGAGGCACTCCTTTACGCGCACGAGGAACGTCACCGCCTCTTTGCCGTCGACGATGCGGTGGTCGTAGCTCAGCGCCAGGTACATCATCGGGCGGGCCGCGATCGAGCCATCCTTCAGCACCACCGGGCGCTGCTCAATCCGGTGCATGCCGAGGATACCGGACTGCGGCGCGTTGAGGATCGGTGTCGACAGCATCGAGCCGTAGACGCCGCCGTTGGAGATGGTGAAGGTGCCGCCCTGCATGTCCTCGATGCCGAGGCGGCCGTCGCGAGCGCGCTTGCCATAGTCGGCAATCGCCATCTCGATCTCGGCGAGGCCCATGCGGTCGGCCTCGCGCACGACGGGCACGACGAGGCCCTTGTCGGTGCCGACGGCGACGCCGATGTGGTAGTAGTTCTTGTAGACGATGTCCTGCCCGTCGATCTCGGCATTGACCGCAGGGATCTCCTTCAGCGCCTGAATGCAGGCCTTCACGAAGAAGCCCATGAAGCCGAGCTTCACGCCGTGGCGCTTCTCGAACAGGTCCTTGTACTGGTTCCTCAGCGCCATCACGGCCGACATGTCGACGTCGTTGAACGTCGTCAGCATGGCGGCGGTGTTCTGCGCATCCTTGAGACGCCGCGCGATGGTCTGGCGCAGGCGGGTCATCTTCACCCGCTCCTCGCGCACCGCGTCGTTGGCCGGCGAGGGCGCGCGCATCTGGGCGGCCGCGACCGGCGTCGGCACGCTGTAGGTGGCGGGCACGGACGGTGCAGCGGGTCGCGGCTGCGGCGCGGCCTTTGGCGCGGCGGCAGCAGCGGCGACATCTTCTTTCAGGATCTGCCCGCGCTTGCCGGAGCCGGCGACATCGGCGGCGTCGATGCCCTTCTCCTCCATCATCTTGCGCGCCGCGGGGGCCGGCGGCATGTCGCCGTTGGTTGCGGCCGGTGCGGCCTTCGAGGCGACCGCCGCGGGCTTTGGTGCGGGCGGAATGGCCGCGGGGATGGGTGCGGCGGCGCCGGTGCCTTCGCGGATCGATCCGAGCAGCGCGCCGATCGAGACCGTCGTACCCTGCTCGACCGCGATGTCGCCGAGCACACCCGAGGATGGCGCCGGAACCTCGACGGTCACCTTGTCGGTTTCGAGTTCGACGATCGGCTCGTCGGCCTTCACCGCGTCGCCGGGCTTCTTGAACCACTGTCCGACTGTCGCCTCGGTCACGCTCTCGCCGAGCGTCGGCACGCGGATCTCGGTTGCCATGGTCTCCCTCTCTCGTTCCTTCGCGGGTGAAGCCCGTCCTTCTGCTCAGGTGCCGGACGCCATCGCCCGGTACCCCAATCCGACATGGTTTCGCCTGAGGCCGAAGACAGGCCTCAGCGGGCGAGCGATTCGGCGACCAGCGCCTTCTGCTCCTCGTTGTGGCGGGAGAGCTGGCCGGTGGCGGTCGACGCGGCCGAGCCGCGCCCGACGTAGCGCGCGCGCTTCGAGGCGGCGCCGGCGACATGACCGAGAACCCACTCGACGTTCGGCTCGATGTAGTGCCAGGCGCCCATATTGCGGGGCTCCTCCTGGCACCAGACGATCTCGGCCTGCGGGAACCGTGACAACTCCTCGATCAGCGAGCGCGCAGGGAACGGATAGAGCTGCTCGACGCGGAGCAGGTAGATGTCGTCGATGCCGGCCGCGTCGCGTGCCTCGGCGAGGTCGTAGTAGACCTTGCCCGAGCAGAGCACGACCCGGCGGATGCGGGTGTCGACGGCGAGCCGGTGCACGCCGTCGGCGAGCTGGTGGCGGCTCGCGTCGGCGTCGTCCCACAGCACGCGATGGAAGCTCGACCCCGCCGCGATCTCGTCGAGGCGCGAGACCACGCGCTTGTGGCGCAGCAGCGACTTCGGCGTCATCAGGATCAGCGGCTTCCTGAATTTGCGGTGCAACTGACGGCGCAGGATGTGGAAGTAGTTGGCCGGCGTCGTGCAGTTGGCGACCTGCCAGTTGTCTTCTGCCGAGAGCTGCAGGTAGCGCTCGAGGCGCGCGGAGGAGTGCTCGGGCCCCTGGCCCTCGTAGCCGTGCGGCAGCAGGCAGACGAGGCCCGACATCCTCAGCCACTTCCGCTCACCGGACGACAGGAACTGGTCGAACACGACCTGCGCGCCGTTGGCGAAGTCGCCGAACTGGGCTTCCCACATGGTCAGGCAGTTGGGCTCGGCGAGGGAATAGCCGTACTCGAAGCCGAGCACCGCCTCCTCCGAGAGCATCGAGTTGATGATCTCGATGCGCGCCTGATCGGGCGAGATGTAGCGCAGCGGCGTGTATCGGCGCTCGGAGTCCTGGTCGATCAAGACAGAGTGGCGCTGCGAGAAGGTGCCGCGCTCCACGTCCTGGCCGGAGAGGCGCACCGGGAAGCCCTCGGCCAACAGCGAGCCGAACGCCAGATGCTCGCCCATCGCCCAGTCGATTCCCTCGCCGGTGTCGACCATCTGGCGCCGTCGCTCGAGCAGGCGCTGCACCGTCTTGTGGGCATTGAAGTCGGAGGGCAGCGTGGTCAGGCGCCGGCCGATCTCTTTCAGCTTGTCGATATCGACTCCGGTGTTGCCGCGCCGTGCTTCGTCTTCGGCGAAGCCGATCCCCGACCAGCGCCCGTCGAGCCAGTCGGCCTTGTTGGGACGGAACGAATCGGCGGCGGAGAACTCGCTGTCGAGGTGGGCGCGGAAGCGCGCCTTCATCTCGTCGACCTCGGCGGCGGAGACGACGCCCTCTGAAACGAGCTGCTTCGAGTAGATCTCGACCGTCGTCGGGTGATCCTTGATCTTGCGATACATGATCGGCTGCGTGAACGCCGGCTCGTCGCTTTCGTTGTGGCCGTGGCGGCGATAGCAGATCATGTCGATGACGACCGGCTTCTGGAATTTCATCCGGAACTCGGTCGCGATCTTGGCGACATGGACCACGGCCTCGGCATTGTCGCCGTTGACGTGAAAGATCGGCGCCTCGACCATTTTGGCAACGTCTGTGCAGTAGGGCGAGGAGCGGGACAGGCGCGGATTGGTCGTGAAGCCGATCTGGTTGTTGATCACGAAATGGATCGAGCCGCCGGTGCGGTGGCCCTTGAGGCCGGAGAGGCCAAGGCACTCGGCCACCACGCCTTGGCCGGCGAAGGCCGCATCGCCGTGGATCAGCAGCGGCAGCACGGCCTGGCGCTCGTCGGGCTGGCAGCCGTGCTGGTCCTGCTTCGCGCGCGTCTTGCCGAGCACGACAGGATCGACGATCTCGAGATGGCTCGGATTGGCCGTCAGCGACAGGTGCACCTTGTTGGCGTCGAACTCGCGGTCCGACGATGCGCCGAGGTGGTACTTGACGTCGCCAGAGCCCTCGACGTCGTCCGGCTTGAAGGAGCCTCCCTTGAACTCGTTGAAGATCGCCCGGTGTGGCTTGCCCATGACGTTGGCGAGAACGTTCAGGCGGCCGCGGTGGGCCATGCCGATCACGATTTCCTTCATGCCGAGCTGGCCGCCACGCTTGATGATCTGCTCGAGCGCGGGAACCATCGATTCGCCGCCCTCGAGGCCGAAGCGCTTGGTGCCCGTGTATTTGGTCTGCGCGAAGGTCTCGAAGGTCTCGGCCTCGATCAGCTTGTTGAGGATCGCTTTCTTGCCCTCGACCGTGAAGCGGATGTCCTTCTCCTCGCCCTCGATGCGCTGCTGCAACCAACTCTTCTGCGCCGGCGAGGAGATGTGCATGAACTCGACGCCGATGTGACGGCAATAGGTGCGCCTGAGCAGCCGCAGGATCTGTCGGATGGTCGCCGTTTCGAGGCCGAGCACTTTGTCGATGAAGATCGGCCGATCGAGGTCGGCTTCGGTGAAGCCGTAGGTCTCGGGCCTCAGTTCCTTGTGCACCTTGCGCTCGGTGATGTTGAGCGGGTCGAGGTCTGCGGCGAGGTGGCCCATCACGCGGTAGGCGCGGATCAACATCAGCGCACGGATTGAATCCTGTGTCGCCCTGAGCGACGCCATCACCGGCAGGTCGTAGCCGAACTGATGGGCGCGCCCCTGGATGCGGTCGCGAACGTGGCGCTCCGTCTCCTCGTAATTGCCGGTCAGTGCGGCGACCAGATCGCTTGAACCGTTCGAATCGAGTTCGGCCAGCGGCCGGCCCCATGACGGACCGTGATGGTGCTCGGCGCCGCCGGCGCCGTGCTCCTCGTGCAGGCTTTGGAAGAACAGGCGCCACTCGTCGGGCACGGCGCCGGGGTTCTGCTCGTAGAGGGCCTGCATCTGCTCGACGTAGGCTGCGTTTGTGCCGTGCAGGAAGGACGTGCGGGCGAATGCCTCGTTGAGCGCCTCGCGCTTCGTCTGGCTCGACATGGGCTTATCACACCTCGGGTTCGCCGGTACGGCCGGCTGGGCTTGCGGCCGCCCGCTGTTGGCGGCGCGCGCGGTTCGTTGTGCAACGCAGCAGGAAGCTCGCCAAGGCGCCTCTTTGAGGGCACTCCGCGCGCATGGCAAGCGCTACTTAGTATACAAAGCCGGTGTCGAGTAGATCATCGATAGTGGGAGGGCGCGATGTGGCCGTAAGGTCAGTCGGAAAGCACACGCTTCTCTTTGACCGCACCGGTCTCATCCAGGCGGTAGACGATCGGCACGCCGGTCGCGAGTTCGACTTTAAGTATCTGTTCGGGCGAAAGCTTTTCAAGCTTCATGATCATCGAGCGGAGCGAGTTGCCGTGCGCCGCAACGATCACCCTGCGGCCGGCCCGTACCTCCGGCCAGATCCGTGCCTCGTAATAGGGCAGAGTGCGCGCCGCAGTCATCTCGAGGCTTTCGCCACCCGGGGGTGGCACATCGTAGCTGCGCCGCCAGATATGCACCTGGTCCTCCCCCCACCGCTTGCGGGCGTCGTCCTTGTTGAGACCCGAAAGGTCACCATAGTCACGCTCGTTCAGCGCCTGATCACGGAGCGTTTCGAGGCCTGGCTGGCCGAGCTCGGCAAGGATCAGGGTGAGCGTGTGCTGAGCGCGCGTCAGCGCACTGGTGAAAGCGATATCGAATGTCAGGCCGGCGGCTTTCAGCGCCGCGCCGGCGCGCTTTGCTTCAGCGACGCCCTTTTCAGTGAGATCGGGGTCCTTCCAGCCGGTGAACAGGTTGAGCTTGTTCCACTCGCTTTCGCCGTGCCGCACGAGCACGAGGACGTTGTCGGTCATGATGATCGTTCCTGAGTTCAAACCCCGAGCACGTCGGCCATCGTGAACAGCCCCGGCCCTTTGCCCTTGCCCCATAGCGCGGCCTTCACGGCACCGCGGGCGTAGATGCCGCGGTCGGAGGCCTTGTGAGTGATTTCCACGCGCTCGCCGTCGCCGGCGAAAATGACGGTGTGGTCGCCGACCACCGAGCCGCCGCGCAGGGTGGCAAAGCCGATGTCGCCACGGCGCCGGGCGCCGGTGTGCCCGTCACGCGATTTCACCCAGACGTCCTCGAGGCCGACCCCGCGGCCGTCCGCGGCGGCATGGCCGAGCATCAGCGCGGTGCCGGACGGCGCGTCGACCTTGTGCTTGTGGTGCATCTCGACGACCTCGATGTCGTAGTCCGCATCGAGTGCCTGTGCGACCTTGCGTGTCAGCGCCACCAGCAGGTTGACGCCGAGGCTCATGTTCCCGGCCTTGACGATGGTGGCGTGGCGGGCGGCGGCACGGATCGCAGCCTCGTGTGCGGGTTCGAATCCCGTGGTTCCGATCACATGGACGATGCGGGCGTTGGCGGCGAGGCCGGCAAGCTCGACAGAGGCATCGGGCCGCGTGAAATCCAGGATGGCATCGACGCGGGCGATCACCTCCAGCGCGTCGCTCGTCACTTTGACGCCGAGCGGATCGAGGCCGGCGAGGCTGCCGGCGTCCAGACCGAGTGCATTGGAGCCGGCCGGCTCGATGGCGCCGGCCACCGCGCAGCCGGGTGTGTTCGCAACCTGGGCGATCAGCGCGCGGCCCATCCGGCCGGCGGCCCCCATCACTGCGATGCGCATGTCGCTCACGGTCGGTCCTCCCGGCGGGCGGCCTTCAGGCCTGGTGCTTGTGTCGTTCGACCGCCTCGGCGATCAGCCGGCGCGCCTCCGCGGCGTCGCCGAGGTGATGGATCTTCACCCATTTGCCGGGCTCCAGATCCTTGTAGTGCTCGAAGAAATGGCGGATCTGCTGCAGCGTGATCTCGGGCAGATCGGCGAGGGTCTGGATCTTCTCGTAGCGCCGCGTGATCTTGCCAGCCGGCACCGCGATAATCTTTTCGTCGCCGCCGCCATCGTCTTCCATGACGAGTACGCCGATCGGCCGGCAGTTCAGCACCGCACCGGGCACAATCGCGCGTGTATTGCAGACCAGCACGTCGATCGGATCGCCGTCCGGCGACAGCGTGTGTGGTACGAACCCGTAATTCCCCGGATAGCGCATCGGCGTGTAGAGGAAGCGATCGACGAACAGCGTGCCGGAAGCTTTGTCCAACTCGTACTTGATCGGTTCGCCGCCGACCGGCACCTCGATGATCACGTTGACGTCGTTCGGCGGATCATTGCCGATCGGCACGGCGTCGATGCGCATGGTTGGAAGCTCCTGGTCAGCGCGGGCGGGTCCGCGCGTGCTTGGCATTGTCGCGGGCGGATGTCGAGCGCTTCAGGCCGCGACCAAAGTCGGCCGGGCGGGCGAAAAGGCCGCAGGGAACGCACCCGTCGACGCGCTCAATCCCAGGTAAACGCGATCTTCTCGAGCCGGCTGGAGCCGAAGCGCTCTCGCGTCACGGCGACCGGGCGGCCGCCGCGTTTCCAGTAGAAGGCGATGGCGCCGTCGTTGGCGGCCAGTGCCCAGACGACCAGACCCCGCACACTCATCTGGTCGAGCGTCGCGCGGCAAGCCTCGAAGAGGTGCTCGCCGAAGCCCAGGCCCTGGTAGATCGGCGACAGGTAGAGTTCGTAGATCTCGCCGCGCCGCTCGCGCTTGGATCGGGCGATGCCGCACGTCGCATAGCCGACGACTTTGCCGGCAACCTCGAGCACCAGGATGGTCTCGCCGCCGCGGATCGAGCTGCGCCACCAGGCGGAGCCGCGACGGCGGATGATGCTTTCGAGATGGAGGTGGGGGATGATGCCGCGATAGGCCAGCGCCCAGGAAGCACGAAACGTCTCGCTCAATACCGTCGCATCGGACAGCTTGGCGCGCCTCACGCGGATTTTCGCACTCGCACTCAGCATGCAGCCACTATAGCGCGGCCCAGGCGGAGGGGAAGCCCTGAAACGAAGAGAGGCGGTACGCGTGGTACCGCCTCCTGACACTGAAGACTTCAGCTCGTGCGAGCGGGCGATCAGGCCGTCTTCTTGATGTTCTCGAAAGACCGCTGCGCAGCGCCCGAGATCGTCTCGAACGTCTGGCGGCTCACTTTGGTGGAGAGCTCGAGCAGTTCCTTCGTCTGGGCGCTGGCGGTCGCCATCTGCTGCTGGAAGAAGTCGGCCTGCAGGCGTGCCAGCTCCTGGATCGATTTGGCGCGTGCCATCTGCTGGGCCGCGTCGAACGCCGCGTCGGTGTTGACGGCGGTGTTGTGCAGCAGCTTCTCGCCGATCGTCTTGGCGCCGGCGTGCGAAGCGAGCACGATCTCCTCGACCACCTTCACGCCGTCCTTCGCGGCGCCGTTCATGCGCTGGAACGCCTCGCGCGACTTCGCGACGGTGTCCTCGGCGAACGCCTGGACGTTCTCAGGGATGCGGGCATCCTTGGCGGCGTTGAACATCTCTTGCGCCTGGCGGGTGAATTGCTCGTTCATCGTGCAGTTCCTTCGTTTCGGGTTATTGGGCTCGTACCGGTGTGGTCGTCGCGCGCCGTCGTCATCGCATCGGTTCAGTCGGAGTGGCATCGGCCCGGTGGGAGGAGCAGGCCAGCACTCTCGGTGCCCGATATATACGCAGGTGGTTTGTGCGATGCAACATTAAATTTGCGGCGCTGCGTCTTAGACTTTCGTCTAGATCGTCCCCCATTTTCCGGCAATCCTCACCCCGCGAAGCGGATATTTTTGCTGCGATGCAGCAAATGCACCGACCAATGATTAGTCAAGCCGCTCAAAAGCTTGGCGATATCCGGTAGCCGCTGGATCGAACAGGATATCGCGCGGCACCAGCGGACGCGCCAGAGCAAGGCCCTCCAGCGTCCGGCATCGCGACAAAGCGACATAGGCCTGACCGTGCGCAAAGGTGCCGCGCCCGAGGTCGAGATAGACCCGCTCGAGCGTCAGGCCCTGCGACTTGTGGATGGTCAGCGCCCAGGCGAGCCTCAGTGGGAATTGCTTGAACGTGCCCGCGACACTCTCGACGATCTTGCCGGCCTCCTGGTCGAAAGCGTAGCGACGATTGTCCCACGACGCCGGCTCGATCTCGTGCTCGCGGCCGTCGACCTCGATCCACACACGCTTGTCGTCGAGCCGCGAGATCTGGGCGATGGTGCCATTGACCCAGCGCCTGTCGGCGTCGTTGCGCAGCAGGATAACCTTGGCGCCCGGCTTCAGATGCAGCTCCGCCTCGGTCGGCTGCGCCTTCTCGTTGAACTCGCCGGTGGTCGCTGCGGCGTAACGGCGGGCAGCACCTGGCAGCGCGTCGAGATAGGCGCGGTTGATGCGGTTCGCCGCCTCGTTGGTCGGCGTCAGTATGACGAACGACTGCCCTTCGGACAGCGTCCGGATCGGCGCGACGCGATCGTTGAGGGTGGCGACGTCGTCCTCCTCGACGCTGCCTTCGCGAATGCGGTTGAGGATGGTTATCAGCTGCTCGTCGGACTGGCGGAATACCTGATCCAGCTCGAGCAGCCACGTGCCCGGCGGTTCGCGGAGCGCTGCATGCGAGAAGAAGAACGGGCCACCGTGGACGGTTTCCAGATGTGCCGCCTCCTCGCCGTCGCGGATCACCGGCGGGAGTTGATGCAGATCGCCGAATAGCAGCAGCCGGACGCCTCCGAATGGTTCGCGCGGGCGTCCGCGGTTGAGGCGCAGCGACTGGTCGATCGCCCACATCAGGTCGGAGCGCACCATCGACACCTCGTCGACGATCAGCGTCGACATATTGCGCATGACGCGGCCGTTGCGGCTGCGACGGATGTCGTCGGGGCGGATGAGGCGAGGCGGAAGCCCGAAGAACGAGTGGATCGTCTGGCCGCCGACGTTGACCCCGGCGAGCCCCGTCGGCGCCACCACCACCGCCTCGTCGGCCAGCATCTCGCGCAGTGCCCGGAGAAGCGTCGATTTGCCGGTGCCTGCTCGGCCGGTGACGAACAGGTGGCCGGCGTCCTCCGCGACGAAACGTCGGGCGGTCTCGTACTGCTCGGTCGGTGTGACGTCGCCCGGCCAGGCGGTCATGATCCGCACCCGTGTCGCTGATGTGTCGGCGGCCGGCATCCGCCGGAGTGCTGACGCTAGGGCTATTCGCTCCCCGGCGCCACCCGGGCGGCGCGACCGGACGCCGCGGCGATCGGCGATGCCGGCTCAGCCCCGGCGCAGCGCCGCCTGTGCGAGAGCGAGGGTGGTCGCGTCGGTCGTTTCCGGCAACGGCAGGATTTCGCCGTTGCGCCAGACGAGCTCGGCGATGCGGTAGGGGTAGCCGTCGCGGTCATAGTCCTGGCGGACGCGCAAGTCGGCCAGTTCCGCGAACGGCACCGTCTCGCTGGTGCGGGACAGCAGCGTCGTTTCGACCAGCGTCAACTCTCGGGCATCGAGGTCGAACACCGCCGTGGCCAGCGTCCTCTGTGCGAACACCGCATAGAGGAACATGCCGCAGGCGATGACGAACAGCGGTCCAAGCAGGATCAGGGCAGCCTGGCTTCCGACCCGCAGCACGCCGGGGTTGAGCACGGCGAGAGCGACCAACGGCACGGCGAAGCCGAACAAGATCGGCGAGAGCACGTGCAGCCGCGCGCCGAGCCCGCCCGCCTCGCTCTCCTGTCCGATCACCAGCCGCCGCATCGCTTCGCTCTCCCACCACCAGACCGCATCCAGGTCGGAGATTAAGACGAATGCGTTGCAAATGCGTGCGACGATTACCCGGGTCGCAGGCGTCAAACTGCAAGACGTTGTTAACGGCGGCCGTGCGTGCTCCCGGCTTCGTCGGTGCGTCAAGCGCCCGCCTTCTCCGCATCCCGCGCCCGCTCGCGCTTCTTACGCTCGTTGGGATCGAGCCAGCGCTTCCTGAGGCGGATCGACTTCGGCGTGATCTCGACCAGCTCGTCCTCTTCGATGTAGGCGAGCGAGCGTTCGAGCGTCATGCGCATCGGCGGGGTCAGCGTCAGCGCGTCGTCCTTGCCGGCGGCGCGGATGTTGGTCAGCTTCTTGTTCTCGATGACGTTGACGACGAGGTCGTTGTCGCGCGTGTGCTGGCCGACGATCATGCCCTCGTAGACGCGGGTCTGCGGGGTGATCATGATCGGCCCGCGCTCCTGGAGGTAGAACAGCGAGTATGCGGTTGCCTCGCCGGCCGCGTTCGAGATCAGCACGCCGTTGCGGCGACCCTGGATGTCGCCCTTGTACGGCGCATAGGCGTGGAACAGGCGGTTCATCACGGCAGTGCCGCGCGTGTCGGTCAAGAGTTCGCTCTGATAGCCGAGCAGGCCGCGCGTCGGCGCGTGGAACACGATGCGCTGGCGCCCGCCACCGGAGGGGCGCATCTCCTGCATGTCCCCGCGCCGCTCGGAGAGCTTCTGGACGACGACGCCGGAGTGCTCCTCGTCGACGTCGATGATGACTTCCTCGATCGGCTCCAGCCGCTGGCCGGTTTCCTCGTCGGTCTTCAGCACGACGCGGGGACGCGCCACGGTCAGCTCGAAGCCTTCGCGGCGCATGTTCTCGATGAGGATGGCGAGCTGCAACTCGCCGCGGCCGGCTACTTCGAAACTGTCCTTGTCGGCATTCTCGGTGATGCGGATGGCGATGTTGCGCTCGGCCTCCTTGAGCAGCCGGTCCCTGATCACGCGCGACTGCACCTTGTCGCCTTCCTTTCCGGCGAACGGTCCGTCGTTGATGCGGAAGGTCATCGACAGCGTCGGCGGATCGATCGGCTGGGCCGGCAATGGCTGGGAGACGGCAGGATCGCACAGCGTGTCGGCGACGGTCGCCTCCTCCATGCCCGCGATGGCGACGATGTCACCCGCTTCGGCGGCATCCACGGCGGTGCGCTCGAGGCCCCGGAAGGCGAGCACCTTCTGCGCGCGGAAGCTCTCGATCAAACTTCCATCGCGAGTGAGTGCCTTGAGCTGCTGGTTGGCCTTGAGCGAGCCGGACGTGATGCGGCCGGTCAGGATGCGGCCGAGAAACGGGTCTGCCTCGAGTGTGGTGGCGAGCATCGTGAACGGTCCGGATTCGACCTTCGGTGCCGGCACATGGGCGAGCACCAGGTCGAACATCGGCGCAAGGTCGACCTTGGGGCCGGCCGGGTCGGTGGCCATCCAGCCGTCGCGGCCGGAGCCATAGAGGATCGGGAAGTCGAGCTGCTCATCGGTAGCATCGAGGTTGGCGAACAGGTCGAAAACCTCGTTCAGAACGTCGAGATGCCGCTCGTCGGGCCGGTCGATCTTGTTGATAGCAACGATCGGCCGCATTCCCAGCTTGAGGGCCTTGGAAACCACGAACTTGGTCTGCGGCAGCGGTCCCTCCGAGGCGTCGACCAGCACGATCACGCCATCGACCATGTTGAGAATACGCTCCACCTCGCCGCCGAAGTCGGCGTGACCGGGCGTGTCGACGATGTTGATGCGCGTGTTTCTCCAGACGACGGACGTGCACTTGGCCAGAATGGTGATGCCACGCTCGCGCTCGAGGTCGTTGCTGTCCATCGCCCGCTCGGCGACCTTCTGGTTGTCACGGAAGGCGCCGGATTGCTTGAGCAGTTGGTCGACCAGGGTGGTCTTGCCGTGGTCGACGTGCGCGATGATCGCGATGTTGCGGATGTCCATGGTGTCCCGAGGGTGAGGTCGCAGCGCCGATTGTGCAGCGCGAAATTCGCGCGGACGTAGCACAGCGCGCCGGTTGCCGCCAGCACGGGCCCGCCTCACCTGCCGGCTAGCACGATCCTTGCGAGTGTTGCCAGACGAAGTGCGGCCGTTCCGAAAAGGGACGGTTCGCGAGGATGACGAGGCAAGGCGACATGTTCGAGCGCAACAGGATCGACAATTCCCGCGAGATGGGCGCCGTCGGCGTCGAGATCACGTTTGTCGACGGCACGATGACGACGGGCAAGCTGGCCGTGCCGGTGTCCGGCGCCATCCAGGATGTGTTGAATGGCGCCATTTCGTTCGTCGAGTTCGAACCTTACGTCGGCGGCAAGACTTTCCTCGCCAAGTCGACCATCAGGACAGTGCGCCCACTGTCGGTCGATCGGGCCCCGGGACTGACGGGCCGGGTGCGAGACGTCGACGGGTTCGACCCCTGGCAAACGCTCGGTCTCGCGAAGGGCACCAGCTTCGAGAAGGTGAAGGCCGCATTCCATCGCGCAGCGCTCGTCTATCATCCCGATCGTTATGCCACGGCCGAGTTGCCGGCCGAGGTGCGCGACTATCTCGCCGCCATGGCGCGCCGCATCAATGCCGCGTTCGCTGTGCTCGAAGCGGCCCACGCCGAGGCCGAGCGACGTGAATCTCTCCGCACCGAGCCGATCTACGCCAGCGGCAAGCGCTGAGCTGGCAAGGTCTGCACAGCGTTCGGGGCTGGCCTGCCCGAAGCGGTCCGCCGCGCGGTGGGTTCAGGCTGGCGCGCTTCGCCTGCTGATGCCTAGACTGCTCGCACAGGCCGGATGCGTCGCGTGAGCGTCGTGCTCGCGGCCCGGAACCGCGAGACGCATCACCCTCGATGAGTGCCAGTCCGTCGAACCGGCCGACACGGCCGCCGTTGCCGCTCGTCGCAGGCGATGGCGCGGTCCTGACCGGCGTCGGCCTGATGCTGGTTGCCGGGGTCTTCTCGTCGCTGCTGCATCTCGGCGTACGGTTCACCTCGCCGGAGGTGCCGGCGGTGCAGATCGTTTTCCTTCGCTCGATGTTCACTCTGGCGGCGACACTGCCGTTCCTGATGCTGGGTGGTGGCGTCGCCTGGCGCACCAAGGCGCCGCGCCTGCACATGCTGCGCGGAGCGATCGGCGTTTGCTCGATGTGGTCGTGGTACTGGGCGCTGGCCAATATGCCGCTGGCGGATGCCGGCGTGCTCAGCTTCACCACTGTCATTTTCGTCACCATCGGAGCTGCGATGTGGTTCGCCGAGCCCGTGGGGCTCCGGCGCTGGATGGCGGTGATCATCGGCCTGATCGGCGCAGCCATCGTGCTGAAGCCTGGCGCCGGCCTCGTCACGCTCGCTGCGCTCGCCGCGCTCGGCTCCAGCCTGCTGTGGGCGGTCGTCCTGTTGATGGCGAAGGAGATCTCGCGTTACGATTCCACCCTCACCATCACGTTCTATCAGCCGCTGATGATCGCACCGTTCGCCTTTGTCGGATCGGTCCCGGTCTGGGTTTGGCCGTCCGGCGGAGTATGGTTGATCCTCGCCGGCATGGGACTGGTCGCAGGGCTCGGCAACTACTGCTACGTGCAGGCACTGCGCACGGCGGATGCCAGCGTCGTGATGCCTGCCGACTACGTGCGGTTGCTGTGGATGGTGGCCTGGGGCTATTGGCTGTTCGCCGAGGTGCCGGGCTGGACCACTTGGCTCGGCGCGGCACTCATCATCGGCTCGACTTTATTCATTGCCTGGCGCGAGGGACGGCTGAGGCGCCGCCAGCATCGGGCAAGCTGAGTGCAGGGCCGGCGAGACAAGGATCCGCAACGGGGGCGAACATGCAGACGACCGAACTAGACGCGCGCACCGCGGAGATCCTCGATGGGATCCGCAGCTGGGTAGAGATCGAAAGTCAGACGGCGGATGTCGAGGGCGTCAACCGCATGATGGACAAGGCTGCTGCCGACTGGGCGTCGCTCGGAGCCCATGTCGAGCGCATCGCCGGGCGCGAGGGCCGCGGTGATCACCTGCTGATCTCCTCTCCATGGGGCGGCGACGGATCAGGAATAGGTGTGCTCTGTCATCTCGACACGGTGCATCCGCGTGGCACGCTTGCCCGCGACCTGCCGTTCCGCATCGATGGCGACAAGGCCTACGGTCCCGGAATCTACGACATGAAGGGTGGCGCCTATCTGGCGTTCGCCGCCTATCGCGAGCTGACGCGCGCCGGTCGCCGGACCCCCTTGCCGCTGCGCTTCCTTTGCGTTGCGGACGAGGAGGTGGGCAGCCTGACATCGCGCGTCCACATCGAGGCGCTGGGGCGGCGCTCGAAATTCGTGCTCGTCACCGAGCCTGCCCGTGACGGCGGCAGGGTGGTCACCGCGCGCAAGGGCGTCGGTCGCTACGTGATGCGCGCGCACGGTCGCCCCGCCCATTCAGGCTCGCGCCATCACGAGGGCCGAAGTGCCATCCTCGAGATCGCCCGTCAGGTCGTCGCCATCGAAGGGATGACGGACTATGCGCGCGGTGTGACGTTTTCGGTCGGCCAGATCCGGGGGGGCACGGCCGATAACGTGCGGCCGGCCTTCTGCGAGGCTTCGATCGACATGCGCATTGCCTCGGTCGAAGACGGACGCGAGTACGATGCCCGCCTGAAGACACTGAAGGCTGTCGATCCCGACGTGCGACTCGAGGTGGAGGGTGGGCTCAATCGACCGCCCTACGAAAAGAATGCCGGTGTCTCCCGCCTGCTCGCACACGCCCGCCAGCTAGCCGCCGAGATCGGTCTCACGCTCGAGGACGTTGCGACCGGTGGCGGCAGCGACGGCAACTTCACGGCCGACATGGTGCCGACGCTCGATGGCCTTGGTGTCGATGGCGAGGGGGCGCACACGCTCGACGAGCACCTTTTCATCTCTTCGCTGGTGCCGCGCATGACTTTGCTGCGCCGGCTGATGGAAACTCTGCAATGACCGTCGCGCCATGAGCGCGATATCAGGCTTCGGTACCGTGCCGCTCGAGCCGTCGGCGCTCACGTTCGCGCTGGCGGGCGCCCTGGTCGCCGGCTTCACCACCGGGTTTGCCGGTTTCGGCACCGGGCTGGTCGCTTCCGGGCTGTGGTTTCACGCGCTGCCGGCGGCGATCGTGCCGCTGCTCGTCGCGCTCTCCTCGGTGGCGGCCCAGCTGGTCGGGCTGGCGACGCTGCGCAACACGCTGGCGGTCCGGCGCGCGTTGCCGATGATCGCCGGTGGCATCCTCGGCCTGCCTGTCGGCATCCTGGCGCTGCGTGCGGCGTCGCCCGATGTCCTGCGTCTCACCGTCGGCCTGTTTCTCGTCGCCTACGCGAGCCTGCAGCTCAGCGGCCTGTCACGGTCGTCGATCGGCAATTGGGGCGGACGGTGGGCGGATACGGCGATCGGCGCTGCGGGAGGGTTCCTCGGCGGCTTCTGCGGACTGTCGAGACCCGTTCCGATCGTCTGGCTGCAACTCCGCGGCGGGCCGGTCTCAGACCAGCGATCCGTCTATCAGCCGTTCAATCTGGTCATCCTGACATTTGCCAGCGCAGGTATGATCGCGGTCGGCGGTGTCGGCCGCGAAGGCCTCTATATCGCTGCTCTCTGTCTGCCGGCGACGCTGCTCGGCGCCTGGCTGGGTGCGCGCGTCTACGGGCTCGTCAGTGAAGCCGTATTCAAGCGGGTCGTGCTCGCACTGCTGCTCGGATCGGGGCTCATTCTGGTCGGACAGGCGGTGGCCCGTTGAAAGCGTGGGACGCTTCGGCCGAGGCCGAAGCATCTCGCAGGCGACGCGGTCTACCACGCATGGATGATCATCCATGCCTGGAGCCTCGAATGACCATCGCCTGCTTCATCCGCTACGAGATCGAGCCCTTCAAGGCTGACGCGTTCGCCCACTATGCCCGAGCCTGGGGTGAGGCGATCCCGCGCTGCGGCGCGAACCTGATCGGGTATTTCGGACCGCACGAAGGTTCCGCAACCACTGCCTACGGCGTCTATACTGTCGACAGTCTGGCCGCCTATGAAGCATACAGGACGCGGCTCGCCACAGATCCGGCAGGCCGCGAGAACTACGCCTTCGCCTGCCGTGAGCGCTTCATCCTGAAGGAGGACCGGGTGTTCCTCAAGCTCGTCTCGGCGCCACACGGGGAGCTGATCAAGCCATGATCGCCGTGATCTTCGAAGTCTGGCCGGCCGACGGTCGCCGCGAGCAGTATCTCGATTTGGCGGCAACGCTGCGCGACGAGCTGAAGACGGTCGACGGTTTCATCTCGGTCGAGCGATTCCAGTCGCTCACCGAGCCCGGAAAGATGCTGTCGCTGTCGTTCTGGCGCGACGAGGCAGCAATCGCGGACTGGAGGGCGCGCACCCGCCATCGCGCTGCGCAAGCCGCCGGGCGCGGTGGCATGTTCGCCGACTACCGTCTGAGGGTCGCGGCGGTCGCGCGCGACTACGGCATGACCGCTCGCGAAGAAGCACCGGCAGAAAGCCGCGCCGTCAACGAGGCTCGGTGAAGGAGGCGAGGCGGTGCGCCGTCGGCGACCACCGCTTGCCCGCTACTTCGACCACTCGTCCTTGACCTCGTCGCACTTGGTGCTGATGAAATCGTTGATGTCCTCGACGACGGTTCCTTCCAGCACGTTGAAGGTGTTGTCGGTCGCGGTCGCCGTCCACATCGCGGTCTTGACCAGCGTTGGCGCGGTGATCTGGCCCCAGTGCAGCTTTGCCTTCACCGCCTTGCCGGCCTCGAACTGTACCTTCGGCGCGAATGAGAACTTGATCTCGGCCGGCTCCTTCTCGCGCTGAACCGTGCAGGCGACGGAGTGCGGCTCGAGCTTCAGCTCGTATTTCGGCTCGCTGACCGCCTTGATCAGGGCCTCGCGCGGCAGCTTGATGTCGACGGTACAGCGCACGGGACCCCACGGCCAGGAAGCGCGCGCCTTCGACACGATCCTGTCGAGTTGCTCCTTGCGCCACGATTTGATGACGTTGCAGGCGATGTCGCCGCCCGGCTTCTTCGCCCTGAACGCCGCGCAGATAGCGACC
This sequence comes from Hyphomicrobiaceae bacterium, assembly GCA_041397745.1. Taxonomy (GTDB): domain Bacteria; phylum Pseudomonadota; class Alphaproteobacteria; order Rhizobiales; family Hyphomicrobiaceae; genus JAWKVY01. The sequence goes on along the minus strand of JAWKVY010000007.1, from coordinate 146,075 downwards.
TTGCACGCCTTGCGGCCTTCCTTCTCGGCGAGTTCCTCGGGCGTCAGCTCGACCGGCTTGGCCGCCTTGTCCTGCGCTGCCGCTGCTCCGGCGGTGATAAGGGCGATGGCAAGCACCATGCCGGCGAACTTCTTCTGACGCATGATCGGTTTCCTGGTTATGGAATGGGGTGGCAGGTCGCGGATGAGGCTGCATGGTGGACCCGGCATGATGTCCGATTATCGTCGGGGAAAAAGGCACAGCAATGTGGCAACAGGTGGCGATGCGACCGAACCGTAGGCTTGCCATTCGTCGTGTTCTTGAATGGTGGCATTCCTGCACCATATGCTGAGAGCGGAATCGTGGTGCCCGTTCGGGGCCACGGCCGAGGGCCGGAAGATCCGGCGCGACGGCGTCCGCGAGTCGCTTCGGAAAGGGCTCAGTTCAATGTCCAGGATGTCGCTTCTGTCGAGCCCGCTGCTGCTCGGCTTCGAGGAGATGGAGCGGTTGGTCGACCGGCTCGGCAAAGCGGGCGGCGACGGCTATCCACCTTACAACATCGAGCGGCTGGCACGGACCGAGGGCTCACCAGAGTTGTTGCGCATCACTCTCGCCGTGGCCGGATTCCGGCGGGAGGATCTCGATATTACAGTCGAGGACAACCAGCTGACCGTGCGCGGGCGGCAGGGTGACGACGACAAGAGCCGCGAATTCATCTACCGCGGCATTGCGGCGCGTCAGTTCCAGCGCACGTTCCTTCTTGCCGAAGGCATCGAAGTGGCCTCCGCGGATCTCGACAGTGGCCTGCTGGCCATCGATCTCGTCCGCCACGAGCCGGAGCGGGTCGTGCGTCGCGTCGAGATCGGTCGGACCCGCCCTCGAGGTTAGTCGAGGGGCCGCCGCCGGTTTCACGCTCGAGGCGCGTTCTGGAACCGCCGGGGCAACGTCAAGTTGACTTCTTTGTCACAGCCAAGCAGCGCGAATCGCGCGATCATGCTTCGGTCGACGGAATTCGTGCTCCTTTCGAGCGTCCGTTGCCGCGTGACGTGCGAGACTTGAGCCGACCCAACTCCAGCGAGAAGGAAGGGCATCATGAGCACGAAGAGAGCTTCCGTCGAGGGCGGCAGGCGCCACGGTGCGCGACGCGTCCGTCGGCCGGCCTACATGACCAAGAACGAGCTGGCGCAACTTGGTGACGGCAAGATCGCCTACATCAAGGAGCTGACCTCCGACGAGGCGATCCAGTTCTATCCGTCGGTAGAGAACCTGCCGAAGGGCCTTCAGCTGTTCGCGCTGCACGGCGCCGACGGCACTCCGATCGCGCTCACCGACGACCGCGGCACGGCGATCGCCCACGCCATGGGTGACGAGCTCGAGATCGCCACCATCCACTGAGCCCCTTTCCAGATTGTGTCGGCGGCCCGATCGCACCGATCGGGCCGTTCGCATGCCGATTCCGTCGCCAACCGAAGCCGCGGCATCGATCCGCTGGCGCCGTCCGCCGCGCTGCTGTTACGTGATGACGGAAACGTCCGGCATCGCTCGATGCTGACGATCGGCGCGCCGGCCTGCCGCCGAGGTGGTCCATCCTGCCGGGTAAGAATCGTGCGTGAGGCGAACAAATGCCGGAACGACGTCGCTGGCTGCGCATCGGCCTTCTGCTGATCGGCTACGCGCTGATCATGGTGCTGGGGCACTTCGGCGGTCGCTGGCTACAGAGCCAGATCGACCTCGGCGCGATGAGCAGTCAAGGCGCCGGTCTGCAGGCTGTGCTGCTGATCGGCCTGCTGGTCTACGTCGTACTGCTGGCGCTACCGTTCGTGCCGGGCATCGAGATCAGTCTGGCGCTGTTCGCGGCCTTTGGCGCCAAGGTGGCTCTGCCGGTCTACTGCGCGACGCTGGTGGCACTGCTGATCGCCTATGCGGCAGGCCGGTTCGCCTCGCTGCGGTCGCTCGCGGCATTCTTCGAGTTCATCGGGCTCGCCTCGGCGAGCGGACTGGTTCGGCGCCTGGCGCCGATGACGCCGCGCCAGCGGATAGAGACCCTGGTCGAGGCGGCCCCATCCAGAATCGCGGCCTATCTCGTCCGTTACCGCGATCTCTCGCTCATCGCCTCTTTGAACATGCCCGGCAATGCACTGATCGGCGGTGGTGGTGGTATCGCGCTGCTTGCCGGCATGAGCGGGCTGTTCCCGGCCGGTCGCTTCGCGCTTGCGATCGCGTTGGGCTCGATGCCGATCCCATTGACGATGGCCCTTGCCGGTCACGGCCTGCGCTGGTAGCGCGCACCGGCACAACGGCACACCAAATCAGCCGCGATAGTGTGAGAACTGCCCGCGCGGGCGGAACCGCTCGAGGTATGTGGGCACGACCGCGCCGGCCGCGGTTGGCGCGGAGACACCAAGCCCGGCGAGCGTACGACCGTCGGCCAGGGCGCTGTCGGATACGAGGTTGTCGTGCTGGAGCATACGGACCTGGTCGACGGTGAGCGGCCTCAGGCTCGCCGGCAGTGGCCACGTCAGCAGCGCCAGTAGCTTCGCAACCGGTATGGCGATCGGCGCAAGCCCCGTCCTGCGACCGGACCACGCGACAGTCCTCTCCAGGATCTCTCGCATGCTCATGATTTCCGGCCCGCCAATCTCGTAGATCGTTCCGGGACGGGCCTTGCCCTCAACGGCATTGGCGATCGCTTCGGCAAGGTCGCCGACGAAGACCGGCTGGAAGCGCGTCTCCCCCGCGATCAGCGGCAGCGCCGGTCCCATGGCCGCCATTTCCGCGAAGCGATTGAAAAACCGGTCCTCGGGTCCGAACACGATCGAGGGCCGCAGAATCACCGCCTCGGGGAACTCGGCAAGCACCGCCGCCTCCCCTTCGGCCTTGGTGCGCGCGTAGCTGGCGGCGCCGGCTGCATCGGCGCCGATCGCCGAAATGTGAACCAGTCGTGCGACACCGCGCTCGCGTGCGGCTCTTGCCACCGCGCGCGGCCCGTCCACCTGCAGCGCCGAGTAGCTCTGGGCGCCGGAGGGAGTGAGCTGGCCGACGGCGATCACCGCAACGTCGGCGCCTTCGAGTGCTGGGCCGAGCGAAGCCGGGTAACGCAGGTTGGCCTGTACGGCATGAATCTGGCCGACATTGCCCATCGGCTGCAGGTGCCCCGCAAGGTCGGGTCGGCGCACCGCGGCGCGCACACGCCAGCCACGCCGGGCGAGGGCGCGGGTGGTATGGCGGCCGACGAAGCCGGAGCCGCCGAAGATCGTCGCCAAACCGCCGTGCTGAAGCGTCACCGTCATCTGACCACTGCCCTTCCTCGTGCGCCGCCATACACGCCCGTCATGGCGCGACCGGACGGAAATACACAGGCCGGCGCCGGCTGTGAAGCCCGCCATGCCGGCACGGCCAGCGTTCGATTGACGCTTCGCGGTCGCTCTGTCTTTGCTGATGCGGACAAATCGTTCGCACGTCCCCGACCTGCACCGGAGTTCCAATGCCCATCGAGACCTGGCTGGCCTTCGCCGCCGCTTCGGCCGTGTTGCTGGCGATACCCGGCCCGACGATCCTGCTCGTTGTCTCCTACGCGATCGGCCATGGCAGGCGCGCGGCGGTGCCGACGGTTGCCGGTGTCGCACTCGGCGATTTCGTGGCGATGACGGCCTCGCTGCTCGGGCTCGGTGCCCTGCTTGCGGCGTCGGCCACGCTGTTCACGGTGTTGAAGTGGGTTGGTGCCGCCTATCTGATCTGGCTAGGAATCAAGCTTTGGCGTGCTCCGGTGGTGCCGCCGGTGCCGGACGGACCGGATGTCGCTGCAACGAACGCACCGGCTGATCACGACCGGGCGATGTTCTGGCATGCCTTCGCCGTTACGGCACTCAATCCGAAGTCGATCGTGTTCTTCGTCGCCTTCCTGCCGCTGTTTCTGACGCCCGGCGCGGCACTGTTGCCGCAGATGATAATCATGGAGGCGACCTTCCTTACATTGGCGACGCTCAATGCGGCCGCCTACGCCCTGGCTGCCAGCGCCGCGCGCGCCGCCATCCGGCAGCCGTCCGTACAGCGTGTCGTCAATCGCACCGGCGGCGGCATGTTGATCGGTGCTGGCATCGTCGCGGTGGCACAGCGGACCTGATCACCCGGAGCAGGAAGGGCAGCGTCCGGCATGCCGAACCCGCAAGGTCTCGCCACCGTCCTCCAGCTCGTCGATCTTGCAGCGGTCGCCGTCTTCGCGATTACCGGCGCACTGGTGGCGTCGCGCAAGCAGCTCGATATTGTCGGGTTCCTGTGGCTCGGCACGATCACCGCGGTCGGCGGCGGCACCGTGCGCGACGTGCTGCTGGGCCTGCCCGTATTCTGGGTCGCGACCCCCACTTATGTGCTGGTGGCCGCCGGCGCTTCGGTGCTCGTGTTCTTTACGGCCCATCTCACGCAGTCGCGCTACCGGCTGATCATCTGGCTCGATGCGGTCGGCCTCGCGCTGGTCGCCGTGGCCGGGTCCGAAAAGGCACTGGCGTCCGGTGCCGGACCGGTGGTCGCGGTTGTGATGGGGATGCTGACCGCCTGCCTCGGCGGCATCCTGCGCGACATCCTGGGCAACGAGCCATCGATCCTGCTGCGCCGCGAGATCTACATTACGGCGGCACTGGCCGGCGCCATCGCGTACGTGGCAGCGCACGCAGTCGGTGCGGAGCGGTGGATGGCGACGGCGATCGGGTTTGCGGTCGGCTTCGGTGTCCGCGGCTGCGCCGTCGTTTACGGCTGGTCGCTGCCGGCCTATAAGGCCCGCCCCGGCCGAACGCTCGCCGAGATCGAGGCGCTCGATCTACGTGGCGTGACGGCGGCGCGCTTCGGCGGACAAACGCCCGACGACGATGTGCACATCGGGTCTGGAGAACGCTGATGACGGTCGAGGTCAAGATCTGCGGCTTGTCGACCCCTGACACGATGCGGACGGCGCTCGACGCCGGCGCCGACTACGTGGGTCTGGTGTTCTTCCCGAAGAGCCCGCGCAACGTGTCGCTGGAGATCGCAACCTCCCTCGCGGACATCGCACGCGGTCGGGCTGGTATCGTCGCGCTGATGGTCGACCCGGACGACAGCCTCGTCGCAGCCGTCGCGTCGTCTGTCCACCCCGACATCGTGCAACTGCACGGCGCCGAGACGCCGGAACGCTGCGCTGCGATCCGAAGCGCCTACGGCTGTCGCATCATGAAGGTCGTCAAGGTCGAAACGGCTGAGGATGCCGCCGCCGCGCTCGCCTATCGCGGCGTCGCCGATCTCATCCTGTTCGATGCCAAGGCACCGAAGGGCGCGGCCTTGCCCGGCGGTAACGGCGTGCCGTTCGACTGGACGGCGCTCGACGCGGTCAAGGCGCACGTCGACTGGATGCTGTCCGGCGGTCTCACACCTGAGAACGTTGCCAATGCCATCCGCCTCACCGGCGCCGGCCGCGTCGACGTATCGTCGGGCATCGAACGCGCGCCGGGCGTCAAGGACCCCGCGTTGATCCGCGCCTTTATCGCCGCCGCGAAGGGCGCTATTGAGGGCGACTGACCCCCGCAACGCACTGTCCGCTCGAGTGAAGGCAACGCCATGGCCCCGAAGTCCCCCGCGTCCGCAACCGCCAAGGCCAGCAAGGCGAGAGCTCCGGCCAAGAAAGCCCCGGCCGCCCAGAGGCCTGCCGCCAAGGCGAAGCCGGCGAAGGGTGCCGCGACCACCCGCCGCAACAGTTTTCGCACCGGGCCTGACGAGCGTGGCCACTTCGGCATCTACGGCGGCCGCTTCGTCGCCGAGACACTGATGCCGCTGATCCTCGAGCTGGAAGCCGCCTACAACGCCGCCAAGGCCGATCCTGGTTTCGCCGCCGAGATGGCCCACCTGCACACCCACTACTCGGGCCGGCCCTCGCCGCTCTATTTCGCCGAGCGGCTGACGGAGGAACTCGGCGGCGCCAAGGTCTACTTCAAGCGCGATGAGCTCAATCACACCGGCTCGCACAAGATCAACAACTGCCTCGGCCAGATCCTGCTCGCGCGCCGCATGGGCAAGACGCGCATCATCGCCGAGACCGGCGCCGGCCAGCACGGCGTCGCCGTCGCCACCGTCTGCGCCAAGTACGGCATGCCGTGCGAGGTCTACATGGGCGCGACCGACGTCGAGCGCCAAGCCCCGAACGTCGCCCGCATGAAGCTCCTGGGCGCCAAGCTGAACCCGGTCACCGCCGGCGCCGGCACCCTGAAAGACGCCATGAACGAAGCGTTGCGCGACTGGGTCACCAACGTCCGCGACACCTACTACATCATCGGCACGGCAGCGGGCCCACACCCCTATCCGGCGATGGTCCGCGATTTCCAGTCTATCATCGGCACTGAGGTGCGCGAGCAGATGATGGCGGCGGAAGGCCGCCTGCCGGACACGCTGGTCGCCTGCATCGGCGGCGGCTCCAACGCCATCGGCCTGTTCCACCCGTTCCTTGACGACGAGGGCGTCTCGATCATCGGCGTCGAAGCCGGCGGCCACGGCCTACACGTGCCGAACGGCCATGCCGCTTCCATGAACGGCGGCCGCCCTGGCGTCCTCCACGGCAACCGCACCTACCTGCTGCAGGACGACGACGGCCAGATCCTCGAGGGCCACTCGATCTCAGCCGGCCTCGATTATCCGGGCGTCGGCCCCGAGCACTCCTGGCTGAAAGACACCGGCCGCGTCACCTACGCCTCGGTGACGGATAAGGAGGCCCTCGCCGCCCTCCAGTTCTGCACGCGGCTTGAAGGCATCATCCCGGCATTGGAGCCGTCGCACGCCTTGGCCCACGTGATGAAAATCGCGCCGACACTCCCGAAAGATCACCTCCTGGTGATGAACCTTTGCGGGCGGGGGGACAAAGATTTGTTCACAGTGGCCAAGGCGTTGGGGATGAAGGTTTGATCTGAAGTATCGTGGAGGATCAAAAGATGAGATTTGTTATTGTCTTGTCAACAATCCTATCGCTGTGCCCGGTTGGCACTTGGGCAGCCGATCGGTCTGTGCCGAATGATATTATAGGCGCCTATACTAGTGGGGGTGGCTGCGATGGAAACGCAAGCTTCCAAATTGCACGAGCAACTGTATCAGGCGAGGGTATGGGTTGTGATGTCCTTAGCATCCGTCGCATATGGGGAGAGGTGGGAGAGGCGTCCGAGTTTGAAATATCACTGTCATGTCAGATGGATGGCCCTGGGAAGCCTAAGCTACATGGTGCATTGCTGATACAGAAGATTAAAGGTCTTACGATTCTGGGAGTAAACCTGCAAGTGGAACGAAAATTTCGTGCTGAATACAGCTACCCGCGGTTGCAGTTATTTGAAAAATGCATCGCGAATTAGCAGCAGGCTTACGGATTCGGAGCATTGCGCACGCTTGCGAATAGGAGTCTAAAATCAACGAATGGATCGTAACGATGATCATCCCCAATCGTAAAGAGTGTATCAATCAAATATTCGATGCGCAGGCTGTTCAAAGCGGTGGGATTGTTCGCCGATCGGTTGCGGACGTGAAGAAGTATGGATCGACTGCCTTTTTGAAGGAGCGAGTCAGGAGAGAAAAGTTTCATCTGATTCGATCCGGAGATCAATATATTGTATTGTGTCACAGAGGCGATTTAAAGATTATTTGCTGAAGCTTGAACAAGCAATAAAGGCGACAATATCTGCGCGGATTAATTGAAGTGCTGCGTAACTCTGCTGAGCCCGTAGGCTGGGTCAAGCGTAGCGCGACCCAGCATCTCCTCGCGAGCGGCCGGCGCAGGCAGTGCAGGCGGCTTCGCCGAGCTTTCCCGTCTGGTCACGCGGCCCCGTTTGGTCACGCGGCATGCGACAAACGAGGACGGGGACTGCCGCAGCAGTCCCCGTCAAGGTAGGTCCGCCATGAGATGCAATGCTATTTCAGCGGCTCGACGTAACGGTCGCCGAGATTGAAGCGGTAGCTGGCGACGACCCGGGCGGCATGGATCGACGGCTCGAGTCCGATGTCCACGACCTGCGGGATGTTGAACACACTTTCCCGCTCGAACTGCGTGAAGCGGTACTCGAGCTTGATCGAGAAGTTGTTCCAGAGCTGCGACTCGACACCGGCGAGCAGCGAATAGCCTTGGAAGTCAGGTAGCGGGAAGCTGCCGACCAGCGGCGGACCGCCGAACGAGATGGAGCCGGTCGCTGCGCCCATACGCATCTGCGAGTATCCAGCACCCACGTACCACAACGTGGAGGGCGAGGTCAGGTAACCGAGCCGCGCGCCAATCGTCCACATATCGTCGACCGGGATCTCACCGGTGGCGACGACGCCGGGGGCGACGAAAGACGCATCGGTTTTAATTCCCGAATAGTCGTAATCCAGGAAGAGACCGACGACGAAAGATCTGTTCAACTGCAGGTCGGCGCCGATCTGGATCGTGCCGAAAATGCCTTCGCCGCCAATTCCATCGAAAGTCACGCCTGCTGGAATTGCGGGAATTTGTACGTCGAGTTGATGATTGATCGCTCCGGCGCCGACGCCGAAGCCGAGATAGACGCCGGTCCAATTGCGCGGGTAGATTTCCTGCGCCGAAGTGGCGCTAGAGACGGCTGACACTGCTACAAGGCCGAGCGAAAGTGCAATAATGCGCCCCATCGACCGGCACCCGGAAATAATCGACATCGGGTCACTCCACTCTGAACTACTGGCGAAACTGTTACACCGCGTGCCGCAAGTCCCATTTCCGGCGGCCGGGAATGCAGGGAGCTAGCAGCAATTGTAGTTCGACCGTCAACTCAACCTGGGTGAGAATTGACGGGATTGGCCACAATCGAGCCGCATGTGTGACAGAATCAGAACAGTGTTTAATTTATTTCGCCAAAGGAATATCACTAAGCGGATCAAAATCACGGATGACGTCGGTTTGAGTCTTCGACTGGCAGGTATAAGTTGTTGGCGGGAACCGGTATTCATCACTCACGGGAAAGTGGACATGGAAGCTTTGCTCACAGGTCATACAGCGGTTGTAACCGGCGCTGCGCACGGAATCGGCGAAGCCATCGCCGTGGCCTATGCTCGTGAAGCGGCTAAGGTCGTCTGCCTCGATATCGATGGTGACGGGGCGGCGCGCACCGCCGCGGCGATCCGAACGGCGGGTGGGACCGCGTGGAGCCACGAGCTCGATGTCGCCGATCGGGCGGCCGCGGTTGCAATGGCTGCGACCGTCGGGGCCGAGACCGGCGGCATCTCGATCCTCGTCAACAATGCCGGCATCAACCGGCGCAACCCGTTCACCGGCGACCCCATCGCGCTGATGAAGGACTGGGACGACATCATCTCGATCAACCTCGCCGGCGTATTCAATGTGACGCACGCCTTCCTCGACCAGCTCCGGGCCGCGAAAGGTCGCATCGTCAACATCGCCTCGATCCAGTCGTTCGTGCACGTCCGCACGCCGAACTCCCCGGCCTACACAACCTCTAAGCATGGCGTGCTCGGGCTCACCCGCGCGCTCGCCGCCGAACTCGGCAAGGAAGGCATCCGTGTCAACGCCATCGGTCCCGGCCTGATCGAGACGGCGATCAACGCTGACGCACGCGCGAAAAACCCGGGCCTCGTCGACATCTTCCTCGAGCACACGCCGCTCGGTCGCACCGGCAAGCCCGACGACATCGTAGGCCCGGCGCTGTTCCTTGCTTCCGACATGTCGCGCTACGTCACCGGCTCGATCGTGATGGCCGACGGCGGCTACCGCGCGATCTGACGCGGCCGCCCGACCCTGCTCGTTGATATTCATCAACGCACGTATGCAGGCGACTGCATATGTAGGTGGAGTGCGCCTTCGCCGCACTGCAGCATGATCCGCGATCGTGCTATCACCACCGCGGCTTAGATGGGGGATTTCCCGAAATGCTCGACAACTCGCTCGACGTCACCGCGCGCCCGGCGGCAAAGCCAGCGAAGTCGCCGTTCCTTCGCGAGACGGTCACCTCGGTAACCCATTACACCGACAAGTTGTTCTCGTTCCGCACGACCCGTTCGCCGACGTTTCGATTCGAGAGCGGCCAGTTCACGATGATCGGCCTCGAGGTCGGCGGCAAGCCGATCATGCGTGCCTATTCGATGGCCTCTGCCAGCTACGACGAGCATCTGGAATTCTTCTCCATCAAGGTGCCGGACGGGCCGCTCACCTCGCGCCTGCAACACATCGCGGTCGGCGACACGCTGCTGGTCGGCCCGAAGCCGACCGGCACGCTGCTGCTCGCCAACCTGGAGCCCGGCCGCCGGCTGTTCCTGCTCGCCACCGGCACCGGCTTTGCGCCGTTCGCCTCGATCCTGCGCGATCCGGAGACCTACGAGCGCTTCGGTCAGGTGGTGGTGGTCAACGGCTCGCGGCGGGTGGCCGAGCTTGCCTATGCCACTCAGGTGGTCACTGAGATGCGCGAGCACGAGTATCTCGGCGAGCTTGCCAGCGAGAAGCTGGTCTACTACGCGACCGTCACGCGCGAGCCCTACTATCATCAGGGTCGCATCACCGACCTGATCGAGACCGGCAAGCTGTTCGCCGATCTCGATCAGCTGCCGCTCGATCCGGCGCTCGATCGCGTGATGATCTGCGGCAATCCCAATATGCTCGTCGACCTCAAGGCGATGTTCGAGGCGCGCGGGTTCCTCGAGGGCTCGTCCGGCCGGCCGGGTGCCTTCGTCATCGAGAAGGCGTTCGCCGAGCGGTAGTCCCGACGGCCTCGGACGGGGCGGCCGGCGCGGAATCGAGCATGCTTCGCAGCGTCGCCCTACCAGACCGCGGAAGGGGGTGCTAAGGGAGAAGCCTCACCCGAGATCTCCGCTTTCGCCGCACAAGGGCCCGATGACCGTCAAGACCCGTATCGACATGCGCTTCGCCGAAGCTCGCAGGGCCGGCCGCGCTGCGCTCGTCACATTCATAACGGCCGGCAATCCGGACTACGCGACCAGCCGCGACATCCTGTTCGGGCTGCCGGCGGCCGGCGCTGATCTGGTCGAACTCGGCATGCCGTTTTCCGACCCTATGGCGGACGGGCCCGCCGTGCAGGCTTCGAGCCTCCGGGCACTCAAGGCCGGTCAGACGATGCGGCGCACGCTCGATCTGGTGCGCGAGTTCCGCGCCCGCGACCAGGTCACGCCGATCGTGTTGATGGGCTACTACAACCCGATCTACGTTTTCCCTGCCGATGCTTTCCTCGACGAGGCCAAGGTTGCCGGCGTCGACGGCCTGATCGTCGTCGACCTGCCGCCCGAAGCCGACGACGAGGTGTGCCTGCCGGCGGCGGCACGTGGCATCAGCTTCATCCGGCTCGCGACGCCGACGACCGACGCGAAGCGTCTGCCGCGCGTACTCGAGAACACGTCCGGCTTCCTCTATTACGTGTCGATCACCGGCATCACGGGGGCGGCGGCGCCTGATCCCGACGCGGTCAAATCACAGGTTGCGCGCATCAAATCGGCGACGAAGCTTCCAGTTGCGGTGGGTTTCGGGGTAAGAACGCCCGCGCAGGCCAAGGCGATCGCAGCCGGAGCGGACGGCGTCGTCGTCGGCTCCGCACTGGTCGGCGAGATTACCCGTACGCTTGGCCCGGACGGCAGTGCCACTGGTGCCACCGCACCGGCGGTCCTAGATCTTGTGCGAAGCCTCGCGGGCGCGCTGCGCCAGGGCTGAGGCGCGACGCGCCCTTGCCGAATGCATCGAGGGGACCGTCCCATCGATTGCGGTAGGCTGGGCAGTGAGGAGCCAACAAGCGTGAACTGGATCAGCAACGTTGTCCGCCCCCGCATCCGCAGCTTCCTTACGACGAAGCGCGAGGTGCCGGACAACATGTGGGTCAAATGCCCCGAGTCCGGGCAAATGGTCTTCTACAAGGACCTCGAGGCCAACCAGTTCGTGGTGCCGGGCTCCGATTTCCACATGCGGGTCGGCGCCGAGCAGCGCCTGAAACTGACCTTCGATGACGGCGCCTTCGAGAAGGTGACATTGCCGTCGGTGTCGCTCGATCCGTTGAAGTTCAGGGACGGCCGGCGCTACGTCGACCGCCTCAAGGACGCGAAATCCGAAACCGGCCTGGAGGATGCGGTGCTCGTGGGCGAAGGCACGCTCGAGGGCACGCCGATCGTCGCCGCCGCGCAGGACTTCAAGTTCATGGGCGGGTCGCTCGGCATGGCAGCGGGCGAGGCGGTGATCGCCGGAATGCTGCGGGCGGTCGAGTTGACGCGCCCGTTCATCCTGTTCGCAGCTTCCGGCGGCGCGCGCATGCAGGAAGGCATTCTCTCACTGATGCAGATGCCGCGCACGACGATCGCGGTACAGCGCCTGCGCGATGCCCGCCTGCCCTACGTCGTGGTGCTGACCGATCCGACCACCGGCGGTGTGACGGCTTCCTATGCCATGCTCGGCGATATCCACATCGCCGAGCCCGGCGCGCTGATCTGCTTCGCCGGGCCGCGCGTCATCCAGCAGACCATTCGCGAAAACCTGCCCGAAGGGTTCCAGCGGGCGGAATACCTGCTGGCGCACGGCATGATCGACATGGTCGTCCACCGTCACGAGATGCGTGCGACGCTGGCCCGGGTCTGCCGGCTGCTGACCCGTCCCATGGGGGAGAAGCGGCCGGTGCCGCGCAAGGAACTCAACGGGCGCGCCGGCGCAAAGCCGGCAGACAAGTCGACGCCAGCGGTCAACGGCGTCATCGAGGCCGAGCCCGTCGCCGAGGCGGAGCGCTTCGCCACGGAGGGCAAGCGCGCGGGCGCCGCCGGCAAGGCGGCTGATGTCGCCGCGGCGACTCCGCCGGCTGGTTCGACGGCCCGCACCGGTGGCGCCAAGGGCTGAGCCGGCATTGTCCGGCGTGCGCGGCAGGCGCAATTATTCTCCTGAGCGTGCCCGGCATGGCCGGGGGCTCGATCCACGGGAGGCCGGCCATGGCCGCCATGCCGTCGAGTGACGCCATCCTGGCCGAACTCAAGACTCTTTATCCGCTCCTGATCGATCTATCGTTGGATCGCGTCGTGCGCCTGCTGGGGGCGCTCGCCGATCCTCATAGACGTCTGCCGCCAGTGATCCACGTCGCCGGTACGAATGGCAAAGGCTCCACCTGCGCCTTCCTGAAGGCGATGCTGGAGGCGGCCGGCCGGCGGGTACACGTCTACACGTCACCGCATCTCGTCCGCTTCTCCGAGCGCATCCAGTTGGCTGGCGCCGATGGCAAAGCGCTGCCCATCGACGAGACGCGCCTGATCGCACTGCTGCAGCGGGTCAAGTCGGCCAACGCCGGCCAGCCGATCACTTTTTTCGAGATAACCACGGCGGCCGCCTTCCTCGCCTTCGCGGAGACACCGGCCGATTGTGTGATCCTCGAGGTCGGCCTCGGTGGTCGGCTCGACACGACCAACGTCGTGGAGCGTCCTGAGCTGACAGTCATCACGCCGATCTCGATCGATCATGCCGAGAAGCTCGGCGGCACGCTCGCCGCCATCGCCCGCGAGAAGGCAGGTATCATCAAGCCTCGCGTTCCGTGCGTGGTTTCGGATCAGCCGGACGAGGCACTGATCGAGATCGAGCTGGCAGCGGTTCGCGCGCGAGCACCGCTGATCGTGCGTGGGCGTGACTACGATGCCTTCGCGCAGAGCGGTCGGCTGGTCTTCCAGCGCGAGGATAGCGTGCTCGATCTACCGCTGCCGGCGTTGTTTGGCCGCCATCAGATTGCCAACGCTGGGACCTCTGTCGCAGCCGCACTGGCGCTGCCCGCCGCGCTTGCGCCCGGTGAAGCGGCAATCGAGGCCGGCCTGCTTGCCGCGGAGTGGCCGGCACGCATGGCCAAGTTGCAAGGCGGACCGCTCGGCCGCATCGCAAGCTCCGAAACGGAGTTGTGGCTCGACGGCGGGCACAACCCGGCTGCCGGTGTTGCGCTCGCCGAGACGCTCGCCGACCTTGACGAGCGATCGCCGAAACCGGTGGCGTTGATCGTCGGCATGATGGGACAGAAGGATGCAGCCGGTTTCTTGGCCCCGTTCCGAGGCGTCGTCGGCACACTCATCGCCGTGCCGATCGCAGGTGCTCACGAGGCGCCACATCCACCCGAACCCATCGCGGAGATCGCCCGCGGTCTCGGCATAGCCGCACTGGCGGCCGGAAGCGTGCCGGAGGCCCTGTCACACGTGGAGACGCTGATCAGCGGGCCCAAGCGCGTGCTGATCTGCGGCTCGCTCTATCTCGCGGGCAGCGTACTCGCGCTGCAACAAGGCGTTCCCGTACAGAGCAACTAGCGATCGGTATCAGTGAAGAAAAATGCCCCGGGCTCTCGTGAGCGCCGGGGCATCTTCCAGTAGGTAGGCCGACGTGAACGATTACTTCACGAGGTGCTGCTTCGCGATGTCACCAGCGCCCAGGCCATTCGGGTGCGGAACCTCGTGGCGGCAGGCGGCGGTAGTGGCAACGGCGATCAGCGCGATGACGAGAAGGGTGCCCCGGCTCATGGTGTCTCTCCAAGCTGGATCCAGTGGACAGACGCGATTGTTGGTTGCGCGCTGATTCAAGGCAATGATGAACAGGTGCTTCGCCGACGATCCGGGAAGCAGTGGTGCAGTTCTGCATCGGCAACATGGTCGCGGTGGCCGCCGTTCACTGCGGCAGTGGCGGGGCGGGGCAGCCGGCACTAGATCTAGCCAGGAGCGCGGGGCGTGCTCGACGCGACCGGTCGGTTTTAGAGGTTCGTTAACGATTCGGACCGTTTCCTGCCCGGGCCGTCGTCCCGTCCGACCGCGTGCCGGCAACCGCTCCCCGATCGATCATGGTGAACCGGATGTTGAAGAGAACATTTGCTTTTCTGACCCTCGTCGGCGCTCTGCTTGCCTTTTCGCCCATGTCGGATGCCGAGGCGGCAATCGTCGCCAAGGTGGACCTGGCGCGGCAGAGGATGGACGTCTACGTCGATGGTGCGCTCAAGCACTCCTGGCCCGTTTCGACCGGTCGCAAGGGCTGGGAGACTAGGCCCGGCACCTACTATCCGTTTGCCCTGACCCGCCGTTTCTATTCGTCCAAATGGAAGATGAACCTTCCTTATCTGGTGTCCATCGGTCAGGACGGCACTGCCATTCACGGCACCGACTACGCTGGGAAGCTCGGCCGGCCGGCCTCGCACGGCTGCATCCGTCTGAGCATGGGCAATGCGGCGAGGTTCTATTCGCTGGTGCAGCAGCACGGCATGTACGCCACCCAGGTCGTCGTTACCCGCGCCTACGCGCGCAGTCGTCGGCTGGCGAATAACTAGCAAGGGCGGGTCCGCACGCCGGTTGGGCGGCACGTTCGCAATACCGTGACTGGCGGATGGTGGCATTGACGCGGGCACCGGCGGGTGTGTAACCGAACGGGCATGACCGATGCCGTCTCCGCCCGCTCTCCGGCCCGCCCTCGCGTTGCGGCGCTTTCCATCCCCAATCTGCTGACGATCGGGCGGATGGCGGCGGTGCCGGGCGTCGCGGCCTGTCTCTTCGTCGCCGACGGTCCGCTCTGGCATTGGCTGGCGACCGTGCTGTTCGTCGCTGCCTGCATCACCGACTTCCTGGACGGTTATTTCGCGCGGTTGTGGTCGCAGCAGTCGGCGCTGGGCCGCATGCTCGACCCCATCGCGGACAAGCTGCTGGTCGGTGCTGTCCTGCTCATGCTGGTTTTCGATCGCACCATCGACGGCTGGTCCATCTGGGCGGCGCTCATAATTCTCAGCCGTGAGATCGTGGTTTCGGGCCTGCGCGAGTTCCTCGCGGAGATCAACGTCAAACTGCGCGTCACCTGGCTCGCGAAATGGAAGACGACGATTCAGATGATCGCACTTGGCGTGCTGTTGCTGGCTCCTGCCATCGTCGCGTCCGCGCCTTGGGCGCCGGCTGCGGGTATCGGACTGTTGTGGATGGCCGCGCTGCTGACCATTTTCACAGGGCTGGAGTACCTGCGGGCTGCCGTTTCCACCGCGATGCGCCACTGAGGTGATCGCGCCGGGGCCAAGAGCGAGGATCGTGACGAATGACAGCGCCGGCCAGTCCATCCGTTCGCATCGTCTACTTCGCCTGGGTGCGTGAGCGCGTCGGCCGTGCCGAGGAGACCTTGGCTATACCGCAGGGCGTCGACACGGTTGCCGACCTCGTCAGCTGGCTCGCAACTCGGGGCGACGGATATGCCGAAGCCTTCGCACGGCCCGGCGTGATCCGGGCCGCCATCGATCAGCACCACGTCTCCTCTGCTGCTGCGATCGCTGGGGCCCGGGAAATCGCGCTGTTTCCGCCGGTCACCGGCGGCTGAGTGGCAGGCAGGCCATGATCCGCGTCCAGTATGAGGACTTCGATATCGGCCGCGAGGTTGCCGCGCTGGCGGCCGGCAGTACCGATATCGGAGCCGTTGTCACATTCACCGGTACCGTGCGTGGCGAAGCCGGCGGCCGGCCACTGGCTTCCATGACCCTCGAGCACTATCCCGGCATGACCGAAGCCGAACTGGCCCGCATCGAGGCAGAGGCTCACGCTCGCTGGCCGCTGCAGCAGACGCTCGTCGTTCACCGCATCGGCGAGTTGCGGCCCGGCGAGAACATCGTGCTGGTCGTTGTCGCTTCGGCCCATCGCCGGGCTGCCTTCGAAGCCGCCGCGTTCCTCATGGACTACCTGAAGTCGAAGGCACCGTTCTGGAAGAAGGAGACCGGACTTGACGGCGCGGGCCACTGGGTGGACGCCCGCGACGCCGACGAAGCCGCGCTCGCTAGCTGGCGTTAGGAGCGGCCTTCAGCCTTCCACGACCCGGTACGGCGTTGCGAAATGATGCTCCTCGACGTCGAGCCCCGGGCCGATCCGGTCGACCACGGCGAACAGCGCGGGTCGCACCAGAGGCGACAGCACCCCGTGCCAGCCGTCGCGCAGGTAGTTGACGCCCTGGCCGGGCGCCGTCACGAAGGCTCGCGGGCGGCCGGGAACTCCATCCTCGTCGGGAGCGACCACGACCAGGAACGGGTCGGCCGACATCGGGATGAATGCCTGGCTGCCTTCCGGGTGGCGCTCGAGCATGGTGACGACGAGCGGCAGCGTCACCGGTGCGCTGCTGAATACGCTGATAGCCGGCCGGCCCGTATCGCCGAAATCGAGCCGCGCGAGGTCGCTGAAGCGCTCGCAGCGACCGCCATTGATGATCCTCGTTGCCGGTCCGACCGCCTCGATCACGTCGCCGAATTCCGAGAATGCCTCGGCCGTCAGCGGCTCGACCATGATGTCGTGGGTCATTTGCGTCCTTCCGTTCCTCAGCGCATCGTGCGGCGCTGGGTCAGCCCGAGATGCGCGTGCCTGTTCACGTCCTTGTACAGAAGATAGCGGAAGCGCCCCGGACCGCCAGCGTAGCAGGCCTGCGGGCAGAACGCGCGAAGCCACATGAAGTCACCAGCCTCGACTTCCACCCAATCGCGGTTGAGCCTGTAGACCGCCTTGCCTTCGAGCACATAGAGGCCATGCTCCATGACGTGCGTCTCGAGAAACGGGATCACGGCACCGGGCTCGAAGCTTACGATATTGACATGCATGTCATAGCGGACGTCGTCCGGGTCGATGAACCGCGAAGTAGCCCACCGGCCATCCGTGCCTGGCATGGCGGCCTTCGGCGTATCGCGGTCTGACGTGAAAACCGGATCGGGCGAGGCGAGGCCTTCGACCGCCTCGAAAGCCTTGCGCAGCCAGTGGAAGCGCGCCGTCGCGACGCCGGAATTGGCCACCTCGAAATTGTGACCGGCCGGAACGAAGGCAAACCCTCCGGGTTCCAGGCGATGGCGCGTCCCCTCGACGCTGACGTCGAGAATGCCGTCCGTCACGAACAACGCGCTTTCGACGCCGGGGCAGGGCTCGGGCCTGGTGCTGCCGCCGCCCGGCGCCACTTCCATCACGTATTGCGAGAACGTCTCGGCGAAGCCGGTCATCGGCCGCGCGATGATCCAGGCTCGACTCGCGTGCCAATGCGGCAGCAAGCTGGTCACGATGTCGGTCATCACCGAGCGCGGGATCACCGCGTAGGCTTCGGTGAAGACCGCCGTGCTCGACAGCCGCTGCGATTGCGGCGGCAAACCGCCAGCCGGCCCGGCGTATGTGCGATTTGGCATGGCAGGTCCTGTTCGAGTTCCGGGCTGCGCCGCCGGGAACGGATCACCCGGCCTCTCATGCATCGACGTAGTTCAATTCGCTCCGAGGTCACCGGACAAGGCCAATAAGCGCTGGTCCACATCAATGAGCCGGATGGCACCTGCGCCGCGTACGCGCACAGGTCACGTGGCCGTCACCGAGGTGGACAAGGCGACACCGTCGCCGGTTCTCTTCACGATGTCGACGATCAAGCCGCGCACGAACGCGTGCGCCGGATCGGTGTGACTGCGGCGGTGCCAGACGAGGTACATGGCGAGCTGCGGCACCAGCCGCCGGTCGGCGCCCAGCGGCAGCCGGCAGTGGGCCAGACCGCGCATGGCATGACCGGCGAGGCGGCTTGGCACACTGGCAATGAGATCACTGCCGGCGACGAAGGCCGACACGCCGGCGAAGCTCGGCGCGGCAACCGCGATGGTGCGCCGGATGCCGATGCGCTCGAGGTCCTTGTCGAGCTGCAGGCGACCGTCGTCCGGGTAGACGACTGTGGCGTGCCTGGCGGCGAGATAGCTGGCGCGTGTGCGCGGCGCGGCGCGCGCCGCTGCGTCGTAGAAGCAGACGTAGTGGTCGGTGAACAGCTGGCGCTGCAGGATGTCGCTGCCGTCCGGCGGCAGCGGCGTCAGCACGAGATCGGCCGCCTGCCGGCGAAGCAGCTCGGCGGACGGGATTTCCGAAGGGATCACGCGCAGCCTGATCTCGCGGCAGCGATGCGACAGATGGCGATAGAGTGCAGGCAGCACGAGGTCGCGCTGCAGGTCGTTGGCGGCTACGGTCAGCGCGATGCGCGCCTCCGCCGGATCGAAGGTCGCCGGCCGTGCGAAGGCGCGCATGGCGGCGAGGATGTCGCGGGCGCGTGGCGCCAGTGCCAGCGCGCGGTCGGTCGCCGCGATGCCGCGGCCGGCGCGCACGAAAAGCGGCTCGCCGATTGCCCCGGCCAGCCGCTTCAGCGCGTGGCTCGCCGCCGACTGCGTGAGGCCGAGTCGGTCGGCCGCGGCCGTAACGGCTCCGGTCTCGATGACTGCGAGGAAAACGCGCAGCAGATGCGGCTCGATGGCGGTATCATCGCTTCGATTCATGGATATGATCGATAGCATGCGCTTCAACGATATGAAACGACGCTGCTAGAAGGCGGGGCAGGCGCTGCCGCCGCACGAGCGCAACGGGCGCGGCCGACGCACGACGCCGTACCGGAGGAGACGATGCACCCACTGTCGAACCAGCCGTCGGACACGAAGGGCGAATTCTTCCAGCGCGACCGCAGCGTGCACCCACCGGCGCTGACGCCGAACTACAAGACATCGGTCACGCGCTCCCCGCGATACCCGCTGCTGTCGCTGGAAAGCTCGCTCTCCGAGGTCACGGGGCCGGTTTTCAGTCAGAACGAGCTCGGCCCACTCGATAATGATCTGGTGCGCAACTATGCCAAGACCGGCGATCCGATCGGCGAGCGAATCATCGTGCATGGTCGGGTGATGGACGAGAACGGCCGGCCGGTGCCGCGCACGCTGGTCGAGTTCTGGCAGGCCAACGCCGGCGGCCGCTACCGCCACATGAACGACACCTATCTGGCGCCGATCGACCCCAACTTCGGCGGCTGCGGGCGCTGCCTGACCGACGACGATGGCTACTACTTCTTCCGCACCATCAAGCCGGGGCCCTATCCGTTCCGCAATCACATCAACAGCTGGCGGCCGGCGCACATCCACTATTCCATATTCGGCTCGGGCTTCGCACAGCGGCTCATCACACAGATGTACTTCGAGGGCGATCCGCTGATCCCGCATTGCCCGATCGTGCAGACGATCCCGGATCCCGCCGCTATCGACCGGCTCGTGGCGCGGCTCGACCTCGAAGCCGCGGTGCCGCTCGACACGCTTGCCTACCGGTTCGACATGGTGCTGCGCGGCCGGCGTCAGACGCTGTTCGAGAACAAGCTCGAGGGGATGTGAGCGATGGCCAACGACCGGACTATGTTCAAGGAGACCGCCTCGCAGACCGCGGGGCCCTACGTTCACATCGGCCTCATCCCGAAGCAGGCCGGCTTCGACATCTTCGAGAACAACTTCTCGAACGTGCTCGTCACGCCGGAGACGAAGGGCGAGCGCATCACCATCGAGGGCCGCGTCATCGACGCGACCGGCACGCCGATCCGCGACGTGCTGGTCGAAATCTGGCAGGCCAACGCGGCCGGGCGCTACAACCATCCGGCCGACACGCAGGCAAAGCCCATCGACCCGACGTTCCGCGGCTGGGGCCGCGCCGGCTCCGACTTCAGGACCGGCGTCTTCACCTTCGACACGATCAAGCCGGGGCCGGTGCCGGGCCGCGCGGGGCGGGGCACGATGGCGCCGCACGTCAGCCTCTGGATCGTCTCGCGTGGCATCAACATCGGCCTCTCGACGCGCATGTACTTTGCCGACGAAGCGGACGCCAACGCCGCCGACCCGGTGCTGAAACTGATCGAGCAGGAAACCCGCCGCCAGACCCTGATCGCCCCACGCACCCTGCGCGACGGCAAACCGGTCTACCTCTTCGACATCCACATGCAGGGCGATAAGGAGACGGTGTTCTTCGACGTGTGAGGGGCGGTGCGAGCAATGGGTGCGGTCGTCCGTCAGGTCGACAGTCGGAGGGCAAGCGGCCCTGACGGCGTGAGGTGAGATGCGTGCAGGTGACCCTGAGCTGCCGTGAGCAGGTGCAGCATGTGAGGCAGCCCTCTCTGGATCAACGTGTCCAGCGAGACGCCCTGGAGTTCGTGGTGCTGAACGCTGTCTGCGCCGCATCGGCTAACGCTTTCAACAAATCTTCTGGCGTGCCAATATCGATGCTGTCAAGGCAGTACAGTGCACGCACTTGCCGCAGAAGGCCTGACAGGTTGATTGCATGAAGAAGCCAGATCGCAGCAACTATACACCTCTCGACTTCATGCAATGGCATGAGGGCGGCACTCTTATAATTTCACCGAAATTTCAGCGCCGTAGCGTTTGGAGTCGTGCGGCCCAATCGTACTTTATCGATACCTTGCTCCTTGGTCTGCCGGTTCCTCCGCTTTACCTTCGCGTCGTTCAGGACTCGTCTAAGCGCGCCATAGTGAGGGAGGTAATTGACGGTCAGCAGAGAATTACTGCAGTCCTCAATTATATGAATGATGAATTTCCCTTATCCAAAAACATTCAATCGGAGTGTGTCGGCAAGATTTTTTCCAACCTTTCAGTGGAGCAGAGGGATGCGATTTCTCAGTATTCTTTTATTTGCGAGGTGTTTTATGGAGTTGACGATAGCGAGGTCTTGCAGGTCTTCGCGCGACTAAATACCCACTCAGTCAAACTCAATGATCAGGAGTTGCGGAACGGAAAATATTTCGGTCGCTTCAAGCAATGCGCCTATTCTTTGGCTCTTGATCACCTTGAGTACTGGCGCAAGCAGAAACTTTTCACTGAGCAAGCAATAGCGCGAATGCAAGAGGTGGAGTTCACCAGCGAGCTGATCATAGCGATACTCTCTGGCATGCAAGACAAGAAGAAATCAATTGATGACTTTTATGAAGAGTATGACGACAACTTCCCCAGGCAAAAACAGACGGCAGATCGCTTTCGGACGATAATTGACTGCCTAAACGAAGCAATTCCTGATGGTCTGGCTGACACAGAATTTAGACGCACCCCCCTGTACTACTCTCTTTTCTGCGCTGTGGCTCACAAACTTTATGGTCTACCATCGGAAACTTTGAAAGGCGGGGCAGCTGGAAAGCTCTCTCGAAGTGAGAAGGAAGGCTTGAGCGATGCCGTCCTTAAGCTATCTGATATTGTTTCGACCGCGCGAGAAGGTGGAAAAATTCCAGCATTGCGCGAACCGTTCGTCTCGGCCTGTCTTAGCCAAACCGACAACATCAAGCCGCGCCGGACCCGCTTCGATACCATCTATCGCGTTTCATTTGCATAATGCCAAGGACGCTTCCTCGCTATGATCTCGCCTTTGCGAGAAGCATTGCTCAAGCTGCCGGCTATACCGGTCGAATCGAGCAGGCTCGCGTATCTGCACAAGTTGCAAATCTTGGCCGCGTAACCATTGGCGATTTAGAATTATCGTACGAACTGGCATATCTCCGGACATTTCTAGCGTGGGAATTGCTCCTAGAGGCCACACTTCAAAGGCTGATTTGCGGTTATCGGCATTCTGGAGGTCAGGAGCCTTTGAGTGCTGGTCAAATGTACGCCGCAAGCCTAGCTGCTGCGGAGGCCGCCATACTGGGTGGTCAGCGATATAGACTGTGGCATGATCCGGCGCAAGTAATTGCTCGAACGCGGCGTTTTCTCAACGGGAGTCGCTACGAGCTTGTTCTTTCGTCGGCTCAAGGGCGAATTGAACTTTTTGCGTGTGTTAGGCATCGAATTGCGCACTCCCAAAAAGATGCGATTCGTCGTTTTGATGGCGCAACAATGACTTTGGCTGCGCGTCGCTATCGCGGCGCAAGACCAGGGCGCTTTCTGAGAGATTGGACCATTGTTGGAGGTATTCAAGTACGTTGGCTTCAAGCGATATCAAGTGAACTCGAGGGAATAGCGTTTCAGTTGTGTGCCTAACTCCGTCAACAGGCCCTTTCATCGATCGATCCGCTAACCTATCGCAGTGCACCATCATCGTAGATGCTCTAGACCGCTCCTGGCCCCAAGCCGAACTGGCCCTGACGGCCGCTTCCGGCTGCACCGCTACCATAACGTGACACAGAGTGCGGCGAAGCTCTCCACCAACGTCGCACGCCCTCCACAAATGCCCCCCCCTACTTCCTCGTCTTCCGTTGAAACAGCGTGCCCACGCCGTGCTCGGTCAGCAGTTCCAGCAGCACGCAGTGCGGCACGCGGCCGTCGATAATCACCACCGCCTCGACGCCGGCTTCCACCACCTCGATGCAGCCCTCCACTTTCGGGATCATGCCACCCTGGATGGTGCCGTTGCGGATCAGGGCGCGGGCCTCGTCGATGTCGAGGTCGGGGATCAGGGTCTTCTGCTTGTCGAGCACGCCGGCGACGTCGGTCAGCAGCAGCAGCCGCTTCGCCTTCATGCGCGCGGCGAGCGCCGAGGCGAACGTGTCGGCATTGATGTTCAGCGTCTCGCCGGTGCGGCTCATGCCGATCGGCGCGATCACCGGGATCAGGTCGGACTTCGAGATGACGTCGATGATGTGCGGGTTCACCTCGACCGGGTCGCCGACATAGCCGATGTCGACCGCCTTCATGAGATTGCTCTCGGGGTCCGGCATCTCGGTGATCTTCTTGGCGATCATCAGGTTGGCATCCTTGCCGGAGATGCCGACCGCCTTGCCGCCCTGCCGGTTGATCGCCGACACGATCTCCTTGTTGATGGCGCCGGCCAGCACCATCTCGACGATCTCCACCGTCGGCTTGTCGGTGACGCGCAGCCCGTGCACGAACTCCGACGTGATCTCGAGTTTCTTCAGCATGGCCGCGATCTGCGGTCCGCCGCCGTGCACGACCACCGGGTTGATGCCGGACTGCTTCAGGTAGACGATGTCCTGCGCGAAGGCGTCGGCCAGCGCCGCGTCGCCCATGGCGTGCCCGCCGAACTTGATGACGACGGTCTCCTCGTCGTAGCGGATCATGTGCGGCAGCGCTTCGGCCAGGATACGCACCTTCTGGTGCGCGCTCATCCCGTTGGCGTCGGCGTGCGGTTCGGCTGCGGCAGGCTGGACGCCGGGAAGCTTCGGTGCGGACATTTCTTGGTCGACCCGTCTCGTGTCGGTGAGCGATCGCTGTTATAGCGGCTCGGCGGTGACTGCCAACGAGATTCCCCCACAATCGGAATTTATCTCGCTAGCGTCGGGGGTGGCGAAGCAGCTACCGATCGGATTGGCAGGTGCTCCGAGCGGCGTCGGGGAAGCACCTCTGCGAAAATGGATTTTTCTCCGTGCCACGGGTGCGGGACGACGCCGGGAAGAGGGCCCAGGGCAACATGTCGGAGCGGTTGATGGCGGCGATCGCCTTCGCGCCGGTGACACCCGCGCTGCGGTCCCTCGTCGCGCGCGCCGGTGACTACGCCGCCGCGCAGGGCCACCGCACCGTCAAGCTCGAGCACCTGCTTCTGGCGCTCACGGAGGATGGTGACGCCGCCCACCTGCTCGAGACCTGCGCCGTCGACGTCTCGCGGCTCAGAACCGAGATCGCGCAGTTCCTCGATCATCACGACGATCGCGATCCAGCCGGCGAGACGGTCGACCCGCCTCCGCATGGAGAGCTCGTGCGGGCGATCCAACACGCCGCAGCTGCCGCCCGGGGCCGCCCTGTCGGCCCGCCGGTGGTGCTCGCCGCGGTTGTCGGTGAGGGTACGACCACGGCCGCGAGTCTGCTGTCCGTGCAGGGGTTCTCGTTCCAGGCCGCGGTCACTGCCCTGCAGCAGATTGCCGCGCGCGGTCGTGCGCAGCCACGGCCGGCAGAGCCGCCGCCGCCCGTCCGGGCGGCGCCACCGCCGCAGCCGGTTCCGGGAACGCCCGTTGCGCTCCGCCCCATGCCGGCACCGGTCGCCGAAGCCGTGCAGCAACCGGCGCCGGGTGCCGACGAGTTGCTCGATGCCGCGCGGCGCCGCATCGAGGGCGCGCGCCCGCCCGTCCAGGGCGTGCAACCGCTCCCGCTCTATCCGCCGCAGCCCACCGGCAGTGCGTCTCCCGTGGCGCCGGCCCCGAGGGCGGACCAGGTCGTCGAGCGGACTTATCCGCCTCGACCCGAGGCGGCTGTGAGTGCGCTGCCACCGACCGTGCCACCGCCTTACGCGACGACGCCAACGGCTGTGCCGCAGCCCCAGAGCCCGTCCCATCACCAGCCGCTCGGCCATCCGGTCCAGGCACATCCACACCACGCTCCGCCACGGCCGCAGCCGGCTCCTCCGCAGCCCGCTCAGCCGCCCACTCACCCTGCGAGCCGGCCGATTCTGCATCCGGCACCGCCCGGCGACTATGCTCGTCCGCCTGCGCCGCGGCTGGAGCAGGCGCATCGCAGGCAGCAGTCTGCGCCGGCCGCGAGCGCAGCCGGGGAGCCGCAGCATACCCGTACGCTGGAAATCGGCCGGCTGATCGAAAATGTGCCTCGCAGGGCCAACGTCGGCAGTACGCGGACCGTCGAGGTACGACTGCGGCGGGCCGAGATCGCCGGCTACACGCCACAGCACGCGCAGCGTAGCAACCCCGATGGCCGCGTGATTCATGCCGTCTGCGTCAGGCTGCGCGCGCCAGAGGGCGGCGTCACCATCGAGACGCTGACGCCCGAGACAGCGTGGCTCGATGCCAGCGCCGGTGGCCTCGCCGACGAATTCGCGACGTGGCGATGGCGGGTCGCGCCGACGCTGCGCGGCCGTCGCAAGCTGGTGCTCGGGCTGACGGTCCGCCGCGTCGGCGAGGAGGGTCTGACCGCCGAGACCAATCTGCCCGAGCAGGTTTTCACGGTGAACGTCGGCCCCGACGTGCGTTCCATCGCCACCTGGGCGGGCGGCATCGCGGCAGCGTTGGCCACCGGCTTCGCGGCCGGGTTGTTCGGTAACGCAATCATCTCCGGCACCCTCGGTGTCATCGCCAGGCTCGGCGCCGGCTGACGGCGTTGACGCGGGGGGCAGGCCACCCTATAAGCGGCGCCTCAGGATCGAAGCGGCGGCCTTTCGGCTCGCCGCGATACACAGTGCGTGCTGCGACAGGATGGCGCGCGCTGCGAACGCTTTCGGAGTATGGCCCGTGAAACGCCCTTATCAGCCGAGCCGGATCGTGCGCAAGCGCCGTCACGGCTTTCGCCAGCGCATGGAGACGGTCGGTGGCCGCCGCGTGTTGGCCCGTCGTCGCGCCAAGGGTCGCAAGCGCCTCTCGGCCTGACGCGAACGCCGATTCCGTCTGTGCTGCTCATCGAGCCGGCCGGCGTGTGACGACCTCGCGCGCCGGCTTCCGGCGTTAGCGCGGGTCGTCCGCCATGGAGACGTTGAAGCGTCGGGCCGAATTCCTTGCGGTTCGCGGTGGCGTGCGCTGGTCCACGCCAGCATTCTTGATGGAGGGCCGGCGCCGACCACGATGCGCTGACTGCCCGCAGCCGACCGGTCCGCGGTTCGGCTTCACCGTCACCCGGAAGCTCGGCGGCGCCGTCGTCCGAAATCGCATGCGGCGGCGCCTGCGCGAAGCGATCCGTGTCGCTGGGGAAGAGCGCGCCGCTGGCGATCCCGGTTGGGATTACGTCGTGGTCGCCCGCCATGCGGCGCTCACGCTCCCTTTCGACGATCTGATCGGCCATGTGCGCGAGGCGTTGGCGCGGATCGGCAAAGGCGGAGGCAACAAGCCCGGCGCTCGCCAGGGTGGGCGGGGACGTTAACGACCCCGTGACGCTCAGGCACTATCAATCGCCGCCGAAACAGGGCAAACAGGCGCCCTGACCTAGGCCGGCATGCCGGCACCGCGGCGAGCGTTAAGAAGCGACGCCCCGTTCTCCTTTCGACACACCCGACTTGCCAGGATCTGACGATGCAATCGCAACGGCCGGAAGACCAGAAGAACCTGTTGGCGGCCATCCTCCTTTCGGTCGCCGTGCTGCTCGGCTGGCAGATCTTCTACGCGGGTCCGAAGATGAAGGAGGAGCAGGAGCGCCAACGCCGGCTCCAGGCCGAGCAACAGGCGCGCAATGCGGCGGCCAAGCCCGGCCAGCCTGCTCAGCCGGGCCAGCCGGTGGCGGCTCCGACGTCTGCGAGCGCTCCCGTTGCCCCAGGCGCGCCGACCGCCGTGCCGGGCGGTGCCGCAATGGACCGCGCGGCGGCATTGGCACAATCGCGGCGTGTGAAATTCGAGACCCCGCTGCTGACCGGTTCGATCAATCTGACCGGCGCGCGCATCGACGACGTGGTGCTTTCGTCCTATCGCGAGACGGTGTCGCCGACGAGCCCGCATGTCGTGCTGTTCTCGCCGACCGCATCGGCGGACGGCTACTTCGCCGAGCATGGCTTCGTCGCCGGCGCCGGCACCACTCAGAAGTTGCCGACCCCCGATACGGTGTGGCAGGTCGAGGGCCAGGGCACGCTCACGCCGAAGACGCCGGTAAAGCTGGTCTGGAACAACGGCGAGGGCCTGACCTTCCGCCGCACGATCAGCGTAGACGACGCCTACATGTTCGCCGTGACCGACGAGGTCGAGAACGCCTCGGGCAAGCCGATCACGCTCTATCCCTACGGCCGTATCAGGCGCGAGCATGCTCCGAAGGTCGCGGGCTTTTTCATCCAGCACGAGGGCTTGATAGGCATTCTCGACAAGGGCGCCATCGCGGAGATCACGTACGCCGACGCCGCCAAGAAGGGTGGCGGCAAGTCGGTCGAGGGCGTCACAGGCGGCTGGCTCGGCTTCACCGACAAGTACTGGGCCTCGGCTCTCATTCCGGACCAGACCAAGGTGTTCCGCGCCAACCTCGTCGCGCCCACCAAAAAGGTCGACGGCGCGTCCTACGATTCATTCCAGGCCGATTACATGCTTGCCCCCGTGGAGGTGCAGAGCGGCGCCAAGGCCTCTGTCGAAGGACGCCTGTTCGTCGGCGCCAAGAAGGTCGACATCGTCCGTGGCTACGAGGCCCGCTACAACATTCTGAAATTCAATTGGCTGATCGACTGGGGCACGTTCCACTTCTTCACGAAACCGCTCTACGACCTCATCCACTGGCTCTACCAGCTGCTTGGCAACTTCGGCCTCGCCATCCTCGCGGTCACGGTGATCGTCAAGGCAGCATTCTTCTGGTTCGCCAACAAGTCGTATGAGTCGATGGCGAAGATGAAGAAGGTGCAGCCGGAAATGGAGCGCCTGCGCGAGCGCTTCAAGGACGACAAGATGCGCCAGCAGCAGGAATTGATGGAGCTCTACAAGAAGGAGAAGATCAATCCTCTGGCCGGCTGCTTGCCGATCCTGATCCAGATTCCGGTGTTCTTCGCGCTCTACAAGATCATCTTCATCTCGATCGATATGCGCCATGCGCCGTTCTACGGCTGGATAAAGGATCTGTCGGCGCCGGATCCGACGACGGTTTTCAACCTGTTCGGGCTGATCCCCTGGTCGCCGCCGCACTTCCTCATGCTCGGGGCCTGGCCGCTGATCATGGGCGTGACGATGTGGCTGCAGATGCAGCTCAATCCGAAACAGCCAGACCCGGTGCAGCAGCAGGTGTTCAATTGGATGCCGGTGATGTTCACGTTCCTGCTCGCCTCGTTCCCGGCCGGTCTGGTCATCTATTGGACGTGGAACAATATCCTGTCGGTCGCCCAGCAGTATTTCATCATGAAGCGGCAAGGCGTCGATGTTCCGCTGATGGATAACGTTCGCCAGACATTCGGGGCTCTCGCCAGCGGCATCGGCGGGCTCGCCGGATCACTGAAGAAGAAGGGCTGACGCGGTGAACGCCACGCGCGAGCCTGCCGGCTCGTCCTCGGGACCTGCTCCCGAAGACGAGGCGCGGGCTGCGCTCGAAGCCGGGGAGCGACTGTTCGCGAAGGCATGGCAATTCGTGCGCGGGGTGCCCGCGCTCGAGCATCTGCCTCCGGCCGACCGCGCCGAGATCGCGTTCGCGGGCCGCTCCAACGTCGGCAAGTCCAGCCTCATAAATGCGCTCGTCAACCAGCACGGGCTTGCGCGCACCTCCAATACACCCGGCCGCACGCAAGAACTGAACTATTTCGCGACCGAGGGCGTGCCCCTCTACCTCGTCGACATGCCGGGCTACGGCTACGCCAAGGCACCGAAGGACCGGGTCGATGCCTGGACGGCGTTGGTCAGGGACTATCTGCGTGGCCGGCCGACACTCAGGCGTGTGTTGCTGCTGATCGACGCACGACACGGCGTGAAGCCGGTCGATCACGGCATCATGACGATGCTCGACGAGGCAGCGGTCGCCTATCAGATCGTGCTGACCAAGGTGGACAAGATCTCGCTGGCCGCACGTGCTCATGTGTTGCGCGGTGTCGGTGATGCGATCGCGCGCCGCGCTGCAGCCTTTCCGGGCATCATCGCAACATCCTCCGAGAAGGGCGATGGCATTGCTGATCTCCGAGCCGCCGTGGTTGCCGCGGCGCTGATCGACATCTGAATCCGGCACGCGGCGTCGCTCGATCGCTCGCGGGCTGGCCTTGCTTCGATCACGGCGGATCACAACTCGTTTCGCGCCTTCACGCCTGCTTGAGACCCCATTTCCTCGGTGCGCTCTCTCGCGCATCTTGCCGGCGATCCGACGCTTGCCGCAGCGCGCAGCAGAACCCGGAAGCCAAGAGGAGATGTCCATGAAAGTGTTCTGTGCAACGCAACCCGTGGCTTTCCGTTGCTTCGCGCACTTCGGGCTCGCTGCGCTGCTGCTCGCTCTGGTGAACCGCGGGGCAGCGTTCGCCGCACCGGTTGGCGAGATATTCGCGCGCCACTCCGCCGGCTCGACTTTGACCGTCGACCATTCGACGTGGAACCGCCTGCTCGAGGTTTACGTCGTCGCAGGTGCCGACGGCATCAATCGCGTCGACTACAAGGCGTGGAAGGCCAAGGATCACGGCGCGCTCAAGGGCTATGTGAAAGCTCTCGAGGCGACTGATCCGGCGCGCCTCGACCGCGCCGAGCAGTTCGCCTTCTGGGCCAATCTCTACAATGCCAAGACGATCGACGTGATCCTCGACCACTATCCCGTGAAGTCGATCCGCGAGATCACCATCAACGAGGGTCTGTTCGGTTTCATCAAGAAATCGGCGGGCGTCGGCGGCCCCTGGAAGACGCCGGTGCTCACGGTTTCCGGCCAGAAATTGTCGCTCGACAACATCGAGCACGAGATTCTGCGTCCGCTGTTCAAGGATCCGCGCGTGCACTATTCGGTCAATTGCGCATCTGTCGGCTGTCCAAATCTGCCGAGCGAGGCGTTTACCGGCGCGAAGCTCGAGGCGATGCTGGATGCAGGCGCACGCGCCTACGTCAATCATCCGCGCGGCATCGCCGTCAGTAATGGCAAGGTTGTCGCGTCCTCGATCTACGACTGGTTTCAGTCCGATTTCGGCGGCACCGTCAACGGCGTGCTGTCGCACGTCCGCAAGTTCGCCGCGCCCGATCTTGCGAAGAGGCTCGATGGGATCTCGGCCATCGCGAGTTATGATTACGACTGGTCGCTGAACGACGCGAAGCGATGACCCACTCAGCAGCAGTTGTCACACCAGTAGCCGACGAGATCCACGGAGACTCGATTATGACCGGCACCACCGATCCAAGGAAAGGCAACGGCGTAAGGCGCTGGTTGCCGCTTGTCGCACTTGCTGTCCTCATGGCGATCGCATTCGCGATGGGCTGGCACCAGTATCTGTCGTTCAAGACGATCGGTCTCAACTACGATGCGTTGAAGACGTTCATCGCCGGCAACCTTCCGCTGGCGCTGCTCATCTACGTCGCAGCCTACATCGCGGTCGTTGCGCTCTCTCTGCCCGGTGGCCTCATCATGACGCTCACTGGTGGTCTGCTGTTCGGCTGGCTGATGGGCGCCGTCGCGACCGTGATCGGCGCGACCATCGGCGCCACATTGATCTTTCTGATCGCCAGGACATCGCTTGGCGAAGCACTGGCCGCCAAGGCGGGCCCATGGCTCGGCAGGCTGCGCGAGGGTTTCCAGGAGAACGCCCTGAGCTACCTGCTCTTCCTGCGACTCGTTCCGGCCTTTCCGTTCGTCGTGGTCAATCTCGCGCCGGCCCTGCTCGGAGTGAAGCTGAGGACATACGTGATCGGCACTCTGCTCGGTATCATCCCTGGCACCACCGCCTTCTCGATCGCTGGCGCCGGATTGGGCAGCGTGATCGAGGCTCAGAACAAGCTATACAGCGCCTGCGTCGCGGCGAAGGGCACTGGTGCCTGCACCTACACAATCGACACCGGTGCCCTCGTCACCAAAGAGTTGCTGATCGCGTTCGCAGCGCTCGGAGTCGTCGCCCTGATCCCCGTCCTCGTCAAGAAGTGGAGCAATCGCCATGCAGCTGCATAACATCGGCGGCAAGGGCGGCCAAGGCGATCTCTCGATCGCCAGGCCGACTGACGAGATCACCTGCGACATCTGCGTGATCGGTGCCGGATCCGGAGGTCTGTCGGTCGCCGCCGCCGCTGCCGCGTTCGGGGTCAGCGTGGTGCTGATCGAGAAGCACAAGATGGGCGGCGACTGTCTGAACTACGGCTGCGTGCCGTCGAAGGCGCTGATCGCCGCCGCGAAGAAGGCGCATGCGATGCGCTCTGCAGGCGCTTTTGGAATTCGTCCCGTGGAGCCGATGATCGACTTCGCGGCCGTCAACGATCACGTCAAGAGCGTCATCGCCGCGATCGCGCCGAATGATTCCGTCGAGCGCTTCACCGGCATGGGTGTGCGTGTGATCCAGGCGGCGGGGCGTTTTGTCGATCCGACGACCGTGGTCGCCAGCGAGCACCGTATCAAGGCCCGTCGCTTTGTCGTCGCCACGGGGTCGACCGCATTCGTGCCGCCAATTCCAGGCCTCGCCGACGTGCCGTACTTCACCAACGAGACGATCTTCGACAATCGGCTCCCGCTCGAGCACCTGATCGTCGTCGGCGGCGGGCCGATCGGCATGGAGATGGCGCAGGCGCATGCGCGGCTCGGCTGCCGTGTTACGGTCATCGAGGGCATGAAGGCGCTCGGCAAGGATGATCCCGAGGCGACCCGGGTCGTGCTCGATGCGGTGCGCAGCGAGGGCGCCGACATCCGCGAGGGCGCAACGGTCGAGAAGGTCGGCGGCAAGCCCGGACGCATCGAGGTCACGGTCAAGTCCGCTGGCGGGAGCGAGACGATCGTCGGCACCCACCTGCTCGTCGCCGCTGGTCGCAAGGCCAATGTCGAGGGCCTCGGCCTCGACGCCGCCGGCATCAAGTACGATCGGCGTGGCATCTCGGTCGACATTGGACTCGTCACCACGAATCAGAAGGTCTTCGCGATCGGCGACTGCACCGGCGGTCTGCAGTTCACCCATGTAGCCAACTATCACGCCGGCATCGTCGTCCGCCGCGCGCTTTTCAGATTGCCGGCAAAGGTGAACAACGATCTCGTGCCGTGGGTGACCTATACCGAGCCCGAACTCGCCCATGTCGGCCTGAGCGAGGTCGAAGCGCAGAAGCGTGGCCCGGTCAACGTGCTGCGCTGGCCCTACCACGAGAACGACCGCGCCCAGGCGGAGCGGGCCACGCACGGGCTCATCAAGGTGGTGACCGACCGCAAGGGGCGCATTCTCGGCGCCACGATCGTCGGTGATCATGCAGGTGAGTTGATCCAGATGTGGTCGCTCGCCATATCCCAGAAGATGAAGATCAAGGCGATGACGGAGTGGATTTCGCCCTATCCTACACTCGGTGAGATCTCCAAGCGCGCGGCGTATCGCTTCTATGCGACGGCGACCGGCAACACGCTCGTGCGCAAGGCGATCAAGCTGCTCGCCAGGCTCGGCTGAGTGGGGGAACGGGTGCGTTGTGAAGTTGGTGTCGGCGGATCGCCGGCTCGATGAGGAATGCATCTGGCCGACCCCGGGGGAGTGATCAAGTCCTGCCCCGCATGCTAAGGAGGAGGTCGGGTCGTGCCTGCGACAGCTCGGCCCGTCCTGACGGAGCGGACGTTTGAGAAAACTCTGGTTGGGGCTCGGGCTGCCTGCCAAGCTCCTCGTTCTGACCCTGCTGTTCGTGATGCTGGCCGAGGTGCTCATCTTCGTGCCCTCGGTCGCGAACTATCGCGTCAAATGGCTGACCGACCGGCTGACCGCCGCACGCCTCGCAGCGATCGCCGCCGATGCCGTGCCGGACGGTCGCGTGCCCGACAATGTGCGGCGGGAGTTGCTGGCCTCTACGCAGGTCATGTCGGTCGCGATCAAACGCGACGAGCGCCGCCGCATGGTGCTGCCGCCGGCCGAGCCGATAGTTCCCGACGCTCGTTTCCGCATCCACATGCCGGACAACGCCGGCCTGCTCGCCAAGGCCGAGAGCCGTCTCGGGCTGATCGGCGACGCGTTGGCAGTATTCCTCAGGTTCAATGATCGGATCATTCTGGTGTATGGCCATCCCGAGATGGGAATGGGGCGACCGGCACCTGCCGCGAGCGGCGCAACTGCGATGGCACCGACAGGCAGCGCCCTCGCCGCTACCGAGGCAGAGCCGGTCAGCGAAACGCGGGAATTCGTCGAGATCGTGATGTCCGAGGCGCCGCTCAAAGCGGCTATGATCAGCTACGGCCTCAACATTCTCGGCCTCTCGGTGGTCATTTCGATGATTGCTGCGGCGCTCGTCTACTTCGCGCTGAACCGGGCGCTCGTGCAGCCGATGATGCGACTGTCGCGGTCGATGCTGCACTTTACTCAGAAGCCGGAGGATCAGAGCCGCATCATTGTCCCATCGGATCGCCGCGACGAGATCGGTGTCGCCGAGCGCGAGCTGGCACGCATGCAGACCGATCTGTCGCAGCTCCTGAACCAGAAGAACCGCCTCGCCCAGCTCGGCCTCGCCGTCTCCAAGGTCAATCACGACCTGCGCAACATGCTTGCCGGCGCGCAGTTGCTTTCGGACCGGCTCTCGACGTTGCCGGATCCGACGGTGCAGCGCTTCGCGCCGAAACTCATCGCCTCGCTCGACAGGGCGATCAGCTTCTGCAACGACACGTTGCGTTTCGGGCGTGCCGAGGAGGCTGCCCCCCGTCGCGAAGTTTTCCCGGTGCGTGCGCTCGCCGAGGAGGTCGGTGACGAGCTCGGCCTGCCTCGCGAGACGCTCGGCTACGTGCTCGAGGTCGATGCCGGCGTGCTCGTCGATGCCGACCGTGGCCATCTCCACCGCGTGCTGAACAATGTCGTTCGCAACGCCGTCCAGGCGCTTGAAATGGCAGCCGTCGCCGGAGCGATGATCCGCATTTCCGGCGAGCGGGTCGGCCGTTGTACGCGCATCCAGGTGTCCGACAACGGACCGGGCGTGCCGGCGCGTGCCCGTGAGCACCTGTTCGAGGCCTTCCACGGCAGCACGCGCAAGGGGGGGACCGGGCTCGGCCTGGCCATCTCGGCGGAGCTGGTGGCGGCCCACGGCGGCCGGCTTTCGCTCGCCGAGTCGACGGCCGGCGCGTGCTTCCTGATCGAGATCCCCGACCGGCTGACGGCTCTTGCCGCCTCGTGAGGCAGGCGCTAGGGGAGCAAACTGCCGCGTGCGATCGCCAGTCGGTCGCGTGGCCCTGTCCGCCGTTCTCGGCTAGAACGGCTGGCATGACCGATGAGAGACACCAGTCCGCACGCGCCGGCGACACCTCCGGCACCTTCGGCTTCCGCGATGTCACCGCGTCGGAGCGCCAAGGGCTCGTCAACCGGGTATTCGCCTCGGTTGCCGAGCGCTACGATCTGATGAACGATCTCATGTCGGGCGGCCTCCATCGGCTGTGGAAGCACGATTTTGTCGCCACGCTCAACCCGCCGATGGCTGCCGGAGGCGGATACCGGCTTGTCGATGTGGCCGGCGGCACTGGCGACGTCGTATTGCGGGCGGCGCGCCATGCGCGTGCCGGAGTGGACAACCCTGAGTTCTCCGCCGTGCTTTGCGACATCTCGCCGGAGATGCTCGATGTGGGCCGTCGGCGTGTCGAGGCGGCAGGCCTCGCGCACGCCATCGACTGCATCGCCGGCAACGCCGAGGCGCTCCCGTTCGCCGATCGCTCCTTCGACGCCTACACGATCGCCTTCGGTATCCGCAACGTCACCCACATCGATCGCGCGCTCACCGAGGCGCATCGGGTGCTCAAGCTCGGCGGCCGGTTCCTGTGCCTCGAATTCTCGGAGTGCCAGGTGCCGATGCTGGATCGGCTCTACGACTTCCACTCGTTCGAGATGATTCCGCGTATCGGCCAGATGGTGGCGGGTGATCGCGATAGCTACCAGTACCTCGTGGAGAGCATCCGCCGTTTTCCGAAGCAGGAGCAGTTTGCCGCCATGCTCCGGCAGGCAGGCTTCGAGCGGGTCACCTTCCGCAATTTGACCGGCGGCATTGCTGCCATCCACTCCGGCTGGAAGCTGTGAAGCCTGCAGTGGCGCTCTGCCACCTTCCTGGATGTGCATGAACCCTGTCGACGCGTCGCGGTTCCCCGCACGCCGATTTGCCCGCATAACTCGATCCCGAATCGGTCTTCAAGCATCACTCTCAGCACCCAGCACTCCACATGTCCTCGAGCCTCGTGAACCTCCTCCGCCTCGCGCGCGCCGGCATCGTGCTGGCGCAGCACGGCGTGAGGTTCGTGCCGAAGGGGATGAAGGCGCCGCTCGTGCTTCATCTCGCCCGGGCTGCGACGCTGCCGATCCGCCTGGTCACCTGGCCGTTCCGGCTCGGCCAGAAGCGCTCGCAGCGCGTTTCCAATGCGTTCGCCAGTCTCGGACCGAGCTACATCAAGCTCGGCCAGTTCCTCGCCACCCGCGGTGACCTGATCGGTCCCGAACTCGCCGGCGACCTCGCTCACCTGCAGGACAAGCTGCCTCCATTCTCGATGACGGAGGCGCGGCGGGCGGTCGAGGAAGCCCTTGGGGGTCGCCTCGAGGACCATTTCGCCACGTTCTCGGCACCGATCGCGGCGGCATCGATCGCGCAGGTCCACAAGGCGACCACCATAGATGGCGACGTCGAGCGTCGCGTCGCCGTGAAGATCCTGCGCCCCGGCGTCGAGCGGCGCTTCTATGCCGACCTCG
The DNA here is from genome assembly GCA_041397745.1 of Hyphomicrobiaceae bacterium. Classification (GTDB taxonomy): domain Bacteria; phylum Pseudomonadota; class Alphaproteobacteria; order Rhizobiales; family Hyphomicrobiaceae; genus JAWKVY01. The sequence continues at coordinate 110,207 of JAWKVY010000007.1, read as the reverse complement.
ACAGCTATTTCTTCGCCGCCCGCGTGGTGGAGCGCTTCCACCCGCCGTCACGCCGGCTGCGCCCCGTCGCCGTGGTCGACAACCTCAAGCGCACGACCGACCTCGAGATGGACCTGCGCCTCGAGGCTGCCGCCATCTCCGAGATGGCCGAGAATATCCGCGGCGACGTCGCGATCGAAAGCGGCAACTTTCGTGTTCCCGAGGTCGACTGGAAACGCACCACCAAGCGCGTGCTGACGATCGAGTGGATCGACGGCATTCCTATCTCCGACCACGCCCGGCTGAAGGCCGCCGGGCACGACCTGAAGGCGCTCGGGCTGACGGTGATCCGCTCGTTCCTGCGCCACGCCATGCGCGATGGCTTCTTCCACGCCGACATGCACCAGGGCAATCTGCTCGTCACCCCGGATGGCGCCGTGGTGGCCGTCGATTTCGGCATCTGCGGACGGCTCGGCCCGCGCGAGCGTCGCTTCCTCGCCGAGATCCTGCACGGGCTCATCACGCGCGACTACCGCCGCGCCGCGCAGGTCCATTTCGACGCCGGCTACGTGCCGCCGCACCATCAGGTCGAGGTCTTCGCGCAGGCGATGCGCGCCATCGGTGAGCCGATCCACGGGCGCACGGCGGACGAGATCTCGATGGCCGACCTCCTCGGCCAGCTGTTCGCCTACACCGAGGTCTTCGACATGGAGACCCGGCCGGAACTCATCCTTCTTCAGAAGTCCATGGTCATCGTCGAGGGCGTGGCCCGCTCGCTCGATCCGGCGCTCAACATGTGGACGGCAGCCGAGCCGATCGCGCGCCAGTGGGTCGAGGAGAACTACGGCCTTTCCGGGCGCGTGCGCGAGGCGGGCGAGGGCATCGGCGAGATCGGCAAGGTCGCCGCCGAGGTGCCGACGCTGATGACGGAAGGTGCGCGTGTGCTGCACGCCGTCGCCCGCATGACGGAGCACGGCATCCGGCTCGACCAGGACACGGTTGCCCGCATCGCCCGGGAAGAGGCGCACGCCACGCGCCTCGGCCGCGCCGCGCTGTGGGTCGCGGCGATCGCAGGGGCGGCCATCGCCTTCGCGCTCTGGCAGGGCTGACGGCGAAGCCGAGGCCGGCGTGCCGCTTGGCGCTGGAAACCTACAGCGACTTGGCCCACACCTGCCCGACGAGGTCCTTGCCGAACGAATGGTGCGGCGTCTCCTCGATCAACGAGAACCCTTCCGCCACGTAGATCGCGCGGGCGGCATCGAGGCAGTCGTTGGTCCACAGCAGCATGCGCCGGTAGCCCTTGTCGCGCGCGAATGCGAGGCACTCGCGGACCAGTTTGCGGCCGATGCCGTGGCCGCGCGCGTCGGGCTCGACGTAGAGCATGCGCAACTTGGCGGTGTCGGCGTCCTCCTCGACCACGAACACCGAGCCGACCACGCGGCCGTCGAGTTCGGCGATCCAGCAGCGCTCGCGATCCGGATCGAACTCCTTGATGAACGCCGCGCCGATCTCGGCCACCAGCGCCTCGAACGTCCAGTCCCAGCCGTACTCCTTGGCATAGAGCACCGCCTGCCGGTGGATCACGTAGCCGATGTCACCGGGCACGGGATCGCGGAGGGTGAGGGCGGGGCGAGGCGGTTGGGGCATGGAGGGCATTTGGCGAGGATGGCATTGCCGCCAGGGGCGAGGCAACTGCAGGTGTTGCGATCGTCAGGCAGCCGTAGCCGAATGGCGCAGCCGGACGAGACCGGCCGGCTCCCCGCCGTCATTCCAGCGGAGGCCGGGAACCAGGACAACTCTCGGCGGACAATGGCGGCTTGCCTGGGTGCCGGCCTTCGTCGGAATGACGACGGTACGGACAGCCTTTGAAGGTCAGTCAGTCAGTGAATCGCCCGTTGCTCGCCGTCACGAATACGACGTGTTACCCCACCGTCCTCACATCCACGAACCGGCCGGCGATCGCCGCCGCGGCTGCCATTGTCGGCGACACCAGATGCGTGCGGCCCTTGTAGCCCTGGCGGCCCTCGAAGTTGCGGTTCGAGGTCGAGGCGCAGCGCTGGCCGGGCTTCAGCTGGTCGGGGTTCATGCCGAGGCACATCGAGCAGCCGGGCTCGCGCCAGTCGAAGCCGGCGGCCTTGAAAATCTTGTCCAGACCTTCAGCCTCGGCCTGCTCTTTCACGAGGCCGGAGCCCGGCACGATGTGCGCGTAGGCGAGCCGCGGGGATATCTTCTTGCCTTCGACGACCTTGGCCACCTGACGAAGATCCTCGATGCGGCCATTGGTGCAGGAGCCGATCCAGACCACGTCGAGTTCGATGTCGGTGATCTTCTGTTTCGCCTTCAGCCCCATGTACTCGAGCGCGCGCATGACATGCGCCCGTTTGCCCTCGTCCGCCACCTGCTCGGGATCGGGCGTCGTGCCGTCGATGGTTGCCACCATCTCCGGGCTGGTGCCCCAGGTCACGATCGGCGGCAGGCTGGCGGCATCGAGCTTCACGACCGCGTCGAAGTGGGCGCCCTCGTCCGAATGCAGCGTCTGCCAGTAGGCCATGGCGAGATCCCAGGCACCGCCCTTCGGCGACTTGGGGCGGCCCTTCAGATACTCGAAAGTCTTGGCGTCGGGAGCGATCATGCCGGCGCGTGCGCCGCCCTCGATCGACATGTTGCAGACCGTCATGCGGCCTTCCATCGACAGCGCCTGGATCGCATCGCCGCAGTATTCGATGACGTGGCCGGTGCCGCCGGCCGTGCCGATCTTGCCGATGATGGCGAGGATGATGTCCTTCGGGCCGACGCCAGCGGGCGTCGTCCCGCTGACTTCGACCTTCATGTTCTTCGCCTTCTTCTGGATCAGCGTCTGCGTGGCGAGCACGTGCTCGACCTCGCTGGTGCCGATGCCGTGGGCGAGCGCGCCGAACGCGCCGTGCGTGGAGGTGTGGCTGTCGCCGCAGACGATGGTCGTGCCCGGCAGGGTGAAGCCCTGCTCCGGCCCGATCACGTGCACGATACCCTGCCGCTTGTCGGTCTCGTTGTAATATTCGACCCCGAAATCGGCGGCGTTTTTCGCCAGCGCCTCGACCTGGGTGCGCGCCTCCGGATCGTCGATGCCCTTGGAGCGGTCGGAGGTCGGCACGTTATGGTCGACGACGGCGAGCGTCTTGTCGGGCGCGCGCACCTTGCGGCCGGCCATGCGCAGCCCTTCGAATGCCTGCGGACTGGTCACCTCGTGGACGAGGTGGCGATCGATGTAGAGGAGGCAGGTGCCGTCCTCCTGGCGATCGACGACGTGGTCCTCGAAAATCTTGTCGTAGAGTGTTCTTGCCATTGGTCTTCTGTCCTTGGGGGCCCGTTGCCTTGATAGCCACTGGCGGCGCCTGCCGCAATCGCCTGGGCGCGGGTGCGACCGATCTCGTGCCGGTGCGTCGAAAAAGAAAAGCCGGGCTCGAGGCCCGGCTGAAGTCTGTCCGCATCCCGGAGGATGGGTTGAAGGCGTCAAAGGGAGGGTACGACCTTCAATGCTGTCCGTCACAGCGAGCCAATAAGGCGCTCTGCCGGTGCGACGAGCAATCCGGACACCCGCATGCTTGCCATGCGACGCCCGCATGAAGGGTGGCTTCGAGCCAATCTCAGTATTTCCAGCTGCGCGCCTTCGACACCATGAAGTCGCGCAGCACCTGCACCTTCTTCGAGGTCTTCAGCTCCTCCGGATAGACGAAGATGATCGGCATCGAGGGCAGCTTCACGTCCGCGAGGATCGGTACCAGGTCCGTTTCCTCCTCGGTCAGGTAGTCGGGAATGAGACCGAGGCCGACGCCCGCCTGGATCGCATATTTCATGGCGACGACGCTGTTTGCCCGGAATGCCGGCACACGCGCCTCGCGACCCTTGAGCCCCGCCGTCTCCAGCCAGCGCACGACGCTGAGATGAGGCGCCGGTGTGCCGCCGTACGACACAAGCCGATGCTGGTCCAACTCCTCGAGCGTCTGCGGCGCGCCGAAGCGCCGCACATAGCTCGTCGAGGCGAACGCCCTGACCCGCATCGTGAACAGCGTTCGGCGAATCAGATCGCTCTGGTCAGGCTCGCGCGACCAGATCGCAACGTCGGCCGCGCGCATGGAAATATCGACCTGATCATCGTTCAGGATCAGTTCCACGCGGATGTCCGGGTAGAGGTCCATGAATTCGCGCAAGCGCTGCGTGACCCACACAGTGCCGAGGCCGACCGGGGCGGTGATCTTCAGGTCGCCCGCTGGCTTCGTGGTGGCATCCGACAGCAAAGTTTCTGCCGTGTGGAGCTTGCTCATCACCTCGGTGGCGGTACGGAACAGCAATTCGCCCTGTTCAGTGAGCACCAGTCCGCGTGCATGCCGGTGGAATAGCGCGACGCCCAGATCTTTCTCGAGCGCGGAGACCTGCCGGCTGACCGCCGACTGGCTCATCCGCAGCACATCGCCAGCGTGCGTGAAGCTGCCGGCCTCGGCAGCGGCGTGGAAAATGCGAAGCTTGTCCCAGTCCATGCTTTCCCCCGCTGGGATCACCACGCAACAGCAGGCCCACTTGGGCCCGGGTGATCCCGGCAGCCTCCGGTTGGTCGTTGGTATCGGTTCGAGACGGACTACGCCTTGCCTGGCGCAGAATTGATCGTTTGCGCCGCGTACCATACGACGAAATGCATGAATGACAAGGGGCAGCTATGCAGTATCGTTATGACACGTGCCGATTGTGCATGCTCATTGGGCTGCCTCGACCATCTCCAGCGTTGCAAGGTAGCGCTCGGCCTCCAGCGCCGCCATGCAGCCCATGCCAGCCGCGGTGACAGCCTGCCGGTAGATCTCGTCCTTGACGTCACCCGCGGCGTAGACCCCCGGAATTTCTGTCGCCGTGGAATCCGGCGCGGTGACGAGATAGCCCGATCGCGTCATCTCCAGTTGCCCCCTGAAGAGTTCGGTCGCGGGTGCATGACCGATGGCGATGAATACGCCGTCCGCCGCGCGTTCGGTGATCGCGCCGCTCTTCACGTTCCTCAGTCGAACGCCGGTAACGGCCTTTGGCTGTGTCGCGCCGACGATCTCCTCGACCGTCGCATCCCATACCACCTCGATCTTGGGGTTCTTGAAAAGTCGCTCCTGCAGGATCCGCTCGGCGCGAAAACCGTCGCGCCGATGGACGACGGTTACACGCTTGGCGAAGTTGGTCAGAAACAGAGCTTCCTCGACGGCCGTGTTGCCACCGCCGACCACCACGACCTCCTTTCCACGATAGAAGAAGCCATCACAGGTCGCGCACGCGGAGACGCCAAATCCTTTGAATGCCTCTTCCGACGGGATGCCGAGCCAGCGCGCCTGGGCGCCGGTGCAGATGATCAACACGTCGCAAGTGTAGGCCGCCCCGCCGTCGCCGGTCAGTCTGAACGGGCGGCTCCTGAGTTCGACCGCAGAGATGTGGTCCATCACGATCTCGGTGCCGACGTGGCGGGCCTGCGCCTCCATCTGCTCCATGAGCCACGGCCCCTGGATTGCGTCGGCAAACCCCGGGTAGTTCTCGACGTCTGTCGTGATGGTGAGTTGCCCGCCCGGCTGAATGCCCTGGATGACGAGCGGCTTCAGCATCGCGCGGGCGGCGTAGATCGCGGCCGTGTAGCCGGCCGGACCCGAGCCCAGAATGATGACTTTCGAATGTCGCGGCGTGCTCATCGGGTGCCCCGGTCTCATACGTGGAAAGATCGGCCCGCAACTTGGGCAGGCCGGCGCCAGCGGTCAAGCCACCGTCCCCTGCGCCGTTGCCGCTGGGGGGGAAACGGTTGCGCACGAGGCAAGTCCCGCCGGGCTTCTCGGGCATGAGCCGCGCCTCAGGGGCGCGCGGGAGCAGCAAGCGTGCGCGTAAGGGCGAAGTCCTCGCCGCGCGAGCCGAACCGGGCGTCCTGCGTCGCACCGGTCGAAACGGTGCCGGCGATGGCGGCAAAGCCTTTGGTGCCGGCGTCGGGTCCGGCCTCGCGCCGCCGGTCGGTGGCAGCGCGCGCCGTCTCCAATGAGCGGCCAAGCTCCGGGACACGCGCCTGCACGTAGGCGGCAAGTTCCGAGAGTTCGACGATGCCGTTGCCATTGCCTTTGCCGTCGGCGCGCTGCAGCGCTTCGAGCAGCGCGGTAGTGAACACACCGTGCCCGAGCCGGCTGCCTTCGAAAGCGGCTTGGCGCGAGGCGGCGGCCGTGAGTACCGGCCGGCCGGTTGCCTCGTGCAGACGACCGATTGCCGCCTCCGACGACGGCTGATTGAGACGAGACACCGTGTGCCCGGCGATCAGCGCACCGCTTTCGCAGGTGTCGAGCAGGATCACGGCCTTGCGGGCCTTGATGTGGTTGACGAGCCAGTGCTGCAGCCTATCCTGGCCGATCGCGCGGGTTGCGATGGCCTCCAGCCCGTCCGGATAGTCCTGCGGGATCAGGAAGAAGCGACCGTCCTTCGAATATCCGTGGGCGGAGGCGAACATCACAAAGGTGTCTGAGGGCTTCACCGTGGTGCCCAGTCGCTCAAAGATGCGATCGAGGTTCTCAGCCGTCGCCTTGGCATCCGTGACGATCGTCACGTCGACACCGTCGTAGAGCCCACCTGCCGCCTGCTTCAGCGCGGCGCCGACCGTGCGCGCATCCTTGGCGGCATAACTCAGCGGGCTGAAGCGGTTGCTCGCGTAGGCGTCGATGCCGATCGCGAGCACGTGCAGTCGACCTTTTCCCTGCACCGCCCTGGCGTCACTGCGAACGACAAGGCGGGCAGGCCGCGAGGCGATGAGATTGGCCGCGTTGTATGCGATCACCTCGATCGTGTTTTCGCCTGGATCGAGCACCAGGTGTCGCTTCAGTTGCAGTTGACCACCCTTTCCCGGGGCTCCGGCGGCCGCCGTATCAACAGCGGCGGTCACACCGTTGACGCGCCACTCGATGCGTCCAACACCTGTGCCTTGGTCACGAATGTGTGCGGTCGCCTCCAAAGCTTCGCGCGGTCGTCCACGAGCGACCCGACCGGCGGTAGGCACCGTCCGCTCGATCCGGACATCGGGTGGCGGCCCACTGTCGAGCACGCGGTCGAGACTGATGATTTTTGCCGCGGCGGCGACCTCGCCGGTCGGGTCGCCGGCCAGCGCCAGTCGAACGAGGTCGGGGTTGTAGAGCGACTGGTGCACCTGCTCGATCGTGGTGATGGCCCGGTTGCGCACGATCGAGAGGAAGTCGCCACCCAGCCGTGACGCCGCGAAGAACCCATCCGGCGTCATAACCAGCCAGTCGCCACTCCCGGAGGCGACGAAGGTAGCGAGCAGCTTTCGGCCTTCGATGCTCCACACCTTCATGGTGGCGTCGTCGCCGCCCGAGACGACGCGCTTGCCGTCCCTCGAGATGGCAACAGTGAGGACCTCGCCGGTGTGACCGGCGAACGAGTCGAGTTCTGCGCCGCTCGCGGTGTCCCAGAGCTTGACGACACCCTCGCTACCTCCTGAAACGATGCGCGTGCCGTCGTGGGAGACGGCAAGGGTGCGGACAATGCCGTCGTGCGCCTCGACCTTTCGGAGTGACGTGCCCGTGGACACGTCCCACAGGATCATCATGCGATCGCCGCCGCCCGTGACGAGACGACCGTCCGGCAGGAAGGCGGACGAACGCACGGCCCACGTGTGGCCCTCGAGTTGCTTCAGAATGCGACCGGCGGCGACGTCCCAGACCTGTACGCGCTGGTCCGAACCACCGGCCACCAGGGTGCGCCCGTCCGGCGAGAATGCCAAGGTCGACAGGAAGCCCGGCGCCACGCCGCTCCCCTTGTACGGCTCGACGAGCTGGTGGAGCAGGCGTCCGGTGCCGGCGTCGTGAATAGACAGCCCGCCGTCCTGTCGGCCGCGTGCGACGAGGCGCCCGTCACGGCTCAAGTCGAATGCATAGGCGCGCGAATCGAAATCGGCCTGCACCTTCATCAAGGTGCTCATCGTCTCGATGCGGCGCTCCTTTTCAGTCAGCTCCCGCATGGTGTCGGTGATCGCAGATATCTGGCGGCCTGTGTCGGTCTCGACGACACGCATCAGTCGGCGCTGGGATCCGATCAAGAGCCGGTTGCCGTCGGCGGAGAGACGTACGTCATTCACGCCATGCTCGCCGGCCTCGAGCCGTCGGGCGGCCCGACCACCTTTCAGGTCCCACCGCATCAGCGAAGCGCCGCCGCCAGCGATCACTTCGCCGTCCGTGGTCTCCACAATCGAGTTCAGGCGGCTGACACCGACGCCGAACCCACGCACCACCCGGGCGTCCGCGAACGCGCGGACGGCCAGCGTGGCGCCGGTATGGCTGACGAATTCCCCGTCGCTGATGGCGCCCGCGGCTCGCTGCAGCTTCGGCGTGTCGGCCGGAGCCTTGACCACCGCTTTCGATCGGCCGCTCTTTACGTCCCAGGCATGCAGTTCACTCTTCGCCTGGATGACGCCGTAGAGAGTGGCGCCATTGCCGGCGAAAAATAGTGCAGTGATGAAACCGGTCGTAGGGGCCAGTGTCCGCACGTCACCCAGCTCGGCGTCGAAGATCGCGATACTGTCGTGCTGCGTGACAGCGATGGTGCGTCCGTCAGGGGCAATGGCGAATCGCGTGTGCCCGACCTCGTGGCTGCGACGCGTAAGTCCCGTCGAAGCGCTCCACACCACCAGCCGCTCCGGACCGGGGCCGCTCATCGGGATCAGGATGTCGCTGCCGCCGGACATGGGCTCGGCCAGCACACCCCATCCCTCGGCAGTACCAGCCAGCACGTCCTCCCGTGCCAGCGCCCACGTCGTGGTGTCGAACACCTTGAGCTGGAGCCTGTCGTCGTCGGGCGACTTCGATGCCGGCGAGGCCACGACGACCCACTTGCCGTCCGCCGTCCAGACGATCCACTTGATGGGACCGGGCATCGGCGGCAGCTCGGCCTCCGTCTCTTTCTCGCCGATCCGCCAGACGGCGGCGGCATCTTCCGTGGCCAGTGCGATGCGCGCGCCGTCGGGCGACAGCGCGACGTGCGCGAGCGATACTTCAGGAGCGGTATCGACCGTGGCGAGCAGTCGTCCGGTGGCGACGTCCCACACTCGGGCAGTGGTGTCCCCCGCCACCGATGCCATGATCCGGCGGTCAGCCGAGAACGACACACCCTTGATCGCAGAGACGTGCGAGCGGTTGGCGACGATGCTGGCCGGCGCCGGTCCGGAGCTGCTCGGCTGCTGCGCGGATGCCTGATGGCTCAAGAACCCGGTCTGAGCGCCGGGAACGACCGCGATTATGAACAAGCCGATCGATACGAGCGCTCCGCGCGCGCGGCGAGCGAGCAAGCTACAATCCATCCGCCTCATGACGCGGCCCATTGTCGGCTGAACGCGAGATGCAAGAGCTTCCGGCTCGGGCGCGGCCGTCGTCAAGCGCGTCACCTCGCAATTGCGAGCGCCGACCGGTGGCCGGACGGCTTCAAGCCGCCTTGCGCGCGATCAGCACCAGCTCGATCAGCACGAAGCCACCGGCCTCGCCCGTGGCGCTCGGCCGGATGAAGGCGCGAAAGGCGGGGCTCGCCTCGTCTAGCATGGCCTTCAGCCCCGGCACCGTCGTGGCCGGCACTTGCATGTTGCGGCACCAAGTAGCGAAATCCATCGCCTTGTCCATCAGCTCCGTGTGGGTGATGGCAAAGCCTTGACCCGAGACTACCCGCTTCCACTCCGACACGGTCAGCGCGCGACCGTGCGAGGGATCGCGGATCTTCTCGAACTCGTTGTAGGTGGCCGCGGCCTCTGCGAGATCGGCCGCGGGAAAGCCTGGCGTCGTCTCGTCGTCCGGCGAGACGTTGTCGACCAGTGCGAATGTGCCTCCAGGCTTCAGCACACGCCACACCTCGGCGACGAACCGCGGGATGTCCGGAAAGTGATGCGGCGCGATCCGGCAGGAGACGAGATCGAAGCTCTTGTCGGCGAATGGCAGCGCTTCGGCATCGGCCTTCGCCGTCTCGAAGTTGGTCACGCCGCGCTCGGCAGCGAGCTTGCTGGCCTGTACCAGCATCTCGTCGGTGAGATCCGAGGCTACGACGTGCGCGACGCTGGGCGCGAAGGCGAGCGCGGTGTGGCCGGCGGCCGTTGCGACGTCGAGCGCCCGCCAGTGCTTCTCCGGCTTCACCAGTTCGACGAGCCGCTTCAGGCTGTCGCCTTTCGCGTGCACGGCGGAGGTGACGTACGCAGCCGCATTGGCCCCGAACTGTTTCTGGACGAGTTCTTTCGACATGATGCACTCCATTGCTGGTTGCGTCGCCGCGCGTTCGTGCGCCGCGATCAGGCAGCGTCGGCAAGCGCGTCGAGCGCTGCCGTGACACCGCCGGGGGCGTGCGGAACGTCTGCTGCACGCAGCGCCAACTCGCAGGTTGCCAGCGCGCCGAGCACCATCGGCTCGTTGAGGTCTCCCATGTGCCCGATGCGGAAGGCCTTGCCCGACAGCACGTCGAGGCCGCCGCCGAGCGAGAGATTGTAGCGGTTGAGGGCCGCCTTCCTGAGCCTGTCGACACTCGAGCCTGTCGGCACGAGAATGGCCGTCACCGAATCGGACAGTCGCGACGGATCGGCCGAAAGCAGCGACAGCGCGCCAACCTCGCCCTTGAAGCCGCCACCGTCGACCCGAACGTCGGCAACGGCGCCGCCACCCCAGTGGGTTACGCACGCGCGCACGGCCTTCGCCAGCCGGCTATGGCGGGCAAATACAGCGTCGAGACCTTCTTCGTCGAGGATTCTGATCGCTTCATCGAGGCCGCAGACCAGATGTACCGGCGAGGTGCCGGTGAAACGCTGCGGCTTCATCGACAGCATCTCCTGCCAGTCCCAGTAGCCGCGATAGAGCTTCGCTGTCTTGTGCGCCTCGAAGGCCTTCTCGCTGATGCCGGTAAACGACAGACCGGTCACCATCATCAAGCCCTTCTGGCTGCCGCCGACGGCGACATCGACTCCCCACTCGTCCATGCGGAAGTCGATCGAGGCGAGCGAGGAGATGGTATCGACCAGATAGAGCGCCGGGTGTTTCGCCGCATCGATCGCCTTGCGGTAGGCAGCCACCGGATGCGCCATGCCGGTCGACGTCTCGTTGTGGACGACCAGCACGCCCTTGATGGTGTGTGCCTTGTCCTCGACGAGGCGGGCCTGCAGCGCGTCCGGCGCCGGTCCGTGCCGCCAGTCGGCGGCCAGCGTCTCGATCTTGAGCCCGGCGCTTGTCGCCAACTGTCCCCAGCTTTTTGAGAAGCGCCCGGTCTCGATGACGAGCACGGTATCACCCGGCGAGAAAAGGTTGACGATCGCCGCCTCCCAGGCGCCATGGCCGTTGGCACCATACATCAGCACGTGCTGCTTCGTTTTCAGAATACGCTTCAGGCCGGCGCGGACGCGATCCTGGATCTCGAGAAATTCCTCGGACAGGAAATCGATAACCGGCCGGTGCATGGCCGAAAGCACCCGGTCGGGGATATTGGTCGGACCAGGATTGAAGAAGAACTGGCGGCCGCGTGGCTTAGTGTTCATGGGAGTCCTTTCCGGGCTGGCTCGGCGGATGTCCTACGCCTGTTGCCCGGGTTCCGCAAACGGCTCCGCGCCCGCCTCCGTCAGCGACCCAGCCTTGCAGTTCCCGCGCTTCAAGCCCCGGCGTTCGCGCCGTTAGTGTCGGCGACCCGCCGCGATGCCCGGACCGTCGCGTTCGACCGGTCGGAGGAGCCCGTCCTGCATGGTGACGACGGCGACGCGCCAAGCGACCAGCGAAGGCCAAGACGCCGCGGCCGTCGAGGCGCGGATCGCCGTATTCATCGTGCTGTTCCTGCTGGACGGCCTGTGCCGGGCGCTGCTGGTCGCGCTCGTCCCCCAACAAGTCTATCACCTGCTCGGCAGCGCGTTCGCGGTCAGCGTCGTCTATTTCGGGGTGGCATTTCTCGGACTGTTCGCAAGTCTCGGTGTCCCCGTCGTTCTGCACGTCCTGGCCCGGCGGCATCTGCTCACTGTCGGCTGTCTCGGCGTCATCACCAGCGTTGGGCTGATGAGCCTTGCAAAGCCCTGGGCGATCGTCGCCGGGCTGATGGTGCAGATGGTCTCCACCGCAGCGATCGAGATTCTGCTCAATCTCTACCTGCTCGAGCAGATCCCGCGCCGCGCCCTCTCACGTTTCGAGCCGCGCCGTCTGCTGTATATCGGCACGGGGTTCATCATCGGGCCCTGGCTCGGCGTGTTTCTTCACCACAGTGTCCTGCAGAATCTCACGTTCGGGCTCGTCGCGCTGTCCTCGACGCTGCTTCTCGCCTGCTTCTGGCGCTTCCGGATGACCGACGGCACGCCGCCCGACCGGCGCCAGCCGGTGCCCCGGCCGTTACGATCCATCCCGCGCTTCTTCCGTCAACCGCGGCTGGTGCTGGCCTGGGTGCTCGCCATCGGGCGCAACGGCTGGTGGACGGTGTATTTCGTCTACACGCCGATCCTCGTGGCGGCCGCAGGCTATGGCCCAGAGATTGGCGGTGCTGCGGTGTCAGCCGGTATGCTGCCACTGTTGCTGGTGCGCCAATGGGGCCGCCTCGGCGAACGCTACGGCATGCGGCGCCTGTTGATGGCGGGCTACGCGATCGCCGGGCTCGGCACACTTGCCGCCGGTCTCTCCATGGGCTGGCCGGGCTTGGCCATCGGCCTGCTGTGCACGGGCGCGCTCGGTGCCGGATTCATTGATGGAGCCGGCAACGTACCGTTCCTGCGCGCCGTCCACCCTCACGAGCGCGCGGCGATGACATCGGTTTTCATGACGTTCCGGCACGTCGCCTCGATCACGTTCCCCGGCATGTTCGCGGTGGTGCTCGCCGTTGCGCCGCTGGCGGGTGTCTACGTGACGAGCGGGCTGGTCACGCTCGCCATGGCCGCCCTCAGCCGCTACATCCCGCGACGCATGTGACAGGACGGCCTACTTGCCCCACTTCAGAGCCACGGGAGATAGCGCGCGTGCCAGCTCCAGCAAGCCGGTGCGCGTGGCGGGATCGAGCGCGGTGAGCGGATGGCGCACGAAGTCGGACTTGATCACGCCGCCCTCCATCATCACCGTCTTTGTGGCGCGCAGGCCGCACTGGCGGTTCTCGTAGTTGATGAGCTGCAGGATCCGCGCATACCCGTCCTGCGCGTCCTGGCGTCGGCCGGCGAGATGGTTTTCGACGACCGGTTTGATGAGATCGGGTATCAGCGCGCTCGGCATGGTGCCGGTCGCACCGGCATCGAGGTCGGCCATCAACGTGATGCTTTCCTCACCATCGTACGGCCCACGGATGGCGGAGCCACCCTCTTTGAGCAGCGCGCGCAGCTTTGTTGCGGTGCCCGGGACCTCGATCTTGAAGTAGCCGACCTGAGGTACCGCGGCCGCGAGCCTGACGAGGAACGAAACCGACATCGCGACCCCCGAAAGCGGCGCGTCCTGCACCATGATCGGCAGACCGGAGCGATCCGCAACGCGTGAGAAATGCTCGATTATTCCCGTTTCGTCGGCCCTCAGCCCAGTACCGTGATACGGCGGCATCAACATGATCATGCGAGCGCCGACTTCGGCCGCGCGCTTCGCCCGCGCCGCCGCGATGTCGGTCGAGAAGTGCGAGCAGGTGGCGATCACAGGCACACGGCCGGCGACCTGCTCGAGCGACAGGGCGAGGACCGTCTCTCGCTCGTCGTCGGAGAGCAGGAACTGCTCGGAGTAGTTGGCGAGGATGGCGATGCCGTCGACACCCTGGTCGATCATGCAGTCGAGGATGCGCCGGCAGCCGTCCGTGTCGAGCGAGCCGTCCTCCCGGAACGCGACGGGGGCGATCGGATAGACACCGGTCCAGGGTTGATCGGAGTGGGCGGGCATCCTGTCTACCTCGCTGTGCGTTGCGGCCGTCGCGCGGCCATCCGGATCGGTCAGATATTGTCGCCGGAAATGGCAGCGACGACGGCGTCGGTCACATCGCGGGTGCGCGCCGTCCCTCCGAGGTCGGGCGTGTGCAGCCGCTTGTCGGCCGTCACGCGCTCGATCGCGCGCATCAGTCGTGCGGCTGCCTTCGCCTCACCGAGGTGCTCGAGCAGCATGACTGCCGACCAGAACGTGCCGATCGGATTGGCGATCCCTTGGCCGACGATGTCGAAGGCCGATCCGTGAATCGGCTCGAACATCGACGGGAACTTCCGCTCGGGGTTGAGATTTGCCGTTGGCGCGATGCCGAGCGAGCCGGCCAGGGCGGCGGCGAGGTCGGAGAGGATGTCGGCGTGCAGGTTGGTGGCGACCACAGTGTCGATCGACCGGGGTTTCATCACCATGCGCATGGTCATGGCATCCACCAGCATCCTGTCCCAGGTGACATCGGGGTATTCGCGCGCGATCTCGGCTGCGATCTCGTCCCACATCACCATCGCGTGGCGCTGCGCATTCGACTTGGTGACGACGGTCAGGAGCTTCCTCGGCCGCGACTGCGCGAGGCGGAATGCGAAGCGCATGATGCGTTCTACGCCCGCTCGCGTGAACATCGCGACGTCGGTCGCCACCTCCTCTGGGAAACCCTTGTGCACACGACCACCGACACCGGCATACTCACCCTCGGAATTCTCGCGCACGATAACCCAGTCGAGTTCGCCGCCCTCGGTCGAAACCCCGCGCAGCGGCGAGGTGATGCCCGGCAGCACGCGCGTCGGACGCACGTTTGCGTACTGATCGAAAGGTTGGCAGATGGCGAGGCGCAGACCCCAGAGGGTGACGTGATCCGGCACGTCCGGCGCGCCGGCCGAGCCGAACAGGATGGCATCGTGCCCCTTGATCTGCTCGCGGCCGTCGGCCGGCATCATCACGCCGTGGCGCTTGTAGTAGTCGGAGCCCCAGTCGAAGTGATCGAATTTCATGGCGAAGCCGCGGTCGCGTGCGGCGGAGGCTTCGAGCGCCTGCACGCCGGCTGCGATCACCTCGGCGCCGATGCCGTCACCGGGAATGGCCGCGATGCGATAGGTGCGCATGATCGTGGCCCTCCCCGGCCTCGGCGTCTTGTTCTCGTTTCGGCAGATGCGTCCAACCGGATCAGGCGGCCAGCGTCTCGAGTTCCTTTACGATCGCGGCACCCATCTCTGTGGTGCCGACCTGGCGCATGTTCGGCTGCATGATGTCGCCGGTGCGGAAGCCCTGGGCGAGCACGCCGGCGATCGCCTTTTCGAGCAGGTCGGCCTCCCTCCCCATATCGAACGAGTAGCGCAGCGCCATCGCGAACGAGGCGATGGTGGCGATGGGATTCGCCTTGTTCTGGCCGGCGATGTCGGGGGCGGAGCCGTGTACCGGCTCATACAATGCCTTTGCGCGGCCGGTTTTCGTGTCGGGCGCGCCGAGGGATGCCGACGGCAGCATGCCGAGCGAGCCGGTCAGCATGGCAGCGGCGTCCGACAGGATGTCGCCGAACAAGTTGTCGGTGACGACCACGTCGAACTGCTTGGGGTTGCGCACCAGCTGCATGGCACAGTTGTCGGCAAGGATATGCTCGAGTTTGATGTCGGGCGCATAGGCTTTGTGCGTCGCGGTCACCACCTGGTTCCAGAGCACGCCGGTCGCCATCACGTTGCGCTTCTCCGCAGAGTGGACGAGGTTGCGGCGCTTGCGGGCGAGATCGAAGGCAACCCTGGCGATGCGCTCGATCTCGCGCGTGGTGTAGATCGTGGTGTCGACGGCTCGCTTCTGTCCATCCTCGAGCGTGACGATCTCCTTCGGCTCACCGAAGTAGGTACCGCCCGTCAGCTCGCGCAGAATGAGGATGTCGAGTCCCTCGACCACATCGCGCCTGAGCGAGGAAGCCTCGGCGAGCGAGGGATAGCAGATCGCCGGACGCAGGTTGGCGAACAGGTCCATTTCCTTGCGGAGCCTGAGGAGACCGGCCTCCGGCCGAATCGCGTATGCAACCTTGTCCCACTTCGGCCCTCCCACCGAGCCGAAGATTACAGCGTCGGCGGCCTGGGCCTTCGCCAGTGTCGCGTCGGTGAGCGGCGTGCCGTGCTTGTCTATGGAGACACCTCCGACGAGGTCGTGCTCGGTCTCGAAGCGACCGGTGTTGGACGCCTTGTTGAAGAAGGCGAGCACACGCTCGACCTCAGCCATGGTCTCGACCCCGATGCCGTCGCCGGGAAGCATCAACAGCTTGAAGGTGGTGGGCATCGGCGGCGTCCTCCCGTTCGTCGGTCCTGGTTGGCCTGGCTGGTCGGCAGAGCCGCCCTGGTGACCGGGCGCGGCTGTGCAGGCTGTGGCGAGCGCTGACTAGCGTGCAGGCGGCAGGCGCGCAAGGCTCTGTCGTCGCTCGCGCCGCTCGGCGCCCGCTGGGGGCGGGGCATAGCGCAAGACTGGATCCGCGGCTTCGGAACGCCCGTTTGCGAAGTCGAAACCACTTTGCGTTAGAACTGGTTGGGCCGGACCTCAGTTCTGCGTTTCCGGCTTTCTCGGCGCGGTGCGATCCAGTGGATCGCGCCGCGTTTGTCGTTCGCGATCCTTGACTCGACGTCCGGTTGTCGCCTCGTAGCGCCGCCGATCGTCCTGGGGATGCACGCGACGAGAAGCTCAACTATCTTCAAGCCATGACCGATAGAAGTGTGCCGCGGCTCACCCGCGAGGAAATCGATCGCTACAAGCGTCACCTCGTTCTTCGCGAGGTGGGGGGCCAGGGTCAGCAGCGGCTCAAGGGCGCGCGCGTGCTGGTTGTCGGCGCCGGCGGGCTCGGCTCGCCGTTGATCCTCTATCTCGCAGCGGCCGGCGTTGGCACTATCGGCGTCGTCGACGACGATGTCGTGAGCCTCGACAACCTGCAGCGCCAGATCGTGCACGAGACCGGGTCCGTCGACGGTCCGAAGGTCGAAAGCGCGCGAACCGCTGTGGCGCGGCTCAATCCTCATGTCGAGATGATCCCGCATGCGATGCGCATCGATGCGGCAAACGCGCTCGATCTGATAACGGACTACGACATTATCGCCGATGGCTCCGATAATTTCGCCACGCGCTATCTGGTATCCGATGCCTGCTACCTCGCGAGGCGGACGCTGGTGTTCGCGGCGGTCGGCCCGTTCGACGGCTATGTCACGACTTTCAAGCCGCATCAGAGAAAACCTGACGGGGCGCCGTGGCCTACGTACAGGTGCCTGTTTCCCGAGGCGCCGCCGCCGGAGACCGTATTCAACTGCTCAGAGGTCGGCGTGCTTGGTGCTGTCGTCGGCGTGGTCGGCACGCTGCAAGCGACCGAGGTGCTGAAGGAAGTCCTCGGCATCGGCGACAGTCTGGCCGGGCGCCTGCTGATCTACGACGCGCTCAGGGCGCGATTCGACGAGATCAGGTATGCGTGGGATCCCACCAATCCGCTGTCGGGCGAGGCGCGTTCGATTCGCGACTTGAGCATTCACGCGGGTGCACGGTCCGGCCCGGCCTGCACAGGCTGAGCATTCCCATTCCCGTGCCGAGCGGTCTGGCGTGGCGGTTCCGGGCGCGACTCGCGCGCCCGGAACGGTGGATCAGCTGAAGAAGTCGAAGTCGGCGTTGGTGAACTGCCCGACGGTCGCGTTCTCCACCCGGATGGTGTTCGCCGGATCGCCGGTGATCGAGATGATTACATCGAGGGTGTCCTGCGTGATCGTCAGGTCGGCGACGTCGCTGATCGTCTCGAAGGCGGTCAGATCGATGCTGTCCGTACCGTCCTCGAAATCGGTGATCGTATCGACGCCCCAGCTGTCGCGGAATACGAAGGTGTCGGCACCGAGACCGCCGGTCAGCATGTCGTTGCCGCCGAGAGCATCGATCACGTTGGAGTCGCTGCTGCCCGTGATCGTGTCGTCGGTGTAGGTGCCGATGACGTTCTCGATGGATATCAGCGTGTCGGTCGTGCCGAATGCATCCGTGGCCGTGCCGGCGCCGAGATTCACCGTGATGCCGGCGCTGCCATCGACGAACACCAGCTCTCCGAAATCGAGCTCGGTGCTGTAATCGACGGTGTCGTTGCCGCCGGCGCCGTCGATCGTGTCGTTGCCAAGCAGACCGCGGAAGCTGTTGTCGACCGACGAGCCCGTCAGCTGATCGTCGAGCGCGCCGCCCGTGGCGTTCTCGATGGAGATCAGCGTGTCGGTGTCGCCGAAGCTGTCCGTCGCCGTGCCGTTGGCAAGATCGACGACGACCCCGGAGAGCGGCGCGTCGCCTTCCTCGAAGGTCGCGTAGTCGCGCGAGTAGCCGACCCAGTCGCTGCCGCCGGCGCCATCGATCGTGTCGTCGCCGGCGAGGCCACGGAAGCTGTTGTCGTTACCATCGCCGGTCAGCGAGTCGTTGAAGGCGGTGCCGCGAACACGCTCGATGCCGATGAGAGTATCGATGTTCCCGAAGCCGTCCGTCGCCGTACCGTTCGCCAGGTCAACCGTGACGGCGAGATTGCCGCCACGCAGCTCGTCGATGTCGTAGCGCACCTCGTCGCTGCCCGCTCCGCCGTCGATGGTGTCCGCGCCGTCCAGCCCGGTGAACGCGTTGTCGACGTCGTTGCCAATGAACGTGTCGGCGAAATCGGTGCCGCGCGCACCCTCGATGCCCGAAAGCGTGTCGGTGTCACCCCAGCCGTCCGTAGCCGTCTGATTGACCAGATCGACCGTCACACCGAGGCCGCCGCCGAAACCTTCGTCGCGGTCGTAGCGCGTCTCGTCGTAGCCGTCTCCGCCAGTGATGGTGTCCGCGCCCTGCAGACCGCGGAACACGTTGTTGCCGTCGGATCCGGTCAAAGAATCGGCCTGCAGCGTGCCGCCGACGTTCTCGATGCCGACGAGGGTATCTGTCGCGCCGAACCCGTCGGTCGCCGTTCCGGCGCCGAGATCGACTGTAACGCCGGCCGTACCGAACAGGCCGCCGGTGTCGGTGAACGAGGCATCCGAGTCGTAGCGAACCTCGTCGGCGCCGGCGCCGCCGGTGATGGTATCGTTGCCGGCGAGGCCGCGGAACGTCTCGCCATTGCGTCCGACGAAGTCGGTGCCGGTGATCGCATCATTATGAGCCGAGCCACGCACCTGCTCGATGCTGGACAGCGTGTCGGTCGCGCCGACGCCGTCGGTTGCCGTGCCCGCCGCCAGATCCACGATGACACCGGCTCCGTCCTGTGCGTAGTCGGCGGTATCGTAGCCGAGGCCGCCGGACAGCGTGTCGGCGCCGCCGCGACCGCGCAGCGAATCGTCGCCGTCGCGGCCTTCGAGGATGTTGTTAGCATTGTTGCCCCGGATCGTGTCGGCAAAGTCCGATCCGCGCACACGCTCGATACTGGTGACCTGGTCCGTGAATCCCCAGCCGTCCTGAATGGTGCCGGCGCCGAGATCGGCGAAGATGGCGCCTGGCGAATTGCTGTAGTCCGCCCGATCGGCACCGCTTCCGCCGTCGATGGTATCGGCGCCGCCTTGGCCGCGGAACACGTCGTTGCCGGTCGAGCCGATCAGAGTGTCGGCGAACGACGAGCCGCGCACTGCGTTCACGCCGGTGAACGTGTCGTTACCGACGCCGGCCGTGTCGCCCGGATTGGTCGATGTGCCGGTGCCGGCGCCGAGGTTCACGGTCACGCTGTCGCTCGCGGTGCGATAGCTGACGCGGGTGCTGCCGTTGCCGGTTATCGTGTCGTCGCCACCGGCGCCCTCGAACTCGTTGAAGGCGTCGCCCGACGTCGAGACCCAGGATGCATTCGCCGTGTAACTGTCGGCGAAGGCGGAGCCCGTGACCTGATCGACGCGGTCGAGCGTGTCGGTGCCGACCGAGGCATCCCCCGTCACCTCGCCGAGCGGCCCGCCTGAAACGCCCATCACCACCGTGATGCCGGACGTCGCGTAGAAGTAGTCGGCGCGTCCACCGTCACCGCTGATCGAGGACGCCTGATTGACGAGTGTGTCGTCGCCGGCGCCGGCAATGAAGGTGTCGAAGCCGAAGCCTCCCTCGAGTGTGTCGTTGCCCGCGCCACCGATCAGCGTATCGTCGCCGTCGTGACCGAAGATGTAGTCGTCGCCGCCGCGGCCATCGAGAATGTTGGAGTGGCCGCCGCCGTAGATCTGATCGGCCGACTCGGTGCCGATGATGTGACGCACGTTGACTATGGTGTCGGTGTCGCCGAAGGCGTCGATCACCGTATCGGGGGCGATCCCGCCCTGCGTTAGACTGGCGTGCTGGTTGACGAGAATGCCTAGCGTGCCGCCCGCGATTGCGTCGCCGGAATAGTCCGCATAGTCCGTCGTGTCGCCGTTGAAAACGTCGTTGCCGGCGCCGCCGGCGAAAGTGTCGACGCCGCCGCCACCGGTCAGCGTGTCGTTGCCGTCGCGGCCCTCAAGCCGGTTGGCGTTCGCGTCGCCGGTGATGGTGTCGTCGAACTCCGAGCCACGGACGTTCTCGATGCCGGTGACGGTGTCGGTGGTGCCGTAGCCGTCCTGGATGATGCCGGTCGAGAGGTCGGCGACGATGCCACCGGACGAGTTGCGATAGTCGGCGCGATCGTTGCCACCGCCGCCTCCGTCGATCAGGTCGTCACCGGCCTGGCCGCGGAAGTTCTCGCCGCCGGCCGCCGAGCCGATCAGCACGTCGGCGAAGTTCGAGCCGCGGATCTGCGACACGCCGGTGAGCGTGTCGGAGCCGATGTTGGTCGCTCCGGGTTGCGGACCGCCGACGCGGGCTGCCGCTGTGCCGGCTGCGAGGTTCACTTCGACGGCGCCGTTCGCACCGGCGTAGCTCGCACGTGTGTTGCCGTTGCCGTTGATGATGTCGTTACCGTCGCCGCCCGTCACCTCGACGAAGTTGCCGTAGACGCCGAGGAAATCGCCGGCGACGTTGAACGTGTCGTCGAATCCGGTGCCGACTATGGTCTCGACGAAATGCAGCGTGTCGGTGCCGACCGATGCGTCGCCGGTCACCGATGAGGCTGCACCGATGGTTGCGGTGATGCCGGCCGTCGCCGCACTGTAGTCTGCGCGGTTGCCGTCGTTCTTGTCGTCGAGCAGCAATGTCGTACCGACCAGCGTGTCGTCGCCAGCGCCGCCGATGTACTGGTCGAAACCGCCGCCGCCGGTCAGCGTATCGTTGCCGTCGCCGCCGACCAGCCGGTTGTTGCCGGCGTTGCCCGAAATGCTGTCGGCAAGCCCGGAGCCCTCGACATTCTCGATGTTGCTGATCTGGTCGGTGTTGCCCCACGGATCGGAAGCCGTTCCGGAGACCAGATCGACCACGGCACCCTGTGTCGGCGCTCCGGCGCCGTCCGCGCCGTCGCCGGTGTAGTAGCTGAGCGTGTCGATGCCATTGCCACCATCGACCGTGTCGCTGCCGCTGCCGGGATTGAGGTAATCGTTGCCGTCGAGGCCGAGCAAGGTGTCATTGCCGCCTCGGCCGAAGGCGTGGTTGTCGCCGCCGGTCAGCGAGATCGTGTCGTTGAAATTGCCGCCGTGCGCGGCCTCGAAATTCTGGATCGTGTCGGTGTTGCCGTAGCCGTCGGACGCGGTGCCGGCAACGAGATCGATGACGACACCGGCCGGCGCGTCCTCGTAGAACACCACGTCGTTGCCGCCTCCGGCGTCGACGTTGTCGGTGCCGTCACTGAGGCGGAACCAGTTGTCATTGCCGTCACCGGTGATCGTATCGTCCGAGGCCGTGTCGGTGATCGCCTCGATGCCGATCAGAGTGTCAGTCGAACCGTAGCCGTCCTGGACGGTGCCGGCGACGAGGTCGGCGATGATTCCGCCTGGACTCAGGCGGTAGTCTGCGAAGTCGACGAACGGGCCGTTCGCTCCTCCGTCCAACGTGTCGGCGCCTTCGAGGCCGATGAGCACGTCATCGCCACCGAGGCCCTGGATCAGGTCTTCCTCGCTGGTGCCGGTGAAGATGTTGTCGTTGCCGTCACCGAGGAAGTTGCCGGTCACGTTGGTGACACTGACGGGCACGACGAGGGTCGTGAACAGGCCACCTTGGTCGGTCGCACGGATGGTAATCAGGTGCGAGTCGATCGTCTCGAAATCCAAGTTGGCGGCGGGACCGACCTGCAACTGATTGCCGACGATCTGGAAGCGCCCGCCCGCGCTGTCGTCGAGCGTATAGGTGATCGTATCGCCGGGATCGCTCGCCGAGACGGTGCCGATCACAGTGCCGGTCACGGAGTTCTCGGCGATCGTGTCGCCCGTCAGCGTCAGGTTGGTCGGCGCGCTGTTCTCGGCGACGTCGTTGACCTGGATGGTGAAGGTTTCCTGATAGGTGCCGCCCTCGTTCATCACCTGCACGGTGATGTCGTGCGAGGTGGCGGTCTCGTAGTCGAGGACAGCGCCGTTGGCGACGACAACCTGCACCTGGTAGCCAGAGCCGGGGCCACTGGGGATGGCGAGGTCGAACAGGCCCCCGGCGTCATCGATCAGCGAGAAAGAGTAGATGCCCGTCGGCGTCGGGTCGGCATCGACCACTACCAGCGGCAAGCCGACCGAGGCGAACGACGCCGCGTTCTCGTCGATCTGCAGCGGTCCGCCCGTGATATCGAGCGGCGGCGCGTTGGTCGCAATGATCGGCACGAAAGCGTCGAAGAAGAGACCTCCCTGATCGCTGACGCGGATCTGTGGCGGCGACGACGGGTTCTCGAAGTCGAGACCGGAAGGCCCGACCTGCAGCTCATTGCCGACGATCTGATAGCGCCCGCCGACATCGTCGAGCAGTGTGAAGGTGAAGGTGTCTCCCGGATTGGGGTCGGCTGCAGAAAGCAGGCCGATCACCGTGCCCTGCGGGCTCGACTCGACGATGGTGTCGTTGCTGATCTGGATCGAGGTCGGCGCCTGGTTGCCGCCGCCCTCGTTGACGTCGGTGACCTGAACCGTGAACGTTTCCTGGTACGTGCCGCCGGTATTGCTGACCTGCAGCGTGATCTGATGCGATGTATCCGTCTCGTAGTCGAGCAGCGTTCCGAGAGCTACGACGATCTGCACTTGGTAAGGATTGCCGGGAACGGTCTCGAGACCGAACCGGCCGCCGGCGTCGTCGATCAGGGAGTAGCTGAAGATGGCACCAATCGGCGTGGCGTCGGCGTCGACGACGGTCAGCGGCAGGCCGACGTGTGTATTCGCCAGCGAATTCTCGGGGACCTCGAGCACGCCGGTGACGGTGACATCGGTCGGCGGCGCATCCGTGACGACGATGTTGACGACCTCGTCGTGGAACAGGCCGCCCTGGTCGGTGACGCGGACGAGCGGCGAGGCGGGCGAACCCTCGTAGTCGAGGCCGGCCGGGCCGACCTGCAGCTCATTGCCGACAATCTGATAGCGACCGCCGACGTCGTTGAGCAGCGTGAACGTGAACGTGTCGCCCGGGTTCGGATCGACCGCCGACAGTGTGCCGATCAACGTTCCGGGCGAGCTTGATCGACGATCGTGCTGCCGGTGATCTGGATCGAGGACGGCGGTTGGTTGGCGGGCGTCACGTCGATCGTGATCGTCTCGTCATAGGACGCGCCGAAGGCGTCGGACACGCGCACCGTGATGTCGTGCGTCGGGTTCGTGGCGTAGTCGAAGGTGGCACCGATGGCGACGACGACCTGCCAGCCGTTGATGCCGTTGTCGATCACCTGGAACCGGCCACCCGCGTCGTCTAGCAGCGAGAAACTCAGCGTGTCGCCGCTGCCGACGTCGACATCCGTGCCGGTGAGCAAGCCGACGATCGTGCCGGCGGTGGCGCTCTCGTCCACCTCGGTCGCGGAAAGATCGATGTCTGTCGGTGCCGAGTTCACAGGATTCGAAGCCAGCAGTTGTGCCAGCGAGATCGTGCCGTCGGCGAACTGGAAGCTTTCAACGCTCGTCAGAGTGTCGGTGCCGTCGCTCTGCGTGCCGCGTGCATGCACGAGCGTGTACGTGCCGTCGCCGTTGGCGGTCACATCGTAGTCGAAGCGGTTGGCGGAGTAGACGGCGGTATCAGTGCCGGCGTCGCCGCGAATGTCGTCGTTGCCGCCGCGTCCCTCGAGTATGTCGTTGCCGCCGGCACCCTCGAGCCTGTTGTTGCCAGCGTTGCCGCGGATCGTATCGACGAACTCGGAACCTCGAATGCGCTCGATGGAAACAAGAGTGTCGAACGAGCCGTAACCGTCCTGGACCTGGTTGTTCGCCAGGGTCAGGTCGGCGACGATGCCGTTCGGCGAGTTGCGATAGTCGGCGCGATCGGCGCCGCCGCGACCGTCGATGAAATCGTTGCCGCCTTGGCCGCGGAAGTTGTCGCTGCCTGCGGTGCCATAGAGCTGGTCGCCAAAGTTCGAGCCGCGCACTGCGTTGACGCCGGTGAAGGTGTCGTCGCCAATGCCGGCCAGATCGCCGCCGTTGGTCGATGTCGCCGTACCGGCAGCCAGGTCGACGGTCACGCTGTCCGACGCGCTTGCATAGCTGACGCGCGTGTTGCCGTTGCCTGTGATGACGTCGTTGCCGCCGCGGCCTTCGAACTCGTTGAAGTTGTCGCTGTAGGTGGAGACGAAAGACGCATTTGCGGTGTAGGTGTCGGCGAAGTCGGAACCGATCACCTGATCGACCCGGTCGAGCGTGTCTGTGCCGACTGATGCATCGCCGGTTACCCGACCGAGCGCACCGCCAGAGACACCCATCGTCACCGTGATTGCACCAGTGGATGTTATGTATTCCGCACGACCACCGTCTGCGTTGTTCGAAGATGCCTTGTTGATGAGAACGTCATTGCCGGCGCCGCCGACGAACGTGTCGAAGCCGTCGCCGCCGGAAAGCGTATCGTTGCCCTCGTCGCCGAGCAGCGTGTCGTTGCCGGCCCCGCCGTTGATCACATCGTCGCCACGCACGCCTTCCAGTCGGTTGGCGTTGCCGTCACCTGTGATCTGGTCGGCGAAGTCGGAGCCGCGAATTCGCTCGATGTTGTAGAGCTGGTCTGTCGAGCCGTAACCATCCTGAACCAGGCCCGTCGCGAGGTTGGCAACGATGCCGTTCGGCGCGTTGCGGTAGTCGGCGCGGTCGTTCGAGCCGCCGCCACCGTCGATAGTGTCGGCGCCGGCCTGACCGCGGAAGTTCTCAAAGACGTTCGAGTTCGAGCCGATGATGGTATCGGCGAAAGCGGAGCCGCGGACCTGGTTGACGCCGGTGAACGTATCGACGCCGATGCCGGCGCTGTCTCCGGGATTGGTGGAGAATGCCGTGCCGCTGGCAAGGTTGACGGTCACGCTGTCGGCCGCCGTGCGGAAGCTGATGCGCGTGTTGCCGTTGCCGGTGATGGTGTCGTCGCCGCCACGGCCCTCGAACTCGTTGAAATTGTCGCCGTAGCTCGACAAGAAGGTGCCGGTGGCGGTGAAGCTGTCGACGAAATCGGTGCCGGTGACCTGCTCCACACGATCGAGCGTATCGGTGCCCACCGACGCGTCGCCGGTTACGGTGCCGAGAGCGCCGCCATCGCCCATGACCACGGTGATGCCGGCGGTGGCCTGCGCGTAGTCGGCGCGTCCGCCGTCCCGAAGCTGGTCGACGGCGACAGCCTGCGCAAGCAGGTCGTCACCGGCGCCGCCAATGTAGGTATTGAACCCGACGCCGCCCTCGAGCGTGTCGTTGCCATCTCCGCCGTCGAGCAGGTCGTCGCCGGCCAGTGCCTGGATGGTGTCGTCGCCGCCATAGCCGGCGAGGCTGTCGACCCCCGCTGTGCCGACGATAAGGTCGCCGCTGTTGGCGCCGTCGACATCACCGACCTCGGCCTCCGAAATCGCCGTCTCCAGAGCAGTGCCGGTGTAGCCCGACTCCGCTGCGGTCGTATCGCCGGTCTGGCCGGCCTGGTTGAGGGCTGTTGCCGCATCGTCCTGTGCGACTGCCGAGACCTGCGCGAGCGAGGTGAGCAGCTCGGTCGGATTCGTGGCATTGGTCACCGCGGTCGCAACCGAAGTATTCGAGGCGGTGATGACGCTGGCTGCGCCGGCCGCCGTGTTGGCGACAGTGGTCGCATTGGCGCCGGAGGCAGCACCGGCGTCGGTCAGGGTCGTCGTGATGACGCCCGAGTCGGCAAGGTTCAGCGTCTGGCTGTTGCCGGCTGCGGCTGAGAGCTGGGTCGCAAGGCTGGCGACGACGGCATCGGACGCCGCGTCGGAACTGGAGGCGCCGGCGCCGGTCAGCAGCGCGCTCGATTGCGCCACTGTGTTCTGGACCTGCACGGCTGCCGCCATTGCGGCGGAGCCGACGTTGGCGATGGTCGGATCGGACGAGAGAGCGGCGGTGACCGGATCGAGCGTAGAAAGATCGACGCCGGACGGCAGGCCGAGACCGGCCAGCACGATGTCGTTCGCAGCGGCGATGTCCTGCGCCGTGGCGCCCGGGCCGGCGATCTCGGCGACGAGCGTGGTGAGCGGAGTAAGAACAGTCGAGCCTTCGGGCGCCTTCATGCGGCCCGTGAAGGGTGTGTTGGTCGAGATGTCGGTGCCGCCGAACAGGATGAGCGGACCCGAACCGCCGAACAGAGTGAAGTTGCCGAGCGCATCGGTGGTCGTCGAGGCTTCGCCCGGGTCGAGCACGCCATCGTTGTCGGCATCGGCAAACACCGTGGCGCCGGCGATGTAGCCGTCGACGGCCAGGCCGTCGAGGCCGTCGTTGACGCTGACCGTCACGTCGGACGAGGTAGAGGCCCCCTCTTGATCGGTGGCCGTGATCGTGAGTGTCAGCAGGGGCTCGCTCTCGA
Source organism: Hyphomicrobiaceae bacterium (assembly GCA_041397745.1). Classification (GTDB taxonomy): domain Bacteria; phylum Pseudomonadota; class Alphaproteobacteria; order Rhizobiales; family Hyphomicrobiaceae; genus JAWKVY01. Next base: position 83,523 of record JAWKVY010000007.1, on the reverse strand, counting down.
AGTCGAGAGCTTCGCCATCGACCAGCTTCAGCACCCCGCCGACGATCTCGAAGCGGTCGTCGTTGACGGCGTACGTGAAGATGGTGTTGGCATCCGGGTCTGTCGCTTGCACGAAGCCGAGGCTTGCGCCGAACACGCCTTCGTTGACGCCGACGGTGGTCAACTCGTTGCCGCCGGACGACGCATCGTACACACCGACATCGGTCGGCGCCTGGTTGGCGGGTGTCCCGGCGAGGAGTTCGGCAAGCGTTTGAGTCTGGTCGAGGAACTGGAAGTTCTCGACGCCGCTGATCGTATCGACGCTGTCGAGGAGCGTGCCGCGTGCGTGCGTGACGGTGACGGAGCCGTTGGCGTTCTCGACGACGTCGTAGGCAGAGCGCTGACCGCTGAACACGGCTGTGTCGCTGCCGGCGCCGCCTTGAATCACGTCCTTGCCGCGACCACCGCTGATCACGTCGTTTTCGGTGCCGCCGTCGATGTTGTCGTCGCCTTCGCCGCCGCTTAGCGTGTCGTTGCCGGCGCGGCCCTGCATGACGATACGGGTGGACGAGGCCGACGCATCGAACACGTCGTTGCCATTGGCGCCGAGGATGGTCTCGAGACCATTGTCCGCGCCGAGCACCACGACTGCCGCCGCGTTGCCTTCGACGGCGGCGTAGTCGTTGCCTTCGCCGCCGATCAGGACGTCGCCGCTGCCAAAGATGAGTGCGTCGTTGCCGGCGCCGCCGTCGAGCGTGTCGGCACCCGTACGCCCATAGATGAAGTCGTCGCCGCTGCCGCCGATCAGATGGTCGTCGCCGATCCGGCCATCGAGCGTGACGCGAACGGTCATCGCACTGGCGTCGATCGTATCGTCGCCGATGTTGCCGAGCACCTGTTCTAGGCCATTCCCGGCACCCAGAACGATGCTGGCACCCGATTGGTCCTCGGCGACGGCATAGTCGCTGCCCTCGCCGCCGATCAGCGTGTCACCGGTCGTGAAATAGAGCGCGTCGTCGCCGGCACCGCCGTCGAGGGTGTCGGCATCCGCGCCGCCCCACAGGATGTCGTTGCCCGTGCCGCCGGTGACGTTGTCGCTACCGACGGAGGAATAGATGACGACGCGGGAAGTAGCTGCTGACGCATCGATGGTATCGTCACTGCCGGCGCCATAGACGGTTTCGACGCCGGTCAGAACGGTGAAGTTGGTGAATCCGGTGCTCGCGGTGTCCTCGAGCGTGACGATGTCGTTGCCGCCGCCACCGTCGACGCTGTCGCCGCTGTTCGCCTTGAACACGTCGTTGCCGGCGCCACCGAGCATGAGGTCGGCGCCGCCGCGACCATCGATGATGACACGTGTCGACGATGCACTGGCATCGATCGTATCGTTACCCTCGCCGCCGATCACCGTTTCGATACTACTGGTGGCGCCGAGCGTGATGCTGACGCCGACGGCGAGTGGATCGTCCGCAATCGCTGTATCGTTGCCGTTGCCGCCGTCGAGTACGTCTCCGGAATGGTAGAAAAGCGTGTCGTTGCCCTCGCCGCCGGTCAGCGTGTCGACGTCGCTGTCGACGCCACCGAAAAGTATGTCACCGCCAGTGCCGCCGGTCAGCACGTCGGCGCCGGCGCGCCCATAGAGCGTGGTCCGGGAGGTCGTGCCTGATGCATCGAACGTGTCGTTGCCGCTGCCGCCGAGCACGGTCTCGATGCTCATGGCTTGCGTGATCGTCAATGCAACGCCGGGGCCCGATGCGTTGGCCACGGCGGCGTAGTCGGTACCGTTGCCGCCCGAAAGCACGTCGTCGCCGTCGAAGAACAGGGCGTCGTTTCCTTCGCCGCCTTCGAGCGTGTCAGCGCCAGCGTTGCCATTGAGGATGTCGTTGCCGTTGAGCCCACGCAAAACGTCGCTGCCGGTCGAGCCGTACATCGTGTCGTCGCCGGAGAACAACGCCGGCCCATTGGGGACGTAGGCGCCGCCCGAGAATACGTAGCTGAGCCCGGTGAGCGTGGCGACGAGCGCGTTGAAGCCCGCGTCGGAAAACACACGGATCTGGGTGACCGTGCCGCTGTCGGGAGGTCCACTGCCGGGGGAAAACGTCCCGGTGAGCTCGATAAATTGGCCGAGTGCGTTCTGGTAACGATACGTCGTCGCGTCGGAGAAGAGATCCGCAACGGTCTCGGGGAAAAAGAAGCTTGTAACGTCGACGCCAGTAGCAAGCGAAACGGTGGCCATGAACGCGCCCTCCAACTCGGCGGACAGGCGAGCAAAAAGCCCCCCGCCCCTCAGTCTCTATATGCCTCAAGCATGATAAGCCTGCGACACAAGCTACCGAACGAGGTTGAGGCGTCAACCCTACCGGTCCGCGCCGCAACATATGCGAGTACGCGGACGAATCGCCCCAGGTTTTGAAATCAAATATAAAAATCCGCGCTCGAGAACTGTGCCACCAACGCGCCCTCGACGCGGATGGTGTCGGCGGGTGTGGCGGTGACGGAGATCAGCACGTCGGCGCCGTCCTGCGCGATGGTGAGCTGGCCGAAATTGTCGAGGCCCGTGATCGCCGTCAGGTTGATGCGGTCGCTGCCGTCCTCGAAGTCGGTGATGGTGTCGGCGCCGAAGCCGTTCGCGAAGTAGAAGAAGTCCCCGCCCGCTCCGCCCGTGATGGTGTCGTTACCCGACCCGCCGAACAGGAGGTCGCTCGCCGAGCCGCCGATGATGGTGTCGTCGCCGCCGCGGCCGTCGAGCGTGACGCGCGTCGTCATCGCCGCGCCGTCGAGCGCGTCGCCGCCGACGTTGCCGTAGAGCGCCTCCATGCCCGATGCCGCGCCGAGCGCCACACTCGCCCCCGCCGCGCCCTCGGCGACGCCGTAGTCGTGCCCCGCGCCGCCGATCAGCGTGTCGCCGCTGGTGAAGTAGAGCACGTCGTTGCCGTCGCCGCCGTCGAGCGTGTCGGCGTCGGCGCCGCCGAACAGGATGTCGTTGCCCGCGCCGCCGGTGATGTCGTCCGCGCCGGCGCCGCCGAACACCGCGAGGCGGCCGTCGAGGTTCGCCGCCGTCGTCGCCGAGGCGTCGATGACGTCGGCGCCGCCGGCACCGTAGACGACCTCGACACCGGCGAGGATCGTGACGGAGACGCCTAAATTGCCGGGATCGACAGCGCTCGCGATGTCGGTGCCGCCGCCGCCGGTCAGCTGGTCGCCGGCGCCGTCGAAGTAGAGGACATCGTTGGCCGCGCCACCGATCAGCACGTCGGTGCCGCCACGGGCGTGCAAATGCACGCTGGTGGTCGAAGCAGAGGCATCGAGCGTGTCGTTGCCGGCGCCGCCGAGCACGGTCTCGACGCCGTGGCCGGCGCCGAGCACCAGCGTCACGCCCGCGCCCGCCGCATCATCGGCGATGGCGTTGTCGTTGCCGGCGCCGCCGAGCACGACGTCGCCGGTCGAGAAGTATAGATTGTCGTTGCCGTTGCCGCCGTCGAGCGTGTCGACGTCGCTGTCGATCCCGCCGAAGATGATGTCGCCGCCGATGCCGCCGGTGAGGCTGTCGGCGCCGCCGCGACCGTAGAGCGTGATGCGTCCGCTCATGCCGGAGCCGTCGAAGTCGTCGCCGCCGGCACCGCCGAGCACCGTCTCGATGCTCATCGCCTGCGTGAAGGCCATGGCGACGCCCGGGCCGGACTGATCGCCGACCACCGCGTAGTCGTTGCCGTTGCCGCCGGAAAGCAGATCGTCGCTGTCGAACCGCAAGGCGTCGTCGTTGTCGCCGCCGATCAGCGTGTCACTACCCGCGCCGCCATCGAGCACGTCGTTGCCGGCCATGCCGACCAGTGTATCGGTGCCGTCGTTGCCCACGAGGATGTTGGCGAGACCATCGCCGGTGAGGTTGTCGTCGCCGGAGCCGCCAAAGACGCTTTCGAAGTTGCGGATCTGATCGTTCTGCCCGCCAGCAACGGTGACCGTGACGAGCGTGCTGCCGTTCAGCGTCACAGTGACATTGTTCGAGAGCAGCGTGTAATCGACGATGTCGCGTGCTCCATTGCCGCCGTCGAGCGTATCCGAGCCACCGCCACCGGCGATGCGGTCATTGCCGTCGCCGCCATTGATCGTGTCGTTGCCGTCGCCGGAGAAGATCGTCTCGTTATCGTGCGAACCGGAGATCAGCGCCGGTCGCGGCCCGTCGAGATTGAGCTCGTCACTCAGATCGAGCTCGACATCGGCCGGTGCTCCGAGCGGGTCGACGGCTTCGATGACCAGATTGACACCACTCGACAGGCCGGTTGCCTCGCCGAACGAGATGCGGTCGAACGCATCGAACTGCGCTGCCTTGGCAACGATCTGGTTGCCGCTGGTGACGAGGCGCTCGAAATTGCTCAAGTTCAATGGTGCGAGGAAGGTCAGACCGCCACTTATCACGAGCGCATCGATGCCGTTGCCGCCGTCGACGCTGCCGGAGGTGAAGGTCGTCCCAGTCACAAAATTGCGGATGAGCGTGACGACGTCGTTGCCTGAGCCCGCGTCGATGTCGACAACCTCGCCCGAGCCGGCGAACGCCGTGTCCTCGATGATATCGTTATCCGCGCCGCCGGAGAGCGTGTCGTTGCCGGCGCGGCCGACGAGATGGTCGATACCGATGCCGCCGTCGAGCAGATCGCCATCGTTGCCGTCGGCGAACAACTCATCGTCGCCGTCGCCGCCGTCGAGCGCGTCGGTGCCGGTCGGTGCGCCCGTGATGATGATGGTCCCGCTGCCGGCGAACAGTCGGTCGTTGCCGTCGTCGCCCGAGAGCGTATCCGACCCGGCGCCGCCGGTGATCGTGTCGTTGTCATCGCCGCCATTCACGAAATCGCCGGACGCCGTGCCGGTGATGGAGTCGTCGCCGGCCCCGCCGAAGAATGGTATGCCGACGTTCTGTGAGCTCGACAGCGTAACGATGTCGTCGCCGGCGAGGGCATCGGTGGCCTGTGCGACGGTGAACAGCGAGAGGTCGAAGGTGTTGAGATCGACCGTGTCGTCGCCGGTCGTGAAGATGTCGGTTGAACCGTCGGGAGCGAAAAGATCGGTGAGGATGATGTCGCGGGCGTTGTTGCTGTCGCCGGCGACAATTTCCTCTGAGCTGGAACCGAAATTGAAGACCAGCTTCGATCCGTGTGTCGTGAAGGCCATCGCGATCGGAGTGTTGACGATGCCCGACGAGACGCCATCGGCCGATACCGTCACCATGACGATCTCGCCCGTTTCGATGTTCTTCACGAAGATGTCTTGCGCACCACCATCCGGCTCGCCGGTCGGCACGAGATTGGTCGCGCGCGAGAGGAAGGCGACATAGCGACCGTCCGGTGAGATGACCGCTACCTCGCTTGCGCCGTTGCCCGGCGTGCCGTCGGCCGCCGTGCTCACGCGTATCGTTTCACCGGTCGTCAGGTTCTTGACGAACACGTCTCTCTGTCCGGTGTCGCCGGTGATGAGATTGTTGGCGTCGCTGATGAACACGACCTTGGTACCGTCGGCGGAAATCTGCGACTCGTAGGAGGCGCCGGCGCCCTGTACGCCGGAGTTGTCGGTGGAGATCAGTGTCGACGTGTCGGTGGCGGCGTCCCACACGAATACGTCCCACGTGCCGTTGGTATCGCTGGCGACGAGGTCGCGCGCAAAGCTCGTGTAGCTGATCCGGCTGCCGTCGGCCGAAATGGAGACGTAGTAGCTCTGATCGTTGGGTTGTCCGCCGCCGGTGCCGGGCGGGTTGACGTCCTTGGCGACACGGATCAGGTCGCCGGTCAGCATGTCCTTGCGATAGATGTCGAACACGAACGTGTTCGTTCCGCCGGGCGCCGGCAGAAGGCCGCCGTCCGCTATGAACGCAACGAAGCGGCCATCGGAGGAGATGGCGAGCGTGCTGTTCGCACCGAATACGGGCGGGCTTCCGCCCGAGACGAGTTCGAGTGCGCCCGTCTGTAGATCCTTCCGCCAGATGTCGACGAGCCGCGCCGTGCCGGCTGCGACGCCACCGAACTGTGTCGCAAGCGACTCGAACACGACATAGCGCCCGTCGGCGGAAATTTCGGCATTGTTATTGTTGCCGTTCGCCTGTCCGCCTGCGGCGTCCGCCGAAACGAGCGTGATGACGCCCGTCTGCATATCCTTCACGAAGATGTCACGAAAGCCGTTGGTATCGCCGTCGACGAGATTGGTTGCGCTGCTTTCGAATGCGACGTAGCGGCCGTCTCCGGAAATCGCGGGCGTCGTGCTCTCCGCGCTCTGGTGCGGTTGGCCAGCCCGTGCCGGGTCGGTGACGACTGAAACGAGGGTGTGCTGCACTGCCATTGGACAACGCTCCGGAGCGACAGAAACGGTGGGGGCGGCGAGGTCATGAACGACGGTCGGACTTGGAAGGTGCGGCACCCGCCCCGACCGGAATGGATGCAAGCTTGCGTCGTTGTCCATGAGAGCGCTACACCCAAAATCGGTGTCGTGACGAAATTGGTTACAATTGCAGGCTCTCTTCATGAGCGAGGATCAACCGGTGTTTCGGACACGAGGTCTTCTGCCGCGCGACGCCGCCGTCGCCGCCGGCTGGATGACTGAGGAATGGGGACTTGGTCCGGCACTCGGCCGGTCGCTGGAGCCGTTGATCACAGCGCTCGTCGCACAGGACCGGTTGCGCGGCGGCTGCATCGAGCAGCTCGAGCCGGAGACCGGCCGCTGGCAGATCGCCGCGATTGGTCTGTCGGCATTCGTGATGGAGGCGGACGTCGCGCGTTACCTCGCTGAGCCTACCCCGTTTCCTTCGCTGAGCTGCCTCGAGCGGGCGCGAAACGGGGACCCGACCGTATTCCTCGATTCCGAGGCCATCGGGCGGGCCAATGCCGGCGAGGGGCTCAACCAGCTCACCGTGTACTACGGCCAGACGGTGAAGGATCCGGCTGATCCGCGCTGGCGGCATATGCTGCCTGCCTCGCACAAGCTGCATCGCGAGGTGCACGGCGGCTACCGGATGCGCCGTCTGATGCAGGACGAATGGACGATGAACGAGCAGGTGTTCGTCTACGCCGGCTACCGGGTGCTCTGCCGTTTCCAGGCGGGCACGGCCTGCCCCCTCGGCGTGCCACCGCTGAAGGCACCGCGTTCCCTGGTCTCGATAACGGCGGACGAGGTCGCTGCCGGGTTGCCAGGCTCGACGGCGTCGTTCCTGTTCGAATACAGGCGGCCACGCCTGATGCTGACAGCGGGCGAGCGGCGACTGCTGCTGGAGGCGATTGCCGGGCGTACCGATGCGGAGATCGCGGCGAGCCTTTCGCTGTCGTCCAACACGATCAAGACGACGTGGCGACAGATCTACGGACGATTCGACCAGCGACTGGGGTTTGTGCTCGGTTCGGACAGCACTGCCACGCGCACGGACGGCGGACGGGGACCAGAGAAGCGCCGACGCGTGATCGCCTTCGTGCAGGACCATCTCGAGGAACTGCGACCCTATCGGGCCGGTTGAGGATCACGATCCGGGATCGGCCCGCACGATTGCACCGCTTCGGGTTTCAGCTACCTTGCCCTGGTTCCGGCGGGCCTCGATCCAGCAGTGGGAGACATCGCATGCGCACCGTCACGCTTCCATCCGGCGAGGGCGTGCCAGCGCTCGGCCAAGGCACCTGGTTCATGGGCGAGCGTGCGGGCACCCGCACCGCCGAGGCGGATGCGTTACGGCTCGGCCTCGATCTCGGCATGTCGTTGATCGACACCGCGGAAATGTACGCCGACGGTGGCGCCGAAGAGGTGGTCGGCGCGGCGATGAAAGGCCGTCGTGACGACGTTTTCCTCGTTTCGAAATTCTACCCGCAGAACGCCTCGCGATCGCGTGTCTCGGCTGCCTGCGAGCACTCTCTGAAGAGGCTCGGCACGGACCGCATCGATCTCTACCTGCTGCACTGGCGCGGCTCCGTGCCGCTCGCGGAGACGGTCGCGGCCTGCGAAGCGCTCAAGGCGGCCGGCAAGATCCGTTACTGGGGTGTCTCGAACCTAGACCTGGACGACATGGATGAGCTTCGCGCCGTGGCGCATGGCGAGGCGTGCGCGACCGATCAGGTGCTGTATCATCTCGGCGCGCGCGGCATCGAGTTCGACCTTCTGCCGGACTGTCAGCGGCGCGGTCTGCCGGTGATGGCCTATTCGCCGCTCGGCCAGCGGTCGATACTAGGGGTTCCGGCACTGACCAAGGTCGCCGGGCGGCACGGGGTGACGCCCGCAGTCGTCGCGCTCGCCTGGGTGCTGCGCCAGCCTGGCGTGGTCGCCATTCCCAAGGCAGCACACGCGGCGCACGTGCGGGACAATCGAAGCGCCGCCGATCTTCAGCTGACACAGGACGATATGTCCGAGCTCGACAAAGCCTTTCCGCCGCCGCGCCGCAAGCAGGCTCTGGCGATGCTGTAGCCGGCTGCCGGATTGCGCGTCCCCTCGTCGAAGAGATTGTCGGGCATGGCTCATCGAGACAGTCGGCTACGATCTTGCGTCTACGATCTTGAGAATCACAGGTGGCTTCACTAATTGTCTGCATTATTAGACAAAATGGCTGCCGCGACCGCCGGTTCATCCTCGGCGGTCGAGTGCTCGAGGTCGCGGGCCCATCGTCAGCCGCCCGTCGTTTCGCTAGGATCGATCGCCGTGGCAGGTCAGGACAGACAGGTCGGAGCACTCTGCCTCCGCGTTACGCGGCGTGGCCGGCTCCGCTTGCTGCTCATCACATCTCGTGACACCCGGCGTTGGGTCATTCCCAAAGGTTGGCCGATGGCCTGGCTCGACGATTCTGCCGCCGCGGCGATGGAGGCGCTTCAGGAGGCTGGCGTCTCCGGCCGCATCGACGGTACGCTGCTCGGCACCTATCGCTACACCAAGCACGACCTGACGCCGCCGCGGCCGCTCGCCGTCAGCGTATTCCTGCTCTGGGTCGAGAGCCAGGGGCGTTCGTGGCCGGAGCGACGGGCGCGCCGACGCCGCTGGTTCGGCATCGCCGAGGCGGCTCGACGTGTCGCTGAACCCGATCTGGCCGCGCTCATCGCATCACTGGAGGAGCGCGACCCGGCCCGACCGAAGTCGACCCGGCCGAGGCGCAAGGTCGCGCGTGTGCGCGATCCCGCCATGCCGTTCTGACCCGCCGGCCCCGCCGTTGTGACCCACCGGCCCCGTACGTCGAGGCCGATGCTCCCAGATCGCTCAGGACTTCTTCTCGTCGAGTTCCTTGAACACCCTGCGGGCGATGCGGAAGCATTCGACACCGGCCGGCATGCCGGCGTAAACGGCAATCTGATGCAGGATTGCCTGGATCTCATCCCTGGTGACGCCGTTATTGATCGCACCCTTGAGGTGGAGTTCCCACTCCTCCATGCGATTGATGCCCGCGATCAGGCCGAGATTGATCATTGAGCGCGTTTTTGCCGGAATGCGCTCGTCACCCCACACACCACCCCAGCAGTATTCGTTGAGCATGTCCTGGAACGGCTTGTTGAAGTCGTCGGCCGCGGCCATGTTGCGCTCGACGTATTCGGCGCCGAGTGTCGACTTTCGCTTGGCAAGACCTTTTTCCCAGAGCTGCTTGTCCATCGACGTTCTCCTTGCTTTGCTCGCGGCCTGCGATGGCAAGGCAATAGACCATGAATCCAGCAAAGGAAACGCTCTGGCCGGAAAGGCGGATACGCGTCGCGTCACCAGCGGCGCGTGTCGCCGCGTTCGTGCTTTCCGGCATCTCGGCCGCGACAGCGTGCGAGCTACGGCCGATCGGCCGTCACACTGTTGCGGCTGTCGTCGATGCCGAGACCCTGCGGTTGGACGACGGTCGCGAGGCGGCGCTCGCGGATGTGCGCGCGCCGCGGGCGAGCGACGTCGCCACGGCGCGGCAACCGACGTTGTCGGCGACTGCCGTCGCGCCATCCTGGCCCCTGGAACGACGCGTCGTCGAAGCGCTCGCCGCGCGGCTCGTCGGTCGGACCGTGGTGATCGCCACCGACGGTCGCTCAGGCGCGCGGCTGGTCGACCGTTACGGACGTCTGACGGTGCATGTGCTCGCCCCAGAGGGTGCGGTGAAAGAAGGCAATGGCCGCAACGACGGCCACTGGCTGCAGGCGGCGCTGCTCGCCGATGGGCTGGTTCGGCTCGGGCACGCACCGGGTGAAGCACCGTGCACCGCTCGCCTGCTCGTGCATGAGCAGCAGGCGCGAGCGGCCCGGCGCGGGCTCTGGCGCGAGGCGGCCTACGCGACACGGGACGCTGCACGGCCGCACCTGCTCCGGCCCCTCGTCGGTACGCTGCAGACGGTCGAAGGAGTGGTGGCACGCGCCGGCGTCACGCGCACCAGAATCTATCTCGACTTCGGCAAGGAGCGTGGGGTGGATCTGACGGTTGTGCTGCGAAGGAGCCTGGCGCGCCAGTTGGCGGCAGCCGGCACAGACCCCGCCGCGTTCTCTGGCAGACGCGTACGGGTAACCGGTTGGCTGGAGTGGCGCAGCGGACCCTGGATCGAGCCGGCAGACGCAGCGCAGTTGGAGCTGCTCGAAGAATCTGGGAGCGGGGAGATGGCCGGAGCGCGTCGTCCGCCGGGCGGAACGACGAACGCCCAGCCATGATTGGCTGGGCGTCCGGTTGAGTGGCGGCCGAAGGCCCGCCGTCGATTTGGGCACGTCAGCCCGGCGCCGGTCAGGCGGCCTTCACCTCGTCGGCCCCGTCGTCGTCGCCGCCTGTCGCATCCTCGGCTGCGCGACGGCTCTTGGCGCTCTTCGACAGTACGTCGGTGATGCGCTGGACGGCGCCCCGATCATCGAGGCGCTCGACGGCGGCAAGTTCGCGCGCCATGCGGTCGAGCGCGGCCTCGTAGAGCTGGCGCTCGGAGTACGACTGCTCCGGCTGGCTCTCGGAACGGTAGAGGTCACGCACCACCTCGGCGATCGATACCAGATCGCCTGAGTTGATCTTGGCCTCGTACTCCTGAGCACGCCTGCTCCACATGGTGCGCTTGATGCGCGCCCGCCCCTTCAAAATCTCGAGCGCCTTCTTGACGGTGTTTTCCTCGGCCAGCTTGCGCATGCCGACGCTGGCAAGCTTGGCCGTGGGCACGCGCAGCGTCATCTTGTCCTTCTCGAAGGTGATGACGAACAGCTCGAGAGACATGCCCGCGATCTCCTGCTCCTCGATGCCGACGATACGGCCGACACCGTGGGCGGGATAGACGATGAACTCGTTCGTCTTGAAGCCATGACGCTGACTGACCGGCTTCTTCTCGTCGCGCGCCTGGGCCGCCTTCTGCGCGACATCCTTCGGAGCGCTGACCGTCTGCGACCCGGCGGCCGCTGTCACCGGCGCGCTGACCTTCTGGCTCTGGCTCGCCGACGGCGTGACGGCAGCCGGCACGACTTTGCCGGCAGCGCGCGGAAGCGGCGCACGGCCGACGGCAATCGTCGCGGCGGGCGGAACATTGACCGGACGGCCAACGACCGGTGCTGCTGCTTTCGGCTTGGTGGCGATCGGCGGTTGCGGCGCAGGCGCCTTGGCGGCAGGCTTTCCGGAGACCGGCTTGCCCCCCACAGGCTTACCGACCAAGGCCTTACCAGCCGCCGGCGTGGCTTTCGCCTTTACCGGCGCCTTGTCAGCCGCACGCGCAACCACCTGCGGCTTGCGGGCCGCGACCTTGGCGGTCGAAGCCGTCTTGCGCGCGGTCGCCGGAGCGGCTTTCGCGGCTGGCTTGACGGCCTTCGTTGTGGGTTTTGCTGCTGCCTTGACTGCCACCTTCACTTTTGCTCCCTTCACCTCGGACTTCGAAACCTGCTTCTTCGCGGCGACCGCTGCCTTGGCCTTGGCCGCGGGAGATGACTTGGTGGCTGGCGACACCTTGGCGGATTTGCTCTTGAGTGGGGTTTTCACGGACTTGGCAGATGCCTTGGCTCCCGGCTTGGTCTTGGAGGTTACCGTCTTCTTCTGGGCCATAGACGTCGTCTCGCTTTCTCGTGTCCCACGCGTACCGTGCCGGACAGACTCCAACACGTGGGCCGCCCGCACGTAGGCAGCCCGAAACGCCCGTCGCACGGCATTGCCGCCGCACCGGATCGCTCAGTCGTCAGGCGCGCTGTGTCGTGGCCGGTCGCCCAGCCCGTTTCCGCGCCAAATGGCTTGCTGAAGAGATCGCTCCGATCACCCGCATTCCGCATATGCGGCACCGCTTCGCCGCTCCACGAAGCGATATGAACGTCGTTTGTTCCATTTTTGTCCAGCTACGCCAACCAGTGGGTATGTAACACAATATTCACAGAAAAAGAAGGGGGGCACAGCGGATGTCACCCGCAGTGATGAACAAACCGGGACTTGACAGGCCGAAATCCTTCGGACGAGCGCAGGCAATGGACAGATTGCCGCAGGTCAGTCCCCGGTTCCGGGTGCGGGATCGAAATACTGCTCGAACTTATTGGCAACGTCCTTGAACGCATCGGCGTCATCGGGCGCCGGGCGCTTGGAGGTGATCTGCGGCCACTTGTCGGCGTAGTCGCGATTGACCTCCAGCCACTTCTCCAGGCCGGATTCTGAGTCGGGCTTGATCGCATCCGCCGGGCACTCAGGCTCGCAGACGCCGCAGTCGATGCACTCGTCGGGGTGGATGACGAGCATGTTGGCGCCCTCGTAGAAGCAGTCGACGGGGCAGACCTCGACACAGTCCGTGTACTTGCACTTGATGCAGGCCTCGGTGACGACGTAGGTCATTGGCTGGCTGTCCGGCTGTCATCTGCGGGTCATTCGGCAATCGCCGCGCCCGCTGCTCTGATCGTGGGAACGGCTATAGGTGATCGGACACTGTTGCTACACGTGGGCAGGTTGTCGCAAGCGGTCGCAGGATTATCGCTGTGCAAGACTGGCGAGCGTGGCGCCGGCGCCGCGGCGGGACGGTCGCGCCACCTCATCCGCCGTCGGCTTTCCCACCTCGTAGCCGGTCCAACTGACGGCGCTCGCGTTTCGTCGGCCTGCCTGCTCCGGCCTGACGGGGGCCAACAGGAGGATCTATCGCTCGTGGCGCGCCCGATGTCGCATCCTGCGTACCGGCAGCGCTCTCGTTCTGGTGTGCAACGGTTCGAGACGGCGGCGACAGATCCTCGTAAAGCGTGCGTGCCTCGTCGGCCGGCCCCCGCCTGGTGCCCGCCGCCAGCACCCTCAGCACGCGCAGGCGGGCGTTTGCGACGACCGTCACGACGTCACCTGCCACGACCATCGCGCTCGCCTTGGCAACGCGCACCTTGTTGATGCGCACCTTGCCGGCTGCGACCAGCCCGCTCGCGAGCGTCCTCGATTTGACGAGGCGCACATACCACAACCACTTGTCGATCCGCTGGGAGCCGACGCTGCCCGCGGGATCGTCGCTTTCGTGGTGGCCGCGGCCGGTCACGACGAAGATTTCGGATCGCGCCCCTTGGCCTCGAGCGCAAGCTTCAACGCACCGAGTGCCGCGAAAGGCGAATCCGGATCGGCTGCTTTCTGTCGTGGTGGCGTGGCCGAGATCACGCGACTTTTGCCATGGTCGCGGTCGTCGCGGCGACGGTCACCGCCAGGCCGGCTGCCACGATCACGTCTGCCCTCGCCGCTCTTGTCGGGCGGCCGGCCGCTCCGCGCGTCCTCACGGGCGACGTAGCCGCGCTGCTGGTGCTCCTTGCGCGCTCCTTTGGCATTGCCGTGCTCCCGCGGTTCATTCCCTTCGGGAGCACCCGCCTGTGTTGCTGTTTGCTCGCGCGCACGAAAGCCGCGCTGGCGGTCCGGTCGCTGATGCTGACGTTCGACGCCGCCGGACGCGGCCTCGCTGCGGGCGCTGCCGGGACGTCCCGCATGGCGTGCACCGCGCTGGCGCCCTTCGCGTTCCTCGTGCTCGTGGCGCCGACGCGGACGCCATATCTCGACCATCTCAGGCTCGGCCGCTGTGACCGCGTCTACCGTCGCTTCAGCCGAGGTCGCGCCACCGGCCGACGCCTCCGGAGACGCAGCGACGGCCACGGCGGGAGAGTCGCTTACGGCAGCAGCCACGCCGGCGAGCGGCGCCCCGGACGCGGCCGCTGCCAGCGCTGAGAGCGCCGCTTCTGCCGCTTTGCGGTCTGTGGCTCCGGGCTCCGCATTGAGCTGCGGCAGCGACGAGGCGGGCTTCCTGTCGATGCGGAAACCAAGCGCCTTCAGGACGCTGGCCAGTTCGTCGGGCGAGCAGCCAAGGATCGACATCATCTCGGGGATCACCATGAAGCCGCCTTCTCCCGTCGCACCCTTCGGAGGCGCGCTCGGATTGTCGGGTTTGGCACGCCAGGCCAACAAAGGTCGGATGAGGTCGGCGAGGCGCTCCAGGATGTCGATACGGACAGCGCGCGGGCCGCAAACCTGGAAGCCGATCACGCGATAGAACGCCTCCGGGGTGGCGGCGTTCGACGGCACCGAGGTGAGGCCGGCACGCGGGGGCTCGGGCAGCGCGTCGGAATCGAGACCGTTCTGCGCACCGTGCTTCAAGGCCCACAGCGTCAGCACCAGCTCCGCGGAGGCCGGCTTCAACAGCAGCGGAAAGAAGATGTTGAAGGCGCCGAAGCGCACGCCGTAACGCCGCAATTGCGCCCGGGCCGCCTGATCGAGCGACTTCATCTCCTCAGCGACCGTCTCGCGACGGAGCACGCCCAGCGATTCGAGGAGCCGGAAGGCGACGCCACGGCCGAGGCCGGTCAGATCCTCGGCCGCCTGTATGTCGGCGAGCGGTTTGAGACGCGTAGAGATGATCTCGGCAAGCCACGTCTTCAGCCGCTCGCTGACCTTCTCGCGGTCGGCCGCCTGCAGGTGCTCATCGGCAATGAGCTCGAACTGCGGCTTGAGCATGTCGTCGCCGGGCAGGAGGCGCGCGATCTCGGCGTCGCGCCACAGAACCCGCCCATTGCGCGCCAGCTTGAACGCATCCGACTTGGCGGCGGAAACCCGCCGGGCACGCATCGCGATCTCCTTGGCCAGCACCTGGGCTGCAGCGTGCCGCGTGGCCTTGCCGTGAACATTGTCGGAATGCGTGTCGGGGAAGAATCGGAACCCCTGCAGCCGGCCCACGAAGTGGCTCTCGACCATGATCGCGCCGTCGTCACCGATGTCCGCCGTCAGATCGTCCTTGGCCTTGAGCCCCTTCATCAGCGCAGACGTGCGCCGGTCGACAAAGCGCTGAGTGAGGCACTCGTGCAGCGCGTCCGAGAGGGCGTCCTCGATAGCCCGCGTCCGGTCCTGCCAGTGGGCGGGGTCCTTCAGCCAGTCGGGGCGCTGCGCAACGAACGTCCAGGTGCGTATATGGGCGAGGCGGTTCGACAACGTGTCGATATCGCCGTCGGTGCGGTCGGCGAAGGCTACCTGCTTGGCGAACCAGTCCTCGTCGATCCGTCCGTCCGGTCCGGAGACATACTTGAACAACGTGCCGACCAGCTCCGCGTGCGCCTGCGGCGAGATCTTGCGGTAGTCGGGCACCTGACAGGCGCCCCACAGCCGCTCGACGGCGGCCGGTGAGGTGGCCAGTGCCAGGATGTCACGATCGGTTGAAAGCGTCTCGAGCGCCAACACGTCGTCGGCCATGCGCGCGCGCATCAGCCGCTCATGGCGCGGCATCGCCCTGAGGCTGTCGCGCAGGGCTTCGACCGAGCGGAAATCGAGATCACGCGCACGCCATTGCAGCGTGCGCAGGGGGTCGAACGTGTGGTTTTCGAGGCGATCGACGAGATCCTGATCGAACGGCTCGACATCGGCGGTCACGCCGAACGTGCCGTCGTTCATGTGCCGGCCGGCGCGGCCGGCGATCTGCGAGAGCTCGGCTGGTGTCAGGTTGCGATGGTTGTAGCCGTCGAACTTGCGCACGGCCGCAAACGCGACGTGATCGACGTCGAGATTGAGCCCCATGCCGATGGCATCCGTCGCCACCATGTATTCGACGTCGCCCGACTGATAGAGAGCGACCTGGGCGTTGCGCGTACGCGGCGAGAGGGCGCCGAGCACGACCGCGGCGCCGCCACGCTGCGAGCGGATCAGCTCGGCGATCGCGTAGACGTCCGCCGCGGAGAAGGCGACGATCGCGGAACGGGCGGGCAGCCGCGTGAGCTTTTTCTGGCCCGACCATGCGAGCCGCGACAGCCGCGGTCGCGAGATGAAGTTGGAGCCCGGGATCAGATCGGCGATGGCATCGCGCATCGTCGCGGCGCCGAGCACCAACGTCTCCATGCGTCCGCGTGCATGCAGCAGGCGGTCGGTGAAGACGTGTCCACGCTCGGGATCGGCCGCGAGCTGGATCTCGTCGATCGCCAAGAAATCGACGTCGATCTCGGGTGGCATCGCCTCGACGGTGCAGATCCAGAAGCGCGCCGTCTCCGGCTTGATTTTTTCCTCGCCGGTGATCAGGGCGACCTCGCCCGGTCCGACCCGCTGCACGACGCGGTCGTAGACCTCGCGCGCAAGCAGCCGCAACGGCAGGCCGATCATGCCGGACCGATGGCCGAGCATGCGCTCGATAGCCAGATGCGTCTTGCCGGTGTTCGTCGGGCCAAGCACCGCCGTGACGTGGCGGATGCGGGCGATGTTGTCTTGCGCCATGGGGCAGCAGGTCTCCCGGTTTCCCGGCCGCTGGCATCGCAGACCCGAACCCGAAGTGCAAGCCCGTGGTGCCATTGGAACGGCCGAAAGCGCCCGTCGCACCGGGCGTGGTCGACCGGTGTTCGCCAGGCGACGAAGCCTCAGTGGCGGAGTGCGATCCGCTCCTGGCGGATGGTAGTGATGTCGATCGCCTTGGCGACCAGCGCAGCGGTGCCGGCGGGGGTCGGCACGCGCACCATCGCGGGGATGTAGAGACCCGCCGAAGGCACGTGCTGCAGGACGACCTCGATTTCGTTCGAGCCCGAGATCATGGACACCTCGCGGTCCACCTTCTTGTGGCCGGCCACCGGGATGTAGCGAACCCGGCAGACGTAGCCCTTGCGGGGCTGGCCGCTGGCGCGGGCCTCGCGAATGGTCTCGTGCCGCTTGAACGTGAACTCCAGGTCGAGGCGCTGGCGACCGTCGAACACGCCGATGCGGCGCTTGCAAGGATCGGCGCTGCCGTTGGCGCGGGTGACGGCGAGGATCGCGCTCATCGGATCGTAGACGCCCGTTAGATGCTGCGGCTCGACCGGCACGCGACGCGGATCGGGACGACGCTGCGGTTGCACGTCGAGGCTCGCCACGCGGCCCCGGGCAAAGCCCATGGCGACCGAGCCCGCTTTCGAATTGCGCCGGAACTGGAAGGTGTGGCGTGCGGGTTCCGGCCCGCGGGGCCCAGCGGTGCCGGTGCTGACCGCCGTCGCCCGCCAGGTGAAGGCACCGAAAGCAATCGAGATCTTGGCGTTGCCTGTAACCTTGTAGTCGCGGCCGACGAGTTCGGAAGTCATCACGAAGTTGCCGATGTCGATGCCGGCGAAATGGATGTCGTAGGCCGCCTGGACGGCGCTCGGCCACGGCGCCACCTCGGCTTTGGCGGTCGCAACTGCCGGCAGCCCCGCCGCAAGGGCGATCGCGGCCACAAGGTATCGCGCCGAGCGGCGCATCGGGCGGGCAAGCGTCGGGGCAGGCAAGGCCATGGTTGACACCTGGTTCGCTGGCAACGGGGGAACGCACTATTCTCGCGCATCCGTACGAGACCGGCTAGGCGGCGTTTGGGTCGAAACTGTGTCTGTGCAAGGGGCGGACGCGGTCCGAGTAGTTCCGCCGCCGCTCACGGCTCGAAGCCCATTGCCGGGCCGCTTGCATTCGTCGGGCGAGTGTGCCACTAGACGCGCCTGCGCCGTCCGGCGCGACTTACCCCACATGGATGCGGGCGTAGCTCAGGGGTAGAGCATCACGTTGCCAACGTGAGGGTCGTGAGTTCGAATCTCATCGCCCGCTCCAGTTTCATCGATTTTCCGAACTTTTCGGTGCAGGCGACGCCGGGTGCCCGCTGCCCGAGCGCCTATTCGCTCGTGACGGGCAGCGGCCGTGCCTCGTTGTTCGCCGCTTGCCCGTTCGGCGCCTCGCTCGTAGCGATGCGGGCCATCACCTCGCGAGCCAGCTCACGCACCGCGCGGCCAGCATCACCCGGGTATTTCGCCATGAACGAGCGCTTCTCGGTGAGGAATCGCGAGGCAGCCTGCAGCGCGTTGAGCCGCGGCAGCACACTCTCGAAGCAGCGGTTGTCGGCATCGCGCCGCAGCCATTGGTGATACTCCTCGTCGGTGGGCGAGAACGGCTCCTTCATGTTGACGACGACGCCGAGGTTCTCGGCGAAACCCATGTCGGGATCCATCTTCTTGAAGCGGCGGAACACCTCGAGGCCGCAGACGGAGAGATAGTCCGCCCGGGTCGGCGTGATGTGCCAGTCTGCCTCGCGCAGCCAGCTCTCGGTCAGGATCGACAGGCCCGGCGGGCAATCAATCAGCACGACATCGAACGTCCCCCGCAGGTCCGCGAGCAGACTTGCCACCGCAGACCTCAAGCGTCCGTGCAGCGCCTCGCGCGACACTTCCCGCTCGAACAGCGTGAGATTGACGTCGCTCGGCACGAGGAACACGCTCGTCGCGTCATCGACGTCGGAGACGTCGCGCACCACGAATCTCGTCCAGTCGGCCGCTTGTTGGTTGAGCACGGCCGCGACCAGGTAGTCGACGATGGTCAGGCCACTCGATTGCAGCCGGTAGAGGTCGGTGGCGCTCATCAACATCGACGAGACGCTCGCCTGCGCGTCCGAATCGACGACCAGCACCGTCTTGCCGTGCTCCGCCGAAAGCGTCTCGGCGAGCGCGAGCACGATGGTCGATTTGCCGACACCGCCTTTGGTGTTCATCACGGCAATCGTATTGTGCATCCTGAGCCCCGATCGCTGTCGCCTGTCCCGCGTACCCAGAGCCTGCCCCGCCTGCCGGCGGCAGCGGCGCGCCGCTCACGACACCTACCGCGGCGCTTACGGCAGGCATTTGACGAATACGAGGCAAGCGCACGCGCGCCGACTCCGTGCCTCAGGCCGGGTCACGCATCATGAAATGATACTCGCGATTCGGCCGCATCTCGACGGCGGCGGCCATCCGGTTCGACATGTTATAGAACGCGGCGACGGCGGCGATGTCCCAGATGTCGCGGTCGGAGAAGCCGGCGCTGCGCAGCGCCGCGCGGTCGGTTTGCTCGATCCTGTCAGGTGTCTCGGTGAGTTTTGCTGCAAACGCCAGCATGGCGCGCTGGCGGGCCGGCAGGTCCGCCGCGCGCCAATTCTGCGCGATGAGTTCGCCGAGAACCGGATCCTTGCCGCGTTGGCGGACAGCGGCCCCGTGCGCGGTCAGGCAGTAGTGGCAATGGTTGATCGCGGAAACGGCGACGGCGATCATCTCGCGTTCGAGCTTCGTCAGTCCGCTGTCGGCCAGCATGAGGTCGTCGACCATGTCGATGAAGGCCTTCAGCTTGGCATTGTCGAACGCGTAGGCCCTAAGCACGTTGGGCACGAAACCAAGCTTATCCAGGCACTTGTCGAAATAGGCGCGGAGCTCCGGCGAAAGCTCGGCGTCTGGTCCGAGATCGAGCGCGGTCGGTCGGTCGGCTGGCTGGCTGGCAGGCTTGGACGACATGCTAGGCTCCTCCGGTTCGCGATGTCGACGCCAGTCTAGCGATCCGGCCGCAACGGTCGAGCGGCGAAATCCGCTTGGATGGCCGACCACCGCGGCGCTGGCAGCGACATCGCCCGCGCCCGGTTGTCCCGGCGGTTGTGCTCGGATACAACGACCATCGGTTCGACGGGCTGATGCGCGGTCCGCGCCAACAGCCCGAACGGCTGCAATAAAACCTTCCAGGGAGGAAAATCGGATGAGGATCGCTTCGACGACGCTGGCTGCGACCGCTGCCGTGCTGGCGGTGACCGTCGGCGCCGCGCAGGCTGCCGAGCTGAAGTTCGTCACCGGCCCGCAGGGCGGCTCGTGGTACCCGCTCGGCGGCGCGCTGAAGCCGCTGATCGAGAAAGCCCTGCCGGGCACGACCGTCGCGGTCGCCCCAGGTGGTGGTGTGGCGAATGCCGCGGCGATCTCGGGCGGCAAGGCGCAGATCGGCTTCGGCAATTCGGTGACGACGGTCGACGCGCTCAACGGCTCGGGGCCCTTCAACGGCAAGAAGCTGCCGGGCATCTGCAACGTCGGAGTGCTCTATCCGCAGTACTTCCAGGTTGTCGCCCTCAAGGATTCCGGCGTCAAGTCGGGCTCCGACATGAAGGGCAAGGCGCTCTCGACACAGAAGCGCGGCAACACCGGCGAAGCGGTGACGATCGACTGGCTCAAGGCCTACGGCTTCACCTTCAAGGACATGGCGAAGGTCAACCAGGGCTCCTACAACGACAGCGTCAACCAGCTCAAGGACGGCAACGCCCAGGTTTTCACGCTGACCACGCAGGTGCCGGCCGGTTCGATCATGGACATCGCCTCGGCACGTGATGTGACGATCGTCGGCATCGACGACGCCGGCGTGAAGAAGCTGCAGGCGATCAACTCCGGCTACAAGAAGATCATGATCAAGGCCGGCAGCTATCCGAAGCAGGACAAGGACGTGCAGACCGTCGGCTTCTCGACGCACGTCATCGTGCCCTGCTCGATGGACGACAAGACTGCCTACGGCATCACCAAGGCGATGGTCGAGGGCCTCGACAACCTGGCCGCGATCGCCAAGGCGATGAAGGGTCTGACGGCGAAGGACATTGCGGCCGACGTCGGCGTGAAGATGCACCCGGGCGCCGCCAAGTACTACAAGGAGAAGGGCGCGCTCTGATCGTGCCAGACCCTTCGTTCCTGGCACCACTGCTCGACCAGAGGGCGGCTCGCAAATAGCGGGCCGCCCATGGCCTATCGGTCCTGCCGTCACCGGGTCCGCCGGCGACGACGCTGGACCCCGTACCTGCATCCATCGGAGCCCGACATGACCTCCCCCGCCGCAGAGCCGACCCGCCGCCC
Source organism: Hyphomicrobiaceae bacterium (assembly GCA_041397745.1). GTDB lineage: Bacteria > Pseudomonadota > Alphaproteobacteria > Rhizobiales > Hyphomicrobiaceae > JAWKVY01. Next base: position 62,551 of record JAWKVY010000007.1, on the reverse strand, counting down.
GTGGGCGCACTACGTGGTCATGGCTGTTGCGCTCGCGATGTCGCTCTACCACCTGTACGTCGCGTTCTTCGGTGCTCCCGACGCCCAGATCTTCCGCGCGACTCACGTGCTGTTCGCACTCTTGCTCGCCTTCCTGATCTACCCGACGCTATCGAGCGGGCGCATCAACCGGCCGGGTGTCGTCGAGCTCGTGTTCATCGCCGGCTCGATCGCGGCCTGCGCCTATCAGCTCTATGGCAAGGAGATCATCGACAACCGGATGATCTATGTCGATGAGCTGACGCAGGACCAGTGGATCCTCGGGCTCATCTTCATCGCCGTAGTGCTGGAAGGCACGCGCCGCGTGCTCGGTCTCGTGATGCCGGTGACCGCCGCGCTGTTCCTCGCCTACGCCGTTCTGATTCACGGCACCAAACCGCAGGAGCTGGTCGAGCAGCTCTACCTGACGACGGACGGCATTCTCGGCATCCCCGTCTCGGTGTCGGCGACCTACGTGGTGCTGTTCATCCTGTTCGGCTCGTTCGTCGAGCGCTCGGGGGCCGGCAAGCTGTTCATGGACTTCGCGCTCGGCCTGACAGGCGGCACCGCCGGCGGCCCTGCCAAGGTCGCGGTGCTGACTTCGGCGTTGTTCGGCTCGGTGTCCGGCTCGGCGGTCGCCAATGTTATGACGACGGGCACGTTCTCGATCCCCCTCATGAAACGGATCGGCTACCGGCCCGCCTTCGCCGGCGCCGTCGAGGCGGTGGCTTCGACCGGCGGCCAGATCATGCCGCCGATCATGGGTGCCGCGGCCTTCGTGATGGCCGAGTTCCTCGGCACGCCATACGCGACGGTCGCCGCCTATGCGTTGATTCCCGCCATGCTGTATTTCCTCGCGGTGTTCTTCGCGGTCCACTTCGAGGCCAAGCGCGTCGGCATGGAAGGGCTGCCGCGCTCCGAGCTGCCGAGCACATTGAAGGTGCTGGCGGCCGACGGTCACCTCTTCGCCCCGCTGATCATCATCATCTCGATGCTGATCGCGGGCTTCTCGGCGCCTATGTCGGCGCTCGTCGGCATCTTTTCCGTGATCCCGACGATGCTGCTCAGGGCCTCGAGCCGCCAGCTGCTCACCGTCAACATGATCATCGATGCGCTGGTCGACGGCGCCAAGAACACCGTGCAGGTGGCACTTGCTTGCGCATGCGCCGGCATCGTGATCGGCGTCATCGCGCTCACGGGGCTCGGCATCGATTTCACGGCCTTCGTGCTGAAGGTCGCGCAGCATCCCCTGATCCAGGAGGTTCACCCGGCCCTGCCGCTGGTCATGGCTCTGGTGTTCACCATGCTCGCCGGGATCATCCTCGGCATGGGCATGCCGACGACGCCGGCCTACATCATGCAGGTCGCGCTGCTCGTCCCCGCCGTCGTCAAGCTGGGTGTGATGCAGGAGGCGGCGCACCTGTTCGTGTTCTATTTCGCCATCCTGTCAGCCATTACGCCGCCGGTGGCGCTCGCCGTCTACGCAGCCAACAGCCTCTCCGGCGCCGGCATCTGGGACAGCAGTTGGGCCGCCGTGAAGCTCGGCCTGACCGGCTATATCGTGCCGTTCATGTTCGTGTTCGGGCCGTCGCTGCTGATGATCGGTGAGCCGATGGTGATCGCCTCGACGGCGCTGACGGCGACGGTCGGCGTCGTGCTGCTCGCGGCCGGCCTGCACGGCTACCTGATCGCACCGGCACCCGGCTGGCAGCGCGTTCTGCTGATCGCTGCCGCGTTCTGCCTGATCAAGCCAGGCTTGAGTACTGACATCGCCGGCGCAGTGCTGACCGTCGGCGTGATCGCGGCCCAGCTCTTGACGCGGTCGCAGAAACGACAAGTCTCGAAGGCGGCTGCGGGCGAATAAACGCCGCGTCGCCGCGTCGGGAATCAGGAATCCATGAGGTCGCCATGTCGCCGCGCAGGAAGCCCGAAGAGCTTCGGTCCTACCGCTGGATGGGGGTGCAGGACCTGCGCTCGTTCGGGCATCGCTCGCGCATGCGCCAGATGGGGTACGGATCGGAGGACTGGGTCGGCAAGCCCGTCATCGGCATCATCAACACCTGGAGCGACATCAACCAGTGCCATGCGCACCTGCGCTCGCGTGTCGAGGATGTGAAGCGCGGGGTCTTTCAGGCCGGCGGCTTCCCGCTGGAGCTGCCTGCCATCTCGCTGTCGGAGCCGTTCGTCAAACCGACGACGATGCTATACCGCAACTTCCTCGCCATGGAGACGGAAGAGCTGCTCCGCTCGCACCCGATCGATGGTGCGGTGCTGATGGGGGGATGCGACAAGACCACGCCCGGGCTCGTGATGGGCGCGATATCCATGGGACTTCCGGCGATCTTCGTTCCGGCCGGGCCGATGCTGCGCGGTCACTGGCGCGGCGAGACGCTCGGCTCGGGCTCGGATGCCTGGAAGTACTGGGACGAGAAGCGCGCCGGCAAGATCTCGGAAGCACAGTGGGCCGAAATCGAGAATGGCATCGCCCGCTCGTTCGGCACCTGCATGACGATGGGCACGGCAGCCACCATGATGGCGATCGGAGAAGCGATGGGCCTGACGCTGCCCGGTGCCTCCTCGCTGCTCGCCGCTGATGCCGGCCACCCGCGGATGTGCGCGAGTGCCGGGCGCCGCATCGTCGACATGGTGTGGGAAGACCTGACACCGGACAAGATCGTCACGGCCGCCGCGATCGATAATGCGATCATGGTGCACATGGCGATGGGCGGGTCGACCAACGCCATCGTGCATGTCATTGCCATGGCGCGCCGCGCCGGCATCGCGCTGTCGCTCGAGCGTTTCGACCAGCTCTCGCGCGACGTGCCGATCATCGCCAACGTGCGCCCGTCGGGCAAATACCTGATGGAGGATTTTTTCTATGCCGGCGGGACGCCGGCGCTGATGAAGGAACTGGACGACAAGCTGCACGGCCACGCGATGACGGTGAACGGCCGCACGGTTGCCGAAAACGTGGCCGATGCGGCGGTGTTCAATCGCGACGTCATCAAGTCGGTCGACCAGCCGCTCTACCAGGAGGGCGCGACGGCGGTCCTGAAAGGCAACCTCGCACCGCGCGGTTGCGTCATGAAGCCCGCCGCCGCCGAGGCGCGCCTGCGCCAGCATCGCGGGCCGGCGCTCGTCTTCCGCGACTACAACCACATGGCGGAGATGATCGACCGGGACGATCTCGACGTCTCCGCCGATCATGTGCTCGTGCTCCAGAACGCGGGACCACAGGGCGGACCCGGCATGCCGGAATGGGGCATGTTGCCGATCCCGCGGAAGCTGGTGAAGCAGGGTGTCCGCGATATGCTGCGGATCTCGGATGCGCGCATGTCGGGCACGAGCTACGGCGCCTGCATCCTGCACGTCGCTCCGGAGAGTTTCATCGGCGGGCCGCTGGCACTGGTCCAGACCGGTGACGAAATCGAGGTGGACGTCGCCGGCCGCCGCATCCACCTGCACGTTTCGGACGAGGAACTCGCCCGCCGCAAAGCCGCGTGGAAGCCTGAGCCGCCGCGCTACGAGCGCGGCTACGGCAAGATGGCGATGGCCCACATCAGCCAGGCCGACGACGGCTGCGACTTCGACTTTTTGGAGAGCGGCGCGAGCGTGCCCGAGCCGGAGATTCATTGAGTTGAGCAGGTTGCGGGTACTGGCAGCCGAGCGCTTCACAGCCCGAGGATCGCCTCCACCGTCTCCTGCACGATCAGCGCCTCGCGCAGCGTCGCGAGGCCAGCCGCGACGCCCGGCCCCGTGCCGCGTGTCATGGCGATGACCTTGTCGAGCTGGCGCGCGAGCACGAGCGGGCGTGCCTTCTCGTTCGGGATCGCGCCTTCGGCCTCGCACCACGCACCGTCCGGCATCAGCCGCTCGGCGAACGACCAGTCGCGCAGTCGGATGCTGCCTTTGTCGCCAGTGAGCGTCCACAGGTTGTGGTCGGGCTTCGCCGTGCCGCCGACGCGGCCGGTGAGCGACACCGGAAGGCCGCCGGCGCGAAGCTCGGCGCTGACGGCCGTCTCGCTGCCGTCGCCCGGCGGAAACGTCGCCGTGCGCGAGACCAGGTCGAGCGAGCCGAACGTGCGCAGCGTCAGGAACAGGAAGTGCGAGACCACTTCGCGCGTGAAGCCGCCTTCGGCACATTTGCCGAGCCAGCTCGCGGCGTCCATCTGCCATGGGCGCGGCCATTGCGCGAAATCGACGTCGATAGTGAGGCGCTCGGGTGCCCCGACGAGCCCCTCGGCGCGCCACGCGTTGATCTGGTCCACCGCCAACGACGAAGCGAGCACGAAGTTGACGCCGGCGCGGGTGCCCGCGGCCTCGTGCGTCGCCACGGCGGCGCGGGCGGCCGCGACATCCACTGCGAGCGGCTTTTCCGAGAGAACAGCGATGCCGGCTCCGGCGGCCTGATCGAGGTAGGCGAGGTGACTCGTCGGTGGCGAGGCGACATGCACCACGTCCGAGGCCGCGATCAGCGCTGCGACGCTCGCGTGGCGCGTTACGTCAGGCAGCTCGCTGCCGAGGCGCGACATGGCGGCGGGCGAGGGATCCCAGGCGCCGGAGACCGTCATGACATCACCGGATTTGGCGAGCGCCGCACGCAACAGGCGCTCGCCCATGATGCCGAAGCCGATGATGCCGATGCGGACCGGGCTCGTCGTCGAATGCGTCATGTCACTCGCTCCACGCAGGCCTCAGATCATGCCGAGCTTGGTCAACGTCGGCGCGAGCCCCGCCATCTCCACCGTGGTCTTGCCGGCGTAGAGCCCGGCGCGGGTGGCCGCTTCCTTGGCCTGCCGCTCGCGGCCCTTGGCCAGCACCTCGCGCCAGCGGCCGACGTCGATGATGACGAGGCCATCCGCGTCGCCGACGATGATGTCGCCCGGTCGCACGGGCCTGCCACCGCAGGTGATCGGAGCCTGCAACGCGGCCTTGGCACCCTTGCCCGGCCCCTTGATCGAGAGCCCCCGGCAGAACACCGGGAAATCCATGCCGACGAGTTCGCCCGCGTCGCGCACGGCGCCGTCGATGACCATGGCGATGCAGCCGCGGCGGCGCGCGGCGAGTGCCAGTATGTCGCCGATGACGGCGATGTCCATCTCGCCCTTGTAGTCCACCACCATGACCTCGCCGGCCGAAATGCGCGTCACCGCGAGGTGGATGCCGAGATTGTCCTTCGCCGGCTGATCGACGGTGAACGCGGGTCCGCAGATGCGCCAGCCGGAATGAATCGGCTTGATGGCAGGGTCCATGGCGCCGTCGATGCCGAGGGCGAGCTGCGCCTCGTAGAGCGTCGCGGCGCCGATGGCGCGCATCTCCTCGATCTCGGCGGCGGTGGGGGCTATCGTGTCCTGCATGGCTGTCCGGTCACCTTGTCGCTTGTTGTGGTCCACCGCGCTGGCGATGGGTGTCCCCAGAGCGGCACAATGACGGATCGGGCGGCGGGCGACAACGCCGGCTCACGGAGAGGAGCACTGCGATGGACTTCGAGCTGACGGCGGAGCAGGAGGAACTGCGCCAGGCGGCGCGCGCGTTCGCCGAGGGCGAGATGAAGCCGGTCGCCCGCGAGCTGGAAGCCTCCAGCGAGCCCCTGTCGAAGGCCTGGAAGGCGCGCTACGCCGAGATGGGCTTCCTCGGCATCAACACGCCGGTCGAGTACGGCGGGCTCGGCCTCGGCAATCTCGAGGCGATCCTGGTTCTGGAGGAGTTCGCGAAGGTCCACCCGGCGGTCGCCTTCCCGATCTTCGAGAGCGCGGTGGGGCCGGTGAAGGCTATCGAGCGGTTCGGCACCGAGAGCCTCAAGAGGCGCCTGCTGCCCGAGGTTTGCGCCGGCAAGGCCGTGGTCGCCGTCGCCATGTCGGAGCCCGAAGCCGGCACCGCGCTGACCGACCTCAGCACGCGCGCGGAGCTCAAGGGCGACCGCATCGTCGTCGACGGCATGAAGCGGTGGTGCTCGGGTGGCGGCACGGCGGACGGCTACGTGGTCTATGCCCGCATGGGAGAAGCCAAGGGCGCCAAGGGCGTCGGCGCCGTCTACGTGCCGGCCGGCGTCAAGGGGCTCACGTTCGGTGCGCGCGAGCACCTGATGGGCTTCCGCGGTGTGACGACGGCTGACATCTTCCTCGATCATGTCGAGGTGCCAATGGACCACCTGATCGTGCCGGCCGGCGGCTTTCCGAAGCTGATGGAGGCTTTCGATCTCGAGCGTTGCGGCAACTCGACGATGTGCCTCGGTCTGGCCGCCGGCGCGCTGGAGGAGACGCTCGCCTACGTGCAGGAGCGAAAGCAGTTCGGCAAGCCGATCGTCGATTTCCAGGCGGTGCAGCTGAAGCTCGCCGACATGGCGATCCGAGTCGAGGCCTCGCGGCTCTTGATCCACCGGGCCGTGACACGGGCGAGCCACGGCTTCCCGTCGATCGCGGATTCCTCCATCGCCAAGTGCTTCGCCAACGAGATGGTGCGCGAGGTGACCGGCCTCGCCCTGCAACTGATGGGCGGCTACGGCTATTCCAAGCAGTTCCTCGCCGAGAGCCGCTTCCGCGACGCCTGGGGCTGGGGCATCGCCGGCGGCACGATCGACATCCAGAAGATCAACATCGCAGCGGCGCTGGTCGGGCGGCGGTTCGATCAGCGGGGGTGATTCGATTGAACAGGGGCACAATGGGAATCGGGCCACCATGGCAAGAGCGCTGGAGGCTTTCCTAAAAGAGAAGCATACGTTTGCTGGTCAGGCGCTTTACGTGTCGGATCGAAGCTGATTCCTCCTACTAGGGCATGCTCTCCGCGACCGCTGGATAATCCCTCAGAAGCGCAAGATAGTTATGCTTGGCCCATTTCACAGCAGCGCGTTGGACTGGGTTGAAGCCAGTCCGGTCTGCCGCCCGCGAAGAAACTTCGGAAACGCCTAGGACGTTGAGGCAATACCCGATAAATCGAGCGCTGACAAAATTCGGATGTTCCTCCATCCTCTTTATTTCATCGTACATCATTCTTCTGAGATAGTACCTCACGAGTTTATTCGATTCCGATTCATCGAACTCAAAAAGATCGGCAAATGTCATGCTATATTGAACTTGCCAGCATACATCGTTCGATCCTCGCAGCCCTGAAGCCTTCTTCATGATTTCGAAGATGAGATGCGCAATACTGCCAGTGCACCAGTCTCAGGTGATCAGTAATCATGTTGCCGTTTACGGCGGCGGGTAGGCGTAGGCTTTTCACTGGAGGAGCTCAATCAAATCCTTTATACAGCGAACAGAAATCCCAAGCTTGTCGATTTCGTCGGACCGCCATGACGAAGGCTCAGCTCCATTTACTGTGTGCAAATCGTAAATCGCATCATCAAACATGCGCAGCGAGCGTGAAAATGCAATCGAACGGGTGCACAAACTGGCGACTGAGATAAGATCGAGAGAAGATGAGCACCGCTCGAGCGTAAGCCTCTGGCTCAGCTCTTGCTGTCTATAGTCTCCTCTTCTTGAAGAGTTCGGATCGAGAGGGCTTCTCGCCGGTCGTCGCCAACGCTTCGATCAACGCACAAATCGCCGTAGACTGCAGTTGTCACGGGCTTCGTGTAACCAAGAATCCCGATGTGTAGCCGTCGTCCTCGCCATAGAGGGCTGACTGATCTCCTGTTAACCAGCAACTCCCCCACCGACGTTAGAGGCGAATTGACCTGATTGGGAGGCTTGCGTGAGGGTGCTTCGCCGCTGCCAAGAATACCTCGGCAACGCTCCACGGCGACTTGTCCACCATTTGCCGGGCAAATCTCTCGCTACCGAGGAGAAGAAGGATGTAGGCAGCGTAGATCTTTTTATGGTCGACGTCATCTTCCCTCCCTTCGACGCATGTGTTTCGGTTCGAGTTGCGGCATGTTCGACGGAAAAGGTGTACTGGCATTATCTCCTATCCAGTCGCAAATCACTGACAGTTGGCCGGGATTGCCTCGTGCGGCGAAATACTGAATAGATCTGAATATCGATCTGGCGTTCCATCGGCTAAACGACGGGGGAGATATTATTGAAACGTAACTCAAGTAGAAGATCATAACAATGAATGTCACCGCAAGAGCCGCTTTGATATTGTTTGCGTCATTCAATATTGCGGGGACATAGAGCTTGTTGTGAAACCAAGTGTCCACTAATATTAGCAGAATTCCAATAGCAAATGAAGCCAAGAAAATAGTCCGGGTTGCGTTTGTGGTGATTATGTACAATCTAAACCGATATCGAAAGTCAGAAGTGGTGAGCACTAGGAATAACAGGGCAAGCGCCGTTAGGTATTCGGCGGCTCCGAAGATTGATCTTTCGGGAGGGCTTGTACTGACTAGCCTGGTGGCTCTGTCAAGCTGTGGGCCCATTTCGAAGTAGGCAGTCGCCGTGACCGCCATTATTGCGACGACAAGGGCAGCGGTAAAGAAAGCCATCGGGTGTCGAAAGATGGACTTGCGCTTTAGCACCTTGGTGAGTGGTCGTGGCATTTGGAGGTCCAGCGGCAACGATTGGAGTGTGCTAGATTGTCAGTCGATTGCGTGGAGTAATCTAACGGATGTGGCCCAATCATGAATTTGTTTACATTTTCAACCACCCTTCCTGATCGCCTTGATCGCTTCCCGCGCCAGCTCGTCCGCGCGCTCGTTCTCGGGGTGGCCGGCGTGGCCCTTGAGCCAGTGCCATTCGATGGTGTGGCGGAGGCGGGCGGCGTCGAGGGTTTGCCAGAGGTCGGCGTTTTTCACAGGTTTCTTGTCGGCGGTCTTCCAGCCGTTACGCTTCCAGCCGAAGATCCACTTGGTGATGCCGTCGCGCAGGTAGGCGCTGTCGGTCCACAGCTCCACCTCGCTCGGGCGTTTCAAGGCGCCGAGCGCCTCGATCGCCGCCATCAGCTCCATGCGGTTGTTGGTGGTCTCGGCCTCGCCGCCGGACAGCTCCTTGCGGTGCGGACCCGACATCAGGATCGCGCCCCAGCCGCCCGGCCCCGGATTTCCGGAGCAGGCGCCGTCCGTGTAGATCACCACGTGCGGCCTCGGCTTTTCCGTCATCGCGCCGCGACCGCCTCGGGCAAGCCGTACTCCGCCGCGCTCGCCACGCGCTGGTGAAAGCGAAGGCGGCGCAGGAACGGCGCGGGGTCGTGTGGCTTCACGAAGGCGTCCTTCGGCGTGTTCAGCCAGTCGTAGGCGCGCGTCAGCAGGAAGCGTAGCGCCGAGCCCCGACAGAGCAGCGGCAGGGCCGCACGTTCGGCCCCGGACAGCGGACGCACGCGCTGGTAGCCGGCCAGCATCGCCTGCGCCTTGGTGATGTTGAAGGAGAGGTCCGGCTCAAAGCACCAGGCGTTGAGCGATACGGCGATGTCGTAGGCGAGCGCGTCATTGCAGGCGAAGTAGAAATCGATCAGGCCCGACAGCGTGTCGTTCAGGAAGAACACGTTGTCCGGGAACAGGTCGGCATGGATCACGCCCTCGGGCAGACCCTGCGGCCAGGCTGCCTCGAGCGCGTCGAGTTCGAGCGCAATGGTCTGCCGGAGGCCCCGCTGGACGTCGTCGGCAGCGTCGGCGAAGCGGGCGAACAGCGGACGCCAGCCGCCGAGGCCGAGCGCGTTCGGACGATGGATCGGAAAGCCTTCGCCCGCCCGGTGCAGGTGGGCGAGCGCGGTGCCGACCGCCTCGCAGTGATGCGGCTTCGGGTGGCGCACCCAGACGCCTTCGAGGAACGTGACCATGGCGGCCGGCCGGCCGGCGAGCCGGCGCAAATGCTGGCCGTCGCGGGTGACGAGCGGCGTCGGGCAGGACAGGCCTCGCCCTGCGAGGTGCCCCATGAGGCCGATGAAGAACGGCAGTTCGGCCGGGTCGACACGCTTCTCGTAGAGCGTCAGGATGAACTGGCCGAGCGTCGTGACAACGAGATAGTTCGAGTTCTCGACCCCCTCGGCGATGCCTTTGTAGGACACGAGCGTGCCGATGTCGTAGCCGGCGATGAAGTCGGCCAGTTCGTCGTCGGAGACCTCGGTATAGACGGCCATTTATCGGTTCCGGGCTCGGGTAAGGGGGTGCAGGCGCGCGATCGTGGCGGCGTCAGCGCTGGACCGCCGCGTCGCGCAATTCGCGCGGGGGGTGGAACACGACGCGCTCCTCAGCGGTCGTCACGATCTCCACCGTGACGTCGAAGCGGGCACGAAAGGCGTCGATCATCTCGTTCACCACGGCCTCGGGTGCCGAAGCGCCGGCTGTGATGCCGAGCGTGCTGATGCCGGTGAACCGCTGCCACGGGATCTGCGCCGCCCGCTCCAGCAGCATCGCCTGTGGACAGCCGGCGCGCAGCGCCACCTCGACGAGCCGGTTCGAGTTCGACGAGTTCGGCGCGCCGACGACGATCACGCGGTCGGAGCGCGGCGCGATCGCCTTCACCGCCGCCTGCCGGTTCGTGGTGGCGTAGCAGATGTCCTCCTTGTAGGGCGCAATGATCGCGGGGAAGCGCCGCTGCAACGCGGCGACGATCTCAGCCGTGTCGTCGACCGACAGCGTCGTCTGTGTGATGAAGGCGAGCTTGTCGGGATCGCGTGGCTTGAAGGCTGCGACGTCCTCGACCGTCTCCACCAGCTTTACCGTTCCAGGCGGCAGTTGCCCCATTGTGCCGACAACTTCCGGATGGCCGGCATGGCCGATCAGCACGATCTCGAGCCCACGTTCGTGGTGAACCGCAGCTTCCTTGTGAACTTTGGTCACGAGCGGGCAGGTGGCATCGATCTGCATCAGGTTGCGGGCTTTGGCGGCTGCCGGCACGGACTTCGCCACTCCGTGCGCGGAGAAGATCACCGGCTGAGCCGTTTCCGGTATCTCGTCCAGCTCGTTCACAAAAATGGCGCCTTTCGCCTTCAGGCTGTCGACAACTGTGCGATTGTGAACGATCTCGTGGCGAACGTAGACGGGGGCGCCGTATTTCGCGAGCGCCCGCTCGACGATCTGGATGGCGCGATCGACGCCGGCGCAGAAGCCGCGCGGGGCGGCGAGCAGGATGGTCAACGGCTGGCGGTCCGTGCCGGCAGGGTGTGGCGGCGGAGCGCCGTTGCTCGGGGCGAAGGTCATTGGCTCGTGCCGGCGATTGTCGTGGCTGGATCAGTGTTCTAGCTACGCGGTTGGGGGCAAGCTGTCGAGGGCGCTGGACGCGAATCGCCGTGTCGGCTCCTGACAAGGGGTGCGGGTCGGCGCTTCGCGCGTGACGACGGGATGAGAGGGGAGATCGGCCGTGAGGACTGCGCGCAAGCGGTCGCGCGGCAAGATCTTCCGGAGGCTCGGCGAGGGGTTCGGAATGAGGCGCGACATCGACGGACGGATTTCCGCCGCAGGCCGCAGGCCGGCCAGGGCCGGAGGTGCACTGGCCGGCGTCCTGCTCGCGGCCGTGGCACTCGGCCCGGGCTGCGGACTCAACACGCTGACGTCGGGCCTCGGCGGCGGCATGTTCGGGGGCAACAAGGCGTCGACTGAAATCAAGTCGGTATCCAACGATCAGCTGCTGACCGCAGCCAAGGCCGATGGCAACGCCGCTCAGCAGACCGGTGGCATCGACGTCGCACATGGTTGCCCGCGCTTCCAGGTCTGGCCGCAGGACAATACGCTGACCGTCTACGAGCCGGGCCGCGCCGGTGACGGGCTCGCCGTCATGCATCGGGGCGAGATCACCAAGACGGCGCGCGAGTGCGCGGTCGCCGGCGGGCAGGTGACGGTGAAGTACGGCTTCGCCGGCCGCGTGCTGCTCGGGCCGAGGGGCGCGGCTGGCCGTGTCACATTGCCGGTCAACGTGTTCGTCACCGACGCAAAGCGGGCGCGGCTGGCGAACGAGCGCATGACGGTCGACGTCGATGTCTCGCCGGACAACCCGATCGGCTACTTCTCGTCGGTGCGCACGGTGACGATCCCGGTGCCGGAAGGCGCGCGGCCCGGCGAGTTCGACGTTTTCGTCGGGTTCGAACAGAAGGCGCCCGGCGCCAGCTAGCATTTCGTCCGAGCTGTGGTTTCTTGCAGACCCAGCCATCGCCGTGCCCGGACGTGTCTTGACACCCGGAGCGGGCGACTTATATCTCGCCTCCTTGCCACACGAGACCTGCGGAAGAGATCGGCTTTCGTTCGTGTGATGCCGGCGCCGAAGGAGCAACCGCCCCCGGAACCTCTCAGGCAAAAGGACCGCAGGTTGATGGCACTCTGGAAAGCGGTCGAGGTGCGTGAGCACCCGATCCACCGAAGGGGTTAAGGTCCGCATCCGTCCCGCCGAGGGACGGGGTAACGGTCCGACTCTCTCAGGTCCCGCGACAGAGGGGGCTCATCCGTTTCCGTGGTCGGCGCGCGAGCGTTGGCCGCAGAGGCGGCGAGCCTTCACGCGACGACCAGGGGTGCCCTCGATGTCCAGCGCAGAGCAAGGCTCGCTTCTCCAGACACCGCTTTATGACTGGCATGTCGCGCATGGCGCCAAGATGGTGCCGTTCGCCGGCTACGAGATGCCGGTGCAGTACCCGCTCGGCGTGCTCAAGGAGCACCTGTGGACGCGCGAGAAGGCGGGGCTGTTCGATGTCTCCCACATGGGGCAGGCGGTCCTGATCGCCGAGGACGGACGGCACGAGACTGTGGCGAAAGCGCTCGAGGCGCTCATTCCGGCGGACATCCTCAATCTCAAGCCCGGCCAGCAGCGCTACTCGCAGTTGCTCGCCGGCGACGGCGGCATTCTCGACGACCTGATGGTGACGCGGCCAGCCGAGCCCGAGCAATCCGGCGGGCTTGTGCTCGTCGTCAACGCTGCTTGCAAAGATGCGGACTACACGCACATCTCGGCGCGGCTGCCACTCGGCGTGCGACTGGAGTTGCGCCCGGACAACGCGCTGATCGCGCTGCAGGGGCCGAAGGCTGCCGACGTGCTGTCCTCGATCCTGCCGGCGGCAGCCGTGCAGCCGTTCATGACCGCGCAGATGATGGCCGTGAATGGCGTTATGTGTCACGTCTCCCGCTCCGGTTATACCGGTGAGGACGGCTACGAGATCTCGGTTCCGGCCGGCCAGGTGGTGGCCCTCTGGGACGCCCTCGCAACCCATCCCGACGTCCAGCCTATCGGCCTCGGCGCGCGCGATTCACTTCGCCTCGAAGCCGGTCTCTGCCTCTACGGGCACGACATCGACACCTCGACTTCGCCGATCGAGGCGGGCCTTGCGTGGTCGATCCAGAAACGCCGCCGCGTCGAGGGCGGCTTCCCAGGCGCAGCACGCATCCAGCGCGAACTGGCGGAAGGCCCGTCGCGCCGTCGCGTCGGCATCAAGCCCGAAGGCAAGGCGCCGGCGCGCGAGGGCACTGAAATCCGCGACAAGGCCGGCGTTGTGATCGGCACCGTGACCTCCGGCGGCTTCGGGCCGTCGGCCAACGGCCCCGTCGCCATGGGCTACGTCACCGCGGCCCAGGCGAAACCCGGCACACCGGTCGACCTCATGGTGCGCGGCAAGCCGCTCGCGGCCACGGTGGTCGAGATGCCGTTCGTGCCGCACCGCTATTTCCGCAAGGTCTGACCACGGGCGCGAGGGGCGCCCCTCGCACCGCAAACACCAATCGAGCGAGGGGAGCCAGCTGATGGAGCGATTTTCGAAGGACCACGAGTGGGTGCGGGTCGAGGGCGACGTCGCCACCGTCGGGATCACGGTTCACGCGCAAGAGCAGCTCGGCGACGTCGTTTTCGTCGAGGTGCCCGAGGCCGGCCGAAAGGTGCAGGCTGGCGAAGCCTGCGCCGTGGTCGAGAGCGTCAAGGCGGCGAGCGACGTCTACGCGCCGGTTTCCGGAGAGGTGGTCGAAGCCAATGCCGCTCTCGCCGACAGCCCGGCGCTGGTCAACGAGGATGCCGAGGGCAAGGCCTGGTTCTTCAAGCTGCGGCTCTCCGACAAGAGCCAGCTCGATGGCCTGATGGACCGCGCCGGCTATGACGCCTTCGTCGCGGAGAACGGCTGATGCGTTATCTCCCTCTCGAGGATGACGATCGCGCGGAGATGCGGGCGAGGATCGGCATCGGTCATGTCGACGAGCTGTTCAAGGCCGTGCCTGCCGACATGCTCATGAAGGAGCTGCCGGCTCTCCCCAATGCCAAGGGCGAGATGGAGGTCGAGCGCGAACTCGGCCGGCTTGCCGCCTGTAACACCGCGGCGGCGAGCGTGCCGTTCTTCGTCGGGGCGGGGGCCTATCGCCATCACGTGCCGGCGACCGTCGATCACCTGATCCAGCGCTCCGAGTTCCTGACCAGCTACACGCCCTACCAGCCCGAGATCACGCAAGGCACGCTGCAGTATCTCTTCGAGTTCCAGACGCAGGTAGCGAACCTCACCGCGATGGATGTCGCCAACGCCTCGATGTACGACGGCTCCACGGCCGCCGCCGAGGCCGTGCTGATGGCCCACCGCGTCACGCGGCGGAAGAAGGCGCTGGTCTCGGGCGGGCTGCATCCGCAGTATCGCGAGGTGATCGAGACGCTTTCGCATTACGCCGACGATGTGGTGACGGCGCTGCCTCCGGACCCGACCGGGGCCGAGGACATCATCAGCCGCATCGACGCCGACACCTCCTGTGTCGTCGTGCAGTATCCGAGCTTCTACGGCACCATCCGTGACTTCTCCGATGTCGCCGAGGCCGCGCATGCCGCAGGTGCGCTCATGATCGTCGTCGTCACCGAGGTGGTGGCGCTCGGCCTCATCAGGCCGCCGGGCCAAATGGGCGCCGATATCGTCGCGGCGGAGGGCCAGTCGATCGGCAACGGGCTCAACTTTGGCGGTCCCTACGTCGGCCTGTTCGCAACCAGGCAGAAGTACGTCCGCCAGATGCCGGGCCGGCTGTGCGGCGAGACGGTCGACGCGGAAGGCAAGCGTGGCTTCGTCCTCACGCTGTCGACGCGCGAGCAGCACATCCGCCGCGAGAAGGCGACGAGCAATATCTGCACGAATTCCGGCCTCTGCGCGCTGGCCTGGACGATCCACATGACGCTGCTCGGCGAGGCGGGATTGAGGAGGCTGGCCGAGATCAATCATGCGAACGCTGTGGCGCTCGCCGACAAGCTGTCGGCGGTGCGCGGCGTCGAGGTGGTGAGCGAGGCCTTCTTCAACGAGTTCACCATCCGCGTGAAGTCCGATGGCCGCAACGTCGTCGACGCACTGTCGAAGCGCGCGATCATGGGCGGCGTACCGGTGGCCCGGCTCGAACCCAAACGGCGCGATGTTCACGACCTGATCGTCGTCGCCTCGACCGAGATCAACACGGACAGCGACCGCGATGCGTTGGCGCGTGGCCTCGCGGAGATACTGCATTGAACGCGGCGCCGATGAAGCTCGGCCCGCACCACGCGGCGCTGCTCGTCGTCGACGTGCAGAAGGGGTTCTTCGTGCACGACGAACGCAGCGGTCCGCGCTCGAATCCGCAGGGCATCGACAACGTCGCGCAATTGATCGCTGCGTTCCGGGCAGCGCGTGTTCCGGTAGTCCACATCCGTCACGATTCGATCGAGCCGAACAGCCCGTTCAGACCCGAGCTGCCGGGCAATGCCGTTATGGACGAGGCGCGCGAGATCGACGGCGAGCCGGTGCTTCGCAAGACCGTCAACTCGGCGTTCATCGGCACCGACCTCGAGCAGCGGCTGCGGTCGGCCGGGATCGACACCGTCGTCATCTGCGGCGCGACCGCCAACCATTGCGTCGAGACCACCGCGCGCATGGCCGACAACCTGGGCTTTGCCGTGGTGCTCGCCGGCGATGCGGTCTGGGCCTACGGCCAGACCGGGCCGGACGGCGTCCGCCACTCCGCCCAGAGCGTCCATGCCATGACGCTTGCCAACATCGCGGGCGAGTTCGGCCGCGTCGCCACAGCATCCGACATCATCGCCGCGCTTGTCGCACCGGCAACGATTGGAGCCTGATCCGATGGCCATGAACCGAGAAGGCCGCCCGACCCAGCCGGGCACCGCCGCAGCCTCCGACGTCGCGACCTTCACAGGGAACCGCGGCCTCGATCACGAGGAGGCGCTTATCTTCGAGCGGCGCGGGTCGCTGACCAAGAGCGGTGTCGACCTGCCGGAGCCGAAGAAGGTGCGCCAGCGTCTCGGTGGTCTCGAGCGGAAGGGCTCGCCGGGACTTCCGGGCCTTTCCGAGCCGGAGGCGATGCGCCACTACGTACGATTGAGTCGGAAGAACTATGCGATCGACTCGGGGCTCTATCCGCTCGGCTCCTGCACGATGAAGCACAACCCGCGCCTCAACGAGCGCATGGCGCGGCTCGCCGGCTTCGCCGACGTGCATCCGCTGCAGCCTCCGCAGTCTGTGCAGGGCGCGCTCGCTGTGATGCAGACGCTCGCGGGATACCTGATGGAATTGACCGGCATGAGCGCTGTCGCGCTGTCGCCCAAGGCTGGTGCGCACGGCGAACTCTGCGGCATGCTCGCCATCAAAGCGGCGCACGAGGCGGCCGGATCGAAGCGCCGGATCGTGCTGGTGCCGGAGTCGGCGCACGGAACCAATCCGGCGACGGCCGCCTTCATGGGCTATGCGGTCAGATCGATCGATGCGCGCGACGACGGCACGGTGTCGGTCGACGCGGTGAAGGCTGCGCTCTCCGACGACGTCGCCGCGATCATGTTGACCAACCCCAACACCTGCGGCCTGTTCGAGCCGGAAGTCGTCGCCATCGCGGAGGCGGTGCACAAGGCCGGTGCCTACTTCTACTGCGACGGCGCGAACTTCAATGCCATCGTTGGCAAGGTGCGCCCGGGAGATCTCGGCGTCGACGCCATGCACATCAACCTGCACAAGACGTTCTCGACGCCACACGGCGGTGGCGGGCCGGGCTCGGGACCAGTCGTGCTGTCGGAGCGTCTGGCGAGATTCGCGCCGTTGCCCTACGTGCAGCGCACAGGAGAGCGCTTCGAGCTGGTCGAGGACGAGGCGACGGCGGCGCGTGCCGGCAACAAGCCGTTCGGTCGCCTGACCGCCTTCCACGGCCAGATGGGAATGTTCGTGCGAGCTCTCGCCTACATGCTCTCGCACGGCGCGGACGGCATGCGTGCCGCCTCCGAGGATGCCGTGCTCAGCGCGAACTATGTGCGGGCATCGCTCCGCGACATCTTCACCCAGCCGTTCGGTGACCAGCCCTGCATGCACGAGGTGCTGTTCGACGACACGTTCCTGAAGGACACCGGCGTCACCACGCTCGACTTCGCCAAGGCGATGATCGACGAGGGCTACCATCCGATGACCATGTACTTCCCGCTGGTCGTGCACGGCGCCATGCTCATCGAACCGACCGAAAGCGAGTCGAAGGCGTCCCTCGATCTTTTCGTCGCGACGCTGCGTGATCTCGCGGAGGCCGCAAGGCGGGGAGACGTCGAGCGCTTCAAGCAGGCGCCGCGACTTGCCCCGCGCCGCCGCCTCGACGAGACGAAGGCAGCGCGTGAGCCGCGCCTCAGGTGGACACCAGCAGCATCGAGCCGCGTGGCGGCCGAGTAGGTGCCGTGACGTGTCTGCGAGCCTGAAAACATGAGGGCGCCGGATGCCGGCGCCCTCGTGTTGTCATCACTATCGTCGCCACGACGTCACGGACGGTCAGGTACCCTTGCGACGGAACAGGCTGCCCACCCCGCCGAACAGGACGACAGCGCCGAGTGCCAGCAGCTTCCAGAACTTGAGCAGGAATACGCCGATCACCGCGAACAGCCCGAGTTTCTTCGCGGCGGCACCTGCCACCAGCGCGGCGAGCCCGTAGCCCGCTACTGCATCGGTGCCCGGCTTGAAGTCCTCGTAACGGTTGCCGAGGTCGTACTCGAGCGCCGCCAGAAGCAGTTTCGCGCTGTCCTTGTTGGCGCGGATCACGTCCGGCGCGCCGATCATGTTCAGCTCGAAGTAGCCGTGCCGGCCAAGCGCGTAGGTGTTGTAGTTGACGGAGTTGCCCTGGTCGGCCGGTGCGCCGGTTCTGTGCACGTTGGCAGCCCAGACCAGGCGGTGCGCGGCCTTGTCGTAGGCCGGCGGCTCGATCCAGCCGGTCACCTCGATTGCCGGGAAGCCGCGCTTGGCGCGATCTTCATTACCCGCCGCCGTGCCCTCCTTCAGCGTTTTCAGCAGGTCGTCGGCTTTCCAGTCCTTTGCGTCGTCGTCTTTGACGTAGCCGGCCTTGTTGAAGTCGAGGGTGGCGAACCACCGTGCGTTCTCCGCAGGCAACACGAGGCCGATGAAGTTGGCGTTGGTACGGTTGCCCATCGCCTCCATCATGCGGGTCCCTTCTGCCTTCGGAACGAAGACATACGCGGCGGGCAGCTTCAGAGTGCCTTGATCGATCAACGTGACGCTGGCGGGTCCATTGGTCGCCGCCTTGAAACCAGCCTCAATGGCGGCGGCGAGTTCCTTCTGGCGAGCTTCGGGCGAGGGTGCGCCGCCGCCCTGCGCGAACGCCGCCGTCGCAGCGAAGGCGAGCGCCACGAACGCGCCGGCGGCCCTGTTCATTCCCGTGAGATAGCTGGTGAGCATGGCAAATCCCCGAATAACCTACAGCAGCTTCCAAACCGAACCGACGCGCCGGGCTACGGGCAGTCTCCACGGCGTCGATCCTCTTATCACGCAGCAACGCCGCCCGCGCGGCGACATCTACAACTCTCCTTACTTCGGACGGGCGAATCGCGTTTCTGTCGTCTCTCGCGTGGCCGTTTCGCCACCTTCGAGCAGAGGACGACGACGATGTCCGACCACACGTCCGGGGCGCAGAAGTCACCCAAGGCCAGCAGGGTGGCGGCGTCCGGCAAGCGTCCGCCCGAGCGGGCCAAGGGCTTCACCAAGAAGACGATAGCGCTCGTGTACGACTTCGACGGCACGCTCTCGCCGCGGCCCATGCAGGAATACACGTTCCTGCCGAAAATCGGGGAGAACGCTGTGCAGTTCTGGGCGGAGAGCAACAGGCTCGCACGCGAGCAGGGCGCCGATCCGCTGATCACCTACATGCATCTCATGTACAAGAAGGCGAAGGAGAAAGGCGTCCGCATCGATCGTGAGGATCTGGTCGCGCTCGGCAGGGACGTCGAGCTCTTTCCGGGTGTCGAAGAGTGGTTCGGCGCGATCTCGCAATACATTACGCTCAAGGCGGAAAATCACGGCGTGACGCTGCGCCATTATCTCGTCTCGTCGGGGCTCACCGAGATCGTGGAGGGCACCTCGATCTATCCGCACTTCCACAACGTGTTCGCGTCGGAATACTGGTTCGAAGCCTACGACCTGCCCTATCCGAAGCGGGTGATCACCGACACCGGCAAGACGCAGTATCTCTTCCGCATCAACAAGGGCGTCGAGAACCTCGGCGATAGTATCAACGAGCACATGCCCGAGGTCGATCGCCCCATTCCGTTCGCCAACATGATCTACTTCGGCGACGGCGATACGGATGTGCCCTCGTTCGCCGTCATCCGAAAGAACGGCGGCCATGCCGTCGCCGTGCATCCGCCCGGCAAGACGAAGGCAAAGTGCGTGGGCCTCTACAAGGCCGGCCGCTGCGATTTCTTCGCAGCGGCAGACTACCGCCCCGGCTCGGATCTCTTCCGCCGCACTTGCCTGCTGCTCGATCGGATGCTGGCCAACATCGCCGTCGAGGAGGAGCGCTGGCGGATGGAGAAAGCTGCGCGCTGAGGCGATCGCGAAACGGAAACGCGCGGCCCGATGGGCCGCGCGTTCCGCTGTCCGTCTTCGCTGCGAGGCTCGCGGCCGATCAATGCAGGCCCCACACCTCGACCACCGCCTTGCCGCGGAAGTTCGGCTTGCGGCGGTAGGTCATCTGCACCTCGCGGATCACGCGTCGGTCCCCCTTGAGATCGATGGCGCGAGTTTCGCGGCCCTCCTTGATCTCGGCACGCACCGGCAGGTCGTCGACCGAGCCGTTGCCGTACACGACCTTCAGATCCATCATGTAGACATCATTGCCTTTGACGCGCAGCTTGATGGCGCGGAAGCGACCCTCGCGACGACCGACGCGGATGACGTCCCGGTCGACGGTAAAGCCCACGCTTTGCGAGCCGAGCATCTCCCAGCGGCCACGATCCGGACCGCGCTGGGCCTCGGCCGCTGTAGTGAGTGGCAGCACTGCAAGCGCGCATGCCGCGCCCGCGAGGAAGGTTCTCCTGAACATCGACTACTCCTGGTCGTTGGTGTCGGCCGCCGACGCGCTTCCGGTTGCAAAGCCAGCCACTCACTCGAATGTGACGATGATGGCGACGGCATCCCCCGTCGTCGTCGACAGCGGCGGCTCGGTCGCCGTGTCCGATGTCGGAGTAGATCGCGACGGTTGAACCGGCAATGAATGCGGATACGACACAGGCGCCAGCCGGAGCGGGCGCCTGCGACAGATCGTACGCGAATTCCGAAGCGTCGTGCCGGATCGCCGGCACTGACGCGATCACTGCCGCATGAGGTTCTTCAACGCGCGGCCGAGTTCCCGCTTGAGCACGTCGCGGCCGTCGCCGTCGCGGAAGCGGGCTTCCGTCTTGAGCCCCCACAGCTCGATGACACCCGAACCCTTCAAGTTGAACTTGGTACGATGGACGATCTCGACGCGGTCGATCGAACGCTGGCGGCCCTTCAGATCGATCGGATCGGAAGCCTCGTCGACCATGAGCTTGCCGTCTGCGAGCGGACCGGTCAGCGGCACGTCCTCGACCTCACCGTTTGCATAGACGACACGGATGGCGCGGATTTCCACCGAGCGGCGCCGAGCGATCAGCGATAGTGCACGGAATCGGCCCTTGTCGCGGCCGACCTCGAACACATCGCCCTCGGCGCGTCCCATCTGCGCCTTTTGCTGGCCGAGCAGCAGCCAGCCCGATTCCGTCGAGGCCGCGCCGTTGTCGCGCCCGCGACGCTTCCAGGCATCCGAATAATCTCCGTAGAGCTCGACCGTGGCCCGGCCGCGCTCGCGCCCGACCTTGCGGTAGTCGAGCTCGATCTCGCGGAGGAAGCGGTTGCCGTCGAGCCTGAGCTTGGAGGTCACGGTATTGGCACGCAGCGTCTGGTTGATGTCGATCGCGTCGCGCTCGCCGTTGCCGTAGACGATCGTAATCCGGTTGATCTCCACGTCGCTACCGAGCACGCGCAGCGCGATCTCGTCGAACTGGCCCTTGTCGCGTCCGATCGCGATCACGTCACGATCGCCGCGGCGGCCGACCTCGCCGGAGCCGAACAAGACCATACTGACCGGCACGCCGTTGGCGTCGAGCCGCGGCGGACGGCCGACCCGGTTGCCAGCCGAAGGCGCCGGCGCGGCAGGGGCCTCTGCCTCCTCGCGGCCCAGCAACTCGAGGCGCGCCGTGCGGCGGCTGGGCTGTGGCCGCATGACGACCGTCACGCTGGCGATGGCGCGGCGGTCGCCGGCAAGGTCGATCGCGCGCGACGGACGACCCTGCTCTATCGCCTGCTGCAACTGCTCCACCTGCCGCTCGCCGTTGCGAAACTCGATCTCGACGCGCCGCACGAATACGGCGTTGTCGCGGGCGCGCAGCCGGATGGCGCCGACACGGCCGGCGCGGCGGGGCCGCAGCACCACCTCGCGCTCGCCGAGGTTGACGGTCTCCTCCACCAACTCGCGGAACTCGTCGTCGCGGTAGCGGTTGCGGGCCGTGTCGGTGTTGTCGCGCGACTGATCGGCGTAGACCTGTACCACTGCCGGCTCACCGCGATAGTTCGGCCGCGACCTGTACGAAAGCTCGATCTCGCGGATGAAGCTGCGCTCGGCGTTGAGGTCGATCGACGGCGACCGCTCGCCGGCGCGCAGCATGCGATTGACCGGGATCTCCTCGCGGTAGCCGTTGAGATAGACCAGCGTCAGCTTGAACACGTAGACGTCGTTGCGCTCGGCGTCGAGGCGGAGCGCACGGAACCAGCCTTCGTCACGGTTGAGGCGGATGACGTCACGGTCGGCCTGGAACCCTACGCGGTGCTCGCCGAGCAGGACCCACCTGCTTTCGCGCGCTTCGGCCGGTCGGCCGAGCGCCAACGCGGTGATGAGAATGGCGGTTGCGACAAGCGCCCGCAGAATCTGGGTCGTCACGGTGCTCTCCCCTGAAATGCCGGGTGCTGGACCCGGCGCCGGCTAGGGCCGGGCTTCTATCGGTGTCGGCGTTGCCGCGCCGGCCGCTGGGGCATGGGCACGCATCGCCACAAGGCCCGACAGCGTGACCGTCAGGCCGCAGACAGACTAGGTTAATGTCACGACGGAATAAAGACATCGGTGGCACGAATATCTTGCCACCGCGCCACACTGTTTTCCCGGATGTGCGACAGCCTACGCTGCTCGCTGTTCAATACGAGCCCCAGATCTCGACGATCGCCGCGCCCTTGCCGGTTGCCTTCGGATCGATGAACCGCGAGCGATAGCGGGCCCGGATCTCAGTGATGCGGGCGCGCTCGCGCAGGTCGATCGGTCCCCACGTCGAGCCGGCGTCGACGCGCGCCTTGACCGGCACGATGTCCTCCCGGCCATTGTCATAGACGATACGCAATTCGTCGAGCGTGATGGCGCGGTCGCGCACGGTCACCCTCAGCTTCTTGAAGCCGCCGCGGTTCTTGGCGATCGGGATGACGTCCTTGTCGAATCCGACGAAGCCCGCGGTCTCGGCGCCGATCAGCGTCCAGCCGGCATTGTAGCGGCGCGCCTCGCCGGACGGGCCGAGCCAGCCCTCGGCATACTCGCCGAACACCTCGACGCGGGCGCGCCCCTTGAAACTCGGCTTCGAGCGGTAATTGAGGTGGATCTCCTGGACGAAGCGGTCGCCCGTCAGCTTGAACCAGCGCGTCACCGAGTTGGCGTCGACAAGCGCGTCCACCGCCAGCGTATCGCTCGAGCCATCGGCATAGGCGATCTTCAGCTCATTGATGTAGATGTCGTTCTCGAGCACCCGCAAACGTACCCGCTGGAACTTGCCGACTTGCGCACCGACGCGGATGACATCGCGGTCGACGCCGAATCCGACGCGCGCCGCGCCGAACAGAACGTCGCCCGCGCGTGTCTGCTCGCCGGGCTGCGCCGTGGTTTTGTTCGGCGAAGTCGGACGCTGTGAAACCTCGCCCGTCGCCGGTGCCGGCGGTCTCGTGGCGGCGCGGCCCGTCGGTGTCTGATCGCCGAGGATCTCGATCTCCGTCTTGCCGCCAGCGCTCGCCTGGCGATCGTAGAACAGTTCGATCTCGTTGATGAACCGCTCCTTCGCATCAGGCAGCCCGAACGGCCGCGTGCGCTCGCCTTCGAGCAGGTTGATGCGTCGGCGTTCGTCGTAGACGAGGCCGTCGGCAAAGGTCACGCGCACGTTGCTGAGCACGATCCGCCCATCGGCGGCCCGCAGCCTCAAGCCGACCACCGAGCCGCGGCTCTTGCGCATATCGATGACCTGGCGGTTCTGCTTCAGGTCGACCTCGGCTTTCGCGATCACGCTGAGGCTCTCGGCAAGCGCCCCTCCGGCCGCTGCGAGTGTGCCGAGCGCCACCGTCATCGCAGCGAAAAGGCCCGTGCGGATTGCTTTGGCCATGGCTCTCCCCTTGCGTCTATCGATGTGTCGTTCGATGGAGGGCACGTGATCGCGTGGCATGTCGCCCGCCCCCCGCACCCGCCGGCCTTTGTCGGTCGTGAGTATAGGGTTGCGGCGGACTATGGCCAATTTTGTTCGGGCGTTCCGCCCATTCGCGGCCGGTGGACCGAGCGCTTTGAAATGATTGCAGAAAAGCAGGCGCTTCGCGTCATCCTCGAATGACGCGAAGCTGTTGTTGCGCAGGCGTCACACCGTCAGACGTCAAACCTTCAGGCCCTTGTCGCCCGCGGCGCGCGCCGTATCGAGCGCCTTCAGCACACGCGGCGGCGACATCGGCAGCGAAGTGAACCGCAGGCCCGTCGCGCCCTCGACCGCGTTGGCGATCGCTCCCATCGGCGGCACGATCGGCGTCTCGCCGATGCCGCGCACGCCGTAGGGATGACGCGGGTTCGGCACCTCGACGATGATGGTGTCGATCATCGGCACGTCGGACGCGACAGGAATGCGGTAGTCGAGAAAGCCCGGATTCTGCAGGCGGCCATCGTCGCCGTAGATGTACTCCTCGTTGAGCGCCCAGCCGATGCCTTGCACCGCGCCACCCTGGTACTGGCCCTCGACATATGCCGGGTGAATCGCACGGCCGGCGTCCTGGATCACCGTGTAGCGCGTGATCCAGACACGGCCGGTCTCCGGGTCCACCTCGACATCGGCGATATGGCAACCGAGGCTCGGTGCCGCGCCCTGCGCGTTGATCTTCGAGAGCCCGACGATCGGGCCGCCCGTCTTGCCGGCGATGCGCGCCACGTCCTTCAGGCTCATCGGCTCGTGCTGACCGGCGTTGTCGCCTGCCGGCTTCACCTGTCCGTCCTCGAAGGTCACCGCGTCGGCGGGAAGGTCCCACAGCTTCGCAGCGCGGGCGCAGGCTTCACGGACCACCTCGCGGGCAGCCTCGACCGTCGCCATGCCGCTCGAGAACGTCGAGCGGCTGCCGCCCGTCAGGAAGTTGTAGCCGAGCGAAGCGGTGTCGGCGATGATCGGCCGGATATCGTCGATGCCGACGCCGAGTTCCTCCGCTGCCATCATGCACAGCGACGCACGCAAGCCCCCGATGTCGGGTGTGCCGGCCATGAGGTTCAGCGTGCCGTCCTCGTTCAGCGCCAGCGACACGGTCGTCTCGCCGCCGATATTGAACCAGAACCCCGCCGCGATGCCGCGACCCTGGTTTTTCTCGAGTGGCGCCTTCCAGTGGTCGGAGGCCTTCGCCGCCTCGAGACACTCGATAAGTCCGATCGGGCCGAACTTCGGGCCGTAGGCGGCCTTGGTGCCTTCCTTGGCCGCGTTCTTCAGGCGCAATCCGATCGGGCACATCCCGAGCGACTTGGCCAGCTCGTCGACGACGCTCTCGACGGCATATTCCGCGATCGGCCCGCCCGGGGCACGGTACGCAGCGACCTTCGGCCGGTTGGTCACCACGTCGTAGCCGAGCACCGAAACGTTCTCGAGGTCGTAGGGCGCGAACGCGCACATCGCGCCGGGGCCGACGGGCGAGCCCTGGAAGGCGCCGGCCTGGTAGGTCAGTGTGGCATCCGCTGCCGTGATGCGGCCGTCCTTCGTCGCACCGATCTTGACGCGGACGACAGCGCCCGAGGTCGGACCCGAAGCGCGGAACACCTCCTCACGCGTCATTACCATCTTCACCGGCCTGCCGGACTTCTTTGCCAGCGCCAGCGCCACGGGCTCCAGGTAGACGACCGTCTTGCCACCGAAGCCCCCGCCGATCTCGCTCGCCGTCACACGCAGCTTCGAGATGTCCCAGCCGAGCAGCTTCGCGCAGTGGGCGCGCACCACCCAGTGACCCTGCGTCGTCACCCAGAGGTCGGCCTGACCATCTTCCGACACGTTGGCGAGGCACGCGTGAGGCTCGATGTAGCCCTGGTGGACGGGCTTGGTCTCGAACGTGCGCTCGATCACGACGTCGGCCGCGGCGAACCCCTTGGCCACGTCGCCGAGCTTGAATTCGACCTGCTTCGCGACGTTGGAGGGCGTGGTCGGTGCCGGATTGACGCCGGCCGTGATCATGTCCTCGTGCAGGAGCGGCGCGCCTGGTTTCATCGCCTCGACGACGTCCATGACGTGCGGCAGGATCTCGTATTCGACCTCGATCAGGTCCAGTGCCGCCTTGGCGACCGAGGCGCTGGTCGCGGCGACGGCGGCGACGGGGTGACCCTCGTAGAGCACCTTTTCGCGCGCCATCACGTTGCGCACGACGTCGCGATAGTTGATCAGCATCTCGCCGGCCGGCACGAACTCCGACTGCTGGTCGAGGAAGTCGTCACGGGTGACGATCGCCTTCACGCCCTTGAGCGCTGCCGCCTTCGAAACGTCGATGCGCTTGATGCGGGCGTGCGGGTGCGGCGAACGCTTGACCTTGGCCGTCAGCTGGCCCGGCATGTTGAGGTCGGCGCCGAAACGCGCGCGACCGGTCACCTTGTCGACGCCGTCGGGGCGGACGGGCCGTGTGCCGATCCACTTGAACTCTTTCTCGACGGGCGGATTGCCGATCTTCTCCTGCATGATCAGGCTCCTCTCATCTCGGCTGCGGCGTCCATGACGGCGCGGATGATCTTGTCGTAGCCGGTACAGCGGCAGAGATTGCCGGCCAGCCAGTAGCGCACTTCGGTCTCGGTCGGATTCGGGTTCTTTTCCAGCAGCGCCTTGGCCGCGACCAGGAAGCCCGGCGTACAGATGCCGCACTGCAGCGCCGCGTGCTCGAGGAACTTGCGCTGCAGCGGGTGCAGGTGGGCCATTTCGTCGGTGTCGACCGCGTTGCCGTTGGCCACCGGATGGCGCGCCATGCCCTCGATGGTCTCGACCGCGCGGCCGTTCATCTCGGCGCCGAGCACCAGGCACGAGCAGACCAGCCGCCCGTCCAGCATGACCGAACAGGCGCCGCAGTCGCCGGTCCCGCAGCCTTCCTTGGTGCCGGTCAGCTCCAACTCGTCGCGCAGCACGTCGAGCAGCGTCTGTTCGCTCTCGCACAGCACCTCGGTCGGGTCGCCGTTCACGGTGAAGGAGACGTGGTGTTTCATGGGTTCTCTCATCCCTCAGCGCTGGCCGGCGCGTTCGTAGGCGATGGCAGCCGCGCGGCGCGCCATGACGCCCGCCACCTTGGTGCGGAACTCGACGGTGCCGCGCTTGTCATCGATCGGCTGACAGGCCGCCGAGGCAGCCGCCGCGAGCTTCTCCAGCGCCGCCGCATCGAGGCTGGTGCCGATGATCGCATCGGCGGCTGCCTTGACCAGCAGCGGCCGCGCCGCCACCGCGCCGAGGCCGACACGTGCCGCAGTGATCCTGCCGCCCCCGTCGCGCGTCAGCGAAACGCCGGCGCCGACCACCGCGATGTCCATCTCCGTGCGCGGGATGAAGCGCAGGTAGGCATCAGCCGAGTGCGCTGGCCGTGCCGGCAGCCTGAATGCGATCACGATCTCGCCCTTGGCAAGCGCGAGCTTGCGTGGGCCCGTCATGACGTCCTCGACCGGCAGCTCGCGTCGCCCGCCGGGGCCCGCGACGACCGCCACCGCTCCGGCCGCGATCAACGCCGGCACGCTGTCGGCAGCGGGTGAGCCGTTGCACAGGTTGCCGCCCATGGTGGCGCGGCCCTGGACCTGCGTCGAGCCGATGAGATTCGCCGCTTCGACCACGCCCGGCCATGCCGCCTTGAGCTTGCCGTGCTCCTTCAGCTCGGCGCCGGTCACCGCCGCACCGACGAGGAAGCCGCCGTCGGCCGCGGAGGTAACCCCGCGCATTTCACCGATGCGCTTGATGTCGACCACCAGATCGGGTCGGATCATGTCGGTCCTGAGCTGCACCAGCAGGTCCGTCCCGCCGGCCATCACCCGGGCAGTGCCGGGTGCGCCGGCGAGCAGCGCGACGGCCGCGTCCAGCGTTTCGGGCGCTTCGTATCGCATGCGTCTCCTCTGGATCTCTGTTCTGTGGCGAGAGTGGGGGGAGAAAATCACAGTCCCGTCTCGGAGCCAACAGTCGCCACCCGATTTCCTGCGCCGGGCACGTATGCGCACCGCTCGCCGCTGGCCGGCATCCGCCGGCCTCGACAGCCGGACCCGGCATGCCGCAAGTTCACGGCTCTCTGCGCGATCCCGCCACCGTGCCTCCGACGGAGACCAGCCCGATGCCCCATCTCGCCGACCTCGACGCCATCGAGCTGTCCCGCCGCATCCACACAGGCGAAATAACCGCCGAGGCCGTCACTGCGGCCTGCCTCGAGCGCATCGCCGGGCTCGAACCCGAGATCGAGGCCTGGCAGTACCTCGATCCGGCCCAGGCGCTTACCGCCGCCCGCGCCATCGATCTCGCTCGTGCAGGCGGGCGCAATCCGGGACCGCTCGCCGGCATCCCCGTCGCCATCAAGGACATCATCGACACGGCGGACATGCCCACGGAGAACGGCTGCAAGCTGCACGCCGGCCGCCAGCCCGCGCGTGATGCCGGTGTCGTCACGCAGCTTCGCGCGGCGGGTGCCGTCATTCTGGGCAAGGCGACCACCACCGAGCTGGCCACGCTGACGCCGACCAAGTCACGCAACCCGAGGAATACCGCCCACACCCCGGGCGGATCGTCGGCCGGCTCCGCGGCGGCGGTCGGCGCGCGCATGGTGCCGGTCGGCATCGGCACGCAGACCGGCGGCTCCGTCATCCGACCCGGCTCTTTCTGCGGCGTCTACGCCATCAAGCCGACCCTCGGCATGATCTCGCGCACTGGCGTCTGCCTGCAGTCGCACACGCTCGACACCCTCGGCGTCTACGCCAATTCTGTAGACGAGCTCGGCTTCGTCCTCGACAGTGTCGCGGCGTACGATCCGGAGGACAGCGTCAGTTATCCGAGGAGTCGCGCAAGCCTGCTTTCCGCGCTGCGTGCCGATCCACCCACCGCGCCCCGCCTCGCTTTTCTCGAAGGCCCAGCCTGGCCTTTCGCGGAGGAGGTGACAAAGGACCGGTTCGCGCGCCTCGTCGCCCGCCTCGGAGGCCACGTCGAGACTGTCACGCTGTCTGCCGCTTTCGATCGAATTCTCGACCATCACAAAGCCGTGCAGGCGGCCGAGAATGCGAGCTGGTATGGCCCGCTGATGGAGCGCGATGCTTCCGGGCTCTCGCCCGGCTTGCGCGAGCGGCTCGAAGCAGGCGGCCGCGTGCTGGCCCGCACCTACGTCGATGCGCTCGCTGCCCGCGAACCGCACTATCGCGAGGTCGAATCGCTGCTGTCCCGCTTCGACGCCATCCTTTGCCCGTCGGCCTGCGGACCCGCGCCGAAGGGCTACGGCTCGACCGGCAATCCGGTGTTCAACGGCTTGTGGACCTATCTCGGCGTGCCGTGCGTGTCGCTGCCGCTGCTGTCGGACGATGCCGGGATGCCGATCGGCGTGCAGCTCGTCGGGTTGCGACGCGACGAGGGCCGGCTGCTGCGCACCGCCCGCTGGCTCGACCTGTGGACACAGGCCAATCCGACTGGATGATGGGGCGCAGCCGATGCAGTCGGTATCGTCCCAGACCTGAGTCCGGGACGATACTTCGCGGCCGTCACCCCTGAGCCTTCTTCGCATTGGGGAAGAACAGCGGTTTGCCGCCGATCTGGAATCCGGAAATCGCCTTCTGGCCCTTATCCGAGATCAACCAGTCGACGAACTTCTGACCGAGGTCTGCTTTGATATTCGGGCACTTTGCCTTGTTGACCAGGATCACGCCGTACTGATTGAACAGCTTCGGGTCGCCTTCGACCGATACGGCGAAATCACCCTTGTTTTTGAACGACAGCCACGTCGCGCGGTCGGTCAGCACGTACGCACCCATGCCGACCCCAGCGTTGAGCGTGGCGCCCATTCCGGAGCCGGTCGAGCGATACCAGCCTCCCGACGCCGCCTTGACGTCGACACCTGCGGTCTTCCAGAGCGACAGCTCCTTCTTGTGCGTGCCCGAGTCGTCGCCGCGCGAGGCGAATGGCGCCTTGGCCGCTGCGATCTTCTTGAGAGCCGCGACCGCGTCCTTCGAACCCGCGACCTTTGCCGGGTCCTTGGCCGGCCCGACGATCACGAAGTCGTTGTACATCAGGTCGAAGCGCTTCACGCCGAAACCCGATGCGACGAACTTCTCCTCGGCCGCCTTGGCATGTACCAGTAGTACATCACCGTCGCATTTCTCAGCGTTCTTGATCGCCTGCCCGGTACCGACGGCGACGACGTTCACGGTGATGCCGGTTTCGGCCTTGAACATCGGCAGAAGATACTTGAGCAGGCCCGAGTTTGCCGTCGAGGTGGTCGACTGCACCACGATCGACTTGTCCTGAGCAACGGCGCCGCCCTCGGCCGCCATCGTGAGCGCAGCAGCGGCCGCCAGTGCGGCTAGATGCTTCATTATATTCATCGTGCTCTCCTTTCGACTGTTCATTGTCCGATGTGGATCCGCCCCTCGAGGTAGGCGCGGGCGGCCTCTGTCGCGGGGCGGGCGAAAAACATCGCTGCCGGAGCGTGCGTCGCGATACGCCCGGCCGACAGGAACACGATGTCGTCGGCGAGGCGGCGTGCCTGGCCGATGTCGTGCGTCACCCAGATGACCTTGGTGCCCCGGTCGTGCGCGCGCCCCACGATCTCCTCGATCAGGTGAGTCGAGGCCGGGTCCAGATTGGCCGTTGGCTCGTCGAGCACCAGCACGGCCGGCTCCGTCGCCAACGCTCTCGCCAGGGCAAGGCGCTGCTGCTCGCCGCCCGACAGGAGGCGGGCAGGCTGGCGGGCATGGCCTTCGAGCCCGACCTCGGCGAGCAGGGCGTCGCGGCGTGCCGGCTCCGCGCGACCCCTCAGACGCAGCACGAAATCCAGGTTCTCGGCGACCGATCGGCGCAGCAGCACCGGCCGCTGGAACACGAGTGCCTGGCGCTTGCGCATCGCCTCGTCGAGCGGTGCGCCATCCCACGAAATACGGCCGGCGGTCGGCTGGATCAGCCCGGTAACAAGCCGCATCAACAGGCTCTTGCCCGATCCGTTCGGCCCCATCACCACGGTTCGTGTGTCTGGTGCAAGCGTCACCGTCGCGCCGTCTATCAGACGCCGCCCACCGACCTCGTAGACGAGTTCCTCCACGCCGAGACGAGGCGGTGCCACCCGCGACACCGCCCCGGCCGCTTCGCGGTGCCCGGCGACGTCGAGCTTGAGCACCGCCTCACGCATAGGCGTGCCGTTCTGCCGTCAGGCGGATGCTCATCACTGCCGCGTTGATGGCGAGCGCCAGCGACAACAGCACGATGCCGAGCGCGAGCGCGAGCGGCAGGTCGCCCTTCGAGGTCTCGAGCGCAATCGCCGTGGTCATGACACGCGTCAAGTTGTCGATGTTGCCGCCGACGATGATCACCGCGCCGACCTCGGCCACCGCGCGGCCGAAGCCGGCGAGCGCCACCGTCAGCAGCGAGAAGCGTCCGTCCCAGATCAGGGCACCGATACGTCCATGCCACGGCACGCTGAGCGAGCGGAACAACTCGCGATATTCGCCGTCGAGGTCCTCGATGACCTGACGCGACAGCGCGACGATGATGGGCGTGATCAGGATTGTCTGCGCGATGATCATCGCGGCCGGCGTATAGAGCAGCCCCATCCAGCCGAGGGGACCCGACCTCGAAAGCCAGAGGTAGACGAGAAGGCCAACTACGACCGGCGGCAGACCCATCAGTGCATTGACAACGATCAGCACCCCATCGCGCCCGCGGAAACGGCTGATTGCGAGCAGAGCGCCGAGCGGCAGCCCGATCAGGCACGAAACGGCCATTGCGCTCAGGCTGACCCGCAGTGACAGGAGGATGATCTCCAGCAACTCCCGATCGCCCGAGGCGATCAGTGAGACGGCGAGCCTGAACGATGCTGCAATTTCATGCATACTGCACGGATCTCTGGTGACAGCCTCCAATCTTTTAGAACTTGCAATGCAATCGGGAAATTTGCAATCCGCTGCGCGTGTGCGACGTGAGCATCAACACGAGGTCGAACTGCTGGTCGACATGGGCAAGTTTCGTTTGCGTACTGCCTTGCCGTGACGCATCTCGGATTCTTGATCTGTTATC
Source organism: Hyphomicrobiaceae bacterium (assembly GCA_041397745.1). Taxonomy (GTDB): domain Bacteria; phylum Pseudomonadota; class Alphaproteobacteria; order Rhizobiales; family Hyphomicrobiaceae; genus JAWKVY01. The sequence goes on along the minus strand of JAWKVY010000007.1, from coordinate 30,875 downwards.
TGATTATCATGCGCCGCTCACCGACCGCTCCGCCACTGCGTCCGTCCCAGCTCAGGCGACGGGGAACGATCCACGCCGAGTGAGCGTTTTCTATCGGTCAATTTCAGAGGAGGAGCTTTTCATGGACGGCATCATCTACCTCGTCGGTCTAGTCGTGATCGTCATGGCGATTCTCAGTTTCCTCGGACTTCGCTAGGGGCGTCAGATGCAAGAACTTCCTCAATCGACGGGCCGGGTCGGCATCGCAACACCGAACTACACGGAGTGGGGTGCCGTGTGGGCAGGCGCAATTTCGGCGCTGGCCGTATCGTTCGTCCTATTGGCATTCGGCGCGGCTGTCGGCCTCTCGGCCGTATCGCCGTGGTCCGTCACGTCCTCGTCGCTCACCGCTGTCGGCCTCGGTTCGGCATTCTGGATCCTGCTCGTCTCGCTCTGGTCGTTCGCGCTCGCGGGCTACCTTTCCGCGCGCCTACGCCATCGATGGAGCGACACGGCCGACGACGAAGTCGAGTTTCGTGACAAGGCACACGGTCTGCTGGCGTGGGCAACCGCCGTCACGGTGGCTGCCATCGTCGCCTCGGGCATCGGGGCACCTTCGCGAACGGCTGCCGGTCAGGACAACGGCATCACCGCGTCGGCGGTCGACCGGATCGTACGCACGACCAACCCGGACGTTGCGCCGGCAGATGCGGCGCTGCGGGGCGAGGTGGCACGGACGCTGGCCGCCAACCTGACCAATCCGTCGCTGTCGGGAGCGGACCGCGCTTTTCTCGTCGGCCTCGCCCAATCGCGCGGCGGCCTCAATGCCGAAGAGGCGACGTCGCGGGTTGCAGCTGCCTTCGTCGAGATGAAAACGGCCACCAACCGCGCCCGCAAGGCTGGCATCATCATGGGATTTCTCGTCGCGGCCACTCTTCTGGTCGGCGCGGCGACCTCGTGGTGGGCGGCCGGAGTGGGTGGGGGACACCGCGACCAGGGCACCGTCTGGCAGGTATTCGCCCGTCATTCGCCCTGGCCAGGAACGGCGATCACCCGCAACAAATGACGGGCCGAGCGGCCCGGATGTGATGGAGTTCCGTGATGCTTCGCGATCTGATCCTATGGTTCGCCGGTGTTCCCATCGTCGTGATCATTCTTCTGCATCTCACCGGCTTGCTGAGCTGAAGCGGCGGCTCGCCCCTCCCGCCAATCACTTGAGCACGCCGGTCACCCACCACCACGCCGCATTCAGCGGCAGCACCACCACCAGCGTCATCAGCGCCACAACGACCATGAATCGCGTCGCCGGGCGCACGGCGACGCGGCCCATGGCCAGCCCGACCACCACGGGGGCCGCGACGAATGGGAAGAACAGCGCTGAAGCGCCCGCCACCACTGATAGAACAGCCGTCGGCACAGGCAACCCGGTCAAGGCGGATATGTCGCCGATCGCCGCCGTCACGATCGGAATGGCGCCGCCGACCGTGCCGACTGCCGCCAGCACCGAGGTCATGACGGCGAGCGCGAAATAGGCATACGTTGGCGATTGCCCGCTCACACCCGACACGCCGGCCAACGCCTTGCTCACCAGTGCCGCAGCCCCGCTGTCGCCGAGGATCGCGCCGAGCGACAGCACTGTGCCGACCCACACCATGATCAGCAGCTTCTTCGGGTCGAGACCTTCCTTCAGCGGCAGCGTGCCGACGCCCGGCACCAGGCAGACGAGGCCAGCCGCGAGCGCCACCCAGCCCGGTCGGATGCCGTGCCACACGTCGGTCGCCCAGAACGCGATCGCCGTTGTCAGGATCAGACCGACACGCATCGCATCGCTGCCGAGCCGCACCGCCTCCTCCGCGGCCGGTCGCCCGGGTGCCGGTGCCCGGAACATCGCAACGACCGCAGCCCACACGACAAGGCCTTTGACGAGCCCCAGCACCGGACCGCACAGCCACAGATACGTCACGTAGGCGAAGCTCACGCCGTAAAGCGCCTCACCAGAACCGACGATCATCACGTTGAGCAGGTTGGCCGGCAGAATCGCCAGCGCCACGGTGAAATTGCCGACCACCGCCGTCAGCATCAGCCCGTTCCAGCCGGGCGAGCCCTCCGCATATCCGGCGTCCCTGCAGAGCGCCATCACCACCGGAATGGTGATCGCCAGCCGTCCCATATTGGCCGGCACCAGAAAGCTCAGCAGCGTCGTGCCGACCAGAACTCCGGCGACGAGGCCCGGCCAGCTGCCCGTGAAGCCGCCGAGAAAGCGGCGCGCCACGATCCGACCCAGACCAGAGCGCTCGGCTGCCGTGCCGATCAGCAGTCCGCCGAACACGAGCCACAGCGAACTCGTCGTGAAGCCGGCGAGCGCGCGATCTGGCGCGGCCGCTCCGGTTGCCAGAACCAGCGCGAGGAACGCCGCGGCGGCGTAGGGCTGCGGCACGGCGATCGTCGCCCACAGCGTGACGACGAACGCGGTGAGTCCGAGCGCCGTCATGGCCCTCGGCGCGGCTCCGATCGGCGGGGGAAGGTGCGCGACGACGAGCGCCAACGCGAGCGCGGCAAGCACGATCAGCCCGGCGCGCGATGTCGCGAGCGGTCGGAGGCGGTCGACGGTGCGGGCGAGCGGCGCTGGGGAAGGCATGACATTCACTGGCGGGGCTGGGGTAGCGGGTGGCCGAGAAAGCCGGCCGCGTGCGGGCAAGTCAATCGGGTGCGCCACATGTCAGCCTTGCCCGCAGACCGGCGGGTCTCGACTGTCGGGGGCCGTTCAATCCCGACCGGGCACGAATCGCACCAGCGCCTCGCGCGTGTCGAGGTCGGTGAAGGCGCGGGCATCCGCCCACATCACCGTTTCGGCGTGTTCGCCCTCGGCGACGATGAGGCTCTTGGCGCCGCGGTCGCCCGTCAGCCGGGCGAGTGCGGGAAACGACCGTCGGGGCCACAGCACTGGGTTCATCTGATCCCTCTCCGGGGTCACCGGAAACACCAGCCGGTCGCGGCCGGTCGCCTCGAAGCGCGCGATCAGTGCGTCGATCAGCACAGCCGCGAGCGCCGGCATGTCGCCCTGCACGACGAGTGCACCGTTCACGTCCTGGGGAAGCGCTGCGATGCCGGCGGCCACCGACGTGCCGATGCCCTCGGCGTGACGTGGGTTGAACACGAATGCGATGTCGGGCGTCGCAAGACCGGCGCCCGCGCCCCCCACTGCCGAACGCACGGCCGCACTCACCGCGTCGTGGTCTGGTCCCGTCACCGCCACGAGCGCATCGATGCGGCAGCGCGCCAGCACGCGGGCCACGTGCGCCACGAGCGGTAAGCCGTGCACTTCGGCAAGCAGCTTGTTGTCGACGCCGAACCGGCGTGAAGAGCCTGCCGCGAGCAGGATCGCGGCGATCATCCCTGCGCCTTGCGTCCGGCTTTCGTACCGCGCACCGCGCGCACCACCTCGGCGAGGATCGAGAGCGCGATCTCGGCCGGAGTTTCGGCGCCGATGTCGATGCCGATGGGATTGGCGATGCGCCCGAAATCGGTCTCGGTCAGGCCGGCCGCCGCCAGTCGCTCGATACGCCGCGTGTGATTGCGCTTCGAGCCGAGCGCGCCGACATAGCGCGCCGGCGATTTGAGCGCGAGCTTCAGCGCCTCGTCGTCGATATGTTCGACATGGGCGACCACCGCCACCGCCGTGAACGCATCGAGCCCGATCGCCGGCAGCGCATCCTGCGGCCACTCCGCCCTCACCTCGGCGCCGGGAAAGCGCTCGGGCGCCGCGAATGCCGAACGCGGATCGACGACGTGCACCGGGTAGCCGGTGGTGCGGGCAAGCTCGGCGAGCATCTGTGCGATGTGCGTCGCCCCGACGATGACCAGTCGCGCCGGCGGCACCAGCGCCTGCACGAATCGGCCGGCGTCCTGCCCGGTGCCGCCCTTCACCAGTCCGGATCGCGCCGAGCGGAACCGCGCCGAGATTTCGTCCGGCAGATTCGCGTCGTCCGCCTTCCACAGTGTGCGCTGGCCCTGTGCCAGGTCGGTCTCGACGACAAGGCCGCGCCGTTCGGCGATGGCGCTCGCAGCCTCGTCGAGAAACCGGGTGTCGCCGGCGCCCTGCAGGCGCTCGACCCGCACGCTGATCCGGCCGCCGCACGGCAGGCCGACGCGCCAAGCTGTCTCGTCCGCGATCCCGAACGTCAGTGTCTCGGCCTTGCCTGACGCAATGACGTCTTCGGCCGCCACGATCACCTCGCCCTCGACACAGCCGCCCGATACCGAGCCTGCGAACGTGCCGTCGGAGGCGATAGCCATCTGCCCGCCGACCGGCACGGGTGACGAGCCCCAGGTGTCGATGACGGTAGCGAGCGCCACCGCGCCATCGCGCGCGAGCCACGTCCGAGCGGCAGCGAGCGGTGTCTCGATCTCGGGTCCGTGGGACGTCTTTACGCTCTCGCTCATGGTCGCGCTTTCGTGGCTGAGGCGGCGGAATGCGGCTGGACCGTCGACCGATCCGGCTCTGCGGCAGGTTACCAGCCGCCAGCCACGATGTCGCGCCGGCCGATCCTCGGCTGCGGCCAACGACCACGATGCAGGTCGACGAACCGATGCGCTCCAGCCACTGCTTCGCAGGCGTGTCGCAATTACAACTTTGTCTTGCGAATCAGTTTGGTGCACCGGTCGGCGGCGATCCGGAGGCAAGATTGTGGTTGACGGTCTTCGTGCGGCCCCACGGCCGGCTTGCGAATCAGACAATCTCCCGATATGCGCGAGTTTATGTCTGGTTATGCAACCAAAGGTTTAGTGCGCCTGGCGTTCGCGGGCGTGCTGGCCGTCGGGCTCTGGATCGTCTCGTTGGCCATCGGCGTCGAGAGCCGTGCGGGCCTCGAGGACGCGCTGGGGCCGACCCTGCCGCCGCCAAGCGGTCCGGCTATCGTCGGCTATGCGCGCGTCGTCGATGGCGACACGATCGAGGTCGCGGGGCGCCGCATCCGCCTCGAAGGCATCGATGCCCCGGAGACGTCACAGACTTGCCCGCGGCGCTGGAGCGCCGGCTGGGGATGGAACCGAGACTGGGACGCCGGCCACGCCGCCACGCGACACATCGCCAAGCTGGTCGAGGGACGCGAGGTCCACTGCATGCCTCTCGGCACCGACCGTTACCGGCGTACGCTCGGCGTCTGCTCCGTGGACGGGCACGAGATCAACGCCGACCTCGTCCGTCAGGGCCTCGCCTGGGCGTTCGTCAAATATTCGCTGCGCTATGTCGACGTGGAGAAGGAGGCGCGCGCCGCCCGTCGCGGCATCTGGCAGGCGCCGTGTCAGCCGGCCTGGGACTACCGCGCCAACCGGTGGTCGGCGGAAGCCTCGGGAGCGCCCGAAGGCTGCGCCATCAAGGGCAACATCTCACGCAACGGCCGCATCTACCATATGCCGTGGAGCGTCTGGTACGCGAAAACCCGCATCGAGCCGGCGCGTGGCGAGCGCTGGTTCTGCAGTGAGGCCGAGGCGCTGGCCGCGGGCTGGAAACCGGCGCGGACCGGTGCGCGGTGACGCAGCCTGGAAAGGCGAACGCGGCCGGCGGGGCCGACCGCGCAATGTTCGATTCTCACAATGGCCGTTGCCGCGGATGCCGGCGCGGGCCTCAGCTCCCCTGATACTTCACGGAGCAGCCGTACGGCCGGGTCGACGTCATCGACACCGGCTTGCCGGCGAGCACCGCGTCGAGCGCCTCGCGCACGTAGTTGCGCGCGCCATTGATCGTCGCGTGGTTGGCACTCGGCTTGTCGTCGATGGCGCCAGCGTAGGCGAGCATGCCGGCCTTGTCGACGATGTACATGTGCGGCGTCGTGCGGGCGTCGTAGAGACGACCGACGGTGCCCTTCGGATCGAGAAGCACAGCAGTGGGGTTCGCCTTGCGATCCTCGGTCAGCTTGTTCGCTTCGAGGCCCTTCACGTAGCCCTGCGTGCCCGGCGCCGACGAGATCACCGACAGCCAGACGACACCCTTTGCCGCCGCCTCGGCCTGCAGCTTCTGCATGTTGCCGGTGCCGTAGTGCTTGCCGACGTACGGGCAACCGTCATTGGTCCACTCGAGCACGACCACCTTGCCGCGATAGTCGCTGAGCTTGACCGTCCTGCCGTTGCTGTCGACGGCCGAGAACTCTGGCGCACTCGCGCCGACTTTGGGCGCCGCCAGCGTTGGCACCCCGCCGGCCGCGACGAGGCCGCCGAGCGCGAGCGACATGATCGCCGCGCGGCGACCGACGAGCCGTGACTGGCTTGTGAGCGACATGAGATTCTCCAAGAGTTGCTTGCCCTGCGGCCCGCCGTTCCATGAGCCGCCGAACTAGATATCAGCACGCCGCACCGGCACCGCAAAATGACGGCGGGAATCACGTTGCCGTGATACCCGCCGTCTTGCGGCCGCGTCGGGAGCGGGGCTGGCTACTCGGCAAGCCGCAAGGTCGCGATCTTCAGGGCGATGTCGCGGAAGGCACCGCGCAGCGCGTCACCGTCGCCGGCACTGTAGTAGTAGGTGCTGTCCGTCGCACAGTCGCGCATCGTCGTATCGGCGGTGCCGCCCGGCGCGATCTGGAAGCCGACGGTGTAGACGATGATGCCCTCGGACTTCATGTTCTGGCAGATCGTGCGTGCCTGGATGTAGGACGCCGAGCCGGAGTACTGTGTGTTGTACTCGCCGTCCGTCATCAGCACCGCGATCTTCTGCAGCAGCGGTTGGCCGTGCTCGCCTTTCGCGGTGATGTCGGAGTAGGCGCGCGCCTCGCTCGACGTCGGCCAGATGCCGTTCCAGCGCGGCGACAGCATGTACCACGCCCATTGCGTGCCGAGGTGGCCGGCGGTGTTGCCGGTTGCGCTGAAATCGTCGATGCGGCTCTTCAGGGCGGACTTGTCGCTGGTCAGAGGCATGATCGGCTGGCTGGGGCGGCACGTGCTCGACGAGGTGTAGGCGTTGAAGTAGTTGCCGGACGCCGGTGGCGCGTCGGTGTAGCGATCCGACGTCGAGCGCTCGCGGACGCAGGTGCGGCTGTCGCCCGAGCCGCTCGGCGTGCGGTTGGTGACGGCGCGGAAGTAGTCGCGGCCGACGTTGACGTGCTCGGAGAAAGGCGCCAGTGCGACGCGCGAGGTGTACTCGCTCTGGTCGGCCCACACGACGATGTCGATCAGGTCCTTGGCGGCGAGCTTCAGGTCGGCGATCTTCGTGCCGCCCATCGAGCCGGTGATGTCGAGCATCATGGCGACCTCGATGTGCGTGCCGGCGTTGCCGCCTGCAGCCAGCACTGCCTTCACCTGGGTCTTCACGTCGATCTCGTTGATACCTAGGATCGACAGGAAGGGCGTCGCGATCTTCGCATCGGAGGTGGCGCGGATCGCCGTGCCGTTGTCGACGACCGCGAAGCTCGTAAGATCGCTGGTCGTGAACTGAGACTTGTGCTCGACGTAGAATCGCTCCGCGGTGGTGATGGCTTGCGCGGTATCGCTGCCCTGGATCTGCAGGACGCGACCAGCCGCCAGAACCGCACTGTCGAGCGCCTGCTCGTTCTGGCCGCGCGCCGCGTAGGAGCGACCGAGGTCGATGGCGCCGCCGATGATGCCGAACACCACCATGGAGGTCAGCGCGAAGGTGATCGCCACCGATCCCGAGCGATCATCGGAAAAGCGTGCGAGCCAAGGCGCGCCGTGGCCTGCCGCATCAGGCTGCCTTGTCGCGTCGGCGGGCGTCGCTGTGTCGGTCTCGTTGGTCATCATCGTGCACCTCGGGGGCTCGATTGCCATAAACTGACCCCAGGATCATCAATGCGCCTCGAAATTGAAAGTTTATGTTCGGTAAATCCGGCAAATTGCCATTAACGAGATAAGTGACTTCTCTACGAAATATTTTCAATTCGATGGGTTTTGTTTGCTTCGCGACAAGTCCGGGCGTTGCCGGCCGTCGTGTGTCGCCCTCCTGCGCCGCGCGGTCGGTCAGTACTGCCTGGCGCGCCATTGACCTCACTTGTGCCCGCGCCTACCAAGTCCTCCGTTTCGCGAGGAAAGGCTTGGCTCCATGTCGAACATCAATGCCGGTCCATTCACGACCCGTCCGGAGATCGAGGGCACCTTCGGTGTCGCCGCCACCACCCACTGGATCGCCACCGCCGTCGCCATGGCGATCCTCGAGCGCGGCGGCAACGCGTTCGACGCCGGCGTCGCGGCCGCCTTTGTGCTGCAGGTGGTCGAGCCGCACTTGTGCGGTCCGGGTGGCGATGTGCCGGTCATGATCTACGACCGTCGCGTCGGCCGGCCCGAGGTGATCTGCGGCCAGGGTCCAGCGCCGGCCGGTGCCACCATCGCACACTACCGTGATCGTCTCGGCCTCGACATCGTCCCCGGCACGGGGCTGCTCGCGGCCTGTATTCCTGGCACCTTCGAGACGTACATGACAGTGCTCGCCGAGCACGGCACCATGCGCCTGCGCGACGTGCTGGAAGCAGCGATCGGCTACGCGACGCACGGCCACCCCATCGTCGAACGGGCCTGCGCAACCATCGCCACGGTCGAGGGCCTGTTCCGCACGCACTGGCCGACCTCGGCTGCCGTTTACCTGCCGGGCGGCACGGTGCCGGAGCCGGGCTCACTGTTCACCAACGCCGCACACGCCGAGACCTATCGGCGGATCCTGGCGGAGGCGGAATCGGGCGGCGGCAGCCGCGAAGCCGAGATCGAGCGGGCGCGCCGCGCATGGAGCCATGGCTTCGTCGCCGAGGCGATCGACCGCTTCTGTCGCGAGAACGAGGTGTTCGACGTCTCCGGACGCTGCCACAGGGGCGTGCTCACCGGCGACGACATGGCACGCTGGAGGCCGACGCGGGAGGCGCCGTTGTCGCTCGCCTACAAGGGCCTCGAGGTGCTGAAGCCCGGGCCGTGGACACAGGGCCCCGTGCTCCTGCAGATGCTCGCACTGCTCGATGGCTTCGACCTCGACAGACTGTCGGCCACGGATGCCGACTTCATCCACATCTGGATCGAATCCGCCAAGCTCGCATACGCCGACCGCGAAAGTTTCTACGGCGATCCGCTGTTCGCCGAGGTGCCGATGCGTCAGCTGCTGTCCAAGGACTACAACGACGAGCGTCGCCGTCTCATCGACATGGGCCACGCCTCGCTCGAGCAGCGCCCCGGCCGCATCCCGGGTTTCGGTGGCGAGGTCGTCGTGCGGGAGGCGCCGGCCGGCGGTTCCGCCAGTGCCGGCGCCGGAGAGCCGACGGTCGGCCGGCTCGGTGACGCGAAGGGCGACACCGTGCACATCGATGTGATCGACCGTGCCGGCAACATGTTCACTGCTACGCCGTCAGGTGGCTGGCTGCAGTCGTCGCCGGTGATCCCCGCCCTCGGCTTCCCGCTCGGCTCGCGGGCGCAGATGTTCTGGCTGGATCCGCGCCATCCGGCGGCGCTGGCGCCGGGCAAGCGGCCACGCTCGACACTCTCGGTCTCAATGGCGTTGCGCGACGGCGCTCCGTACATGATCTGGGGCACGCCCGGGGGCGACCAGCAGGACCAGTGGAACACCCAGCTCCTGCTCCGGCATGTCCACTTCGGCATGAACCTGCAGCAGGCGATCGACGCGCCAGCTTGGCACATCGAGCATTTTCCGGCGTCCTTCTGGCCGCGCGCCGCGCGGCCGGGCGTTGTCGTCATCGAGGACCGCGTGCCCGCCGCCACCATCGCCGAGCTCAGGCGGCGCGGACATGTCGTCGAGGTCGGTGACGGCTGGAGCGAAGGTCGTCTCACCGCTGCCTCACAGGACGGCGTCCGCCGCCGCGCCGCCGCCAATCCGCGAGGCATGCAGGGCTATGCCGCGGGCCGGTAAGCGAGCCGGCCGTCGGCTGAGGAAAATCAGCCACGTCGCCATGTGCCGCGCGGCCAGACTGTTGTCGTCGGTGTCTTCAACGTATACAGTAACGCGTCAGGTGGACAAATAACCAGATAACGCACCACCCGGATCACTTGAGGAGGAATCGTCCATGAAGTCACTGTCGAGAAGGCGTGTCCTGAAACTTGGCGGCGCTGGCGCCGTTGCGCTCAAGGCCGGCGGTATCGCCGGCATTCTGGCGTCGAGCCGGGCACCGGCCTACGCGCAGTCGACCACCGTGCATTGGTTGCGCTGGAACGACTTCGTGCCGGCTTGTGACAAGCTCATCCGCGACAAGCTCGCGCCCGAGGCCGAGAAGGCACTTGGCATCAAGATCAAGTACGAGACCGTCAACGGCAACGACCTGCAGCCGCGCATCACGTCGTCGATCCAGTCGGGTTCGGGTCCCGACCTGATCATGCTCTTCAACAACCACCCGCATCTCTACAAGGCCAGCCTCGTCGATCTCTCCGACGTCGCCGAGGCGATCGGCAAGGATCAGGGCGGCTACTACAAGATCTCGACAGGCAACTGCTCGTCGGGTGGCAAGTGGATGGCGATGCCGATGGCAATTATCGGCGCCATGACCGCTTACCGCAAATCGATGTTCCCGAACGGCGCCCCCAAGACCTGGGACGAATATCGGGCGATGGGCAAGGAACTGAAGAAGAAGGGCTACCCGATCGGCCAATCGTTCGGCCAGTCGTTCGGCGACCCTCCGACATTCGCCTATCCGCTGCTGTGGAGCTTCGGCGGCCGCGAGGTCGACGAGAAGGGCAAGGTGGTGCTCAATTCCAAGGAGACCGTCGAGGCGGTCAAGTGGATGACGGCGGCCTGGAAGGACTCCTTCGACGAGGGCGGCCTCGCCTGGGACGACGCCGGCAACAACCGTGCATTCCTCTCCGGCACCATCTGCGCCACGCTCAACGGCGCGTCGATCTACATCGCTGCCGCTCGCAAGAAGGACCAGTACAAGACCGCGGATGGCAAGCCGCTGGCTGACGACGTGTTCCATGGTCCGCTGCCGGCCGGCCCCAAGGGCCAGTTCGGCATGCACACGTATACGAGCCACGTGCTGCCGACTTACTCGAAGAACCAGAAGGCCGCGAAGGAACTGCTGAAGTTCATTCACAAGAAAGAGAACTACGACCAGTGGTTCTCGACCGGCGAAGGCTTCTATACGCCCGGCACGACGAGCTGGGAAAACCACAAGCTGTGGTCGGCCAATCCGGTGATGGCACCCTACGCCGTCGCCGGCAAACTCGGCGCCACGCCGGGCCATCCGGGCGAGCCGAACGCCAAGGCCGCCGAGGTGCTGACCAAGTACCTGATCGGCAACATGTTCGCCGCAGCCATGAAGGGCACCAAGGCCGAGGATGCGGTGAAGTCGACGCACGATCAGCTGGTGAAGATCTACGGCGCCTGATCGCTCGCGCCACCGACCAAGCCGGCCGGAGCGGAACCTTCCGCTCCGGCTCTGCCGGCTCTCCTTCGGCGTTGCCGTCGAGCAGGTGAGCCCCGCACGATGCCACGGCAGCGTGCGGCCGGTCAGCTTCTCATCTCAAGGACCAAGTCGAAATGGCAGCATCCGTTGCTGGCACCGGCGATGTCGTCGTCGTGAAACCGCGCTGGCGGCCGCTGGAGAACGAGGGCAGCCTCGCACTGCTCCTGCTGCTGCCCACGTTCGCGCTGCTCGGCATGTTCATCGCCTACCCATTCGTCAAGGGCATTCTGCTTTCCGTGCAGAACGCCAGGGTGGGTATTGCCGGCGAGTTCGTCGGGCTCGAGAACTTCGCGCGCTTGGCGACGGATCCGATCTTCCACGCCGTGGTCTGGAACACGGTCCTCTACACCGTCGTAACGACGATCTTCAAACTGATCCTAGGCCTCTGGCTCGCGATCCTGCTCAACCGCGAATTCAGGTTCAAGGCGGTGACGCGCGCCTTCATCCTGCTGCCCTTCATCGTGCCGACGGTACTCGCCTGTTTCGCCTGGAAATGGATGTTCGACCCGACCTTCAGTGTCATCAACTGGGGCCTTTACAGGCTCGGTATGATCACGAGCGCCATCAACTGGCTCGGCGACGATGATCTCGCCATGGTCTCCATCATCATCGTCAATGTCTGGCGCGGCGTTCCGTTCTTCGCCATCTCGCTCATGGCCGGCCTGCAGACGATCAGTCCCGACTTGCAGGAGGCTGCCGCCATCGACGGCGCCAAGCCGTGGCAGCGCTTCATCTACATCACCTGGCCGCTGCTGCTGCCAGTGACGATGGTCGTCGTGCTGTTCTCGGTGATCCAGACCTTCGCGGATTTCCAGATCGTCTACGTGATGACCGGCGGCGGCCCGGCCAACGCAACGCACCTGTTCGCGACATATGCCTATCAGCTCGGCATCGGCACCGGCCTGCTGAGCCAGGGCGCCGCCGTATCGCTGGCGATGTTCCCGATCCTGTTCGCGATCGTGATCTTCCAGCTCATGTACATCCGCCGCGTGGAGACGAGGTGATGGGCGCGGCATTCGGATTTCGGCAATCGGCAATCGGGCGAGCGGCATTCAGCGGCAGCGGCAGTTTCGAGACTGCCGAATGCCGACTGCCGACGACCGCAGGAGACCTGGCATGATCGAAGGTGCAGCCTGGCGGCGGTGGGTGTTCTTCCGCATCCCGACCGGCATTTTCCTGATCCTGCTGCTGTTCCCGTTCTACTGGATGATCATCACGACCTTCCGGCCGGACGGGGAACTCTATCGCCCGTGGCGGGCGGCCAACTACACGCCGTTCTGGACCTGGAACCCGACGACGGCCCACCTCAAGTACCTGTTCGGCGAGACCACATTCATGATGTGGATGTGGAACACCATGTTCATCGCCGTGGTGGCGACGGCCATTTCACTGTTCTGCGGCGTGCTCGCCGGCTATGCGCTGTCGCGCCTCAAGTTCTCCGGTGCCGGCCTGCTCGGAACGCTGATCTTCATCACCTACCTGGTGCCGCAGACGCTGCTGTTCATCCCGCTCTCCGACATCATCCGCAACTACCGCATCGGCGACACGCCATGGGCATTGATCCTCACGTATCCGACGTTCCTCATCCCGTTCTGTACGTGGCTGATGATGGGCTACTTCAAGGCCATCCCGAAGGAGCTCGAGGAGTGCGCCCGCATCGATGGCGCCTCGCGCTGGCAGGCGATGCTCTACATCGTGCTGCCCGTCGCCGTGCCCGGCATCCTGTCGGCGCTGATCTTCGCCTTCACGCTGTCATGGAACGAGTTCATCTACGCGCTCGTGTTCCTGTCGAGTCCTGAGCAAAAGACAGTCCCCGTCGGCGTCGTCTCCGAGCTCATTCGCGGCGACGTGTTCTTCTGGGGCCCGCTGATGGCCGGCGCACTGCTCGGCTCGATCCCGGTCGCGATCGTCTACTCGTTCTTTGTCGAACACTACGTCTCGGGCCTGACGGGCTCGGTGAAGGGATAACCCGCGTGAGTGGTGATTGGTCCGTCGCGAGTGGTGATCGCCCGTCCTTCGGGCGTGTTGCCGGCTCCGATCCGCCGCCTTCCACTTTCGACCACTGACCACTCACAACTCACGACGCACGAGAATCCGATGGCAAACGTCTCCCTCCGCAAGCTGCACAAGCGCTATGACGACTTCAACGCCGTCAAGGGCATCGACCTCGAGATCAAGGATCACGAGTTTCTCGTGCTGGTCGGCCCGTCCGGCTGCGGCAAGACGACGACGCTTAGGATGGTCGCGGGTCTCGAGACGGTGACCGAAGGCCAGATCCTGATCGGCAACACGGTGGTCAACGACCTGCCGCCGATGGACCGCGACATCGCCATGGTGTTCCAGAACTACGCGCTCTATCCGCACATGAGTGTGTTCGACAACATGGCGTTCGGGCTCAAGATGCGGAAGTTCCCGCGGTCCGAGATCGACAAGCGTGTCAAGGAGGCCGCAGACATCCTCGGCATCCAGGATCACCTGCACCGCAAACCGCGCATGCTCTCCGGCGGTCAGCGCCAGCGCGTTGCTCTAGGCCGCGCCATCGTGCGCAACCCGCAAGTGTTCCTGTTCGACGAGCCGTTGTCGAACCTCGATGCCAAGCTGCGCGTGCAGATGCGCGTCGAAATCAAGAAGCTGCACCACCGTCTGAAGACGACGTCGATCTACGTCACGCACGACCAGGTCGAGGCGATGACGCTCGGCGACCGCGTCGTCGTCATGAAGGACGGCCATATCCAACAGGTCGGCGAGCCGCTCGAACTCTACAACAACCCGGCCAACAAGTACGTCGCGGGTTTCATCGGCTCGCCCGCCATGAACTTTGCCGACGTCACGCTGCGCGACGACGGCGGCGCGATCTACGCCGAGAACCAGACCATGCGCATCCGTATGCCCGAGGCGGTTGCCGTCCGGCTGAACGGCGCCGGTGGCCGTCGTGCCGTCCTCGGCATCCGGCCCGAGGATCTGCGCATCGCGCGCGACGGCGACGCGACAGATCTTGCCTTCGACGGTATCGTCGAGGTCGCCGAGCAGCTCGGATCGGAAGTGATCCTCGATCTGCGCTCGGGCGGCGCCACCATCGTCGCCTCCGTCGAGCCGACAGTCCGTGCGAGTTCCGGTGACACCGTCCGTCTCGCCGTCAACCCTGCGGGCATCCGCCTGTTCGACGCCGAGACCGAGAAGGCGATCTGAGCGCGACGGTATGACCGAAGGGTTCGCACCGGCTGCGTCGCAGCAGGCTTGTGTGCGGCCCCGCGCCCCTTACTCCACGACACCAGCTCGAGCCAGGGCCGCCCTGAGCAGCACGTTGCAGCCGGCTTCGGCCCATGCTGGCGTCATGTCCTCGGCCTCGTTGTGGCTGATGCCGCCGATGCACGGCGTGAAGATCATCGCCGTCGGTGCCACACGTGCCATGTAGACCGCGTCATGCCCCGCGCCCGACGTGATGTCGCGATGCGAGAGGCCGAGCGCCTTGGCGGCTTCCCGCACCGCGGTCACGCACTCTGGGTCGAATGCGGTCACCGGCGACTGCCAGATCTGCACCAGTTCGGCCGTCACCCCGCTCCGCGCGGCAATCTCGGCCACGCCCGCGCGCAGCGCCGCGTCCATCGACGTCAGCTTTCCCTCGTCCGGATGACGGAAATCGACCGTCAGGAATACCCGGCCGGGGATGACGTTGCGAGAATTGGGCTTCGATTCGATCATGCCGCAGGTCGCGCATGCCGCCGGGTCGTGCTGGAAGCCGATGCGGTTGACAAGCTCGATGATGCGCGCCGCGCCGACGAGCGCGTCCTTGCGCCGGCTCATGGGCGTCGGACCGGCATGGCTCTCGACGCCGGTGATGTCGATCTCATACCACCGCTGGCCGTTGGCATGCGTGACGACGCCGATGTCGGTACCCTCCTCCTCGAGGATCGGCCCCTGTTCGATGTGCAGCTCGAGGAACGCATGCACCGGCCGGCCGCCCACTGCCGTGTCGCCGGCAAAGCCGATCCGCGCCAGCTCGGCGCCCAGCGTCTTGCCATCGACGTCCGTGCGCCCGAGGCCGTAGTCGAGATCGAAGGCACCGGCGAACACGCCTGACGCCACCATCGCGGGCGCGAACCGCGAGCCTTCCTCGTTGGTCCAGTTGACGACCTCGATCGGGTGCCGCGTGGTGATGCCGAGATCGTTCAGCGTCCGCACCAGCTCGAGCGCCGCCAGCACGCCGAGCGCTCCATCGAACTTGCCGCCTGTCGGTTGGCTGTCGAGATGAGAGCCGATCATTACCGGCGCCAGCCTTTCATCGGCGCCGGCCCGCCGCGCGAACATGCTGCCCATGCGGTCGACGGCCACTGTCATGCCGGCGGCCTCGCACCAGCTCCGGAACAGTTGCCGGCTCTCGCGATCGAGGTCGGTGAGCGTCAGGCGGTTGACGCCGCCCTTCGGCGTCGCGCCGATTCTCGCCATCTCCATCAGGCTCGCCCACAGGCGGTCGCCGTTGATCCTGAGGTTGCGCCCTGCGCTGTCCGGTATCGGCCCGATTGATCCTGGCATGACTGCTGTCTGTCGCCTCGTGTTGTCTGTTGCGCACCGATTTTGTATGTCCCCGAGCCGGTCGACAACCCCGCCCGGTGCAACCCGGCCGGCGCACAGACGGACCGGCACATGGAGCAGCGATGAGCATCGCCACCATCGACGACGTGCGCCGCCTCGAGGCCACCGCCGAGCGCTTCGAGACGCCTTGCGGCGACGGCAGCATGGTCTGGCGCCGCTTCGGCGCCGGCCACGATCGCGAGCCGTTGATTCTACTGCACGGCGGTTCCGGCTCGTGGACGCACTGGGTGCGTACCATTCCGGATCTGGCGCAAGATCATGAGGTCTGGGTGGCCGACCTGCCCGGTCTTGGCGACAGCGCCATGCCGGCCAAGCCGCCGGTGCCGGAAAACTCGGCCGACGCCGTCGTTCACGGCATTCGCACGCTGGTGCCGGCCGAGCGACGGCCACGCCTCGTCTGCTTCTCTTTCGGCGCACACGTCGGCACGTTCGCCGCGGGCCGGCTTGGCGCGCACATCCGCGCGATGACCATCATCGGCACATCGGCGCTCGGCATCCGCCGGCCGACGATGGTGTTCCCCAAGGAGCATTCGGCGATGACGCACGCGGAGGCGCTCGGCGTCCACCGGAAGGTGCTCGAACTGCTCATGCTGTCGCGACCCGACCGCGTCGACGATCTCGCCGTCGCGTTGCAGGCCGACAACGTCAGGAAGGCGCGGTTCCGCTCCCGCCCGTTCGCGGCGACCGACAACGTCCGCCAGGGTCTCGCGCACGTATCGGTGCCGCTCACTACGATCTGGGGTCGCAAGGATGTCGTCGGCTACCCGACCGTGGAAGCCTGCCTCGACATTCTCCGCGAGCACCACCCCGAGTTGGTTGCCGAGATCATCCCCGACGCCGGCCATTGGGTGATGTACGAGCAGCCGCATGTCTTCAATGCCGCGCTGCGACGAATGCTGGCGCTGCATTGAGCGGTGGCCCGTTCGCAGGTCAGTGCGAGCGCGGCGCCTTGTCGAGCGGGCCGCCGAGCAGCCAGCCGATTCCGTAGCCGGTCAACAGCGCGGCGACATTCGCGGCCATGTACACCACCGCGTGCAGATCGCCGACGCTGTCGGGATTGTCGTAGGTGAACTGGTTGGTCACCCAGGTTGCCGCCGGCTGCGCCAGATAGAGCGAGGTCAGAAGCGCCGCAGTGAGTGCCACTGCCATGGCGACCAGCGTGCGCATCACTTCACCTCCCAGAACGAGATGTGCTTGGCCTGCGCATAGTTGCCGTAGTAGCCGGCCCAAGAGAACCACTCCATCAGCCACTTGGCCGACGAGCGGTAGCCGTTCCACACGTCGATATGGTCGCCGGTCGGATTGCCCGGCTTGTCGGTCGAGCGCATCCAGTAGTTCTCGATGTGGATGATCCCTGTCCTGCCGAACAGCTTCGGATAGAAGTGATTGGCGTCCGTGCCGGAGAACTTCTGCTGTGGGCCGACGCCCGGCAGCCGCGCCCTTCCGATCGCGGCTGCAAGCTCGTTCGCGCGGATGAAATGCATATGGTCGGCGTGGTGAGCGCCGCATGTCGCGCAGCCCGAGATCTGCCCGGGCTTCACCCCGGCGCGCTTCAGCGCCACGCCCATGCGGATGGCGCACTGGTTGGAATAGACCGGAAACCCGCGATGTACGGTGCGGCCCTCGTAGTTGGTCAGCGTGTCGGGAGCGATGCACGGCGTCTGCACGCTCTCGTTGATCGGGTGTCCGAACCAGAGATCCCTGAACGCGACCATCGCTGCTCCCCTCGCGGCTGTACTCGGCGGTGATGGGGTAACATCTGGGCGGCCGAAAGGCCAACAGGCCGCCGCCAGCGACACCTCAGTCGCCGCGAACCCGGCCCGATTCCCAGCCGATCAGTGCGCGCTTTCTCGTCAGGCCCCAGTGATAGCCGCCGAGAGCACCGTCGGCGCGCAGTACGCGATGACACGGCACCACGAACGAGATGGGATTGCGGCCGACCGCAGTGCCGACCGCCCGCGAGGCCGACGGCCTGCCGAGGTGGCTCGCAATGTCCGAGTAGCTCACCGCGCGACCCATCGGGATGCGAAGCAGCGCCTCCCACACGCGCACCTCGAAGTCGGTACCGATCAGCACGACGCGGATCGGCCGTTCGGCGCGCCAGGCTGCCGGATCGAATACGCGTGCGGCGTGCTCCGCGGTGCTTTCCGGCCGCTCGACGAAGCGTGCCCGCGGCCAGCGCCCCGTCATGTCGGCGAGCGCCTCGACCCGCGTCTGCCCGGCGTCCTCGTCGACGAACGCGAGGCCCGCGATGCCGCGATCGGTGGCAATCACGAGTGCGTCGCCGAACGGTGATGCGTGGAAGCCATACGTCATCACCAGCCCTTCACCGCGCCGCTTGTAGTCGCCGGGCGTCATCGCCTCGTGGTCGACGAAGAGGTCGTGCAGCCGTCCACCGCCCGACAGACCGACCTCGTGGGCCGTATCGAGCACGCTGGCCGAGCCGGCGAGCAGGCCTCGCGCGTGATCGATGGTGATCGCCTGCACGAACTCCTTGGGCGAGAGACCACACCAGCGCTTGAACAGCTTCTGGCAGTGCGCCGGCGAGAGACCGAGGTGACGTGCGAGGTGGTCGAGTTCCGGCTGCGCCGTCCAGTGCTCGGACAGGAACGCAATGGCGCGGCGCACCAGATCGTAGTCGCGGTCGCGTTGTGCCGGCAGCGGGCGCGTGGCGGTGATGTCGAGCGCGGCGAGCATTGTTCCGTAACCCCTCGGGCATGGTCGTTGTGACAAAGCTACGCCGCACCGAGCCCGCTGGGCGACCCGATTCTTGCCGTATCGTTCGGTTGTCCTCAGATGCGCCGGCCGCGCGCGGTCAGCAGGGCGGCACGCAGCGCATCGGCGAGCTCGTGCTTCTCCTCGTCCAGCAGGAACGATCCGAACAGGCTCTGCCGGCCGCTTTCGGCAAGCTTCAGGAAGGCGCGCCCGTCGGTCCACTGCTCGATCTCGACACGAACCCAGAACGGGTTGAACGACTGCGACGTGGTCCGCCCGCTGGCGTCCACATGCGTCAGCGTCACGGCGTCCCGAGTCACCTCCACCGTCTCGAACTGCCGTGCGGCGCGATAGTTGGCGCGGAACGCGAAGTAGATCAGCGCCACGTCGAGCCCGAAGAAGCCGAACACCGGCCACGCGCCCATCACCAGGAACGCCATCCCGGCCAGGAAGCTGACGAGACCGATCGCCGCCATCACGATCAGGAAGCCTTGCGCCGACAGCGACCGGTGCGGCGTCAGGATCGCACGAAACGGGGCGGGGGCTTGCGCCGGCGGGGCGGGTTCGGTCATGAAGTTCACAATACCGACGGGTTCAGTAGGGGAAAAGCGGGGATGGCTGCAAGACGGGCGAGCATGTCGCCGCAGGCGCGGGACGGTGACGAAGTCATCACGCCGGCGTCCGCGAAAAGTTCCAAAGGCCGGGCCGCGCCGAAGCCGGCACGCGCCGCGACCGGTTCCGGCAAGGCGCGTCGCGCGGGGGCGTCGAAGCAGCTTGATCGCGCGACCATCGCCGAGATTTTCCGACGCTTCCATGCCGCCGAACCTGAACCGAAAGGCGAGCTCGAGCATGTCAACGCGTTCACGCTGCTGGTCGCCGTCGTTCTCTCCGCGCAGGCGACCGATGCGGGCGTCAACCGCGCGACGCGTGCGCTGTTCAAGGTCGCCGACACGCCCTCCAGGATGGTGTCGCTCGGCGAGGCAAGGCTCGTCGACCACATCAAGACGATCGGACTGTTTCGCAACAAAGCGAAGAACGTCATCGCGCTTTCAGAGCAGCTGATCGACCGTCACGGCGGCGAGGTGCCGGACGACAGGGAGGCGCTGGAAGCGCTGCCGGGCGTTGGTCGCAAGACCGCGAACGTGGTCATGAACATGGCATTCGGGGAGCCGACCATGGCGGTCGACACGCACGTTTTTCGCGTCGCCAACCGTCTTCGCCTGGCGCCCGGCAAGACGCCGCTCGCCGTCGAGGAAGGATTGCTCGGGGTAGTGCCGCCCCAATACGGACTGCACGCTCATCACTGGCTGATCCTGCACGGCCGCTACGTGTGCAAGGCGAAGAAGCCGGCTTGTGCCAACTGCATCGTCGCGGACCTGTGCTCCAGCGCCGACAAGACGATCTGACGGCTATTTCATCAGGTCGGGGTCGAGCACCCGCGGCAGCCAGAGTACCACATCGGGGAACATGATCACGGCGGCGAGCACCAGCATCATCGGCACGAGCATGATCAGCACGTCCTTGATGGCATCACCGATGCGGATGCCGGCGATCCGGCAGGCGATCATGAGGCACAGGCCATACGGTGGCGTGACGAGCCCGAACGCCAGCGAGATGATGCCGATCATCGCGAAGTGGATGGGATCGATGCCGACGGATTTCGCCAGCGGGTCGAGGATGGTGCCGACGATGATGATCGCCGGAATGGCGTCGAGAAAGCAGCCGACTACCAGGAACGAGAACGAGATGAAGAACCCGGTCTGCATCTTGCCCATGCCCCACGTCTCGACACCGGCGAGGATCGACTGCGGGATCTGGTAGTAGGCCATCACCCAGCCGAAGGCGCTCGCCGTGCCGACGCAGAACAGCGCCACGGCAGCAAGCCGCGCGGTGTCGAGGAAGGCGGTGTAGACGGCCTGTGCCGACATCTCGCGATATACGATGAGCGACAGGAAAGCAGCGTAGAGCACCGCGATGCAGGCGCTCTCGGTCGGTGTGAACCAGCCGAATACCTTGCCGCCGATGATGATGCCGGGCGTCAGCAGCGCCGGCGCGGCGACGAGCAACGCCTTGCCGAACTCGCTCCACGTTGCTTTCGGGAACGTGCCGTAGCCGCGGACCTTGGCGTAGCCATACACCGTCAGCATCTGCGCCCCGGCGATGAGAAAGCCCGGAATGATGCCGGCCAGGAACAGGGCGCCGATCGAGACTGTGAGAATGCCGCCCCATACGATCATCAGGATCGACGGCGGAATGATCACGGCGAGCACCGAGGAAACGGCCGTGATGGCTGCGGCGAACGAAATGTCGTGTCCGTCCTTCACCTGTGCCGGGATGAACAGCTTCGACTGGCTCGCCGCGTCGGCCGTCGACGAGCCGGAGATGCCGGCGAAGAACAACGACAGCACCACGTTCACCTGCGCGAGACCGCCCGGATAGTGGCCAACCGCGGCGCGCGACAGGCGCATCAGCCGCTCGGTGATGCCGCCGGCGTTCATCAGGTTCGCGCACAGCAGGAAGAACGGGACCGCCAGCAGGATGAACGAGTTGTAGGCGTTGAACGTCTCCTGGATCAGGCCCATCTCGCCGAGCCGCGGCTCGATCATGAAGATCGGCAGGCAGGCGAGGCCGAGCGCGAAGGCGACCGGCACCCGCATGAACATCAGCGAGAAGAACACGACGAACAGGATCAGCGCGCCCTGACCCGGGGAAAGTACGCTGCCCGCCATTTCAGAGGGCCTCCGGCATGTGCGAGGCCGGCGGCGGTGCGCGGCCGAGGATTACCAGGATATCGTCCAGCAGGTGCTCGCCGAGGAACACGAGCCAAGTGATGCCGGTGATCGGCCAGGCGATATGGATCAGCCACAATGGCAGCTCTGCGAGCTCGGAGATGCGGTACCACGCGAACTCCGTGAACTCGATGCCGGCGTAGACGAACACGACCGCCATAACCAGCATCATCAGGCGCCCGAAGATCCTCAGCGCGGCGTCCGGCTTCGGGGCGAGGCGCGGCCATATATCGACGTCG
This sequence comes from Hyphomicrobiaceae bacterium, assembly GCA_041397745.1. Lineage (GTDB taxonomy): Bacteria > Pseudomonadota > Alphaproteobacteria > Rhizobiales > Hyphomicrobiaceae > JAWKVY01. The sequence continues at coordinate 9,161 of JAWKVY010000007.1, read as the reverse complement.
AGGTGGGTGTTCTCGCGCACGCCGAGCATCGCACCGATCATGATCACCCAGACGAACAGGAAACGAGCCATCTCCTCGGTCCAGATGTAGTGCGGAATGATATGCGTGAAGCGCGAGAAGATCTGCATGGATACAGGAATCACAAGGATGACCAGCGCCACCACCAGCACCACGCACAGCGCGCGATGATACAAGGCTGTGAAGCGTCGCCAGAGGGCACGCGGCCGGCTGACGGTGTCGGACGTCGGCTCTGTCATCGGATGCCTTGTGGGAAAGCCTGACGGGTGTGGCAGGAAGGCGTGCCGCACGGCGGGGCGGCGGCCGATTGGCCTCGCCCCGCCGTCGGTTCAATTCGCAAGGGACCGGCAGATCACTTGATTGCGGAGATCTTCTTGTAGATGTCCTCGGCGCCGATCTCCTTGGCGTAGGCGGCCATCACCGGGGCGACACGCTTCTCCATCTCGGCGCGGCCCTGGAACGGGATCCGCTTCAGCTTGCCGGCCTTCTCGAGCGCTTCGAGCTTGGCGGTGTCCTGCGAACTCTCGATCTCGCGACCGTACTTGCCGGCTTCAGCACCCGCCTTGATGATCGCTGCCTGCAGATCCTTTGGCAGCTTGTCGAAGGTCTTCTTCGAGAAGCACAGCGGGCGAACCGTGATCGCGTGCTTGGTCATCAGCAGGTTCGGCGCGACCTCGAAGAACTTCATCTGCTCGACGCCGGCCGCCTCGTTCTCGCCGGCCTTGATCACGCCGTTCTGGATGGCGTTGTAAACCTCGTTGTAGGCGATGACCGTTGGCGCCATGCCGACCGCCTGGAACGTCTTCGACCAAATCGGCGCGCCCTGCACGCGGACCTTGAGGCCCTGGATGTCCTTAAGGCTCTCCATCTTCGAGTTGATGAAGATGTTGCGCGTGCCGCCGCCAGCGTATCCGATCAACATCACGCCCGAGCGTTTCGCCACCTCGTCGGCGACCGGCTTCAGCACGCCGGAATCGAGGACCTTGTTCCAGTGCGCGATGTCACGGAACAGGAACGGCGCATCGATGAAGGGTGCCGCCTTGGAGAAGGTCGACATGTGCGCCGGCGAGACGATCGCGAAGTCGACGGCCTTGCCCTGTGCCATGTACTCGAAATACTGCTTCTCGAGACCGAGCGAAGAGTTCTTGTGAATGACGAACTCGATCGGCTTGCCGTAGTACTTCTTCACCAGTTCGGCGAACTTCACCATTGCCTTGGTGAAGGCGTGGTCGTCGTTAAACTGCGAGGCGCCGTTGAGTGTGATGGTCTGCGCACCTGCCGGCACGGCGAGCGCGCCGACTACAGTCGCCGCGACGGCGGCGAGAATGGATTTGCGGTTCATGTCGTTTCCTCCTGGATGGCGTGGCGCCGGACGGCTTGCACCCGGTGCGGCTCTTGCGGCCGCTTGGTCCTCCTGACGCCTCCGACGAGTTAGGCCGCGAATCCGGCCGTTGGCAAGCGCGGTGGCGGTGAAAGCCCGGCGGCCAGCCATGCCCGCATCGGGTAGGTCGCGTGCCTGATCAGGTCCGCATCGCCGGCGCGGAGTCGCGCCAGGCTGCCAGACGCCTGGGTATGTCCGCAATATGGCTGGGATCGGCGTTGGCGAAAGCGAAGCGCAGATGCCCATCCTGGCCCGGGCCGAAATAGCTGCCCGGCAGCACCAGGATGCCGGCCTCGCTGGCCAGCCGGCGAGCGATTTCGGCACCGTCGCGGCGTGCGAACGGATGGCGCACATAAGCGAAATACGCGCCTATGGCGTCGATCCGCCAGTCCGGAAGCGCCTGCATCGCCGCCGTGAAGGTCGCCGCCCGCGCGGCGATCTGCCGGCGGCCATCCTCGCGCCAGTCGGCGAGTGCCGTCATCGCCCACGCCACCGGCTGCTGGGCGGTGCGCGGTGCCGATATCTGAAGGCTGTCCTGCACCTTGACCAGCGCTTCGATGATGTCCGGCCCGGCGACTGCCGCACCGAGCCTATGTCCAGGGATGCAGTAGGACTTCGAGAAGCTGTAGAGGTGAATCAGCCGCCGACGCCAGTCCGGTGCTGCAAACAGGGCATGGGGTGCGGTCCGATCGTCGATGAAATCCCGATAGGTCTCGTCGATGATCAACCAGACATCGCGGCGGCGCGCGATGTCCATGATCTCGCTGATCACATTCGCTGGATAGATCGCACCCGTCGGGTTGTTCGGCGTGACGAGCACGATGGCGCGGACGTCGCCGTCGATCAACCGCCCGATCTGTTCGGGGTCCGGCACGAAGCCGTTCTCGGCGTCGAGCACGAGCGGCCGCGTGGCGATGCCGAGCATGTCGAGCGTCATCTTGTGATTGAAGTACCATGGCGCCGGCAGAACGACCGCGCTGCCGGCCGGGGCGATCGCAATCATCGTCGACACGAAAGCCTGGTTGCAGCCGGCGGTGATGGCCACGTCGCCTGCCACCACGTCGCCGCCGTAGCGTTGCGCCACCTCGTCGGCCAACGCCGCTCTGAGTTCCGCATCGCCCTGGATGGCACCGTACCGCGCGCCTTCGGCCGATCCTGCCATTTCGGCCATGCGGCCGCGTAGCGCGGGGTGGGGCGGCGTGCCGGGAACCGCCTGCGAGAGGTCGATCAGCGGTCCGTATCGCCCATCGTAACGCTGGGTCCAGGCCCGTGCCTCCGGAATGGGCGGCGCTGCCACGGCATCGATCAGCGGGCTCGGTCTCGGCACTGGTGTCGGCTCCTGGCCGGGACAGAACGGCGGCCGGTTGATGGCATCGGTCGATGGGAGCAAAGGTCGCTGCCTGGATCGATCGTCAGTCGAGCTGGCTGCGCATCTCCGAGAGGCGATCATAGAGGAAATCAGCGACCGCGCGAATGCGTGGCACGTCCTTCACATCTCGATGCGTCAACAGCCAAAGCTCGCGCAGTGTCGGAGGGGCGCCGATTTCGACGCGCTGGAGACTGGCATCGAACTCGCCCATGAAGCGAGGCAAGAGAGCGATGCCGGTGCCCGCGCGAGCGGCGCGCCAGCGACTCATCATGCTGTTCGAGCGGAATACCACGCGGCAGTCGCGCAACGCATGCAGCATGGCGGCAAGGCCGGGCAGGGCGATCTCCCGCGCCGGGCCGGCGATGAAGCCGTACGCACTGGGTGCGGTCCGGGCGATGTAGTCCGGCGTCGCGTAGAGGTGATAGCTGATGTCGGCAGCGCGCCGCCCGACAATATGGCCGGTCTCTGGCAGTCCGAACCGAAGCGCGATGTCGGCCTCGCGGTGCGCCAGGCTGAGGTTCGTGTCGGCGGTTGTCAGAACAAAGTCCACGGAGGGCAGTTCTCGCGACAGATCGGCGAGCTGCGGGGTGACCAGAAACGCGCCGACACCCTCTGTCGCGGTCACCCGTACGATGCCGGAGACATCCGCCGAGAGCCCCGCCGCGGCGCGGTTGATCGCGAGCATCCGGTCCTCGATCTCACGTGCCAGTCGGCAGATCGGCTCGCCCTGCGCGGTCAGCACGTAGCGACCTTCGGTACGTTCGAACAGCACCGCTTCGAGCGTCCGCTCGAGCGCGGCGATGCGGCGGCCGATCGTGGCGTGCGTCACCCGGAGCTGGCGGGCCGCGCCGGCCAGTGAACCGACGTCAGCAAGAGCGATCAGTGCACGTAGCGCGTCATGGTCGATGTCTGCTGTGAGTTCGCGCACAGGTGCTGCGCGGTCGTACGTAGTTTCGCGTCGGTCGGCCATGAGTGCAGACAATAAAGAGAATGCGCAGGTTTGAACAGACGACGTGCTCAGGTTCGCGTCGTTTGCGGAGCGACTGCGTGTGGCGTGCCGATCGACACTCTGCCTCGTACTGCGTCGCGAACCCGGGGGACCTATGAAGTTCTGCCAAATCGAGCGCGAACTGGGTCAACCGACGGTCGAGGCGGTCCTGATCGCGACATTGAGCGTTATCTCGGAGGATCCCGATGATGCCGGCTATGCCGGGAGGCTCACCGCGCTGCAGTCTTTGCTGGTGACGACGCTCGCGCTCACCGCGCTTCGATCCGGGCAGCCGGCGCAGGATCTCGCAGACGAGTTGGCGCGCGAGGTGCGTGAGGCGGTGTTCGGTCTGCGCCGTCGCGATGTGGCGAAGAGGGAGACGGGCGTGCTCGACGATGTGCCGGCCGACTGGCGGTCGTCGCTGGCACCGCGCCAGGACTTGTCGAAACGATTTGCCACGACCGGCTGATCGGCCTTATCGGGCCGACGCTGGCTCCAGGAAGGAATCGACCACACGCTTTTCACCAGCGGTATCGAAAACGACGGTCAGCTTGTTGCCGTCGACGGCGGTGACATCACCTTCGCCGAACTTGCTGTGACTCACACGGTCGCCGACAGTGAACATCGACGTGTGGCCCGTCGATGCAGCCACCAGTTGGCCCTCGATCGTTCGTGCGCCGCGCTTCGACTGGCCGGTGGTACGGCTGTTGCGCGCCCATTTGTCGAAGCCATAGTCGATACCGCCGGCGTTGCCCGACGTCGCGCCCGATCCGCCATCCCTGTTGCGCTGGGCGCGCTGCCAGCCGGGCGTATCGTAGCTGGCCGCGAACGGCTGCTGCTGCGTCTCCTCGAAGCGACTCTGGCCGTAGGGATTGCCACCGCCGAACCGCCCGCCGAAGGCACGGTAAGGACCGCTGAACGGGCTCGTCGCCTCGATCACCGCGACGTGCGCCTCGGGCAGCTCGTCGACGAAGCGCGACGGCGTCGCCGGCTGATAGAGCCCGCGATTGCGCCGGTTCTGCGTAAAGGACACCTTCGCCCGCCGTTTCGCCCTGGTTATGCCGACATAGGCGAGGCGACGCTCTTCCTCGAGCCCGGCGAGCCCGCTCTCGTCCATGGTCCGCTGTGAGGGGAACAGTCCCTCCTCCCAGCCGGTGAGGAACACCGTGTCGAACTCGAGCCCCTTGGCCGCGTGCAGCGTCATCAGAGTGACACGGTCACCGTCGTCCGACTGATCGGCATCCATCACCAGCGTGACGTGCTCCAGGAAGCCCTGCAACGTGTCGAACTCGTGCATGAAGCGCACGAGTTCCTTCAGGTTCTCGAGCCGGGAATGCGACTGCGGATTCTTGTCCGCTTGCCACATGCCCGTGTAGCCGGATTCGTCCAGGATCATCTCGGCGAGATCGGTGTGGCGCATCGTGACCACCTGCCCGCGCCAGCGCTCGAACGCGGCGACGAGGTCGGCCAGCGACTTGCGTGCCTTCGCAGCGAGTTCCTCTGTTTCGACGATCTGCCGGGCGGCCTCGTAAAGCGGCACGCCCTGCGCGCGGGCGAGCTCATGAACGCGCTTCACCGACGTCTCGCCGAGGCCGCGCTTGGGCACGTTGACGATACGCTCGAACTTGAGGTCGTTCGACGGGTTCGCAACCACCTCCAGATAGGCGATGGCGTCCTTGATCTCCTGGCGCTCGTAGAACCGCGGGCCCCCGACCACGCGATATGGCAGCCCGACCGTGACGAAGCGATCCTCGATGGCACGCATCTGGTAGGAGGCGCGCACCAGAACGGCGATCTCGTTCAGCCGGTGGCCGGCCTTGCGCGCCGCTTCGATGTCCTCGACGACGCCGCGCGCTTCCTCCTCGTCGTCCCAGTAGCCTGTGACGGTGACCTGTTCGCCCGGCGCGTCGTCAGTGAACAGCGTCTTGCCGAGCCGGCTCCTGTTGGCGGAGATGAGGTGTGAGGCCGCCGCCAGGATATGGCCGGTCGAACGGTAGTTGCGCTCCAGCCGGATGACTTTCGCGCCGGGAAAATCCTTGTCGAACTTCAAGATGTTGTCGACCTCGGCGCCACGCCAGCCATAGATCGACTGGTCGTCGTCGCCGACACAGCAGATGTTGGGCGGCGCGCCGTTCTCGCGCGTGGTGCCGGCGAGCAGCCGCAGCCACAGGTACTGCGCGACGTTGGTGTCCTGGTACTCGTCGACCAGCAGGTAGCGGAAGCGGCGGCGGTAGTCGGCCAGCACGTCCGGGTGCTCCTGGAACAGCCGCAGCGTCTCGAGCAGCAGATCGCCGAAATCAACGGCGTTCAGTTCTTTCAACCGCGCCTGGTAGACCGAATAGAGATGTGCGCCCTTGCCGTTGGCGAAGGCGAAGCTCTCGCCGGACGGCACCTTGGCGGGCGTAAGGCCGCGGTTCTTCCAGCTGTCGATCAGGCTGGCGAGCTGGCGCGCAGGCCAGCGCTCCTTGTCGATGCCTTCCGCCTCGATCACCTGCTTCAACAGACGGATCTGGTCGTCCATGTCGAGGATCGTGAAGCCCGGCTTCAGCCCGACCAGTTCCGCGTGGCGCCGGAGGATCTTCACCCCGATGGAGTGAAACGTGCCGAGCCACGGCATGCCTTCCACCGCACCGCCGACAAGCGCCCCGATGCGCTCCTTCATCTCGCGCGCCGCCTTGTTGGTGAAGGTGACGGCGAGGATCTGCGAGGGCCAGGCGCGTCCGCTCGCCAGGATGTGGCCGATGCGGGTGGTCAGCACACGCGTCTTGCCGGTGCCGGCGCCTGCAAGCACCAGGACCGGCCCATCGGTGGTCTCAACCGCGAGCCGCTGCTCGGGGTTCAGTCCGTCGAGATAGGGCGCGGGCGTGGCAGCCTTCATGGCGCGCGACGACAGCGAGCCGGCGGCCGGAACGTGGTCAGGGGCCGGAGCGCGCGCCGCGGCGCCCGACATCGGACCTGCGACCGGTTCCGGCTGCCCGTGCAACTCGTCGTGGTCTGCCGCGAGCGGGTCTTCGGCGGGGTCGAAGGTCGGGCGGCGCATGTGATTCGGTGTGGACATAGCGTGAACTATAGCATGACGGACGAGGCGACAATCGGGCTATCCGCGCTTTCCCGGCATTGTCGGGCACTGGTAGGCCCGACGGGTCGCTGCTGCAACCGGGCCCGGCATCGAGCGCGCATGGCGGTCCGGCGCCGTCTTCGCTTTCCCTCACCAGATGGCGGCGCTAGCCTTGCGCGACAACCACAAGACATTCCCGGGAGCAGCGCCATGACCTTGTCCCTCCGCCAGTGCCATCCTGTTCTCGGCGGCGCCGTCACCGGTGTCGATCTCACCCGTCCGCTGTCGCAGGACGACGTCGCGGCGATCGAGGCCGGCATGGACCGCCACGCCGTGCTGGTGTTCCGCGGTCAGCCGGTGGACGACGATCAGCAACTCGTATTCTCGAAGAATTTCGGCGAGATCGAGGGGGCGCAGGGCGGCAACATCACCAAGGCGAACGAGCTGCGCCTGAAGCAGGGCATGGTCGATGTCTCGAACCTCGACAAGGACGGCCGCCCGCTCGCCCGCGACGACCGGCGCCGCATGTTCAACCTCGGCAACCGGCTGTGGCACTCGGACAGCTCGTTCCGCGCCATCCCCGCCAAGTATTCGATCCTGTCGGGCCGCGTCGTTGCCGAGGAGGGCGGCGATACCGAGTTCGCCGACATGCGCATCGCCTACGACATGCTCGACGACAGGACACGCGCGCTGGTCGAGGATCTCGTCTGCGAGCACTCGCTCATCCACTCGCGCGGCAAGCTCGGCTTCACGGCGCTGACCGAGGAGGAGCGCCAGATGTTCAAGCCGGTGCGCCAGCGGCTCGTACGCACGCACCCGGTCACCGGCCGCAAGTCGCTCTATCTGTCGTCGCACATCGGCGGCATCATCGGCTGGCCGGTGCCGGAGGCGCTCGATTTCATCCGGGAGCTGACCGAGGCGGCGACCGAGCGCCATCTGGTCTATGCCCACAAGTGGAAGGCCGGCGACGTCGTCATGTGGGACAACCGCCAGACGCTGCACCGCGTGCGGCCGTTCGACGATACCAAGCCGCGCGACATGCGCCGCACCACCATCGCCGGCGACGGGCCGACCATCGAACAGGCAGCGGCCTGATCGTAGGCATGAACAGGCAGCGGCCTGATCGTAGACATGGGCGGCCAGCCGCCTGACACGTCGAGTTTCCTCACAGGAGCATTCACGCGCATGCAACTCACCATGACCGGCCGCAACGCGCTGATCACCGGCGGCAGCCTCGGCATCGGCCGCGCCATCGCCCTGCGGTTCCTCGAAGCCGGCGCCGGCGTCGCCATCGTCGCCCGCCGCCGCGAGGTGCTGGACGAGGCGCGGATGGCGCTCGCCTCTGCCGGTCACGCCGGGCAGGTCGTCGCGGTCGCCGCCGACATTTCGTCCATCGAGGGCTGCTCGCGTGCCTTCGGCGAGGCGGAGCGCCAGCTCGGTCAGATCGACGTGGTGGTCAACAACGCCGGCAAGTCCGCGACCGGAAAGTTCCTCGACATCACCGACGAGGTCTGGGCCGAGGACATCGAACTCAAGCTGATGGCCGCCGTCCGCCTCGCCCGTTTCGCCATGCCGGGCATGATCGCCCGCCGCTGGGGCCGCATCATCAACGTGCTCAACACCGGCTCGAAGGCGCCGCCTGCCGGTGGCGCGCCGACCGCCGTCACCCGCGCCGCCGGCCTCGCTCTCACCAAAGTGCTGGCGGGCGAAGGCGCGCCGCACAACGTGCTGGTCAACGCCCTGCTGGTCGGCCGCATCGAGAGCGACCAGTGGGTGCGCCGCGCCGCCGCCGAGGGCAAGTCGCTCGACCAGTACTATACCGACATGGGCCGCATCGTACCCATGGGCCGCGTCGGCACGGCGCAGGAATTCGCCAACGCCGCCTGCTTCCTCGCCTCCGACGCCGGGAGTTACGTGACGGGCACGGCGATCAACGTGGATGGGGGCTTGTGCCCGGTGGTGTGAGCGGGTTTCGGTTCTTGGCCGGGCGCTCGATCGCGCCTTCGGCGCGAGCGGGCTGCCGCCCGCGCCCGCCCGGACCCACCCGGTTTCTTGGGGGCAAAGTGGGGCTTTGCGGAGGGAGCGGACGTTGACCGTGCCTACGGTGCGGTTCTAACGTAGTCTGATGGCCGTGACGCAATTGCTCCTGAAGCCGACCACCCGCGCCGCGTTCTCGCACGCGGCGCCCGAGGGTGCGGCGAAGAAGACCAGCGAGGTGCTGGGCGAGATCGTCTGGCTGATGTCGCAATCGCAGATTCACAAGCGGATGTTCATCCAGGACCTCGAATGGTTCGTGATGACGCCGATCCTGCTGCAGCAGTTCCGCCTGTTCTACGCCAAGGACCGT